>NZ_ATAY01000076.1 GCF_000421965.1 Ruminiclostridium papyrosolvens C7 | reverse complement strand
TACGCAAACTCTTTTTTTACTGTATATAATAATTGAACTATACTTGACAATTTATCTCATCTGCCCTCTTGTATCTTTTCCACCTATGCCGGCACTTCCTGTTATTGTTAGTTCTATTACCGAATTAGATGAAAGTATAACTGAACTGTCTGTAACCGATACTTTCTGTGCAACAATTGCCGGGTCTAATGCATTTATCAGAATTCTTTTGGGTGAGCTGGCAAAATTGGCTCCCGCTTGCATAATTGCCTCAAAGTATGACTGACATGCTCCTGCAAAGATACACAACTTATCAGGATTGGGCTCGTATGCTCTGGCAATTTTCACTGACTCAATGAAGTATGATGAATTAGCATAGCTATCCAAAGATTGGTAATTGCTGGCACCTTTTTTTAAACCGTCATGTCCCGTCAGAACCAGTATATCCGGTTTATAAGCCTCCAGATATTGCTTTACTACCGAAGGCTGCCTGTTTTCACTTACCCATTTACCTGAACAGCTGATTTTACTTTTCTTATAGAAGTCCAAACATTGGTTCATAAAATCTTCTGCCGAATCTATATGCAGTATTCTACCCGGCCTATGCTTTATTCTCGATAGAAATGATTTGAATACAGGTCTGCAACAATCAATGCTTCTTTTTACCTGGTCAAGTTCATTTATTGCCCGGGTATACGCTATTCTTGTATCCTGCTTGACAAGGTCATCTCCCTGTGAGTCAGCTTCGATTCTGTATGACAAACCTCTTAGTACATAGGATTCTAATCCATTAAAGTTTGTTTTTATGTTTACTACCCTAAAAAGTATGTCTCCTCCATATGACCTTCTGATAACAATATCTCCGATATGAAATTTAGCCAAAAAAATCACTCCAAATAAACTTTTTATTGCATAATATGCAACCAAATTTCATTTGGGGCTTGTACAGCTCAATTGCCAACAACTTTTTATGTAAAATAATTGGTTTATTTTTGAAAATTTCTGGTTGACTTTCTAAATATGCCGGTATATCATTATATATGAACAATCATTCATATGAACGTATGTAAGTACTGCATTTAACTTGTATTAAGAAAGGAAGGTTTTATGAATATAGAAAAGGATGTTGAACACTGTGAGTATATATGTCTGCATAAGGATGTAATAGATCAGGTACTGTCACATATGCCTGAAGAGACTCAGTTATATGATCTTGCGGAGCTTTTCAAAATTTTTGGTGATACCACTAGAATCAAAATTTTGTATGTTCTTTTTCAAGCAGAAATGTGTGTCTGTGATATTGCCCAACTGCTGAACATGAGTCAGTCAGCTATTTCTCACCAGTTGCGAATATTAAAGCAGGCAAAACTGGTTAAATCAAGACGTGACGGAAAGACTATTTTCTATTCATTGTCCGATTCACATGTAAGAGCAATAATTGACCAGGGTTTTGAGCATATTGAAGAATAATAATTTTAGAAATAACAAATAGGGGGATATTTATATGAAAAAAAATTACAGACTTAACGATTTAGGCTGCGCAAACTGTGCTTCTAAAATGGAAAGAGAAATCAGTAAGTTGGAGGGTATTAATAGTGTAACTGTTAACTTTATGATGCAGAAGCTTACTATAGATGCAGTTGACGAGAGTTTTGACGATATTATGACATCAGTACAGAAAATCATAAAAAAAATTGAGCCTGACTGTACCATAAAAATGTAATATAAGGACTAATGTATATACAAGGAGATTTTTATGAGTAAAGCTAAAAAGGAAATTTTCCGTATAGGTGCAGGAACTTTGGTTCTGATAATTGCGGTGGCAGTGTCATTTCCATCCTATCTGAATCTTGCATTTTTTCTTGCAGCCTATTTTATAATCGGTGGAGATGTTTTATGGAGAGCTATTAGGAATATTTTGCATGGTCAGGTATTTGATGAGAACTTTTTAATGAGTATTGCAACCATCGGTGCGTTTTTTGTCGGGGAGTATCCCGAAGCTGTTTCCGTAATGCTTTTTTATCAGGTCGGAGAAATGTTTCAGGATTATGCGGTTAACCGTTCAAGGAAATCCATATCTTCATTAATGGATATCCGCCCTGATTATGCAAATGTTAAGCGTAACGGAGAGCTTGTTACGGTAGATCCTGAGGAAGTTGCAATAAATGAGATTATAGTTGTTAAAGCAGGTGAAAAGATACCACTTGACGGTAAAGTCATAGAAGGCCATTCATTGGTTGATACCTCTGCATTAACTGGCGAATCTGTTCCAAGGGAAATTAATGTCAGCAGCGAGGTTCTGAGCGGATGCATAAATCTTAACGGCCTTCTTACAATCCAAGTTGCCAAAGAATTTGGTGAGTCCACGGTTTCCAAAATTCTTGACTTGGTGGAAAATGCAAGCAACAAAAAAGCAAAACGTGAAAATTTCATCACTAGATTTGCAAGGTATTACACTCCCGTTGTTGTTATAGTGGCAGTCATTCTTGCAGTTGTGCCGCCGCTGCTTGTTCCGGGAGCAACCTTCAGTGACTGGATATACAGGGCATTAACTTTTCTGGTTGTTTCCTGCCCCTGCGCTCTTGTAATTTCTATTCCTTTGGGCTTCTTCGGAGGTATTGGCGGAGCCTCAAAACTGGGGATTCTCATAAAGGGCGGAAACTATCTGGAAGCTCTTGCAGCTACCGAACTGGTTGTTTTTGATAAAACAGGTACGCTTACAAAAGGAACATTTAAGGTTACTGAGATTAATCCCGTAGGTATTTCAGATACAGAATTATTGGAGCTTACCGCCCATGCCGAAAGCTATTCCAACCACCCTATTTCTCAGTCTTTAAAAAATGCTTTTGAATCTGAAATTGATAACTCCAGAATTACCGATGTTGAAGAAATACCAGGCCATGGTGTTAAAGCAGTTGTTGACGGGAAAACAGTATATGCGGGTAATTCTAAGTTAATGGAAAAAGTCGGAGCAGTGTATTCTCATAATAAAACAGTTGGAACAGTTGTACATGTAACAGTAAACGGGGTTTACGCCGGATATATAGTTATATCAGATGAAATAAAGGAAGATTCGGTCTCTGCCATTGCAAAGCTTAAAGCATGTGGAATACATAAAACCGTAATGCTTACGGGAGATGCAAAGGATGTTGGTGAAGCGGTTGCCGAAACTCTGGGACTTGATGAAGTGTACACTGAACTTCTTCCCGTAGACAAAGTTGAAAAGGTCGAAAAGCTCCTTGCGGAAAAATCACCAAAAGGTAATCTGGCTTTTGCAGGGGATGGTATAAATGATGCTCCTGTTCTTTCAAGGGCAGATATAGGAATCGCCATGGGGGGTCTTGGCTCTGATGCTGCTATAGAAGCGGCTGACGTGGTCATTATGAATGATGAACCTTCCAAAATAGCCACTGCCATTGCTATCTCCAAAAAGACCCTTCGTATAGTTAATCAGAATATAGTTTTTGCTCTTGGAGTAAAGGCGATTGTTTTAGCAATGGGTGCCTTCGGCATATCAAACCTTTGGGAAGCGGTATTTGCAGATGTTGGAGTATCAGTAATAGCTATTCTCAACTCTGCACGAGCTTTAAGAGTAGATAATACATTTAAATAGTAAAGTTGAAAAGCAGAGGTGCTATTCCGATACAGCCTCTGCTTTTTTCTCATCTATGTATTGTTCCATTATCTCAGCGGCACACTTTACATATTCCGCACAGGGACGTTTTTTATAATAGCTCTCAGTTCTTTCCTCTGGAATAGGATTATCAGGCCCCTTGCCCAGTCCAAGCAGTTCCCTGCACACTATTGTACCATTGATGTTTGTAAACCTTTGGGCAAGTTCCTGTATGAGCTTGTAATGTTCTTTTTTTGCTTCATCATCCTTGGGTTCATCATATCCGTAAATTACACCTGCAACCATGAACATGCCGCTTACAGCACCACAGACCTCTCTCAACCTTCCCATTCCACCCCCGAAGGATGACGCTATCCTCAAAGCGTTTTTCAATTCCATACCGATGTCATCGCAAAAAGCCCCAAAGACGGCCTGCGAACAGTTATATCCCTCTTTAAACAACTGCTGGGCCTTTTCTGAATTTTTTCCCATTTGATTTCTCCCAGATTTTGTATTTTATTTCAAGTTTACTTTTTATACTTTTGAGTGTCAACAAATTTTGTAGTAGTATTATATTAGTAATAAAATAAAACTGGACGAGGATTATGTTAAGTATAATTAATAATTCTAAAGATTTAATAATTCTTATACATGAAATTTACGGAGTTAACCCCTTTATAACAGGTATTGCCAATAGATTTACTTTGTGGGGCTATGACGTTGTGTGTCCTGATTTGTGTGGTCTGGAACATCCGTTCGATTACAGTGAACATGAGACCGCCTATAGGTATTTCTATAATAATATAGGTTTTAAAAAAGGAACCGATATTGTTATTAACCTGGCAAAGCAACTCAAGAGCAGCTATAACCGTATTTTTTTAATTGGCTTCAGTATCGGCGCTACTACTGCATGGCTTTGCAGCGAATCAGGACTTTTTTCCGGTGTTATTTGCTGTTATGGCTCAAGAATACGAGATTATACCGATATTTCTCCATCTTGCCCTGCCTTGCTTATTTTTCCAAGCCATGAGAAATCCTATAATATAAGAGATTTTGTCAGCGGTTTTAAAGAACCCGGCGTTAAAGTTCATACGTTGGAAGGGAATCACGGTTTCGCCGATTCCTATTCAACCGGATACAATGAGGATTCTGCAAAGAAGGCTTTTGATTTGATTAAAGGTTTTATAAAATAAGGGGGAGTCGCAAAACCTGTGCTCCCGTATAAAATTATATCAATGATTGCTTCCAAGATATTTGCAAGAGTTTATAGCGGCTCATCTTTGGATATTTTACCGTCGCTCACATTCATCATCCATGATTCATCGTGTCGCTAAAACCTACATCGTGATAGGTTTTCCGGTAAAATATCCAAGTTCGCCTATAAACAACTGCAAATATCTTTAACCAAGCTTCCATTGATACAATTTATACTCACGTCAGGTTAAAACAACCCTTTTATTCGTTATTAATAGCCACGTTGTAAATAGCTCTTTAATGCCGCATAATCAATGGCATTTATATCGCCATCCTTGTTAAAGTCAGCGGCGGCTAAATTGACGTTGCCTGATGTGTCGCCCATAAGTATTTTTTTGAGCAGGGCAAAATCTATTGCATCAATGTTTCCGTCATTGTTTATGTCTCCGTACTTTACCTCAGGTATTCCTCCTGCTGGCTCTTCTCCCCAAAGAAGCTTACCGTTGTCATATACGGGTATGTATTTTGACATTCCTGCAAAGGATACTGCATCAAAGTCAGGCGGGCCACTCAGGTTCTGGTATGACCAGTCATTTTGATTGGAACCTGCGCCATTTTTGTATTCAATCTGTACGGTTGCATCTTTTTCGCACATTTCCCACTCAGCGGGCATTATCTGTGTTCCTGTAAAATCTACTGTAAAGTAATATATATTATCCTTGTATTGCTTCAGCCCAATAAGCTTCGCGCCCTGACTGTCTTCAAGGGTTAATTGTACGTCATCTACCGTACCTCCGGCTTCAAACACTTCGGATAAATCCATAAAATAACGGGTAGACATCTTATCCTTCATGGTTGCAGGCCACGCCGAGCGGTTATTAATCTGGAACATAACTTTCAGCTTGCCGTAGCCCTCATATATAATCCAACCCCTTGTAAAATATTCTGTCAGGTTATCCTGAGGTGATCTGAAATCCTCAGGCTTCGGCCAGTTTACCAGTGGATTCCCTCCGTACATACCGTACATCTTAGCCAGACAGCCTACAAAGCCGGCATTATAGTCTGTTGCTACTTCATTTAATGTATAATCTTTGATATCGTCCTTCCAGCTGTCGTCGGAGGAAGGGCCTCCTACTAAAGCTCCGTAGAGAATATGTCTATGGAAGGTTGGGACGTTTAACATGCTTGTCCATGAACCATGTGCAGTTCTGTGGTGAGGATGTTCAGGTGCATTTTCTCCGAATCCTACTTCGTAGCTGCCTCCGCGTGGATTATCTCCGAGTGCATAATTTACCTGTCTTTCTGCAAAATCGTGATAAGCCTGCTTTTTGGAAGCAGTTCCTATCGTTTTATCATCGGACCAAACAAATGCTAAAAATGCCGCAGTTGTTGCATAACGGAGGGAGCCCCATTGTGAAAGCCATGCAAGCCCTCCGGGAGTGTACTTTATTCCTGTCCCCGGCATCCAATAATCAAGATTCTTTTCAACCATTGCAGCGTAACTTTCATCATGGCCTGCCTGTGCTATTTTGAGAGCTGCACCGTAGCTGACGTCATCCCAGCAGTGGGTATGCTGTCCGCCTAAAACAGTCACGGGAAGAATTGACTTTGCCTTATCAAGATATGTTGAATCCTGAGTTTTAATATACAGCCATATTGCACCCCAAGCAAGGTCATCCAGATAACTCCCTGAAGGATACAGTGTTTTCAGAGGATTTTTACCTCTATATGTATCAGCAAATTTAAACAGCTGCTTTGCATGTGTAAGACAGGTTTCTGCATATGTGGGGTCTGTGGGCTCAAATATAATTGATGCAATAGCCAATGCTGCCGCAGTTTGGCCTGCTACGTCTGAACCCGGTGTTGTAGGGTCAACCTTAAATGACTTTCTGTCTGTTTTGTAATCCAGCAATTCGTGGGGTATCCATACAGAATGGTCTGATTCTTCGTAGCCGCACATGTAATACAATACATCCGGACTTGGGTGCGCTTTGATAAAGAAGTCTGTAGCCCACTTAATCTCATCAAGGATGTCATCCAGTTGCCCTGACTTTTCAAAGGCATCACGATATTCGTAAACAGCCCATCCCAATTGTCCTGCTGCATATGACATAGGATGTGTAAATTTTATTCCGTCTCCGGCATCTGCCCATCCTCCGGTCAGATCAAGACCTACATCCTTTCCGTCAGTCATTGCTGCATCACCTCTGTAGGGCAAAACATAGTTGTCCGGTAAATCTCCGAGACGATTGGCCTTGTAAAAAAGAATTGACTTCTGCATAGCTTCGCCGTAATTGTAAAAGGCCCCTCCCGCACGTGGCGAAGTAGCTGCTTTTGCAGTTGTCGGAGCACAAACAAATAGTGACAACAGCAGTGACGTGACTAGCATGAAACTGGTTGTTTTAAGGAATTTTTTCCTCATGATAATACCTCCATTACAAATTTAATTTTCTAAAAATTGAACTTCCGGCTGGAATTATATCGGTAAACGAAGAGTGTCTAAGAGTAGGATTTAAATTAATACAAATATTACTTTACTTTCTTAATTATACAATTTTACCCTGCAATTTGTACAGAATATTTTAAGCATAAAAATATTGAGATAAAAAAAGAACAACGCGGTTTAAGCGTCGTTCCTATCTCCGGTTAAATTTAATTAATCCCATAAAATGAGTATTCCCCATGTTTTTCACGAGAAACAAAAGGTTTATTTTCAAATGCATTATCCTTGTTTTCTATAACCCCTTTCAGGATTACTCTTGTCAGGTCAGGTACATCAGGTGACTTTACCGCCTCGTTTATATCCATGAACAAAGCCTCACTGTTTTCCCTATTATCTGAATTTGGTGTTCCTTCAACATAATCCATCAGAAACACCGCATACCAGTCCTTTAAATTAAAACGTACTCCTACTAGAGCATTTGGTCTGGCAGTAACTGTGGTTTCTTCTAAAACCTCTCTGCATAATGCTTCCTGGGGTGTTTCGTTGATTTTAACATATCCACCGGGAATAATAAGTTTTCCTTTGCCTGCTCCATATGTGTGGCGAACCAGGAGTACTTCATTTCCTTTTAGTACGATTCCTCCTACGGATTGACACCAATTCGTATTCTCATCTCTTTTTCCGTCCAATGTACAGTTCCTCCGGCTATTAATTAATTTGTCCATAACAGGATATCATATATTACCGCCGTATGTGAATTGGTAAAAGCAACAAGAACCTAGAACAAACTCCTGATTTTGTCGTTTATGGGCTTAGGGTCTACTGCATTTGCAGGGTCATCAGTAATTCCATGTTCCTGCTTTAGATTCAGTATCCTTGTAACACTTTGGTCAATCCGGTCCATAGGTAACTGCCCTGACTGAGCGGCATTTTTCAGAGCAGAAATTACTGCCTTTTGTTTTTCAAAATCATGGCACACAAGGACTATGTCGCTTCCTGCAAGTACAGACTTAACGGCTGCCTGACCGATATTATAGTTTTTTACGATTGCTCCCATTGTAAAGTCATCGGTAATAACAACCCCGTCATAATTCATCTCTGTTCTAAGTATGTCAGAAATAATGGTTCTGGAGAAAGACGCCGGGTTTTCAGGATCTATTTTTGGTAAAAGTATGTGTGCTACCATTACAGCCTCTGCCCCATTTTCTATTGCGTCGGCAAAAGGTTTTAGCTCAAAGCTTCGGAGCCTTTTTAAATCATTATTTACCCTTGGAAGTCCCACATGTGAATCCGTGGATGTATCACCATGGCCGGGAAAATGCTTTACAACGGGAATAATGTTTTGTGACTGCAAGCCCTGCATGGTCTGCACGCCAAGTTTACTCACCAAATCCGGAGCTGTCCCGAAGGCTCTGTCACCTATAACCGGATTCTTTGGATTGCTGTTAATGTCCAGCACAGGTGCAAAGTCCATGTTCATTCCAAAGGATTTAATTTCCTCACCAATTATACTTCCCACTTGGTGTGACACAGAACTGTTATTTAATTTACCGATTGTTTTATTTGAAGGAATTTTAAGAAATTCGTTGGGGAGTCTGGAAACTCTTCCTCCCTCTTCATCTACTGCAAGGAATAAAGGTACCTTGTTTGCCCGATTTATACTTTTTAACGAATTCAACAATTCAAGCATCTGGTTGGAATTCTGTATATTACTTTTAAAGAGGATAAATCCTCCCACATTATATTCTTCTATCATTTGTCTTGCATGTTCATCTGCCATATATCCATCTAAACCGACTATTACCATCTGGCCGATTTTTTCATCCAGACTCATACCCATAATCTGTTCCTTAAGTTTATCACCTTCTTGAACCGGTTCCTTTGAAGTATTAACGGGTGTTGATGTAGATGTAGGTGTAGATGTTGCCCCAGTATTAGTTTGGTAAGAGGTATCCGTCCCCCAATTTTTATCGCCGATGCCACCGTTGTTATGGTTATCACGACTGTAAAGCAGAGCTGTATATCCCGCCACAACTGTTAAGGCTGCCAGAAATATTACTATAAATATTGTTAAAAACTTTCTACGTCTGTTCCTATATCTGGTTTTACGCACAAAAACCCCTCCTTGATTGCTAAATAGATGCCTTTTAGAATCAATAATATATCATAATATAATTATATACCAGCATCTGATTATAATAGCTTTAGGGGTAATATGTTTAATTCTAGTAAAGTATTACCGGGGAACGACCATCTCCTGCGGGCCCTTGAATAATTAACCTCAATCCTTTTGTGACTTCTGGTATTTCAAATGCAATGCCTCCCCTGAACTCAGAAGATGCCGCTATATGCCCGTCCAGTTGCTCCATATTTTCATCATCAAGACAAGATAGTGCTCCCAATGACGTATTATTATAGGATGTTCCAAACCTGTCTGTAAGGTCGAACATTGTTTTTGAACTTATAGTTGCTGATTTCTTTGAATTATTTTTTACAGTAATATCAATCAGCAGAAAAGCTCTTCCTTCGTCCGCTTCAAATAGTTCTGACTTCTCACTTTTTTTATATGCATTTATAATATATTCCAAACCTTTTACGGTTACTCTTTTATCTACTATTATCCAATCTTGATTTTCCACGCTTGTTTTATGTTGTCTTTTTATGTCTGATTCTATTTTTGGTATGTTATCGTCTATTAAACTGTCATGTGTAGTTGTCGCAGATGATGATGCTAATGAATTGTCTTTAGAATTTGATACTGATTCGCAAGCACATAGTGCTGAAATGATAACGGCAGCAAAAAATAATAAAAAACTCCTTTTCATAAATTGTCCTCTTTGTTATGCTTCAATGTAATTTCCACCCATATTTAAAGCTCGTTACATATTACACCATAATATGTTATATGTCAATAAAAGATATATGAATTTTAACATTGTAAAAATAATTAAAATATTGTAAATTTAGTATGCTTATTCACATTTTAACAATTATATTGGAGGGATTATTTTGCTGGAATTCTTTCTATCAGTTCTGGAAACAGAAGACGAGAGAGATAAATTTACTGCTCTTTATACATATTATGAGAGTGCAATGTACAATGTTGCATTCAGTATTCTAAGAGATCGATATCTTGCAGAGGACGCTGTACATGATGCACTGTTAAAGATAATAAATTATATTCCTGATATTTCAGATATTAAATGTCACAAAACAAGGGCTTTAATCGTTATTATTATCAAAAGCACGGCCATAGATATTTATCGCAAGCGGGACAAGCAGTATTCTAATGAAAAAACTGAGCTGCCCGAGGAGGCTGATACAGGCGAATTACCTCTTGATCATATTATTGCTGACGAAAGTTTTAACGAACTGAAGATGAAACTTAATAAGTTGAATAAGGAGTATCTGGACATTGTTATGCTAAAGCATTTATATGATTTGTCAAACAATGAAATCGCAGATGTCCTGTGTATTTCAGGCGACGCTGTACGACAACGTCTAAGTCGGGCTAAAAAGGCCATCAGAAAAATAATTGAGGAGGAAAATAAATGAGTTCAACAAAGACGTTGCAGGACGTTTTGATATCTGTTGCAAAAGATACTCAGAAAAATTTATCATCTGAATTGGATCGAAATATGTATCCTTCGCATAAGTTCTCAAGAAGCTATGCAAAACGTAAAAAGCTGATCCTCAGGTCACATGAAGAGTTTTTACCTATTAATAGTTTTAGAAAACGGATTCTCATTCCCATAGTTATCATAATTACTATTTTAACATGTGCGATGAGTGTTCCTGCAATCCGTGAACCGGTGATTACCTTTATTGTTAACGTTTATAATGAGATGACAGACTTCATTATAAGGTCAGATAGCAATGAAATCCAAGTAACCACCAATGATTTTATATTGAATTATGTTCCCGAAAATTATACTTTGCAAGATACGCAGGTAGCAGCAAATATAAAAACAGAGGCCTATAAAGATAATTCAGGCCATAGTTTTGCTTTTACGTTGGAATATTACAAGAATGGAATAAATTTTTCAATGGACACTGAAAATGCAAAAGTAACCAAAACCAAAATACAAGACCTGAAAACTGTAATTGCAGAAAAAAGTACCGGTGTAAATATTGCAGTTTTTGATAATAAAAGACATCAAATCTGGAACTTAACAGGTAATATAGATTACGATGTTGCACTAAAAATTGTACAAAATGTCAAAATCAAATAATTTTTTAAAAAAATAGCATTTATGTGTCACAAATACCCTCTTTTATTCGTTATATATGTAAATGAGAGAGGGGGGTTGTTTTATGAAATATGTTTTTCATAAATATTTTATTGTGTTGCTCTGTGCATTTTGTCTGGTGGTACCTGCGTCGGCTAATATAACATGTGCAGCAGACAACTCGGGGATAGGAGCTCAGCCTTTAAATCTGTATGTAAGTTCAACTTCGGAAAATGTAAGTATTTCCGATGGTATTGCGACTTGTTCTTCATCTATAAGAGCAACTACAAACGTAACAGAAGTAATAATAGTCGCAAAACTCCAAAAATACCAAAATGATAGTTGGGTAACTCAGGAGACATTTACAGAAACCTCTTATACATACTATGGTGCTTTAAGTAGAACATGTGCTGTAGATCATGGATACTCCTACAGGTTGGTTACTACTTACCAAGCTGTAATAAATGGTGTATCAGTGGAAACTGTAAACAAGACTTACAATTATGGACTGTATATGTAATTTCTCATTTGCAGGTATTTAGATTTGCTATGATATATGATTTTCTTTATCTGGATTATTTTGGGTGGTAAGAATTAATCGTATCTCTATATGTAATCTAATATGTTATTTTTTTCACATCAATATAGGCATAGCTTTTGTAGTAAAATATTAAAGAAGGATAAGGTGATCATTAGAACCCCATATTGCAGAGTGTATTATCGTCGGGCGGTCAGTTGTCGAAACATTTGCAGCTGCCGCATAGTCCAGCTGAGACATCCTTGGTTATGACATCTAGATAAAGCTGGACAAAAGATTCAGGAGAAATATAAAAATTTATACCTCAGTTTTGTATAATCCCGATTTTATTTTCACTTGATCGACGTAAATTCATTTTAAACTATTCATTCTACTTTAATATAACTTTGTGAATGTATTAAATATTGTGTATTTTAGAAATCATTTAGTCAGGTTTGCTATATTTTTTAATTTGGCTTACCACCCAAAATAGTCCAGATAGGAAGGTCTTAATTTCATATGCGTTACATGCGCAAACTTCAAAAGAATATGCCATTACAGTTAAATAACCGTATGGCATATTCTTTTTTTGTAAAATTACTTATGCAGCTTCTTCAAATTCATCCGCATCCTCGTATACTGCTTCCTTAGTTCCTGTCAAGCGAATTATATTTCCGGATATGATACCTCCCACAAATGCCAGTGCAACAGTAAATACAATGCCGGCTACCTGTGCTTTTGCTGCCTCAGGCACTACAAATATTGCGATAATACCCCCGAGCAAACCAGGCATACCATGCAGATTGTGAACTCCACATGTATCTACCATCTTTAAAAGTTTTTGCAATTTAGGTTGAATTACAGTGTACCCTACAACACATATTGCTCCGGCTAAAAGTCCTATCAAAAAGGCAACCGGTGCACTTACCAGATTGCAAGTTGCTCCTATTGCTACACCTCCCGCAAGGCTGGCGTTTGCAATATCAGCTATCGCAGGCTTTCCTTTTCTGATTAATGCACTGAATAAATATGTAATTAATGTTGCTCCACATAATGCAAGAACAGTATTAACTACTGTTTGCTCAAATTGCTCTGCAGGTACGATGGCACTGCAAAAGCTGGGCCAGAATATCCAAAGCACCATTGAGCCCAGCATGGAGAACCTGTCTGAGGAAGCATCACTTTCAATTGGATGGTCCATATGTTTTTGTTTCGTCAGTGCTATGGCAAGACCCAAGCCAAAATAAGCACCAAACGCATGGATAACTATAGAACCTGCCGCATCCACAAAGCCCTTTGTTATCCCCAGGCCTCCGTCAAGTACAAGCCATTCATTAATCATATAAATAGGAACAAGAAACACCGAAATGAGGGCATATTGATAGAGGCGAAGTCTTCCAAGCACTGCACCCATTGAAATAAGTGCAGCAGCAACTGCAAATTCCGCCAATAATAAACCTTTGATTGTTTGAGGATTAACTGATTCTAAGGAAAGCGCTCCTGTATACCTTAGCAAAAGGTAAAGAGGAATTCCGGCACCAACAACCAAATATGTTCCGGTTGTTGCACTGTAGCCGTATTTTTTGACAAATACCATCAAAAATCCAAAACCTACTAATAACATTGCTAAAATATTGATTGAAAAGTTGTACTGCTGAACCTGTCTTATGCCATCAACTGCTTCGTTGGTGCTTGCAAAAGCACTAAAAGGCATGACAAGAGTTAAAAGAAAACCTGACAAAAGAACAAATAAACCTTTTTTCATTATTCTACCCCTTTGTAAAATATTTTTATTAAGTTTTGAAACAAAAAACGTTCACAAAACAGTTAACTTACTGTTTTGTGAACGCCATTGTTCGCAACAAAATAATATACTATTAGGATAAATATGTCAATAAAAATGAAGGAAAATAATCTCAAAATTTCAGTTTTTTTATGATATATAATTAAATTATGATGTTTTATTTGCATAGTTTGCAAGTTTAATGTTTTAGGGTTTCAACAAGCCACTGCACTGTGAGTAAAATCAACTCATTATCCAACAGTCCTGTTTGTTTTGCTTGAAACTGGCAATACTGTATGTTATGCTGATACTAATTGATACTACTTTATATCAAAAGGCGATGAAAACATGAACACAAAAGAGCTTGCTAAAATGATAAATGACAGGCATTTTTTTAACCTCAAGAAGATGCAGTATAAATATTCCCCCGAAAGCGTTATGGAAATGCTGGAAACCTTAATGGAGATGAGCTACGCTCAAATAGCTCTCAACGATTTTAACGGACAGTGCTGTGTGTATCTGCCCATTCAAAGTCTTATTCCCACAAGCGTTATGAAAAAGTTACTTACCTCCAACACCTCCAAGGAATTATTTGGGTTAAAGGCAATGGAAGAAGAAATTGACTTTACCCTGCAAATTGAAAATATTCAATCAAACAGGGATAGCGTTCGCAAAATTCTTCAAGGCTTTGCCCCTAACAATGAAGAAGAAAGCCGCATTTTAAATATGAAAAAAGGCCTTGAGTTCATTGGTGACCCCACAAACAAAATCACCGAAGAGAACCTTCATTATCTGTATAAGCTGTCTGTCGAGAATTTTTTAGAAGGTGACGACAAACTGCCGGAGGGTAGTTTTTATCGGAACGATACCGTTTATATTGTGGGTGATAAGCCATACCACGAGGGTCTAAACCCAAAACTGTTACCGAAGTATATGGCAGAACTGGTTCGGTTTGCAAACCAAAAGGACGAGATTCCTGAGCTTGCCAAGGCGTGTATGCTGCATTTTTCTATTGCCTACCTGCATCCCTATTTTGATGGTAACGGCAGAACGGCTCGGCTTTTGCACCTGTGGTATTTGGTGCAGCAAGGTTTTTCGTCCACCCTGTTTTATGCTTTTTCTAAACACATCAATAACTCAAAAAACAAGTATTATAGCAGCTTTCTTGACATTGAGGAAAACTATAAAATCAGCAAGCTGCTGGATATAACGCCGTTTATACGCTACTTCAATGAATATGTATACAGCAAAATTGATGCTGCAAGCGGTGTGGTACCTGTGTATGAAATCTTTACTCAGGCGATGAGAGACGGCAAAATCACCGAGAAAGAGCGGGACTTATGGAATTTTGTTCTCTCTGCCTATGGGGATGGTCAGTTCTCTACCAAACAGCTGGAAAAGGATTTCGGTAACGCCGCCTACGCTACAATCCGAAGCTTTGTATTGAAATTTCAAGAGCTTGGATTGTTGGCTTCACAACGATTTGGCAATCGGGTAAAGTATAGTATTAAAAATTAACACTTCAAGTCAGTGCATTTCAATGTTTTTTTGGCATTAAAAAAGCACGCATATTTGTACCAAACTATGCGTGCTTTTGTGGCGGAGAAGAAGAGATTTGAACTCTTGCACGGCTATTAACCGCCTACCGCATTTCGAGTGCGGACCCTTCAACCACTTGGGTACTTCTCCAAGGAATACATGTAATATTGTACACGTAAACCTAAATGGTTTCAAGCTTTTTTCCTGACATAATTTCTTCACAAAATCTCAATAAAATAGTCATATTTTTAAGTTATGCTTATTTATAGCATAATTTTTGTTATACATCCTATAGGCTTGGCTGCAGCAAATATAACTGTAACATAAATCTGCAGTCAGGCCGCTTTATTTTAATTGAGCCGGCTATATATTTTTTGTGATATACCTCCCGATATACTGTATACTATTATACTGAACAAAATACTGATTATAAGCAACCCATACGGATTATTTATTATTGCAATTGAGGACAGTTCTGCCAGCTTATCGGGACTCATTCTTTTTGCTACTTCACTAATTGAGAAAATTCCCAGGAAAGGCAGGAATGAAAAGAATCTTCCCTTTATACCTCCAAATTTGAAGAAGAACGGCAACTGTATAGCAGTAAAGAAAGCGTAAGTTATAAGGCCAACACTAATCCCGATTAAAATATCACTGGACGTAAACTTCACCTTTAATATATTTAAAATAATAGCGTTTGCGGATACTCCTAATAAATTTAAAATTAATCCTTCTATAATTATAAACACGTATTTTCCGGTTACAATATCGTTTCGGCTTATGGGAAGAAGGCCGTAGAGTCTGCTAAGATCGTTCTTTTCTGCAACTGAGAAGGTATATCCAGAGGTCATTGCCATCATACACATGCAGAATAAAGTACCTGAAATTATATCCTTCATGGTGAACATTATGATTAACGGAGACACCAGTGCAATCAGTATAATTTTAATATATGGTTTTATTAATGCAAAATCCAGTTTTACGATTTTTATAATGTTAGTCATTGACCCTACCCCCTCTGTTTGTAAAAACAATTATATCGTCAATGGAAACAGGTTCACAGGCTAGGTTTCCATAAACCTTTAAGTCCTCGGTTTTAATCAATCCCTCAAAACCTGTGGAATATTTCCTTATTCCAATCATTTTGTTTTCCTGTTCCGAGGTAATATCGGTTTTACCGCCCTTTACCATTCTGAAACCGTCAATAAATTCATCCTTGGTTCCTGTGTAAAATAGACACCCCTGATTTATAAAAGTAATGTAATCTGCAATCTTATCAAGGTCTGATGTTATATGTGTTGAAAATAATATACTTCTTTTGCCGTCTTCTATAAATTGTGTCATTATATCAAGGAACTCATCTCTTGCAACCGGGTCCAGTCCGCTTGTTGGTTCATCGAGTATCAATAGTCTTGCATCGTGGGATAATGCACATGATATCATCAGCTTCATCTGCATTCCTCTTGACAGGTCCTTTACCTTTTTATCAGGGCTTAGTCCGAATTTACTTATAAACGATTTATACTTAGCTGAATCCCAAGTACTGTAAAACATACCTACATAGCGCTCAACTTCGTTTACAGTCCAATCCTGAACAAAATAACTCGTATCAAATACTGCACCTATACTTTCCTTAATCCGGTTCTGTTCGGCAACACTATCCAATCCCAGAATCTTTATATCACCTGATGTTTTCTGTAGCATGTTAAGCATAAGCTTGATAGTAGTGGTTTTCCCGGCACCGTTAGGCCCCACCAGCCCCATAATATATCCTTGGGGTAAAGAAAAGCTGATATTGCTTAGTTTAAAACTATCAAAGTTTTTACATAGATTTCTTATTTCTATATCATTACTCATATCCCTCATCCTCCATAAGAATTTTCAGCATTTTAACAAGATCCTCTTCTGATACCTCCGCCCTTCTGGCAGACTTTATTGCAGCAGACAGATTTTCTTCTATATCCCTTAAAAGCTGTTCCCGTATCAGTTCAGAGCCTCTCCCCAGCACGTAGCAGCCTTTACCCTGTACATTGGTGACATAGCCCTCCTGCTCCAACTCAGTGTACGCTCTGGTAGTCGTAAGTACGCTGATTTTCAGTTCCCTTGCAAGCTGTCTTAATGAAGGCAGCAACTGGTTTTCTTCAATTTCACCCGACAGGATTGAGCTTTTTATCTGTTCTTTTATCTGTTCGTATATGGGTACTCCAGATGTATTGGAAATTATGATTTTCAATTTTCCCTCCTGCTGTTTCAAATGTCATTACTGTTATTGTTGTTACACATACAGTATATACACACCTTTATCGGGTGTCAAGAGAAAAAAACTTGTGTTTTTCTTATATTTGCATTAATAGTACAATATAAATACAATAAGTATTAAAAGCAGGAGAAATATACCTTTCAATATTTCAAAGTAGACGACTTATTAGAGGTTTATATTAATAAAGGTGCAAAGCTTGGAAAACCTTTATCACACAAAATAGCAGAGATGTCATTAGAACAGTATACAATAAAAAAGGATAGGTTATTTCTACCCATCCCACAGTGAAGTGTGTTATTTATTATTAAAAGGCTTTTTTAATACCTCTGTACGTTTATTTAACTATACCCTGCAAATTCTCGCTGGAAGTTTTAATACCCTGAATTAAACCATACATATTTTCAATATTTGAATTTTGTTCTTCTAAAGTTGATAATAACTCTTCTGTTGAAGCAGCTTGCTCTTCTGAAATGCTGGCAATGCTTTCTACCTCCACATTAATACTGGAGAACAAATCAGCAATATTTCCGATTCTACTAATTTCATCAGAAATGTACCTGTCAATATCCTTAAAAGCCACTTGAACCATTTCAAAGTTCTGATTAACAACTTTGACAACCTTCTCACCGTCTTGAGTTGCTATCTGTCCTCTACTAACTTCGTCAATTGCATTTTTAGTCTTTTCTTTTATTTGATTTATAATCTGGTAAATTTGTCTTACAGTATTCGCACTTTGTTCAGCCAGTTTTCTAACTTCTTCAGCCACAACTGCAAAGCCTTTTCCCGATTCCCCGGCTCTGGCAGCTTCAATGGCTGCATTTAAAGCAAGTAAATTTGTTTGTTCTGCTATTTGTGTTATTCCTGAAAGGAAATTGTTTATTTCATCCATGTTTTCATTGAGTTCCTGAACTGTCTCAAAGGATTTTGTAACAGCTTGGTTGATTATTTCCATTTGCATATCCATTGTATTTATTTTTTCTGAGCCCTCTGTTACAACATGACTTGCATTGGCTGAAACATTCTCTAATTGATTTGAAAATTCTGTTAGCTCAGATATTTTATTATCTGCCTCTTTTATCATCTGACTAATCTGAGTAACACTTGAACTTTGCCCCACAATACCTGTAGTAATTTCCTTAGTAGCTGATGTTATTGAACTGCTGATTTCATGAACTACTTCAAGATTCTCAGTAGCTTTGGAGATATCAACATTTAAACCTGATGTGCTGGTTTTAACTACATTCATAGTATTTTGCAGCTCATCTAAAAATTTATTTGCTTGTTCTGCCTTTTCACTCGCATCCCGTATCAGTTTCTCACCGTTTTTTACCAATAAAAATAGCACAAGTGTTATTAGCAATTGGAATACATCAGGAAATATGTAAGTCACTATGCTGGAACCTGGCATTACTATTTGTAATATAATCACAATCGCATTAATAATGCTTCCGACGAAAATAAAAATCCATTTATTCAAATATAATGCAGTAACAGTGATTGGTAGCATAGCCATAATAAAAGCATTACTGCCCATCATTGGTAGTAAAGGGAGTACCTGTGCTAGAGCTGATACAACTATAACATAACTTGCCGCCACGTCCTTCTTTTTATACCTTAAAAACAAAGCCAGAAAGGCTGACACGATTGTTATCGCAAGAGGTATACTACTTGAAGCTATAGTCCGTGTGGCGATACCTGCAATTAACATAACAAATCCTAGTGCAAAAAATACCCAGTTTAAAATCTTATTAACCTTCCTTACATGATTCAGCAATAAATTTTGTTGCATAATTTTCCCTCCGACTATTAGAGTGACTTAGTCTTACGTGTGTTTCGATGTATTTTATTTTTCAGCAAAATACATATAAAATATTATTCGACTTATTCTATCATAATTCGACACTTCCATGGAAAATCCTGCTTAATTTTAGACCTTACCTACAAAGTGTTGGTTAAATTTTTAACAAGGTTAAACATAACCTTTATCAGCTTTAATCATTATGTATACAAAAATTATTGATTGTACTGAATTAAATCTTACTACTTGTAGGTTAAAAAATACAAATAATTTTAAATTGTCATGGAAAGTAGTTTTGATAACAGTACATACCTGTCAAAAAAAGTTGATAAGATGGGCTCTTTTCGTAAATATTGTGGGTATATAGTATAAAAAACAAACATTACTCAACAACCTTAAACCAATTTGAAATGTGAGGAAATGGCTTCTACATTTTTTATTATGTCACTATCATTTCCTACTTCAATTACACTCAAACCAAGCCTTTTTGCATCATTAATAATGTATCTACCCATTGCTAAATCAAAATTTATATAATTTTCCAATGCCTGTTCTGGGTTTGTGCATTCCCTTATTCTTTCAAACAATTCCTTCCTGTCCATTTGATGCTTTATATAAAATACTTCATCGGCTACTACCAATATAGCATGGTCAATATCAGAAATTTCATTGTTTATAAGTTCTGGAAGCAAGCCTACACCTTCTACAAGAATAGGTTTGCCTTCAGATAACTTATATAAATCTTCTAAAATCATTTTAAATTCTTCATTGAATAAACCAATTGTCCATTCCAAATATTCGTCAACTTTCATACTAAGAATATCATTCCAACTAATTTTAGTTACTCGGTTTAGATTTGGATGTTCTTGAGCATTTGATTTTTCAATATGTTTTGCCAAATATTCATCACAGTGGTAAACTATAAATCCATATTTCTCTGAAAGAATATTTGAAATTGTTGTCTTCCCAGCACAAGTTGAACACCCAAGCCAATAAGTTATGGGCGTATTATTATCTGCTTTCATATTTCTCCATTCTTCAATAAAAATTGTTGTAGTAATCTATTAATTAGTACATAACTTCAAACAAGCGTGTACTATTTTTTACTTATCTAATGTTATATTCTGTAAACTTATAGGTCAAGTAGTTGCAAATAAAAGTAACTTTTTCATTATTAACCGGATAACCTAAAGCAATAATCTCAGAAGCAATATAAGGGTTAGGGCAAATTCAGAAGATGTTCCAATTTCCTGATATAAACCTACTTTTGTTTATAAAAATTTATAACCGGTCCAACTTCCAGATAATCAAACGGCATCTCACCGTTTAATTTCTTCCAATGATAGGGGCTGTGATAATAATCGAAGTGAACTGCCCCATCAATACTTTCGGAATACCGAAATCCATAATTCTCAACCTCAGAAATCAGCTTACCAAGAGAGTACTTTCTTCTTTTTCCACTTAAATCCCTAAGATATTCACATTCAAACGGCGCTATAGAAAGAATCCCATCTGGTTTTAATACCCTTCTGGCTTCCTCGAACATCTCAAATCTTATCGGTAACTTCTCCTGTGTGTTACCGTGAATAAAGTCATACATTAATATCATATCAGAATAGCAATCAGGAAAATCTATCAAAAGAGACCCGTCTGCCTTGACAAGGTGTACGTTTGTTATAGAATGAGTATCTATTTTGTTTTGTACAATTTCCAACATTTTTTTATTCTTATCAACGGAGTATACAGTGCTATTCTTATTCGAAAGTGCCAATGAAATAGTATATTCCCCATAACCACACCCAAAATCAATAAGTACGGAGTTATCCGGTAATTTCATTTTATGAAACAAGTATACCCCATCTTCTACTTGCCACTTTTCAATACGCTCATGTATATTCATACTTCCCTTCCTTTCTTACAGACTAATGCTCCTACGAAATAATTTCTTATATCTTGCTAATTAAGGTTTTTAATTCATCACAAGCCTTAGCCTCATTTCGCTGTGCCAGTTTTATTAAAGAAACAATTTGCATTCTGATTTCTTTATCAGCAAATTTTTGCACTGCATCCTCACCGCCAAAGCCTCCTAGTATATTTGACATTTTTGTAACACAATCGGCTACTGCATTAAGGTATCCTGCACAATTTCTACATTCCTTTGACACTTCCGGATTTGTTTCTCCTATCCAGTTTATATATCCTGCCGCATATGAGCGGCCTTCACCTACCATTGTAGCAGCATCTCCAAAACACATTATATGTTCTATTAATAAAGAAAGCTGTGTTTGTTTTGAGAAATTTAAATCTTCTGTCATAGCACTGGCCCATGCAGAGTATGCTTTTTGTCCTCCCAAATATGTACCACATTCCTCCACCCGGATTGCATCCGTAGTTAGTAGATAGTAAGCATTTTCAAGCAACTCTTTCATTGAAGACATTACGCATATTTCTTCTCCAATTGACATAACTGCTTCCGTATTTTCCCACCAGTTATTGCAAATAAAATACCCCGATTCATCAAAAGTAACGTTATTTGAAAACTCCATATTATCTTGAAACAAACTCCATCCTAATACCGTTTCACAATTATCTTTGTAACCTGTTATGATGCTGGCTTCAGGAGGGCCAACAACTCCAAGGGTAATCACTGGACGTCCCTCATCAATTTCCGACTTAATGAGATTAATAAAATCCTTCTTGCTATATGAGTTGGAATCTTTATTTAGAATCTTAAACTTTCTCCCCACTGCTTTAAATGCCAGTTCAAACGGCATTAACGGTTTTTCGTAGATATTTCTGATATCAACAGCACTTAAATCCCAACCATTTACATTCCATCTTAATCTAAATGATGCACCCGATGCTGCCATAATATATGAATAATGGACATTTTGACCCATATAATCCAAGACAGCCTGTAAGCACATAGGAAATGGAGTACCTTGCCAACCACCGTCAACATTACGTCCATAGTGCACCTTAGGTACACCATAAAGAATACAACTATCCTGTGTTTCAAAAGTTTTACTCATAAAATCAGCCTCCGATAAATTTAGAAGGACAGATTCTTGATCAAGATTTAAAATAGCCGGAGCATATACGCCCAAGCAAATATGCTTTCTTCCACACACAAGTCCAAACTTCTTAAACTCTGATGGCCTGATACCTGTTTCACGCTTAAAAGCCCTAGTAAAAGTATCATAGTTGTCAAAGCCATATTCGAAAGCTATTGTTGTCAGGCTTTTTGGTGTCGATACTATTTCAAGAGCACAATTAGCAATCTTTCGAATCATAATGTAATGAGACAAAGACATGTTGGTTCGTATCTTAAATATCCCTATTATGTGACGATAAGAAAAGTTTAAGGTTTTTTCGAGTTCGGTAAAATCAAGCCTCTGCTTTATTCGTTGCTCTATAAAAGTTATAATTGCGCATATTTCAATAAAATAATCCAAATTCTATCCTCCTTCTAAGTTATTACTTCCGGAAGTGATTTTATTATACAGTAATCCGAGTATCATTACTCGACGTTTTTGACAGTTTAGAAGCTACCTTGTCAAAAAAAGTTGATTAAATAAAATCCCAGTGGTAAAATAATACATAATTGTTTACAGAAAACAATTATGTATTATTTTACTGAACTTTTTAACTTCAAGTCCTGTAATACGCATCTTTATAAAATTGGATTGTCAGCTGGCCAGCTTTCAATAAATAAAACTACTTAGTTCAACTAAAGGAGATTCTTATGCAAAAACGAAGTAAAATCATTTCAGCAACCTTAGCATTTCTGCTTTTGTTCCAGCTATTTACCTTTGTTATAAATCCACCTGCCAATGCTGCAAGCGGTGCTTTAAGAGTTGAGATGTATATGGAAAATACCGCTCCAACAACAAACACCATATCCCCTAATTTTAAAATTGCCAATTATGGAGTAAACTCTTTAAGCCTGTCAAGTGTTAATATTAGATACTATTTTACCAAAGACAGTGGTAGTACACAGAATTTCAATTGTGATGTTTCAGGGGTAACAGGTAGCTTTGTGGACATGACTGCACCCACTGCCAATGCCGATAACTATCTGGAAATAAGTTTCCCCGCAGGCATGTCTCTAGCTCCAAACACAAGCCTTGAGCTTAAAACTAATATTTCTAAAGCAGACGGGTCAAATTACAACCAACAAAATGATTATTCCTTCAGCTTGGCAAATACTGGTTATACAGAGTGGAGTAAAGCAACCGCTTACATAAATAACATTAAAATATGGGGTTCTGAACCTGTTTTCGATCCCACTCACGGGTTTCTGGTAATTGTAAGTAGTAAAATTTATGGTACTTGTCAAAGTGAATTAAATACATACTTATCTGATTTAGCAAATGAGGGTTGGTCCCCTACACTCATAAAAGTTAACAACGTACCGGACAGTAACTATGCAGGAGACGAAAGTTTCCACGTTTGCGAAAACCCGAATGCACTGAAGCAAGTAATCAGGGGATATTATGAGCAAGGTTATCAAGGCTTTGTAATTATAGGTTCCGCCCCATCAATTCCTTCAGCTTCCTGGGAAGCAAATCCCGGTTCGAATGAAAACGTACCAACAGACCTCTTTTATTCAGATATGAGCAATTGGTCAGACTCAGATGGAGACGGTTTATATGAGGCATCTTACAATTCTCAGACAAGTGCTCCCGATATGATTTATGGCAGAATATCTGCAGGAGCTATTTCAGACTCTGATCAGCAGGCAAGCCAAAAAACTTCGGAGTACCTTTCAAAAATTCATGCCTTCCGTTTTACTGAAAACATGACTTTCGACGCTAAAGCTTTTTCTTTTGTGGACGATGATTTTGTAGAATATGAACCTAAAATGGTTTCTGGCCTAGCAAATTTAGAAAAAGATATATACAGTATATCAAATAAATCCTCAACAACTAAAGACAATTTTATGAAACTTCTTAAAGGCGGATACAGATTGGGGTACGAGACAATCCATGCAAGCCAAGAAGGCTGGTCCATTCCGACCCATCCAAACGGTTCAGAGGATAGTGCTATATTTGATTACCCTAGTATAGACGACATTAATAGCATAACCGTAAAAGTGAACTATCTTCACCTTAATTCATGTTCAGCCTGTGATTTTACCACAAGCAATCTCGGTGCTACTTTTCTGTTCAACAAAGACAGCAATACAGGTGAATCAAATGTTTGTAATATCACCGGAATGACAATCAGTAGTAATTTTTTTGCTGATCCCCAATATTTTGAAGACCTTAAAACCAATTGTATAGGTACTGCTTTTAATAATATGGTATCAAGGTTCCAAGATATGAACACTAATCTAAGACCTGAATTCATCCTTCTTGGTGACCCCACTCTGAAATACAATTTCACTAAACCCCAAAACAAGTGTCCTCTTGTCTCAAATGATCTTAGCGACGTAAATGCTTATCCGAATAAACCCTTTAAAATTAATTTTCAAACAACGGATCCTGAAAACGATCCGGTTTTTCTGGATGTTGCCGGACTACCGGATGGAGCGTCCTATAATAGCAATACTAAAACCATAGATTGGGTACCGCAAGCCTCACAGGCAGGAAATTCGTATACCGTTATCTTAACTGCCTATAACAAGGATTCTTCGGGAATAACTATTAATAAATATGCTCAGGAATTTACCATTTATGTTTCAAGAATGAGTCTATATTCTCAGGATATCCCTAATCCGGGATTTGAGTCACTAAATACTGATGGTACGCCTTCTGGGTGGACGCAAAATGTTTGGTATGGAAGAACATATTTAGATCAAAATGTTGTTAACAGCGGCAGCTACTCTGCATGCGTTACCGGGAATGACATTAATACTGGGGGCTATTATGAGCTCGATACAAACATTGAGCCGGATACACATTATTTGATCAGCGGTTATATAAAAACCTCCAATGTTACTGCTACTTATGGCAGAGGTGCATGTCTGGAAATTCAAGTTCCGTCAACCTATGGTGGAATGAATTGCTTCTTTAGTAATTCAATAGCTGGGACTCAGGACTGGACTCCGGTATATATGCACTGGTACTCAGGAAGTGACACCAGTCTGAAATTGCATCTATCGCTCAACTCAAGCGGTACAGCGTGGTTTGATGATATTAAGCTGGAAAAGGATTATAATCTGGGATTTGAATTTTCTGCAAATAATAAAGCTTCCGGATGGTCTTTCTACAGCTCTAATAGTGATCCGGATACCAATTCAATATCTATGTCGGACAGTAGCACTAAGCACAGCGGTTTGCGTTCAGTAAGTATTTTATCTAACCAAGCTTCCAATTATGCTTTTTTGCATAAAAATATACCTGTTGAGACTAACACTGATTATCGTGTAAGTGCATGGGTTAAAACCCAAAACGTAATATCCGGAGCTGTGGGTGCAAATCTGGCCGTAATCTCCGGAACAGACCTTGCAGTATCTGGTTCCGTTCTTGATACAAATAATGGGTGGACACAGATATATGTTGATTTTAACTCAGGGAGTAATACAAATGCAAAAATTTATTGCAGACTTGGTGATGCAATTAACCTTGCAAAAGGAACTGCCTGGTTTGACGATATAACCATTGAAAAGAAATAAAAATTATGACCAGCTTTCTATGATAAAATCATATTATAGAAAGCTGGTTTTAAAGTAATTACAATGTTCCAAAACATTTGTCTTTATTTTCCCAAATCCAAACAAGTATTTTTCTGTTCTGCATAGTACAATTTTTATATGACTCATTTTCAATCAGCCATGCAATGAATATCATCTGGATGGAATATATCACATATGGTATTGACTGCTTCTTAATATCAGTTAATTTATAAATGCTATCATACCCGAGAAATATTCCTTTTAGTATTTCGCCCCATTATTTCAAAGCCACCATCGACTTCACCTGCTTCTGATAAAATTCCAGTAGCACAATAGCAAGGGTCAAAAATTCTTACGTTCTATTCGCTGATATCAAAATCAATAAAACCGCTTACTTCACCATTATTAAACATAATATTTGACGGATTGGCATCGCGATGAATGATATGTTTGGGTAACTTGTCATAAAGTTTACTGAAATTTTCAGTATAATCAGAATAAAACTCATCGGGTAATGGACAACCCCATTGCTCCATATTTCGCTTTGTCTCAGGCAATGCCCAGTTAATAACTGTGTCAAAAAGATTGCTGTCATTAACATCTAAGTTACTATCCTGACTTTTTAGAATTCTATGGAGATTGCCGATAGCTTCTCCATACTTTTTACCTGTAGCTATTCTGTCCCCAGTATAGCGTTGTTCAGGATTTAAAAGCTCCCCTATAATTTGGTTTGTAAGTACATAGAACCTGCCATTCTCGACAAGAAAATCTTCACCGTTTTTGGTCTTTACCGGGCAAGCTGCAACCATACCACTCTTTTGGAGTGCTCTTGAAATATCAATGTGTGTTTTGAGCCCAGCGATATTTCTACCTGTTTTAAAAATATATTTATCACCTATAACCCATGAATTGTTGGACTTCATTGCACCGCCTGCTGTAAATGTATTGCATATGTCAGCTTTTGTTTCAATATCCCAGTTTGATAATAGTTGCCTTATTTGTGTTTGTGTAAGCTTAACTCTTGACTCCCTTAATAAGTTTACTGCTTTTGGTTTCTTAGCAGTATTAATTTTTAAAAACTTTGTCGGAGAGCAACCAAATTCCCGTTTGAATGCTTTGAAAAATCCTGCGTGGGTATCAAAGCCATACAAAAGAACAGTATCAATCAGCTTGCTGCCATTTTGAACATCATAGATTATATGCTGAAGCCTGCGTTTCGTAATAAAGGCTGTAACAGGCATACCTACAAAATCACAAAAAATATGGCTAAAATGATAAGTTGAAAATCCTTCAAACTCTGCAAGCTCAGACAATGAAATTTCACCCTTTAAATTTTTCTCAATGTATTCAATTGACCTCTGTAACAGTTCAATTGTGGTCATAGCTGTTCTCCTCTTAATTACCTTCTCCGTACGGTAACTTAAGTTTATCATAGAGAGTCAGTTAAAATATTTCCTAGCTTGCGATGTTAAAACTTATTATAAAATACAACCTCATCAAAACTCTTTTTATCTGTTATTTTTTCATTATTAACCGGATAGCCGAAAGCAATAATCTCGGAAGCAATATAAGGTTTAGGCAGGTTTAGAAAATGTGTAAGTTTGTCTACATCAAAGTAGGAAACCCATGTTGACCCCAATCCATGTTCTAATGCAGCCATGACCATATGCGTCCCGGGAATTTTTGTTTGGTGTTCTTCAAGATGCAGTTTTGTGTAAATCTCATCGTCCATATTATCTATTATTTCAGCAATGCCCGGATAACGTGCTTTTTGAATACCTCTGCCACCACATGATTTGTCTACATTGTATGTACAGAGAACAATCAGAAAGCCAGCCGTTTTTATCCAACTCTGTTTATAAGCTATGTCAGAAATTTCGTTAATCAGTTCCTTATCGGTTATCAATCCGAATTTCCAAGGCTGCTGGTTTCCACCAGATGGTGACAACCTTCCGGCATCAAGAATATAATTAGTAACTTTTTCCGGAACCTCTTCTCCTGTAAAGTTTCTTACACTTTTTCGCTTTTTTAATAGATCCAATATCATATCCCTCATCCTTTCAAGAATAATTTTTTTACTAAATGGCGGTTTGAATTAATCATTTTTTGAGATTGAGTATAAGTACGTTAATATATCCCTATTTCTACTGTTATAAAATTCTTTTTCTTTCTTCATCCCTATTTTTTCAGCAACTTTTCTTGATCCCTCATGATTAAACGGCATATTTGCACATAATCTATTAATTTTTAAATTCATAAAAGCATATTCTTTACATGCATTTACTACCTCTATTGCAAATCCTTTTCTCCAATATGGGTAATTAATTATATAGCCTAAATCATTTTCTTGTTTACCGTCAATTTCCGAAAGCATAATTCCACAATCACCGATAAGCGTACCATTGTCTTTTAAAACAACAGCCCATCTTCCAAATCCCAGTTTCTTATATCTTCCAATGTTATTGTATACCCAATCTTCGGTCTGTTGTAAACTAAATGGAGAAGGCCAAAAGCTCATAGTTATAGGGCTTGATAAAATTTCATTTAACTCTGAAACATCATTAATAGAATATTCCTTAATAATTAATCTCTCGGTTTCAAAAATATTCATTTATCTAATTCTCCTTTGAAAATTATTAAACCTGCTAAAAGCTTTAGTTATTTATATATCATGTCTTTTAGTATACAAATGCACTATATATGTAATTGTAATATTATAAAAACTATCGTCAACAAAAAGTAATTATTTTCAGTTTACTCCAAACCTCATACGATAAAACTATTGAGCTAAATGTACTGTTAATATGAATACTCCTACATTTAAAAACTGAATACATCATTACCCTTTTGGAATACTAATTTTGTGGTAAATATAGTAGCAAGACTACAAAATTATAAAGGAAGTGATTCCATGCCAGAAAATAATAAAATGCCTAACAAACTAATTCAAGAAAAATCCCCATATCTCCTCCAACATGCATATAACCCTGTTGACTGGTATCCCTGGGGCCCGGAGGCCTTTTCACGAGCAGTAGGCGAAGACAAACCTATTTTTCTAAGCATAGGCTACAGCACATGTCACTGGTGTCATGTAATGGAACGTGAATCTTTTGAGAATGAGGAAGTAGCACACATATTGAACCGGGATTTCATATGTATAAAGGTTGACCGGGAAGAAAGACCTGATATAGACAGCATTTACATGTCCGTCTGTCAGGCATTAACCGGCCACGGCGGGTGGCCTCTCACAGTATTTCTAACCCCTGACAAGCAGCCGTTTTATGCCGGAACATATTTTCCGAAATATGACAGTAGAGGCTTTATGGGTCTTATGTCTCTGCTTAAATCAGTAAAAGAAGCATGGGACAGTAAAAGAGATAGTCTATTAGAATCAGCAAAAACCATCATAGAACATGTGAGTCAGGAAACCTCTTCCGAGGGCACGAGAATTTCAAAAGACATTATACATGAAGCATTTACACATTTTAAATATAATTTTGACAGTGAATATGGAGGTTTCGGAACCTCTCCTAAATTCCCGTCTCCCCATACGCTGCTCTTTTTGCTTAGATACTGGTACACGGAAAAAGAGTCTTTTGCACTTGAAATGGTAGAAAAGACTCTTTTATCAATGAAAAATGGCGGAATTTTCGATCACATTGGCTTTGGATTCAGCAGATACTCAACAGACAAAAAGTGGCTTGTTCCCCATTTTGAAAAAATGCTTTATGACAATGCACTCTTAGCTATCGCACATGGAGAGGCTTATTCTGCAACCGGAAACAAAAACTATGAAGAAACTGCCAGACAGATACTTGATTATGTACAAAGAGATATGACCTCTCAATTCGGCGCTTTTTATTCTGCCGAAGATGCTGATTCAGAAGGTGTTGAAGGCAAGTTTTATATTTGGTCAAGAGAGGAAGTAATTGACATTCTGGGCTCGAAGGACGGTGAAGAATATTGTAAAATATTCGACATATCATCCTCCGGCAACTTTGAAGGTTTGAACATACCAAACCTTATTAACACAGGGACTTTACCCGAACAACAAAAGCATCTTGCAGAGGAATGTCGCAAAAAACTCTTTGACCACAGAGAAAAAAGAATCCATCCATACAAGGATGACAAGGTTCTGACATCCTGGAACGGGCTTATGACAGCTGCAATGGCTTATTGCGGCAGGATTTTCGGTGAAGACAGGTACATTGAATCGGCTAAAAGATGCGTTGATTTCATATATAAAAAACTTATCAGAACTGACGGACGTTTGTTGGCTCGCTACCGTGACGGAGAAGCAGTTTTTCCTGCTTACCTCGAAGACTACGCATTCCTTGTCTGGGGATTGCTTGAACTATACGAGGCTACGTTTACTACCATTTATCTAAAAAGAGCCTTAAAATTGACAGATGTAATGTTAAATCTCTTTGGAGAAAATAATTCTGCAGGATTATTTTTATACGGACATGATTCTGAACAACTTATTGCCCGTCCAAGGGAAAGTTATGACGGTGCAATTCCTTCCGGGAACTCCGTTGCAGCAATGAATCTGTTGCGATTAGCAAGAATAACCGGACATCATGAATATGAAAACAGAGCAAAAGCCATAATGGATTTTTTCAGTAATCAGGTTGAAGCAGCCCCAACCGGGCACAGTTACATGCTTTGCAGCTACATGTATTCCGTTTCTGATTTATCGTCAGAAGTAGTTATTGCAGGAACAAACGGCAAGGAGATGGTAGATACCTTAAACCGTAAATATTTACCCTTTGCTGTAACCATCTCAAATATATCGCCGGAGCTTACTGAAATTGCACCTTTTGTTGGAGACTATAAGTCGCAAAACGGTAAGACTGCAGCGTATGTATGCCGGAATTTTTCGTGTATGGAGCCTATTACAGAGGCAGAAAAGCTGGCTGAGGTTTTATCTTAGAGATACTTTCAAACATACTACAGAAGGGTTATTTTATCACAAGCCTTGATAAAATAACCCTTTAACTTATTAAGCAATCCTTATAAGCCCAGATATCTTACTACATTCTTATAGCAAACACCTTCAACAATTTCTCCCAATATTGCATCATCATCAGCAAATTCTCCCTTGTCAACAAGGTCACCGACAAATGAACACAGAATCCTTCTGAAGTAATCGTGTCTTACATAAGACAGAAAGCTTCTGGAGTCAGTAAGCATTCCTACGAAGTATGCCAACATGCCCTGATCTGCAATAGCTTTAAAGTGGGCCGTTATGCCTTCCCTGTGGTCATTGAACCACCACGCTGCCCCGAACTGTACCTTTCCAGGAACACCATCCTCCGTAAAGCAGTGTGGAAGGGAGGACAAAACAAGATTATCCTTGGAATTCAGTGTGTATAATATTGTCTTAGGCAGCGAATTCTTTTTATCCATGTCATTAAGGAGCTTTGCCAAAGGTTCAGCAATCTGGAAATCGTTCATAATGTCAAACCCTGAATCAACTCCAGCCTTTTTCAGCATGGTATCATTGGTACTTCTGATAGCTCCAATATGCAGTTGCATTGCCCATCCGGCTTCCTTATATGCCTCTGCTAAAACGCATAGAGTATACAGTTTATATTTTTCTGCCTCCTCAACGGATAAAGGCGCTCCATTAAGTTTCTTTTCAAATATACTGCCAGCTTCATCAAAGTCCGTAGGCAAATAAACAAGGCTTTCAAGTGAGTGATCCGACAGAACACAGCCAGCCCGGCTGAAAAATTCAATTCTGTTTTTCAGAGCAGCTAATAAGTCCTTATAAGTTATAATCTTTATATTTGAAGAAGTCTCGAGTGTTTTTATGTATTCAACAAAGTTGTCATTTAGTATCTTTAGTGCATTATCCGGCCTGAAAGTAGGTAAAACCCAAAATCCTTTGTCAGTCTTCTTTCCCAGTAGTAAATGATATTCAAGGGAGTCAACCGGGTCGTCCGTAGTACAAATAAGCTTTACATTGGAAGATATTATCATTTTTACGGGAGAAAGCTTATCCTCCTTTATTTTTGCATTGCAGCAATCGTATATTTTGTCTGCATTGCTTTCCTTTAAAACTTCATTCACCCCGAAGTAAGTCTCCAGCTCCATATTCGCCCAATGGTAAAGGGGACTTCCGATAAGCCTTTCGCAGGTCTTTGCCCACATTTTGAATTTGTTACGTCCGTCTCCATCTCCGGTTATATATATCTCAGGTACTCCCGCAAAACGCATTGTTCTCCACTTGTAATGGTCATATCCCAGCCAGATTGATGAAATATCCGAAAAAGTCTCATCTTCATAAATCTCTTTTGCGGATAGATGGCAGTGATAGTCGTAAACCGGCGCATCTTTAGCAAAACGTTCATATAAAGATTTAGCTGTTTTGCCGTTTAAAATAAAATTATTGTTTAGCAAATACTACACCCCCGTATTTAGTCGTACTAAAAGCAACTATGTCCACAGTCTGCAGCACCAAGAGATACAAGCAACCAAAGTCTCAAGCATTGCTTTGTTTGTAAGTCCCTCTTCCCTATGTGTAGGAGCGAGACAGCAAATCCTTCCATCCCCGAATTCACGAGCCCAACCTGCTTCAGATTTACCGTATGGGGATTCGCTGTCAAGGAATACAAGACTGTTGTCAAGATTATATTTTATAAAATAATGTTCATCCATGGCCTCAAAGGATTCATTCAGTCTGATTCCGCTGCTATTTTCTTTAGGAAGATACCTTACAATCTTGTGTTCGCTTGGATGGCTCAGAAAATACCCGCCCATCATTTTTGTGTATTCTCCTGTTTCATCATACAACGCTAAACCTGAGTGCCATGCCATCCAACTTCCACCATTGTTTACATAATCCACAATTTTTTTTTCAATATCAACAGTCATCCAATTATTTACTACTTCATCAGTGGGATTAATTCTGTTCTCCTTGCCCAATATAACAAGGTCAAATTTCTGGGATAATGCTTTCTCAAGGCCGTCTACATCAGAATCAATGAGTTCAAATGTGTGAGGGCCTGATTTATTCAGCATATCAACTGCTTTTTTGATTGCTTCAAGTGCTATGTCATGTTCATGATAATAATCGCCTAAAATGCTAAGAATTCTTTTAATCAAATGTATTCACCCCCATCCAAATATAGCATACGGAAAATAATTATGCAAAATGAATATACAATTTTCCCTCATTATACTTCGCTCCTGTAATTTCCTTTGATTGCAATTTTACAGGTAAAATGAAGCTTCTTTTTTCATTCTTTATGGAGATGGTAATTTCGTCACCCTTTTGGAGCAGTTTCAGCTCATTTCTATCAACGAAGGGCATATTTATTATAAAAATGTATCCTTGGGCTTCTTTCACCACATCAAATATTCTATCTTTGAAAAGTACCTGTTCCGGGTCAGTATTTTGATACAATAATCCACCCACTTTCTTTAAGGCATCGTATCCTCTAAGATCAGTGTCCATAAGCTCAAGTTTGAATACCGGAATCCCGTTAAAGCTCTCAAGGATATCATGAATACTGCTTGTTTGAATCTCATCCCACTTCTCAAAATATCCTGTAAGAGATTCTTTGGAAAATATCTTATTTATTATAATTCCATCAACATTATAATCAAAAAGGTGTAAATATGAAAAGCTTCTCTTAGCCTCCTTTATAACTATCTTTTCCGGTGTCGTTACTATACGGATACTTATCTTTTCTTTGTCCTGCATAAGTTGATGCAGCTCATCGATTTTTGAATACAGACTTTCAATTTCATCGAAAGTCTCATCACCGGGAACAGGAATCTTTATAGTTGCCTCAATAACAGGCTTTACAAGCTTCGCTCCCTTTCTTTTAATCGGAAACAATTTTTCCATCCACCACTTAAACAAATCCGGAAACTTCAGGAGTGACATTGTCTCTCCGGTAGGGGCGCAGTCTACAATTAAAACATCATATTTGCCCTCATCATAAATTTCTTTGATTTTTATCAGAGAAAGGAGTTCGTCGAATCCCGGAAATACCAGCAACTCCTCAGTTTCTATACTATTATCAGCCTTCAGGGTCATAAGCCTTTCAATATACTCTTTTATATTCCCCCACATTTTCTCATTTTCAAGAACAGAATCAATTTCCATGGCAAAAAGGTTTTCTGCCAGCATAACCGGGTCATTGGACAGCTTTGCCGAAAAAGAATCTCCAAGACTATGGGCCTGGTCGGTACTGATTATCAAAACACGTTTGCCGTTCTCAGCTATTTTACATGCTGTAGCAGCAGCTATACTGGTTTTACCCACTCCACCCTTGCCGGTATATAGAATTATCCTCATATTATTATACCTCCATTAGAATTATGAAAAGTCAATAGACACCTTCCTGACCTCGTTTCTTTCAGCACCTTCATCCTTATTACTGTTCTCCGTCACTATATCAATAGCAATATCTTTCATCACGCTTACAATTTCCTTCTCTAAACCTTCCAATTTCGTTTTTACATCTTCCGGGAGAATTTCTTTAAAAGCTTCATACCTTAGTATTTCGGACTTTATCATGTTTTTTATAAATTTTTTGTTCACGTGGTTCACTCCTTTCCTGCAAAATCTATACAAAGTACTTCTGATTCAAACTTGGCTGACACCACAGAATATTTCCTCATTACATTGGGAATGGGTATATTTCGTTTAAAATTTCCGATTTTGATTATAATATCAGTCCCGGATTCAAGAAGTTCAAAATCCTGTTTGCTTGTAAAAGGCACATAAACCTTTAACCTATAGCCCTTTTCGGTTTTTTCAAAGGTCTCACTCTCTGCTTTCTTGTTTACCTCAAATATGTTTTTGTCTTGCAGGGAATCCTTTACTATCCTCTCAAGACCCTCTATCCCATTTATGTCTACTTCATACCATTTAATTTCATAGGTTGGTATGTTATAAAAAGCAGCCTTAAGCTCATTGAGATAACTTTCTTGAATTAGCTTCCATCTATCAAAGAATTTGTTATCTATTTCATCTGGAATTATACGGTTAATGTACAAGCCATCAACATTAAAGTTGTACAAGTTCATGTACATGTAATTTCTCTTTGTTTCCTCTACCACCATCTTTTCAGGAATTGTAACAAGCCTGATACTACATACATCCCGGTCTTTCAGCAGTCCCTGCAACTCTCCCAATTTTATATAAAGCTTTTCTATATCATTCATGGCCTTCGAATCAGGCATATCCAGCTTGAATGCTACCTTAGAAATAGGCCTTAAAACCTTCATTGCCACCTTGCCTATTGGGAACAGCTTTTCCATATACCAGGAAAACAGTTCCGGGAATTTTAGTAGTGACAGGGTTTCTCCGGTGGGAGCACAATCCACTATAATCAGGTCGTAACTCCCAGAGTCATATAGCTCCTTGATTCGAAGTAGTGAAAACAACTCTTCGATACCCGGAAAAACTACAATATCCTCAAAAGTCTCAGTATCTTTCTCACTTTTAAATGTCATCATATTCTTGAACGCAGCTGAAATATGTTCATAATTTCTGTTCATTTCATAGTTTGAGTCAATTTCCAAGCAATCAAGGTTTTCCATAATTTCAATCGGTTCTTCTCTTACTTCCGTCATGAATATGTCACTGAGATTGTGTGCCATGTCAGTACTCACAAGAAGGGTTTTCTTTCCGGCTCTCGCAGCCTTAACCGCATGTGCTGCTGCAGTGCTTGTTTTCCCAACCCCACCCTTACCTGTAAAAATAATTATTCTCCCCATAATTCTACCCCCTATATTTCTTATTATGAATTATTCTTGTTACGAAGTATTTATCTAAAAAATAGTCTTGCAGCTCACTTTATTAAAATGATTCCGCAAGTTACTTTATTAAAAGCCTTAGACTATTCAATTATAATCCTTTTTACTCTCTTCTCGGCCTTATCATTATGGTCGGAAGTTGATTTATCGTTCTTCAATACAGAAGCTACCTTTCTGAAAATACTTAATGCTGCTTTTTTTTCATCATCAGACAGCGTTTTAACTACCTCTTCAAAATAGTGTGATATGGTTCCTTTTTCCTGCTCTATAAAATCCTCTGCCACTTTTGTCAGAACAATATTGACAACTCTTCTGTCCTCCTTGTCCCGCAGTCTCTCTACCATAAGCTTTTTTTCAAGCCTGCCTACTACACCTGTGGCAGTATTGAGTGGTGCACTTATATATTCAGCGATCTCAGTCATGTTAGCTTTTTTGTTTCTATATAGAAGCAGCAGAGCAAGTATCTCATTTTTCGAGTAATCCAAAAAAACGCTGCTCCACTTATCGGGAAAAAACAAAAACTTCAGTTCGTCAATATATTGAAAAATTATTGTCTCGAGTCCCAATTCCTTATTACTTGTCATAAAAGTCTCCTATATACTTCTTCCAGCGAAGTATATTATTATTCTACTCTCGAAGTATTTTATTGTCAATATGAACAGAAAATAAATTCTATCCTTTAATAAGTAAAAACCCGGTGGCCTGCGCCTCCGGGTTTTTATCTATTTATTAAATAAATAATTTATAAATTAAGCCTTCAATCTAGCTTCAAGATCAGCAAGCTGCTTCTTCAATTCAGCAGGAACCTTGTTTATATCATAAGTCTCATAGTGAGCTTTGATTGACTCAACTTCTTTGAGCCATTCGTCCTTCTTAACCTTGAGAAGTTCTTTCATGTCTTCAGCTGAAACTTTCAGCCCTTCAACATCGATAGCATCTTCTGTAGGCATGTAACCGATTTCAGTCTTAACAGCCTTACCTTCGCCTGATACTCTTTCACAGATCCACTTAAGAACACGGCTGTTTTCGCCATATCCTGGCCACAACCATTTTCCGTTCTCATCTTTACGGAACCAGTTAACATAGAATATCTTTGGAAGCTTATCTTCTGTGCTAGCTGCACCAACATCCAACCAATGTTGTAAATAGTCATTTACATTGTAGCCGATGAATGGAAGCATTGCGAATGGGTCACGACGAACCTGTCCGATTTTGTCGGAGATAGCCGCTGCAGTGATTTCTGAACCCATTATTGAACCTAGGAATACACCATGGTTCCAGTTAAAGCTTTCGTGTACCAATGGAATAGTACTTGGACGACGTCCACCTATCAATATAGCTGAAATTGGCACTCCTGCAGGATCTTCCCACTCAGAAGCAATAACAGGACACTGATTTGCAGGTGCTGTAAAACGAGCATTTGGATGAGCAGCAGGAGTTTCTGAACCTGGAGCCCAATCCTTTCCGTGCCAATCAATTAAGTGAGCAGGAGCATCTACTCCCATACCTTCCCACCAAATATCTCCATCGTCAGTTACACCAACGTTAGTGAAGATAGTGTTCTTTTCAATGCTGTGCATAGCATTTGGATTTGAATCCATTGATGTACCGGGAGCAACACCGAAGAAGCCTGCTTCAGGATTGATAGCATACAATCTTCCATCTTTTCCAAATTTCATCCAAGCTATATCATCACCGATTGTTTCAACTTTCCAGCCTGGAATTGTAGGAACAAGCATAGCCAGGTTGGTCTTACCGCAAGCACTTGGGAAAGCACCGCAGATATATTTAACATTACCCTTAGGATCAGTAAGTTTGAGGATAAGCATATGCTCAGCCAACCAACCTTCTTCACGGGCAATAACTGATGCTATACGAAGAGCAAAACACTTTTTACCAAGCAAAGCGTTTCCGCCGTATCCTGAACCGAAAGACCAGATAGTCTTTTCTTCTGGGAAATGGCTGATGTATTTTTTTTCGATTGGAGCGCAAGGCCATTTTGTATCTTTTTCGCCTTCAGCTAAAGGAGCTCCTACTGAGTGCAAGCATGGTACGAATTCTCCGTCACCGAGTGTTTCCAATACTTTTGTTCCGATACGAGTCATAATTCTCATGTTAACAACAACGTATGGGCTGTCAGTAAGTTCAACACCGATTTTTGATATTTGTGAACCTATAGGTCCCATTGAGAAAGGAATTACATACATTGTTCTTCCCTTCATGCAACCTTTGTAAAGTTCCTTCATAGTATCTTTCAATTCATCAGGATTAATCCAGTTATTAGTTGGTCCAGCCTCTTCCTTTGACTTTGAAGCGATATATGTTCTGTTCTCAACACGGGCAACGTCAGAAGGATCACTATTGAAAGAGTAGCATCCGGGACGTTTTTCAGGATTTAAAGGTTTAGCCAATCCAGAATCTACCATCTCTTTTAAAAGACGATCGTTTTCTTCCTGAGAACCGTCACACCAGTAAATCTGGTCTGGTTGACACATGTCGGCAATTTCTTTAACCCAAGCTTCTAATTTCTTGTTTGTAGTCATTATAATTCTCCCTTCAATTTATAAAAAATATACTGCTATCAATGAGTAGTATTTGTGATTAACACGGTACTATTCAGTATTTCAGGCAAGCAAATTATTTGATAATTTTTTCACTAACAATCTTAACATACAGTTGTATAAATTTCAACACATGTTTTTGTCACATTTTTATTTTTTAAAGAAAATATGCAACTTTAAAATTTAAATAATTCATGTATATATATTCATACATAAGTATATTTATATATTTTTTTGTTTTTGCGCCAGTTGATTCAAGGCATACAGCTAATATGTATATGTTTTTAATTACATACAATGCAATTAATTGGTTTATAAAACGAAGTGTTTTAACTGTACATATTGCATGACACACCTGGCTAAAGTGGTTATTTTTAGTTAACAGGTTTAGCAATATTACTAGTATTCGCATATTCTGAAATATAATACCCAAGTTATTGAAAGGTGGAGTGTTTTTTGTGTGCAAAAATTATTAACTATTATGCTTGCGCAAACTCATCGAAGGGATTTGTAAATTACTTGGACGACAATATCAACTATCTGGACAGACTTTTTATACTTAAAGGAGGTCCTGCTACCGGGAAATCTACCCTTATGAAAAGGCTCGGCAAGGAATGGTACAACAGAGGTTTTGACGTAGAGTACATTCATTCCCCTTGTGACAATAGCTCTGTGGATGGTATTATTCTCCCTTCCTTGGGAATAGGCGTTGTAGACGGAACATTTCCTCACGTGGTTGAACCCAGAGCCCCGGGAGCAATTGAAGAGTACATAAACCTTGGTACTGCTTGGGACAGCAAAAAGCTAATTCCTCTGAAAAATGAGATTCTTAAAATTAATAAACAAATTGCTTTGTGTTATGAAAGCGCCTATAAACTCTTCTCACAGGCCCTGAAAGTTCACGATGAGTGGGAAAAGATATACATTTCAAATATTGACTTTAACAAAATGAATGAACTTACCCAAGAGACTATCAATACTTTAATCGGCAGTAACTTTCAAAATAAACAGGCCAGTGTTAAGAACCGATTCTTCGGAGGTGCCACCCCTAAAGGGTCTGTAGATTTCGTTATGGATCTTACCTCTGATATGTCAAACAGGTATTTTATAAAAGGCAGGCCCGGCTCGGGAAAATCTACGATGCTGAAAAAGATTGCCCAATCAGCTCAGGACAGAGGATTTGATGTAGAGATTTATCACTGCGGCTTTGATCCTGACAGCCTTGATATGGTTATTATCAGAGAATTGTCCGCAGCTGTATTTGATAGTACAGCTCCTCATGAGTATTTCCCTTCCAAGGATACTGATAGAATTATTGATATATACTCCTATGCTATTAAACCCGGTACTGATGAAGAGTTTAAAACACAGCTTAAGGATATCTCCTCCAGCTACAAGGGAATAATCTGCGAAGGTATACACTATCTTTCCAAAGCTAAAGATTTTAACGATGACCTTGAAAACATATACATAGATGCAATTGATTATGACATTGTTGATAAAATCAATCATGATTTAAGGCTTAAAATAGACGATTACTTTTTCAGTATGGCATAAGATAATAGATAAGGCACCCGGCGGATATTTCACACTCACACAGGCCGGGTGCCTCTATTTTAAAGATCCAGCATAAACTGATAGATTTTATCCAAAACTGTAGGAATATTTTCGTGTCCGTAATCAGGATAAATCAGCATTTGTTTTTTGGAAGTTATTTTATTATAGGCGGAGAATTGTGTTGAAGGCGGACATATATTATCCATCAGGCCCACGCCCATAAGAACCTCCCCCTCAATATGTTTGACAAGGTATTGTAAATCTATATATCCCAGTTTCTCAAACACTTCGTCTTCCCTCTCATGAAGCGGGTCAAAGAATCTGAAGTAATCTCTGATATCGTTGTAAGCGTCCTTTGCCAGATCCATTTCCCAAACCCTTTTGTAGTCGCACAGGAACGGATAAACAGGTGCGAGCTTCTTGATACGAGGTTCTAATGATGCACATGCAAGAGTCAAAGCTCCTCCCTGAGAAAATCCCATAGCCCCTACCCTGTTCTCATCAACCTCCGGCATTGACATTATAACTTTAGCCAATTGAGCCGTATCAAGAAAAACGTGTCTGTAAAACATATTTTCAGGCTTATCATCCAGTCCCCTCATTATATGCCCGTGAACAGTGTCACCCTTTACGCATCCCGAATCCTCTGAGCAGCCTCCCTGACCACGGACATCAAGTGCTGCAACAGAGTACCCCATAGCAACAAAATTCAGTTTGTCATTCCAGTCACCACTGTTACCTGTGTAACCATGGAATTGCAGTATGGCAGGATGAGGTTTATTCCCACCTTTGGGACGTAAATATTTCGCATGTACCCTTGCTCCCCTTACCCCTGTAAAATACAGGTCAAAGCATTCTGCAAAAGGTACCTGAAAGTCGGACGGAACAAGTTCAACCTTTGGATTTACGGATTCCATTTCTTCTTTTGCCTTAGCCCAGTATTCATCAAAATCCGGTGGGCATGGATTAATTCCATTATACTTTTTCAATTCTGCCAATGGCATATCAATTAACGGCATATACAAGTTTCCTTTCCATTTTCTATATATGTATTAAGCTTTTTTTATTTTACAATACAGCTTACAAAAAAACTACCCTTGTATGAACAGTCTTATTGACCGTTCATACAAAGGAAGTAAAAGTGGGGGAATATATATTATTAAAGTTTAAGCAATGCAGTTATCACATAGTTTAATAAGAAGAGTCCCGTTACAATGTACATGACAGGGTGTACGGACTTTGCTTTTCCTTTGAATATCTTTACAATCACATACATAATAAATCCGGAAGCAATACCACTCGATATACTATATGCAAACGGCATTATTGCGGCTGTAAAGAATGCCGGTAATGCTTCATCAAAATCATCCCATTTAATTTTTGCAAAGCTTCCCATCATCAGTACACCTACTATTATCAAAGCAGGGGCTGTAGCAGCTGCCGGAATTACTCCTGCGATAGGTGCAAACAGCAGACACAAAGCAAAAAGTATGGCGGTAAATACTGATGTAAGGCCGGTTCTTCCTCCCGCGCCTATACCGGCTGCACTCTCAACATAAGTTGTAGTATTTGATGTACCGAATATCGCACCAATGGAAGTAGCAATAGCATCTGCAAAAAGCGCCTTGTCCATTTTAGACTTGAAGCCTTTTCCCGCAAACAACTCTGCTTCATCCTTATTGTCAAATATACCACTCTTACGTCCTGTGCCGATGAAAGTTCCTATTGTATCAAAGGTATCCGACAAACTAAATGCAAGAATTGTTACCAAAACAAGAGCCAATTTCCCCGGATCACTGAACAAACCTGCAAAGTCCATCTTAAATGCTGTTTGAGCAACGTCAGCTACATTGTATGACGAGGACATGGAAATATCAGTTACATGTAACGGAATACCGATTAATGTAGATGAAATTATACCTATAAGTATGGCACTTTTCAATTTAAGAATCATTAAAACAGCTGTTATTACAAGGCCAATCAGTGCAACCTGTGCAACAGGATTTGTAAAATTTACAAAAGCCGGAACTACATTTGCTCCGTCAGCTACAACAGTAGCAGATTTGGGATCAGTTCCTAAGATTTTCAGAGGGTCCCAAGCCTTGCCTTCAGATGTAAATTTTAAAAATCCTGCACTTTTGAAACCTATATAAGCGATAAATAATCCAATACCACCGCCGATGGCTAACTGAAGCGATTCAGGAATAGCCTTTATAATCAACTTTCTTATCTGAGTTACCGTAATAATTATATTTATGACACCGCAGATAAACACCATTGCCATAGCTTGCTGCCAAGTGTATCCCAGTCCGAATACAACCGTAAAAGTAAAAAATGCATTCAATCCCATACCGGGAGCCTGTGCATATGGAACATTGGCGAATAATCCCATAATAAGTGTTCCTACAACTGCTGCAAGTATTGTTGCAACATAAACCCCACCTTTAGGAATGCCTGTCTGCCCTAAAATAGTAGGGTTTACAAAAATGACATAGGCCATTGTAAAAAAGGTAGTGAATCCAGCCATTGCTTCAGTTGCAACGTTAGTTCCACTCTCCTTTAGTTTGAATTGCCTTTCAAAAAAACTCATTATTTCCCCTCCTGAAATCATGTCGCCAAAAACCTATTTCCAATGTTTTGAAAAACAGAGTAGTTTTATGACGAATTTTAAATAATATTGTCAAAAATACAGGAATATTGTATCATAATTATTACTATTATCAAGCTTATTTACAGTATTCTTTAAAATAAACTTTTTTATGTTTCAATATGGATTTAAACATGAAAATGTTTGTGGTAAATATTACAGCAATATGGTGGGAAATGAAAAAGGCAAAACCAGCGGTTAGCTGGTTTTGCCTTTTAAAATTTAAATTTACTTTGGAGTAGTAACTTCTGTATTCGTCTTCTGACCGGGATTTGGAACCTGTCCGGCACTTGTCTTAACTCTTGCCTTTCTTTGATCAGGCTGTTGTTTTTTTGACATTAGGTTTTACCTCCAAAAGTTAAAATAACTTCAATTTTTATTTTGACAGGTTACCTAAAATTTTATGCATTCAAGTTAACTTTTCTCTTGTATCTGGCTTGGATGCTTTTCAAAAAAATCAACTCTTGGTTCCAGAAACTTGAGTTTATGATTTTCGGGATCCTGCATAAAATCATAAATGGTATCAAATATACGTTCCCAATTCCAGAATTCTTCGCCAAGGTTGAGATATTCAAGTATCATCTCTGTTCCTTTAGGTGCGATAGGATGCATAAGAACAGTTGCGGTTCTCACCATATGCAAAGCATCAACCAATACCTTTGTTCTGAGTTCATCATCATTATCCTGCTCTGCCTGCTTAATATACTTTGACCAGTATTTATTGATATTTCTGATGTAGCTGTCCATGAGGCTCATAACCAAATGAAAATCTGTTTTGTACATCAATCTTTCATATTCAATTATGGTCTTTTTTGATTCCTCAAGAATCTCACTGCTTACTTCAGCAACAGGCACTTTCCCGTCATAATACTTTTGAGCGGTATAGAAACATGACCTTATTGCTCTGTTAAATACATTTGACAGTAGGTTTCCTTCCTTAAGTACAGGGTCGCTGTCCTTTTCCGTGGCATTAGGATTGAACGGTTTAGGCTGGAAACCTACACTCTTTATTCCTAATCCAAGACTGAGGAAATGAGCTCTTAATTGCTCAAATGTATAGTGATTAAGTAGCTCATCAGCCTTTGGCGGCTTAATTTCACTACTGCTGCTGGCTTTTTTATTTAAAAATAATACATGGTTATTACATATCAGTTTGGGCAGCTGCAGCTCACCTTCCGGCGGATTAGCCGACACCACTTTGCCCTGACTTCCCATAAACATAGCCATTTCAACAGGCCCGTAGAAATAGATATTATCTTCACCAATAAACTGATATACCTGCGCCTCTTTAGAGCACCACCAATCTTTCCATGCATTTGAGTCTTCCTTCTGTTGCTCCAGATATGTCATTGTAAACGATATAGGAGCCCAAAGAGATTCTGGCCAAACCCATATGGTTAAGTCCTTCATATCCTCTAATACAGGCGAAGGAACTCCCCATGAAACATTACCTGTCAATCTGAAAGGTACAAGGGTTTTCCCTGTACGGAAACGGATACCATTTTCAGCAAGTATTAGACACGCTGCTTCTCTATGTGCAAGATTATTAAAAACCAGAAGTACTGATGACTTGTTTTTTTCATCACTCAATTCATATTCAGGGAGCTTATCTTTTATGGACTCCACTACTTCCATCTGATCCCTCTTTACATATATGGCAGGTGGTTCCAGAAACTCTCCTATACTTTTGATTACAAATTTTCTGGAACTCTTATCCTGCTCTAACTGGCCTACCCATTGTGTCAGTAAATCATGGAATTCGTCCAGTTCAAAGTACCAATTGGTTACATCTCTCATTTCAGGTTTTTTACCTGAAAGAGTACTCTTAGGATTAATTAAATCTATGGGCATATACTGATGTCCCAGTGAACATTCATCTGCATAGCCTCTTTCTGATGAACATCCGGCAATCGGGCATTGTCCCACAACCTGACGGCCATTAAGAAAAACATCAAGTTCTGTATCATAGAACTGGGACGTTGTAATCTTTTTAAGATGTCCGTTTGAATACAGCTTATTTATAAAATCAGAAGAAACTTTTTGATGAATTTCCGCCGCACGTCCTAATGCCGAAGCTGCAAAAATACTTATGTCGATTTGATATGAATCAAGTACTTCCTTTTGTTTTTTATGATTATACGTAACAAATTCATCTATAGTACCATCAAAAGACCCGCTATCAGCCAATTTACGATAATATTCCAATATAGGAGAGCCATAGCAATCAGTACCCGACACAAAGATTACATTTTCTTTTCCGATGCGGTCTTTAAGAAAACGTGCATAGGTGTCGGCATGTACAAAAACCCCACCGATATGTCCAAGGTGAAGTTCTTTATTTCCATATGGCATTCCAGCAGTTACGATAGCACGTTTAGGGAACTTGGGTCTTGAATTTGATATGTCAAATTCATCTATTGAATTAGTACTTCCTTTCTGATCGTTCATACAATAGAAATCTCCTTAATACCATAATTTGTGACAGATTACATTTATCTGTTTATTTTTAGCTAATTGTATCACTATTTATCTGCCCTGTAAACTAATAATGTCGTTCAAACTCATGGTTATAAGCATCTACGGGTTACTAACATATATTGATACACTTTATTATTGCCATAAATCCGCCACCTATAATGATAGTAAACATAAAAACTATTGTATCTTTTCAACGATTTCCAGTGCTACGTTTACAATTCTTTTGTCTCCCATAAATTCTATTTCTATCAAAGCTTGCTTTTTATGTCTGTTAATTTTTTTTATAATGCTTTCGCGTCCCTTAAGAGGCCCGTTTATTACATGTATTCTATCTCCCTTTATAATTCCCCTTGATGATTCGATGCAATGTTGGTTATTGCATAAATCAAGGAGCATCTGTTTTTCAGATTCCCTTACTTCTATTTCAGTATCGGAATATTTTAATATTCTAACTATGTCACTTGATGAATGTATTCGATTGTTCAACTTTTTAAGGAACTCATCCCCGGGAATCGCAGACTCAACAAAAACATATCCCGGGAATAAAGGTTTTAGTTCTCTCTTTATCACACCTGAAATTTTGAAAAGAAATTCATGCAAAGGAATAAATGGATTAGCCATTTCAGTATCAGCTATTTTATTCATGTATTGTTGCACTCGATGTTCTCTACCAGATTTAACAAAAAGTATATACCAGTACATCCTAATTTACCGCCCTTTTACACAGCCTCGCCCTATCACTTGACACACCGGAAAGCTACACTGTAATCAGATTATACTGCCAATAAGCATTTAACGTGACCCGGCAACGATTAAACACTCTATGGATTGCCTCAATAATTACCTACTTTTGAATTATTAAAGCCAATTATATACTTTTTTCCCATGCAGATAAATTATCTAAATTAAAGAAAATTATACCAAAAACTATATATGAATAACTATATACCTTTTTATGTAATCTATTATATCTTGTAACTATTATGTTCTAAAATGGTATGTACATAGAAAAATAAAGACCGTGAAAAGAATTTTCCCGGCCTTTATATGTGTATAAACTTGTATTAAATACTACTTAACGTTGAATGATACTTCCAATGGCTTCTTGCCTGATAATCTTTCACTGACCTTGTCTGGTTGTGACCCGTCAACATACAATGTGAAATCACCATTTTCAATATAACGTTTTCCTTCTTCATTAACTATAGTCATTGTATTTGAATCGATTTCAAAAGTCACGGTCTTCTTTTCACCGCTCTTTAAGTGTATTCGTTTAAAACCGCAAAGACTGTGTTTAGGAACCCTTACTGAAGCTTCCATATCCTTTATATATACCTGTACAACTTCATCCGAATCAACACTTCCTGTATTCTGAACATCTACCGATAAAGACAGGTTATCTCCATTATTTACAGTCTGAGGACACACTATATTGGAGTATTCAAAATTTGTATAGGATAAGCCGAATCCGAAAGGATACAATGCTTCGCCTTTCATGAACTTGTATGTTCTGTTTTCCATTGAGTAGTCTGCAAATGGAGGGAGCTCTTCTGTTGATTTATAGAAGGTAACAGGAAGTCTTCCGGCAGGAGAGTAATCTCCGAATATCATTTCCGCAAATGCAAGACCGCCCCTTGAACCCGGATACCAGCACTGAACTATGGCCGCTGCCTTGTCGGCTGCGTCTCCGATTGACAATGCACTTCCTGAGAGCAACGCTACAATTGTAGGCTTGCCTGTAGCAAGAACCGCATTAAGCAGGTTTCTCTGGGATTCAGGCAGATTTAGATCAGCCTTGTCTCCTCCAGCATCCAGTATTACGGTACCCTGATCGTTCTGTTCCCCTTCTACTGAAGCGTCAAGTCCAAGACACAGAACAATTACATCACTTCTCTCTGCCACAGAAACAGCCTCTTTCAGTCTGTCATCAGGCTGTGCGAGATCCTCTTCTCTGTTCATGAAAAGGTGACTGCCCACTGAATACCATACCCTTGTATCCTCGGAAACCCTTTTGCGGATACCGTCAAGGATAGTGATATTTTGAGATGGAGTTCCGCTGTAGTTGGCCCTTAGTGCCAAACTACTGTCTGCGTTGGGCCCGATAACAGCTATATTTTTAATCTTTTTGCTGTCTAATGGCAATAACCCCTCATTTTTAAGTAACACCATTGATTTTTTTGCAGCTTCAAGTGAAAGTTTGTTGTGTTCTACAGAGTCATTGACTTCATAAGGAATATTGTCAAACTCACAGTCATCATCAAACATGCCCAACTTCATTCTGGTTGTCATAAGCCTGATAGCTGCACGGTCAATATCCTCCTCAGTAATTCTGCCTTCTTTAAGTGCAAGGAGAATAAGAAGATACATATTTCCGCAATTAAGGTCACAACCACTCTTTAATGCAAGTGCCACAGATTCGGTTGGTGTTTTGGTAACTCCGTGCCCTTCATGGAAATCCTTTATTGCCCAGCAATCTGAAACAACGTGTCCGTCGAAGCCCCATCCATCTCTTAAAATGTCCTTCAAGAGGGTTTTGCTTCCGTTGCAGGGTTCTCCGTTGGTTCTGTTGTAGGCTCCCATTACTGATTCTACTTTTGCTTCTTTAACCAGAGCTTCAAAAGCAGGTAAGTATGTTTCATACAGGTCCTTTTGTGATACTACCGCATCAAAGTGATGTCTGTCGTCTTCAGGTCCGCTATGAACCGCAAAGTGCTTTGCACAGGCGGCTGTTTTAAGATATTTTCCATCGCCCTGCAAGCCTTTTACGAATGCAACTCCCAGTCTGGAAGTCAGATATGGATCTTCTCCGTAGGTTTCATGTCCGCGTCCCCACCTTGGGTCCCTGAATATATTGACGTTAGGCGACCAGAAGGTTATACCCTTGTATATATCCCTGTCACCTTTTTTTGCACTCTCATTGTATTTAGCTCTTCCTTCTGTTGCAATTACATCTGCAATTTTCTCAAGAAATTCATCGTCAAATATTGCAGCCATTCCTATTGCCTGTGGAAATACTGTTGCAACACCTGCTCTTGCAACTCCATGCAGAGCTTCGTTCCACCAGTTATATCTGGGAATTCCCAGCCTTTCAACAGGTTGTGCGTCGTACCTAAGTTGTGAGGCTTTTTCTTCCAAAGTCATTCTTGATACAAGATCAGCAGCTCTTTCTTTAAAAGTAAGGCTTTTGTCCAAATATTTTGGTTTTTCCATTTTCCAACCTCCACAATCCGCAATTATGCGATTAATAATATAACATCACTCAATATCCCATTATACAGGATATCAAGCGACATTATAAAGTCTTTTTAGCCTTTTACTGCTCCAACAACAAGACTATCCTGAACTTTTTTACTCATTATTGAATAAATGATAAGAGTTGGAATTGTAGCTACCATAAGACCAGCGCCTATTGGTCCCCACTCTGTTGTATATTGTCCCGCCAGAGACTGGATACCAACTGTTAATGTCTTGTATTTTGCATCGCTGATAAACACTACCGCATACATCAGCTCATTCCATGCCTGAAGGAATGTAAAGATTGTCACTGTGGCAATTGCCGGCTTCATAAGCGGAAGTATGATTGAGAAAAATATTTTATAAATGCTACAGCCGTCAATACATGCAGCCTCTTCCATTTCTCTTGGAATGGAACTCATAAATCCTGAAAAAATCAGTAATGCCATGGGGATTGCAAATGCAGTATACGGAACTATCAGTGCCCAGTAGGAGTTAACCATCTTTAAGTTTCTCAGCATTATAAATATAGGAAGAAGTGCTGAATGAAGAGGAACCGTCAATCCAAGTACAAAGAATGAATTTAAGGGCTTTCTCAGTTTAAATACCATTCTTGTCAATGCATATGAAGCCATAACCGCGATTATACTTGTAAGTATAATGGTTGCTGCCGTTACAATTACACTGTTCATGAAATACTTTCCTACATTCCCCTGCAGCAAAGCACTGCTATAGTTTGACCATAGCCATTTTGACGGAAGCCCTATAGGGTTTCCCCCGAAAATTTCAGAATTATCCTTTAATGAAAAAGAGAACATCCAATATAGAGGAAACAGCTGAATGACCGCTACTATGAAAAGTACAGCGTACATAAGGGTTTTTGATATGGAAAATCCGGAACTTCTATCCTGAACTATGTCACTCATTTTGCTTCCTCCTTTTCTCTGAACAATAGACTTACAAGAATGGATAAGGCAAAACATTCAAGGATTACAAATACAGCCATAGCACTACCATACCCGTACTGGTTACCTTTAAATATTGTACTTACCATATATGTGCCTATTACTTCACTTGCGTGGGCAGGTCCTCCGCCCGTCAAAACATATACAAGATCAAATACTTTCAGTGCGCCTGTAACAGCGAATATAACTGACACATTCAATACAGGCTTCAACATCGGTATTGTTATTTTCATAGATGTATTCCACCAAGAAGATCCGTCAATTACTGCCGCTTCAAAAACATCGGTGGAAATAGATTTTATACCTGCATACATTAAGAGCATATGATATCCGATATACTGCCATATTATTGGGATAAATGTAGCAGCCAATGCCCTTTTGGGATCACCCAGCCATTCTGATGCAAAAGACCCCAAACCTATTGCCTTTAATAATAAGTTAAGAATTCCATAATCAGGGTTATATATTTTCATCCATAGTTGTCCGATAACAACTGTAGAAATAATAACCGGTATAAAGTAAATAGTTACTAAGCTCTTTTCGAACTTAACGCCTTTTGCAAGTGTAAGAGCTAAAAGTAACGAAATCGGAAGTTGAATAAATACTGATGCAAATGCCAGAATTAATGAATTTACTGCTGCTTTGACGAATATTGGATCAGAAAGAAGTCCTTTATAGTTTTGCAGACCTATAAAAGTACCTTTGCCAAATCCCGACCATTCCTGTAAGCTGTAGTACGTTGACATTGCGATAGGTATTATTATTAATCCGATAAAAACAACCAGAGCCGGAAACAGGAAAAATACTATTGCCTTCTTATTGCCTAAAACTCTATCCACCAAACTCACTTCCTTCTATAAAATATATTTAATATGTTCATATAGTTTGGCGTCCATTTTTCTGCCACGTGTTGTTGACTAAAGCAAACAAATGGACGCCTTTTATTATCTTTGATTACTTACCATAAATTGTCTGTAAACTATCAACAAACTGTTGAGGAGTTTTTGAACCCATAAACAATTCCTGTAAAGAATTCAGGTAGGTCTCTGTATCTTTACCGGCAAGGAGTGTATCCCACCAGATTGTAAATGATTCAGCATCTTTGGTAAGATTAACAACATCAACAAGTGAAGGATTCAGCTTGCTTGTGTCAACATCTGTTTTCCATGCTGGCATTGAAGCACCTGAAAGATATGATTCCCTGGACATATTTTCAGCAAAGTACTTCTGGAACTTAAGTGCTTCTTCTTTGTTCTTTGAATTTGCACTTACCATTACAGCGTCAACAGCTCCACCTGTAAACTGCTTGGGATTTCCAAGTCCGCCCGGTATTGACGGGAAGGATATTGCCTTGATTTTTCCTGCAACCTTTGAATCCTTTGAGCCTGCTTTTCCTGCAGTCCAGCTGCCTTTGAACATCATTGGTATCTTTCCTTCAAAGAATGGTACCTCAGCTTCATCGTTTGATACTCCGGCAGCACCCTTTGAGAATGCTCCTGCATCAATCAACTCTTTAAATCTGTTAGCTGCATTCAGGAATTCAGGATCCTTGAATGAACCTTTCTTTGTAAGAGTTTTTGTTACCTTTTCAGGCCCTGCAGCTCTTAAGGCCATTACGTCAAAGTACATTGCTATTGTCCATTTGTCCTTACCTGAAACAGCCATAGGAGTTATTCCTTTGGATTTAAAGGTCTTTACGGCTGTAAGAAGTTCTTCCCAAGTAGTAGGAACCTTGACATTGTTCTTGTCAAAAAGTTCTGTATTTATAAACAATGCTCCACAGGAAAGGAAGAATGGTAATCCGTAAACCTTTCCATCGTAAGTTACATTAGTTAATGCACCGTTAACAAGCTTATTTTTCATATCTTCGGTCACATCAAGGGCTACTACTGAATTTGACTTAACAAATGGCTCTGAGAAACCGCCGCCCCATGTAGAAAATATATCAGGAAGCTCATTCGCTGCTGCCATTGCTTTGATTTTTGTCTTATATGCTTCATTTTCGTTAGTATCAACCTTGATCTTTACATTTGGGTTTGCATTCTGATAGTCATCGATAACTTTCTTAGCTGCGGGTGTAAACGGGTCTGCTGCTGAACCCCAAATATGGCTGAATTTCAATTCAACATTTTTAGCACTACTTGCACCAGCATTATTAGTTGTACCTGTGGCATTGTTACCTGTTGTATTCTTGCCGCAAGCCACCATTCCGACTGTTAATGCGCCAGCCAGTATAAATGCTGCTCCTCTTTTTGCCACTGACATTTTGTTCATCCTTATTCCTCCTTGAAATAATGTGATATGGTAATAATATAGGTAATGTTGCATAAAGTAAACGTAAAATGGTTACCTATAATTGTGCATTATTTTTACTCTTAGAATTGCTTTAAACCGCCTCCAATCCTATCTCCGAAATATTTGCACAATACACATAATAACGTTATGTCAATCTCTAACTTGCGTATGGTATAATAACTTGATACGCTCATTTGAAACTATTATTTGCATTTTTACGGAGTTATATATGAAATATTTAAAGCATTTTATGGAAACAGTTAAACGCATGTTTTTAAATACCTCTATAAGAAGCAAAGTGCTTATTATCTTTATGGTATTTATGCTTTTTTATGTAATAATTAGTGCGGTTATTTATGTCAATGTAATAAAGAACGAAACTCTAAGCCAGGTACGTCAGCGTTCCCATGAGACAACGGAGCTTATACGTACAAATATTAACACAATGATTGACAACGCAAATAACGTATCCAAGATGATGACTACAAGCTCACTTATTAGGTCATATCTTGAGTCGGATAAACCGTCCCGCAGCTTGTCTAAAAGTGCCAACGAGGTTATGTTCAACATCCACATAACTTTTCCAAATATTGATTCAATTTATCTTTACGACTTACATGGTTCAGGACTGAGAACCAATAAATACCTTACAGTTTCAAGCGTAGAAGATGTTAAAAAGGCACCGTGGTTTGATGAGCTTGTAAAGCTCAACGGCGGATATAAAATAGCTATAAATGCTGAAAACACCCTAAAAACATATTCCGGTAAAAATCTTGTTTCCGTAATGAGAGTTTTAAATGACCTTGACAGTCTCAATCCAATTGGAGTACTGGTATTGAACATATCACAGGACAGTATCTCAGACGTTATTAATGAAACCAGTGAAAACGGAGGTTCGTCCTTTATAATTCTGGATGCAAATAATAATCCGGTTATTAAAAACGATGGTGCCTATGAGATGTATAATCCATACCTGGGAAGAACATCGGAGAATGAGGATATAATAACCATTAACAACAAAAGATTACTGGTATTCAAGTCTGATATGCCTGATACGGGCTGGAAAATAATAAGCTGTACAAGCCTTTCTTCCAAGTGGCCTGCAATTCGGACACTGAATGTGCTGTATGTGTTGTTTATCGGAATTACTATCTTTTTATTTATAGTAGCTTCACTTTTTACCGCAAACCTCATAACCTTGCCTATTAAGAAGCTTATTAACTCAATGCAGGGTGTCGCAAATGGGGTTTTCAAACGGGTAAGCTATAACACGGGAAACGATGAAATAGGTGAACTTAAAAACAATTACAATCTGATGATTATGGAAATAAACAACCTTATAATTAAGCTCTTAGACGAAGAAAAGAAAAAGCGTAAATTTGAACTGGATGTTCTGAATGAACAAATCAAGCCCCACTTTTTATACAATACTCTTGATAATATTGCTTATCTGGCATTATCCGGTAACAACCAAACAGTATATGAAGCGGTCAATGCTCTGGGAAGCTTTTGCAGGATCAGCCTCAGCAAAGGCTCAGAAGTTATCAGCCTCGAAAATGAAGTGCATCAGATACAGAACTATCTGTTGCTTCAAAAGCTCCGGTATGGTGAGATGATTAGCGACGAATACGATATTGCCCCGGATACAAAACAGATAAAAATACTCAAAAATATACTTCAGCCGTTAGTTGAAAACAGTATATATCACGGTATCCGGCCCAGTGGCGAGCCCGGGTTTATTAAAATATCAGCACATATTAATGGAGGTTGTCTCATATTGTCCGTTGAGGATAATGGTGTTGGTATGGATGAACAGGAAATCAACAGTATTTCAGATGAAAATCTTGCAGGGAATCAAGCCAGCTTTGGGCTCAGAGGGACAATACAGCGTCTGAAGATACATTATGGCACCGATGATATATATATGGTTGAAAGCAGTAAATATTCAGGTACTAAAATAACATTGAAAATTCCTTTAGAGGAGAGTAAAGATGACTGATAAACCTTTGAAAGTTATGATAGTTGACGATGAAAGCAACACAAGGGATCTTTTAAAATTATCCATTAACTGGAATGAGCTGGGGATGGAAGCTGTTGGCGATGCCACCAGTGGGCTTGAAGCTCTTGACATGCTGGATGAGCTAACCCCTGATATAGTAATTACTGATATTCAGATGCCCTATATGGATGGATTAACCCTTAGTAAAAATATAAAGGAAAGGCATCCGGATATTTCTATTATTATTCTGACGGCACACGACGAGTTTGCTTACGCACAGAATGCAGTTTCCATAGGAGTATCCGACTTTATACTGAAGCCGATTAATAAAGATACTATTTATAAAGTTCTTTCCAAGTTGGGAAGCAGCATAAGGACTACCAGAGAACGTCTGGGAAGATTGGAGCTGTCTCACCAGTATATGCAAAGCAATATCATGGTTTTTCAGAACAAGGTTCTTAATGACCTTGTTTTAAACAGAAATTTTACCTTTCAGCCTGACGAACTTAAGATGATGGATATAAGGTTTGATACCGATTATAATTTGTATCAGGTTTCATTAATTAATGTAGGAATTGACAAAAACAAATATACCAATCTTGAAAGGCAGATGCTTCTGGAAAACTGCCGCAGTTATATTATGGATTTATACTTCAAAAGCAGCCTTGCCTATGTCTTTACAGACATTCAAAGCAATATAGTATTACTGAATAATGATAAGTCAATTTCATTAAGCGATGTTTCCGAACATGCCTCTCTTTATTTCAGAGAACATTTTTCAGCCTCTGTATCCTGCGGTATAGGCCTTGAGGTACATTCCCTTGACAATGTGTGCAAATCCTACCGTCAAGCACTTAATGCGTTAAACCTGGGTTATATTACCGGAGAAGAAATAATTTATGCTGATTCCCAGATGAGTGAAGTTGACAACGATACGGCATTTGGCCATAGTTCTCTGACTGATAATATGAAGCTTGCAATAAAGTCCGGGGCAACATCTAAGGCTCTGGAAATTACCAGAAAGGTTCTATATAACTATACAAGAGAAAATATAAATAATCTTGACGCAGTAAAGATATTTTCAATAAATATGTGTAACTATATAAAGGAGCTTCTTTCTGAAATGAAGATTCCTTTTGCAGGAACATTTTCATTATCAGGTGACTTTTTGCTGGATATTTTTAAACTTGAAAAGTACGCGGATATTGAAATTACTATTCTAGACATAATAGAAAAAGCTGCGAATATTATATCAGAGGCCCTGAATAACAAAAGCAAGTCTATTGTAGATGAAATTAAAAAATATATAGATGAAAACTATAGTGACAACAACCTTACTTTAAAGGTTGTTGCAGATAAATTTTATATTAATTCAAGCTACTTAAGCCGTATATTCAAAAAAAGTACCGGTATTACCTTCTCAGAGTACCTGACAAAGATAAGGATTGATAACGCCAAATCAATACTAAAAGAACAGAATTTCAAGGCATATCAACTGGCACAAATGATTGGAATCCCTGACCCTAACTACTTTGTAAAGTGCTTTAAAAAAGTTACGGGGATATCATTTGCCGAATATAAGCTTCAAAAGGCCTAGGAAGCATTTGATTAATGTTTTCCTCCGGCCTTTTCCCTTAATTGCCTTAACATATCTTTAAGGTGGTTAAGCTGTTCCTCGTATTTTATACTTTTCATATTAGGGAAGGCTTTAATCAAACGGTGCCCGCTGCCTCTTTTCTGACTAAGAGCCTCTAACTTCTCTCTGAACATTACATTCAGCTCGTTTCTGCCTTCCTCAGCTAAAAGCCGAAGTTTTTCAAAGCTTTTAAATAACTCACTCTCATTAAACCATTCCAGTAGTTCTCCATTCTTTTTCAGGTCCTCAGTAAACTCATACAGCTTTTTAAGTCGTTCATTGAGATTCACCAGAGTATTCACGGTAAATAGCATATCAATTGCATATGCTGCAATGAGTGCTATCCCGGATACCTTTACCCATATTTCAGGGATTAGCAAAACAAACTGGGTTATTGCTGGGTGCAGTACCTTCACCAAAACAACGCACATTATTCCGAATAAAACCGAATTTCTCAGGCATATCCGGCCGTTGAGGTTAAATCTTTTGTTAGAATAGTCCCACCATTTTGTACTGAAGAACACCTCCAGCAGCCAGCCTGTTATGTACTCCAGTATACTGGTAAGTGCAAGTCCTGCCAGAAAAATTACGGGTATACCGGATTTAGCAGGTTCCAGCAAAAAGATTACCAGCATTGCACCAAAGCCGTATACAGGACAAACAGGGCCTGCAAGAAAACCTCTGTTTACTACCCTTTTAGATAATATGGAGCAGTACACGACCTCGCAGACCCATCCTATAAAGCTGTATATAGTAAGATAGATAATGAATTCATAAAAACTGCTCATCCTGACTCCCCCAATCCGTATTACAGGACATATTTCTATAAATCCTCTTACTCAATAATATATTCTCATCCAATAAACAGTTCCTTATAATTCCTTGAACTTTTTAACGCCTACCGTACTTAAAGCTTTTATCAGTACAAATGCCAATATAGCCAAAGCAACACAAACCAGTTCCATAAACAGATTAGTATTGGAAGGCTTTATAAGAATAAAGAGAATCGCCGGAACCCCCATTATTATAACGTTGATAATCATGGTCACAAAAATACTTGCGCTTTGTTTTACTACTGCAACCTGTGAAGTCCACTCAAGTTTAGGGAAGTACAGGTTTACCAAAATACCGATAACAGGAGAAACTATACACAATAGTAACGAGAGCAAAAACAGAACAATTACTGTCTCAGCACTCATTTTAAAGGCAAATGCCACAATTACGATATTTACAATAAGTGCCGGAATAGTCAGCGTCATATTGAGGAGTATTTTACTCCAAAGTATATTTTCTACTTTTAAAGGAAGAGATTTTATTATCCAAAGGCCTTTCCCCTCAAGAGATATTGATGCTGCGGTAACAAAGGTGAAACTGATACAGAATGCAAAAACCAGAGCAATCACCGGTGCTACATATGAACCGGCCATTGGAAGTTCCAACATCATTGCAACCTTGTCCTTGCCAAAAACAGCAACTGCCAGTGAAAAGACCAGCATCATTATTACACCCACTGCAGTATTGGTTACATATATATACGAAGACAGATAGAATCTCAATTCCTTGATATACAGTGCTTTCATAACACCCGAAGCCTTTAGCGTTGTGACCTTGTAGTTGGATGCCTTGTATTTTTCAGACATTCTGGAGTTGATAGTTTTAAAACCTCTGGAGAATATAAAAATAAATGCTCCGAAAACCGCCGCACTAACCAGTAAAAAGGCTGCAAGATACAGAATATTTGTGTTGCTTAAAGCTTTAATATACAGGTTCGTCCAGAAAAGAGCCTTTATCACACCGGATATTGCCGGAATAGCACTCTGGACCTGCTCCTGATTAATTCCGGTAATCATGTTGGGCAGAACCATAAATGCAATAATAATAACAAAGGTGCCTATCAACATTAAAACGTTAGTGGATCTGAACTTTGAGGATATACGTCCCAGTATATACGCTAAAGCAGCACCTATGGATATTGGAATAAGGGGAACAAACAATGTTGCCACAGCAACAAATACATAGTATATTAGCCCACCGTGAGTGTTTATCCCGTAAATGACCAGTGAAGGGATTCCAACAAGTACACTTATGGCAAGGTTTGAAAGATAAACAAAAATCATCTTGCTTGCCAGTACTGCCGATGGTTTTACAGGCAGGGACATAAGTAAATCAAAATCCCTGAAAGAAAACAGATATCCCGGTATTTTATATATACTCATAAAAAGTGAGAACATAGTAGTTGACAAGATAGAGCTTCCTATAAGCAGTTCCAGTGAATTCAATTCTACAAGAACCTTACCAAGGGGGTAGTATAACATAAACATAGTGAAAGTCAGCATACAAAAAGCGTACACTATAAGTAAACCCAGCAGTGCAGTCTTTACCTTTTCAGCACCGGATTTTGATTTCAGTGCCTTGTTTATTCCCCAGGAATTAATTATGTTTGCTTTAATTAAAAAAAATACACTATTCATTATCTATCAACTCCAAAAATAATTGCTCAAGTGAGCTGTTTCCTCTTACTGTGTCAGTTTCACCGCTGGTAATAAGCTTGCCGTCCTTTATAATGGCTATCTTGTTACAGAGCTTTTCCGCAACCTCTAAAACATGTGTTGAAAAGAAAATAGCACTCCCCTGCCTGCATTTTTCTTTCATCAACTCTTTAAGAGTGTGTGCTGCCTTTGGGTCAAGTCCAACAAAGGGTTCATCCATTATATACAGGCTTGGGTTATGAACCAGTGCCGAAATAATAGCAAGCTTTTGCTTCATTCCATGAGAGTAAGAGGAAATCAAATCTCCCAGGCTTCCCGTAAGTTCCAACATGTCTGCGTACTCTTTGATAGATTTTTCCCTATCCTTTGCCGGAATAAAGAAAACATCCGCAATAAAATTAAGATATTGTATTCCTGTCATATTTTCATAAAGGTCTGGATTATCAGGTATATACGCAATCATCCTTTTACATTCCAGTGGGTCTGTTTTTATGGATTTGCCTCCTATACGAATATCTCCTTCGGAGAATTCAAGAATACCAGTAACACACTTTATGGTAGTTGTCTTTCCTGCACCATTGTGTCCTATAAATCCATATATATCACCTTTCTGAATTTCCAATGTCAAATTGTCTACTGCCTTTTTACCGCCTTTATACGTTTTGGATAAATTACTTATTGTAAGCATAATTTCACCTTTCATATAAGTTTTTAATATTATAAGAATTATACTATATTTTACTTAAATTATTAACTATAAATTGCTTAATTATTGCTACTTGAAGAAATATTTTGAAATTTTTAGATTTTTTTGTTTTCTTTTGTCATATTTTGTTGTAATATATTATTAGAACGGCAAATTGTATCATTTTTCTACATATTTTGAGGTATAAAATGGATCAATACATACCGATTATAGATATTGTTATAGCCCTATCGAGTGCTATAGATTTGATAAACCCTAATATTTCAAATCATCACAAGAGAGTTGCATATATCTCTTATTGTATCGCTAAAGAAATGGGTTATTCGGAGAATGAGATTAAGGATTTAGTACTGGCCGGATTGCTTCATGATTGCGGCGCAGTTAATTTGTTTGAAAGGAGTTCCATCTTTGAGTTTGAATTTGGGAATTCCTATTCCAACAGGCATTCCCATGGGTATAAAGGATGGTTTATCCTTCGGGACGCAGCGGAGTTACGATCAGCTGCCGATATTATAAAATATCACCATGTATTTTGGAAAGAAATATCTCACAAGCGCTTTCAATCCTGCAAGATACCAAAATTCAGTCATATCCTCCATTTAGCAGACAGAATTGATATACTGATAAATCCTAACCAGGAAATCTTGCAGCAGAAAAAATATATAAACAAAATGATTCGCAACGGCAAAGATACAATGTTTATGCCTGCAGCAGTTGATGCGTTTGAGAACATTGCCTCAAAACCTTATTTTTGGTTCGACATTACCGGATCCTATCTTGAGGATCTTATACGCAAAATAATGTCACCATACAAGGTCTATATTAATAGTGAGCTTTTAATTCAATATGCAAATATCGCACACAGAATTATAGATTTCAGAAGTAAATTTACCGCTACCCACTCAATAGGTGTAGCTGCAAGTGCAAGTGCTTTGGCCTCCAAGCTGGGTTTTTCTGCTTGCGACAGCAGACTGATGCATTCGGCGGGGCTTATGCATGATTTGGGGAAACTGTGTATCCCGGAGAGTATTCTAGAAAAACCCGGGCCCTTAGACCACTATGAATTCAATCTTATGAAGGCACATACATATCATACCTACCGGATACTGGATTCAATTCCTGGTTTGGGAAAAGTGCGTGACTGGGCAGCATTCCACCATGAAAAGCTTGATGGTACGGGCTATCCCTTTGGTTTGGACTCAAGCAGTCTTGACCTGGGTTCCAGAATACTGGCCGTAAGCGACATGTTTACAGCTCTTACGGAAGAAAGACCATACCGACGTGCCATGTCCCTTAAAGACACGGTTAAGCTTATTAATGAAGTAAGTACTCTTGATTATGATGTAAAGTATTGTCTCAACCAAAACATTGAGGAAATAAACGAGATAAGACGTACCTCTCAGGAGATTGTTTTCCAGAGTTGTAATGAAATCTTTCCAGAGTTTGATGAAGAACTTAATCTTCACGCATTGTAATTTTATAACTGTAAGCAATTAAAAATTAACATACATACTCCTTAGGACTTGTTTAAAGCAAGTCCATTTTTTTTGAAAAATATTGTTAACATATTACAAATAATACAGTTTACTTTTTTGTTGACATTCAGCATGACCTAATGTAAAATAAAAAGGCAGTTTAAAAGCTGAACTGAATATTTTTATGGAGAGATGGCTGAGCTGGTCTAAGGCGCACGACTGGAAATCGTGTGTGGGGTAACACTCACCGAGGGTTCGAATCCCTCTCTCTCCGCCACGGCGCTTGTGTTTTCTGCGGAAAACACAAGCGTTTTTTTTACCAAAAACGCGAAGCGCCTTACGGGGGGAGACCAGTCTCCCCCCGTAAGCCCCTCTGGCCTCCCGGCGGGGGTATATGGAAAGAGATTGAAATTTGTAATGGAGTAAGCGGTGGGCGACATCGTTGGGCTGAATATTTATGATGGAATGTATACGCCAAAACAAGGGCTTTCAGGATATTATTCTGAGAGCCCTTGTTCATTTCTGTGACAAAAATGTGACTTCTGAGATGCTTAATTTTTTGTTTTACATCAAATCAGTACGCGCGATTTTTTAATGAATTTTCACTGCTTATTTTAAGATTGATTTTTTACTTTAATGCTTTAAGTTCTTCTTTACTAATCTTTAAGGTGTTTTCCGCAAAAGTTCGTACACCTGTCGATGAAGGACTATTACGAGAATAAGCATCTTTACCTGACGGATATAATTTACCATCATAAGCCCCAATAATATCAAACAAAGGTTCATTGAAGTCTTTCAAAAATCCACTGGTATCTCCGACAAAAAGAAGAACATCATCATCTTTTTCTAAAGGGAAAAATCCATCAGTGCCGACAACAACATTGTAGTCATCAGGGATACTATCATCACCTACTTCAAAAGACTTTGGAGTAATATTACATTCTTTTTTATATTCTCCATAAGTAGTTCTACCTCCAATTTCAACAACTGATACCGTATCACCTACACTTAAATTACCTTTAAACACCTCTGTTAATTTAAGTTTTGATAATGTGTAAAGCGTATTATTTTGAAAAACCGGCTGTGATGAAATACATACACCAGTAAACACATAAGGTGCTATTTTTAAAGATTTCAAATCAGAGTACTCTTTAATTCGGTCTAAAGAAGTTGAAATGTATCGAGTTTTCTTCTCATCAGCATTTGTATTTTTTGATACTTCGTTTACTTTGCCTTTTGAAGCTACCGTGGTTGTTTTTCCACTTGGAGATATTTCGGATGTTCCTATATTAGAAGAACAACCTACTACAAGAGAAATGCCTAATGCAACCACTAAGAAAGCACTTAATAACCCATTTTTATTCATTTTATTTCCTCCTTTATGCTCCATAATTTTATAGCCTTCTAACATCAGTGTTGATGTAATAAGCAAATCATTTATCTTTTAACATCCATATTCACATTTTATCTAGCAATACTTATTTCTTGTCTGAGAATTCTTGCTCAGTTAATATACCCTCATCTTTTAGTTTTGCAAGTTCCCTTATTTGGTCTATTGCATTAGTACATTTACTTTCATTAACAACTTTAGTCAAGATAGCATTAGTTTGAATAGCATTTACAATACTATAATCTTTTCCCGGGATTAGTTGATTTAAAATATCGAAGTCCTTGTAATTAAAGGACAATGAGTGTTTTACTTTATTGTCCTCAAAAAAATTGAGGAATGTTTCCCTATTATCATAGGTAATCAATTCTGACTTTATAGGGTCTGTTTTCTTTCTACTACCAATTACTGCACCTGCTCCCCCTGCAATTACTCCACCAACTACCACACCACCAATGGAACTACCGTCACCACCACCAGTGATTTTATTTTCATGCACAATTTCACCTCTTGCTACGTAATATTCTATTCTATCAAGTGGAACTTTAAAAAATAGTTACATTCTGTAATTTGTTCATAAAATATTCTGGATATCAGTGTCTTAAGGGATGCTAGGAAAAAAATTCAAGCTATTATCATTGAGCCAAACATACCAATTCCCACTATCAAAGCACTTCGTCTTATTGGATAATATAATGACTTTTTTATTACTGGGGATACTATATTTGATTATTTTTTGATTTATAAGTTCATTATGTTTTACTTTTATTTCATTGTTGTCTTCTTCAGTATACCTACATAAGCATACTCTCCGCGTTTTTTAAATTCTATTGTTTTTTCCATTTTGTTCTAAGTAACTAGTATGTATGAAATAACTTTTAAAACCACAAGTGCAGGAATGATTTTGGACATGATACTGCAATAGTCTTTTTCGATTCTCCTAGAAAAATGAAATCACTTAGCATGGTAGCACCTCTGATTAGTGTTTTTTGCATTTATTGTATGCTAAATGTAAATACATTTTAATAATATGTAAAAAAATAAAAGGAATATAGATATCGTATGGTATGTCGAGAAAATGCCTATTTGCCAAGGAGTTAGAGCATTTGCCTTAAGTTAAGTTTTTTAAGCAATCTCTACACTGTAGTAATATCAGCACTTCCATACCACCAAAAAACAAGCATATCGAATCGTTCAGTAGCATTGATATTAGTACAGATGTGATATAAAATAATGTAAAAAATTACAATAAACAGTTTATATTAAAGAGACCAACTATGAAAAAAACATATGGATTTGATTAGATATATCCTTTTATCAATTGAGGATAAATATATTGATTCTAGTTCCTTACATGGGAATGGCATGATTTTTTAGACAAAATTAGAGATAACTCTACATGGAATAAACCTAAACATGTTATAAGTGATAAAGGTTTACCCATGATTATTGATACAGTTAAGCAAATATCGTCAGCAATAATTAAAGAAGACACAATTGCTGCGATAAAAGTATTAACATCATAAGAAATGTAGATTCTGTTTTAAAGGAGACTATTCATATGAATGATTATAATAACATTCTAGAGAGTACTATGCTACTTAGTCAGAAGTTAATAAATACGTTGCTTGAGCATCAAGATTTAAATGGGTTCTGCAATATTACTCAAAATGAATTAGCTAAAAAACTTGGAATATCACAAATATATGTTTCAAAACTCATCAAAAAATTAGCATCTACTGATAATTGTATTGAAATTATTACAAGAGGAAAATATTTAGTACATCATAATGATTTATTAAACTATGGTATATATGCTAAAACATTAAAATTTATGAAAGAGATTGTAGAAAACCCAGAAATAGTGAAATTATCATATCATAAACAAGCTGAACTATTTAATATGACTATCAAAGAAATTCAAATAGCTTATGGTTATATTAGATAAATACATCATTCTAACAAATCTTCTAAAATATTTTGAAATTTTCTAACCATAATGGCATATGTGTTTGAAAATAAATACATAAATGAAAGCCTCAAGCAAGGCTTAAATAAAGGGTTTGAATAATGAAAGATATAGTTAAATAATCTTAAATAATAAATGAAACGTAACTCTGGAACTCGTGTGTGGGGTAACACTCACCGCGGGTTCGAATCCCTCTCTCTCCGCCACTCAGGAATTATAAGAACACTATTTATTTTAACCGCGGGTTCGCTGTGACAGTGTTTTTATAATTCAAAGCTGAAAAGAGTGGTTAAGGTTTATACCTTGCCACTCTTTCTGTTTTAAAAATGTTCTGGCTTTTATAGTGAAGAAAATCAATCTATACGACTAGGAAGACGACTTGTTTTAGCAAACTACAGCGAGCGCCTATTAACAGATCCTACTTGATTGGTACTTGCATCTCAGTTATATACTCATCAGGATTATTAGTAGCCCAGTCGCCTTTATGATATATCTCCCTAATTGGACCGTCAGCTTGATAGCTATTTTGTTTCATCCACTCAAAAAGCATATCAAAAGTTTTACTAATCGTTGAAAAAGAACCATGGTGAACAATACATGCCATCTTTTCAACTAATGGAAGCTCATATACTTGAACTTCTCCATTGCCTATAAATGATTTTGTAACAGGTTCAGCTACTTCCACATCAAGGTTTTGGTCATCGTACATGATATTACATTGCTTCAAATCCCACCAGCCTGAATGATAAAGCATTAAGCAGGGAATTGTGCGTTTAACACCTTGTTCTTCAATGTAACTGTTTACTGCTGGCCACATTTTTTCAAGATTTTCGTCAAACCCTTTTCTGGGAAATATCTTGCGAATTGAAGCTATAAGGATTGGTTCTACTTTTTTAATTGATATCTCGTTCATTTGGGGAATACCTCCATTCTTTATCATAAAAATATTAGTATGGAGACGTTCAAGCCTGCTGTATTGATCGGATAAAGCGGTTTCAAGAGATTTGGCTTTGTTTTCAAGCATTTCTAGCAGTAAAGTCACAGAAACATCGTTTTTCGAGACATTTGCAATTTCATCCAATGAAAAGCCAGCGTCCTTTAACGCAAGTATTTTATTAACTGTTACCAGTTGTGAAGCATCATAGTGTCTATACCCGGTAAACTTATCAATTGATAATGGAATAAGGATTTTTAACTTTTCATAATGATACAATGTATCTGCAGATAGACCACACAATTTTGAGAACTCACCAATTTTAAACATAAAACCATCTCCCAACAGACTTTACAGGTGTGCACCCCTGACGTCTGTTTATAGATTACATCTTTGGGTTACCCAAGAGTCAATATGTTTTTCAATGAAAATATAAATTTGGTTCTACATTGGTGATTTACAATGCCAACACAGAAAACATTTGTACTTTTCATCAATATAACACGAAAAATAACTGCTTTCAATGTGTTACATATCCATATTCCTAATTTCATAGGAATAATCATCGGCCGAGCGAACAGTGTCAGGATTACCGTATAAATGTTTTATTGAATCCTTTTTGTTAACAAAAGATAAACTTCGTCTTATGTCATATGGAAGGTTTATGTTGTCAGGTATTTTCTTATATTATTGATAATTATCTGTATTTTCCCGGTTAAAAGTTTGCGAAATTTTTAAAGCATCCTGCTATGTTTTTGCCGGAGCAGAAATAATTGTACCTTTATGCTTAAGTTATTTACCTCAATATTAATGGACTTAAAGCTATCATTTATCCGAATTGTCCCCAGCATTTCAAGTACAGGTTTTCCGTTAATAACAGTTGTATAAGTAAGTGAACCAATACCATTCCTAATTTTAGGTTCAAACCTGATTGGAATTAACTCATACTTCTTTGTAAAGTCATATCCGTCAATAGCAATAACACCTTTATAAACTGGTTTGCTAAATATGCCATTATATAACTTACCTTTGATTTTTATTTTTAGGTCTTTTGTACAAACATTATCTTTTGTGAAATATTGAACTGCAGGGTACTCTAAGCTAATAGTTTTTGGTGCACGTGACCATATAAATATAGCTACAGATATAGATAAAAGTAACAAAATAGTAATGTAAATTTTCATTTTCATACTTTATAACCCTCTCTCCTATTTCTCCACTTGTTGTACAGTTTGAATTAGGCACGCATATGCTTATTCTGAAACTAATTTTAAATATTGAGGAATATGGTAATTCACGCACATATTACCATTTAAATACTTTTAGTGTCAATGCGAATCGAGCTGACTTTGTATTATGCAAGAGGTAATATTAACCACTACGAAATATGGTACGCCTTAAATATCAGGTTGGGGGATGAAATCGTGTGTGTTAACACTCTCTTATATTTTCTAGTAATATTTTCCCATTAACCCAAAACATCAAATCGGTTAACATAATGTATATATTTGCCGATAATCACTTTGAAGCTTTATCTTCACAGACAAAAAAATTATGCCTTATGGAGGAACGCCAATGTCAGTAGCAAAAAAACTCATCACAAGTTATGTATTAGTATTATTATTAATGGCAGGAATCGTTGGAACAAGCTTTTATGCAACTCGCTCCTTGAAAATGCAGGCAGAAAACCTTATAACAGATGCTATTCCGATAGGTTATGCGGCAGATGGATTATTAACAGCATTAGTTAATGAGGAAACTGGAGTACGTGGGTATCTTGTATCAGGAGATGAAAAGTTTCTTGATCCATACAATTTAGGGAAAAGTGATATTAGAATAAAATTAAAAGAAATTGAGTCTAGGCTAGACAATCACCCGATTATGGCAGAGCTTATAGCAGAAGCTGAACCGAAGATTGACGCTATTGAAAAATATTTTGATTCACAGATTTCCCTTGTAAAGCAGGGGAAATTGGAAGAGGCGCGCGCAAAAGCTGGGGATGGCAAACAGCTGTTTGACAGCTATCGTGAATCTCATGATAAAATCAAAAAGGATATAGACAAGTTAACAAATGATGCTTGGAACGATGTTATAAATGTGCAAAACAAGAGCAACATTCTTATTGCAATAATTAGCATAATTGCAGTGCTTATTACCATAATAACATCGTACCTATTGATCAAGAGCATATCAACACCTGTAAAGAAAGTTACAAACACACTGCACCGAATATCAGAGGGAGACTTAACCGTTGATACTTTGAATATTAAAAGTAAGGATGAAATCGGCGTATTGGTAACTTCTTTAAATAAAATGGTTACAAATATGAGAGATATACTATCAAAAGTAAGTGACGTTTCAACACAAGTTGCAGCTTCTTCAGAAGAATTAACCGCCAGTGCCGAACAATGTACAAAAGCAAATGAGCAGATTGCTGAAGCTACTCAAAAAAGTGCTTCAGGGGCGGAGGAACAGTTAGAAAGCATCCAGCATTCAACCGATACAATAAAGGAAATGTCAACGAACATACAGCAAATTTCTGCAAATAGCAAAGAGATGTATACTTTGTCGGATAAGGCTTTTTCAGCATCCGAGCATGGATTTATCACAGTAAATGACGTTGTGGCACAAATGAATGATATAACATCAACCGTTAGTGAATCTGAAACTGTAATCAGAAAGTTGGGAGAACGTTCAAAAGAAATTGGAAACATTGTTGAAATTATTACAGGCATTACAGAACAGACAAATCTTCTGGCGCTAAATGCAGCAATCGAAGCAGCCCGTGCAGGTGAGCAAGGTAATGGATTTGCTGTTGTTGCGGAGGAGATTCGAAAGCTTGCTGAACAATCTAAAATATCAGCCACACAAATAGCTCAATTTGTCAAGGAAATTCAAAGTGAAACAGAAAATGCTGTCATATCAATTAATAAAGGGAATGAGAAGGTTAAAGATGGGTTTGCAAAAACGCAGCATGTTGCTGAAACATTTCAAGCTATTAAAGACGATGTCACAAATGTGAATAGTAAGGTTAAGGATGTAATGGCCTCTTTAGAACTTGTTTCATCCCAGAGTCATGCAATCGTCTCAATTTCCGAGACAATTAAAAAAGCGGCAGAAGAAGGGGCAATATTAAGTCAGGAAAATTCTGCTGCAAATGAGGAACAGGTTGCAACAATGGAAGAAATAACATCTTCCGCACAATCATTAGCGGAACTGGCTGATGAGTTGCAGTCCTCAATATCAATTTTTAGAATTTAACTTGTATACATAAGCAGAAGAGTCACGGGATTAAATTAATCCAGTGACTCTTTGTCTTATGATTTTAT
>NZ_ATAY01000075.1 GCF_000421965.1 Ruminiclostridium papyrosolvens C7 | reverse complement strand
TGATTTCAATATTACCTCCACCGGTGGCACTTGCGACTCTCGCCGCGAAGCTTTTGGCACCGCTGCCGAAATCCACATTGCTGTAAACAGTATAGTCCCCGTTTTCAATAAATCCTACATCCTCCCCGCCTTCGGTACAGGTTTCTGTCTGGATTCCTGACTGATTACTGTAACTTTCTGCTTCAATCCTTAAATATGCAGATTGTTCAACGGGTATCTCCGAAGCACCGGCTATGTTTGCAACAACCCCAACAGCATCAATAACCAAAGTACCACTTAACACCTTCAAACGAACCGTATGCTTACCGTATTCAAGACCGTGAAGTGCAAATGTTTGGTATAAGTTCCCAGACACCATCGTACCGGCTGAAGAATTAACAACTCTTCCATCAACCGTTACCTCCAACTTAGCCGAACCGTTGTTGGCTCCAAGAATGTCCAGCCCGGTGCCTTTGAATGAGTACTGAAGTATAGCACCAGCTCCCTGGCTGGTGGAAAGGGACCGTTGGTAATTGTACATGGATTTGCCGTTTTCATGTGCCCAAGAACCGCTGTAAACAAGCTTTGGAGCAGGAACAGAAGACAAATCGTACATCTCCAGATTGTCCAGCATTTCTGAGTAGTAAGGTGCGTAACCGTCAATTGTTTCAACCTTTAAATTGTCAAAACGAGTATTGTAATAGCCGCTGGCCAGATCAATACGCCCAGACAATCTTGGGGTAGAATCTGTGTAGGTGTAAAGGATGGTATTGTCCAGATACGCAGTCACCTTGTTGTCTGCAACCATAATAGAAATGTTGTGCCATGCACTATAAGCGGTATTAAAGCCACTGATTTTCACTCCACCCGAGCCGCTTACTACATTGCCACTTGCCACTGAACTGCCATTGACTAGCAGCGACCAACCGCCGTCAAACCAGAATTTCAGTATATACGGAGTACCATTTAAATAGTGTGAATTTTCACCGCCCTGTTGTCTGGCACCGATAGCAGCATAATTGTTACCTCCCTCGGTACTGTTGTGTTCAAATGAAACATCTACGCTTGCCTTGTAGTTCATCCAGCGGTTATCGCCTATACCTGTGATAGGATTACCATTGTTCCATGTGCCTCCAAGCCCCATACTGGATTGATCTACCTGTTGGCGAAGGATATAGTTGCTCGATCCGTCAGGAATATATGCTTCAAACGCACCGTTACGATCACTGGTATAACGTGGTTTCACACTTTTGGAGCCTCCCCGGGAATCTATATAGCTTTGGGTTCCCGTGATTTGTCCCCCCTCTGCTATCACTGGGGCAGTTTTGCCGGAATAATCAAAGTTGTCAGCATATAAGACGTTATCACTGGTATCCTGTATGGAACCGGTCTTGTCTGTATCCAGCACCGTGCGCTCACCTTCCACTGGAAGAGGCGTATTGAACTCAGCTTTTCCACTATTACTTAATGTTGTAACTGTAACAACGGAATAAGGTTTTACGTTTACTGTATAAACTCCGCTGCTGCTTGTGGAAACCGTTCCCGTGTACTTCATGTATTTACTATTAAAAGATGCTCCCTTATCAGCTGCACGTGTTTCCCATACTTCCAGAGAAGGGTTTCCTGAATAAGACATATTGATGGTCTTAAACGTGTAGGTTTTGGAATATTCACTATCGTTAATGAAAACAGTTGAAAAATCATGCTTATCCGGAGAGGCAAGTGTCATATAACTGGGAGTGCCATTGCGCCCATTAACGGGATTCGTACCTGTGGCACCTGTGAAACTAGCCTGAGGTACGGCCCTCCAAACCCCTGCGGTATTGCTCTCATTTTCCCAGCCTGCCTTTGAAAACCAGCTGAAATGTCGAAGTATGATAAGTCCGGCATCATAGTGAATCCACCCGGACCAGGGATCACGTGCGGATAACAATTCCTTAAATGAGTACTGTCCGCCTTCATAGAAGGACCCAATAGCTGGCTGATAGATAAAATGTGTCCTCCTGGAATTTACAAACCCCTTGATAACAGTGTTCCCCATTTCCAGAGGGCTGTTTATACCTCCTATGCCCGTTCCTGCTACTGTTGGATCTTTCATATTGTTATTGGGGCGAAAGGACGAATTACTAAAAGTGGCCTGTGCTTCACTATTCCACACCTCTTTGTCATAAGCTTCGGCAAGCTGTTTAAAACTCCCTGAACTGTTGTCATCGGTATTATAGTGATATGCAGCAACTGATACGGCATCACGAAGGGTGGCATCACTCACCATATCATCCCCGAAGGAACCAATGGCAACTTCATCGGAAATTACTACCTTTATTTTGTTGTAAAGTGCCCGCTCTTCAGCATTGTTAAAGCCTGTACTGTCTGTTTTAATACGCTGGGCATATTGTTTAGTCCATGTTAAATCCGGTGTTTGTTCGTTGACTCCCGGATTTACGTAATCAACCATATAACCATATTGACGATATGCTGCTAATATGGTGTTCTTATACCATGTATAAATCTTATCATTGCTATTTGCCCAACCGGGGGCATTCCAGCGTAATATGCTGACTTTAAGATTGGGGTTCACCTTCTTGGCGTCGGCCGCCAGTTGAAATCCGGGGTGCCTTTTGACATTAGCCGTCTCATTTTCCCATCGCATCGTGGACGGATCCGGCCCGGTGGAGTTGTTACGGTCGTTACCCATCTCAATTTTCACATGAGTCATGATTGGATTTTTTCCACCGAACAGAATCTGCAGCAATTCCGCGTATTTCTCAGGATACTCCGACTTGTAATCCATCAACAGCGCACTTGAACTGTTGCCGCTAAGGACGCCGAACCCCTTAAATGTGAGACCATTGACGTTACCGGCTTTGATATCGTTTCCATCTAGCACAAAGTCCGTATCTGAGGCTAAAGCGGTATTCACCGGTGTAGTTGAAAACAATGCTGTAGTCATAGTTACAAGCAGAAGAATAGATAAAATTTTTCTTTTCATTGTGCTTACCCCTGCCCCGGAAAGCTGATACTTATGCCAA
>NZ_ATAY01000074.1 GCF_000421965.1 Ruminiclostridium papyrosolvens C7 | reverse complement strand
GGGGATAAGTACCAGCTTTCCGGGAGAAACAGTATAAAAGTATGGTGAGTTCTGTATGTGTGAGAAACTCAAATTGTAATATAAGGAGGCTTATCATGGGGTTGTTTCGCAGCTGACATGGGAGATGCAACACATCAGTCGGTTGCCAGTACTCTTGATTTGGTTGGCTACAACTATTTTTCATATACCTATGATAGTGGACATAGCAGCCATCCGGAGTGGAAGATGCTTGGAAGTGAAACAAGTTCTGCGGTCAGAAGCCGTGGGGTTTATAAAACACCCACCAATAAAAACATTCTAACCGACACCGATAACCAGTGTTCTTCTTATGATAACAGTGTGGTCAGCTGGGGTAACAGTGCGGAATCATCATATAATGAAATCAATAAACGAAACTACATGGCGGGTGAATTCGTATGGACAGGGTTTGACTATATCGGCGAGCCTACACCTTACGGGTGGCCTGCAAAAAGTTTATATTTCGGAATAGTGGATACATGTGGGTTCCCAAAAGATATCTACTATTTCTATCAAAGCAAATGGAGTACCAAGCCGATGGTTCACATACTGCCTGGAACTGGTCTGCTGGAACTAATGTAGAGGTATGGGCGTACAGCAACTGCGATACGGTGGAATTATTCCTTAATGGCACATCACTTGGCTCAAAAAGTATTGGAACAGCAGGACATCTTTCATGGAGTGTTCCATGGTCTTCCGGGACATTACGGGCAAAAGGTACAAAAGGCGGTACAGTGGTATACGATGAGGTCATTACTGCGGGAGTTCCTTCAAAAGTCCTGTTAAAGCCCGACAGAACCTCTGTTAAAGCAGACGGTAAAGATTTGATATATATCGAAACAGATATTGCAGACAGCAACAATGTGACTGTTCCTACAGCTGATAATGCCGTGAATTTCTCAATATCAGGTCCCGGGGTAATTGTGGGAGTTGATAATGGTAATTCAATAAGTACGGAATCATATAAAGGTAATAGCCGTAAGGCTTTCAGTGGTAAGTGTCTGGTAATTGTCCAGCCGACCAAAGTAAACGGGACAATTGTTGTAACGGCAAGCTCCAACGGACTAGCGACCGGAAGTGTATCCGTCACTTCAACAGGCGGAGGAGAAGCACCTATTGTATCTGCATATAAACAGATTGAGGCCGAAAACTACGATAATCAGTCCGGAATCCAGAATGAAAGTTGTAAGGAAGGCGGACAGGATGTGGGATACATAGAAAATGGAGACTACACTGTTTATAACAATGTAGATTTCGGTAGCGGTGCCGAGAGCTTTACGGTAAGAGTTGCAAGTGCTACCAGCGGAGGTAATATTGAGATCAGGCTTGACAGTCCAAACGGAACTTTTGTGGGGACTTGTCCAGTCGTGAGTACAAGTGATTGGCAGACATTCACTGATGTAAAGTGAAGTGTCAGCGGGGTAAGCGGAAAACACGATCTGTATTTAAAATTTACCGGGGATAGCGGGTATTTATTTAATCTTAACTGGTTTACATTTATTGCACGAAGCTCAGCAAAATTGGGAGATTTGAATTCCGATGACCAAATAGATGCAATGGATTTCCAGTTGATGAAAAAATACCTTTTAGGCCAGGGAACCATTGAGAATACAAAATTAGCTGATTTGGATGCAAGTGGTACTATTGATGTTTTAGATCTGCTGCTGCTGAAACAGTACTTACTAGGTACTATAACTTCTTTTCCGGGGCAGGGTACCTGATTGTCCGGAAGTAGGAAAATATATATAAACTTAAAAATTAATCCGAAAGAGAGGAAAAAAGATGAAACATTTATTTAAAAAAGGTTTTTCCATTATTTTTTGCTTGTTTCTAATATTGGCAAGTGCTTCAGCGGTTAACGCTGCAGCTAACCCTAATCCGTCATGGAGTGTGGACGAG
>NZ_ATAY01000073.1 GCF_000421965.1 Ruminiclostridium papyrosolvens C7 | reverse complement strand
CTAATGACTCACTTTTAGGTTCGTGATATTATCCTATCCTATTACGATTTAAATTGATATTTGCCAACAAATTAGTGTATATTGATATAGTATAACGTGGTACTGCACTATTTAACGGGGGAACTATTATGTTAAAAAGAAATAACAAAACTATGTTTTTTATATTGCTAATACCAGTGTATTTTGTAATTTTATTATGTTTTTTTGGAATAAGTGTAGGCGGTGTTGAGTGGATACTAGCTTTGGAATGTTCAATATTATTTTTTTGGGCTGCGTGGAGCTTAAGCAGAAATAATAATTTGATAATAAACCTTACTGGTTTTATGATATATGCTATTATGGGAGGTAAATTAATTTATTCAACGTTAACAAATACTGATTATATAGGCCCATGGACTTTAAATATTTACGTAGGAGCAGCACTTTTATTGTTTGGATTATTGGCATTTGCCTTTGCAACTGTAAGATTTGTTAAGGGAAAATAATTATTAACATCTTTTTACATCTGCAATTTACAATAACGTTTTAATTCCAAGTATAAAAAAGCATGAAAGATACCATTATCTTTCATGCTTATATATTTTTCCATTTTTTTATTTTGTATCAGGCAGAACGGTAACTACCCCTAAAAGATATTTCTTTAAAACAGAAAAGTCCAATGCATCTACAGAACCGTCAAGGTTCACATCTGCTGCAATCATATCAATATCCTTATTGTTACCTAACATGTATCCTTTTAATTTAGAGAAATCTATAGCGTCAATTGTTCCATCCTTATTTAAATCCCCATACTTTATGGATACAGGACTTATTGCCTTTCTGTAAGACTCAAGAGAAGCATTGCTTGAATTTATTCTCCAATCAGTTTCTTTATTCTCGCTAAACCATATAGCAGCATAGATTTTTGTATAAGATGTTTTTATGGTATTAAATGATTCTGTAATCCATTTTGCCTTATCTCCACCAACTTCAGTTGATGCCCATTCCGCAATGATTATAGGTTTATTTATTGTTTCCAATGCTTTATATGATTGTGAAAAAATCTGTTCAAATGACTGCCACACACTTCCCCAAGATTGCGTTGTTCCCCAATTATATCCGTCAACCGAAGTATAGTCTATGTAATTATCTCCGGGATAGTAATCAAGGTAACTTGTGCCGTCACCTACGTTTGAGCAGTTAACATTATACACCCATTTGACATTTGAAACACCGTTATTGCGAAAAACATCAACAACATGTCTGAATGCATCTTTGTATGTTTCGTTTGTATTTATCTTGCCAGGATATCCTATAGCCCATGGGTACCAATTTCCATTAGCTTCATGAAGTGGCCTTAACCATATTTCCTTTCCGTAGGATTTTATATCCTGAGCCATTTTTGTTAAATAGGCATCTGCTTTACCGTTTTTAATATCAACCGTATTATACTCCCATGGTTCCCAGGTAATCATTAATATTGAACCATTTTTATAGACAGCGTCAGCATATGGCTTAACCCAGTCAAAATTTGTGGACCAGTTAACAAATTGGTGTACAATGTCAATTTTCCTCTGCTGAAGCTCTTGGTAGTTGACTATTTCCGTCTCTGTAGGTTGTGTCCCAACCCATGCACCTATTTTTAAATCTGCAGCATATGTTCGGGTAGCAATACAACATGAAATAACCATACTAAATACTAGAACTGACATTAAAATTTTCTTAATCATACTTTACCTCCTGTAAAATTTTAGTTTATTTTCAGCTTAATTATATTTTCTATTTTCCTTTTTTCCATAACCGAAAGCCTCTGATTAGCCAGTTCGCAATAACCCAAAGGCATAAAAATACATTCTTTGCGCATTGTCCTTATGATTCGCAATGTTCTTATACTAACATCCTCAGTTGTACACATATGTCGGAAAGAATCCGCTTCTCCATATCCTTTACTTGATTTAACAAATCAATTATCTGTATCACGGCCTCCTTATCAGGCAAAAGATTATAGTCATCCCTTCCGGTAAAGGTATACTTTAAGAATAACCGTCTTGCGCTATCAACCAGTTCAATAACTTCAAGGTACTCTTTTATAAGCTCGTCAAGCCTTACAGATGTGTTACATTTCGATGCTGCATACTGCAATCTTTTATATATGGATTTTTTATGCTCATGCAAAAGATGAATTGCTCTATAGTCTACAGTAACCTTACCTTCCGCTAGATTATGTAAATGTCGTATAATTTCGTCGTATATATCAATCCCAAATTTTAAACGATCTCTATCCAATACATACTTGTCAAATTTATGTGTAAAAACAACATGCATGTCTTCTTTTGAATTTACATATTCCTCCAAAGTCGTTGTAAACCGTTCAACACTGTATGGGTAATCTGTCAAAAAATCCTTTACTCTCAACAACTCTACAGCATTTGTTTCAGCCCATGGTGCAGCATTTTTATAGTGCAATTTTCCACTTTCATACGCATCTTTGAACAAATCATAATCAAAGCTAAGATATGTAAATATCTGCTCTGCGTTAAATCCTATAGCTTTCAACTCCCTGGTTGAATTGTCGTAACCATATACAATAGAATGATGGACATAGTGCAGCTTTTTATAGAATCTTTTCTGTGGAATATAGTATTCATCCACATGTATTATGACATAGTAGCCCAGGTTTATTTTATCTATTACATAGTCTACGATATCAGGTATCCCCTTTAAAAGTTCATAGCCCATGTATACTTCCTGAATCACCTCGTTGTATGATGCCCTAACTTCAAGGAAATCCAGATAAAGCATGTCCCGCGGCTGAAACTCAGTAAATAGCTTTATAAAGTGTTCGTTGTACCAAGGAATTAGTCTTTCGTCTGCCAGTATTACGCATATGGGTAATGAATGGCAAAGGTATGTTGTTATTTCATTTTGAAGGACTATTTTTAATTCCTTTTTGCCAGGTTCGTTAATCTGATAGAGTTTTTGATTTTTTACCTCAAATGATTCATTAAGCTTGTTTTTACAATGTTCAAGTACTTCCAACAGAGATTTCTCAAAATGCTCTGCTGTCTCTCTTGCGGTATTATTGTCTATATATTTTTCGTTGTAGCCCACTATAAACCTTAGCTTACCGTCTGCCACCATTCCGTTAAAATCCATTAAATAGTCGTGGGTATTATTTTCATTAATACTCACCCCATATTCTTCGTTGCATCGTCCCAGCAACCCGTTTTCTTCACTTTCGGCATTGTCAAACTGTCCTAAATAATTAAAGGAAATTTCAGGCTTTATAGACTTCAAATTTTCATTTTTGTTTAAATATCTTGAAAGTCCGTGATTAATACCTTTTGAGGGTATTTTTCTAAGGTTTTGACTGACTCCTTTAATTGTATTTTCAATACTGTTCTGTCTTTCAAGACAAACCGGATAAATGCTTGTAAACCAACCTATTGTTCTGGACAGATTTATTCCTTCAATTATTTCATCACGTCCATACCCTTCCAACATCAGCAAAATTCTGTCCATATCAAAAACCTTACCCAGAGAAAGCATCAGGGCAGACAGAAGAATATCGTTAACCTCAGTACCATAAGCTTTATTGACTTCAGTAAGAAGTTCCTTCGTCTGTTCAGTTCCAAGCTCAAATGAAAGTTTTCTGTGGTCTCTGAAATAGTTGTCCTCTATCTCTTTATTTGTTATGGAATTTATAGCAGATGTATCAATGTTTAACCAATAGTCAACATCCAGAGATTTCTCATTAGCGTAACTTTCAAGCTTTTGGCTCCATTCTTTAAAAGAAGTAGTTTTTAATGGAAGTTTCTCTTCAAGCTGTGATTTAAACAGATTCTCCATATCTTCCAGCAGGATTCTCCAGGATACTCCGTCTATGACAAGGTGGTGAACAGCAATTAACAGTCTGCGTCCATTATCACCCAATTCAAAAACACATGCCTTTATCAATAAGTCTTTTTGTAAATCAAGGCCTGCCTGTATTTTCTCACTTATTTCTTTTATACTATCTTTTTGTGTTTCATAATCCTGTTGGGATAAATCTACTACTTCAAGGTTAAACGCTGCTTCGTCTACACCTCTGTTAATCTGAATTATCTCTTTATCTGAAAAATCATATCTGATTCTTAAAGCATCATGGTGTTCGATTATCCTTCTAAATATGGTTTCTAAATGCTCCAACCTTACATTTTGATTAAGCGAAAAAAGATTTGCCTGATTCCAATAATGCATATAGCCCCTGTCTGTTTCAAAGAACCACTGTTGTATAGGGGTAAGAGGTATTTCACCTATTATTCCTTCCTGTGAAATTGAATTCTTCTTTTTCGTGTAATCAACGTTACTCAATATATCCGCTATGGTTTTATATTTCAGTACATCAGAAACCGAAATGTTTATACCCAATTTCTCTGCTGAAGATGTAACCTGGATAGCTTTTATGGAATCTCCTCCCATGTCAAAAAAGTCATCATTTATACCGACTTTTTCAACTTTAAGAACCTCCTGATATATCTGAGTCAGATTTTTTTCAGCATCATTTCTTGGGGCTTCATATTCTACGCCGGTATTTATATTTAAAGAAGGCTCAGGCAGCCCTTTTCTGTCCAGTTTTCCATTAGGTGTCAAAGGCAGTTTTGGGATTTTTACAAAGAAAGAAGGTACCATATATGAGGGCAATTCCCTTAAAAGGTATTCTCTTAACTCGGACACCGTCAATTCCTTGTCCGAAACATAATAGGCACATATGTAATTATTGCCTTCGTCATCTTTTCTTACAATAACTGCTGCATCTTTTATATCTTTGTGCTTGAGTAAGTTGCTCTCAATTTCACCAAGCTCAATCCTATATCCTCTGACCTTTACCTGAAAGTCCTTTCTTCCCATAAACTCCATATTTCCGTCTTCAAACCATCTTGCAGTATCTCCTGTTTTATACATTCTTCCACCCATTTCCTTATTAAAAGGGTCTGGGATGAATTTATTCTTTGTAAGTATTTCATCGTTCATATATCTGTCTGCAAGACATTCGCCACCAATATATAAATCCCCGGTAACACCTATTGGACAAGGCTGTAAGTCTGAATCAAGAATGTAGTATAATGCATTTTGAATAGGCTTTCCGTAAGGAATACTTGCCCACAGAGGGTTAACCTCACCTATAGGATAGTAGTTAGACCAGACGGTAGCCTCTGTAGCTCCCCCAAGACTTACAACCTCAGTACCCGGGAATGCATTTCTTACGTTGTCAGGCAATGTAACAGGTATCCAATCACCGCTTTGGAATACCAGTCTTAAAGTATCCGTACTGTTGGATGGCTTTACTTTGTTGAAATACGGAACAAGCTGCTGTAAAGCGGCAGGAGCTGAGTCCCAAAAAGTTATCGGTTCTTCTCTTAGAATTTCAACAAGTCTCGCCGGGTCTCTCAGCTCGTTTCTTGAAGCTACACGTATAGACCCTCCCGAAGCCAAAATTCCGAAAATATCGTATACCGACAGATCAAAACACAAGGATGTCACAAACAGTAGTCTGTCTTTAGAGCCAACGTCGAAGGTTCTGTTTACCCATTCAATCAGGTTTATAACTGGTTTATGGCGAACCGCAACCCCTTTAGGAACCCCTGTAGAACCTGACGTATATATGACATATGCCATGTCATCCGACTTTATATCAAGACAAAGATTATCTCCCGAATAACTGTTAATGTCCATGAGCGTCCAGTCATTTCTTTTTAATTCCGTATCATTTACCTGTGCTTGGCCTTCTAAAGTTGTATTGAATACAACATCGTATCTGTAGTCCAATTCGTTGTTAAATTTATTATTTCTATGCAGTACTTTTACTTCATTAACTTGAATACTGCTTTTCTTTATTTCAATAAAGAACTGTTCATCCACATACAGTTCCCCATCAATATCTGTTTTTGTCCTGACACCATCTTGTCCAGCGTTTTTACTTTTGAACTCTTCCAAAGAATATCTGAACTCATCTTTTTTTCTTGTATCCATTACATCTGCTACAATAAGAGTTCCTCCAGGATTTAGTACCTTTATTGCCTTTTCAATTACCTTTTTCAGGTAAATAAACCCTGGGAAGAACTGTATTACACTGGATATGATAACAAAGTCAAAAGTGTCACCAATCAGAGTTTCCAGCTCATGGGCAAAGCCATTTACCAGTTTAATATTGGTAAATCCCCCTGCCTTGATATTCTCCTCATTTCGTTTTTGTGTTAGTTCTGAAGGATCAAGCCCGGTATATTCTTTCACAAGTGGGGCAATTGAAAACATAATAGAACCTGAACCACAGCCAATTTCCAGCACTTTTTTATCTTTATTCAGATAGGGTGCTACAAGAGAAGCAACGTGGTTTTTATATTTATCCACTTCTTCTTTTGAAAATGGGTTTCCGTTATAACTGCTGATAAAACCACCTGCTGAAACGTCATCAACAGATTTTTCAGTAATATGGTCCCAAAGTTGCCTTACGGAGGTTTTGTCGATCTCCTCCAAAGGAAGTTCTCTGTCTTCAACATCCATATAAACTATCTCGGTCAGTTGGGGCAGTTCCCACTGCATTTCAATAATAGTTCTGCTTTGTGGTTGCTGTGTAATAACACAGTGAATTTTAAGGTCTGAAAGTATTTTTTGAGTACGCATTCTTGGAAATGCAGGTTCAAAAGGAACATAAATTCCACCTGCTTTTAATATTCCCATTACTGCAATCACCATCTCCAAAGAACGCTCCATTAATACACCTACAAAGACTCCGGTCTTGACACCTCTGTCTCTTAGTAGAGCTGCAAGTCTGTTGGCCTGTATGTTCAGTTCTTTGTATGACATTTCAATGTTACCGAATACCACTGCAGTATTATCCGGCGTTTTTTGAACCTGTTCTTCAAACAGATCATGCATTGTTCTGTTACTGCTATAGCTTCCCTGAGTATTATTAAAATCATATAAAATTCTGGTTATTTCATTATTTGAAAGAATCTCCACTTGAGACAGTAAAATATCAGGTTTTGCTGTGACTGAGGTGATAATATTGACCAGGTGTCTGAGCACACTTTCGGCAAATTCATTTTTATACATTGCCTCATTATAGTGTAAATTTATTCTAATTGCCTCTTCACTTCTACTGAAACAAAAGAGGGTATCCGGCTCCATGCCTTCAATACAGCTTTTGTCATGTATATTCTCAAAAAGTACAATCGTCTTTAACAGTGACGAAATATCTTCAGGCCTAACACCCAAAATTTCTGCAATAATTTCCATAGGAAGATTTTTATTCTCGTCAGCCTTAATAATATCTCCCTTTACTCTTATTAAAAGCTCCTTAAATGTTTCCTTACTGTTTATATTAACTTTTAAGGGAAGTATATTAATCGGGTTGGCCGTATCATCTTTTATAAATTCAGGCATACCCAGAGTGATGTCTTTACAACCCGTATATTTGTAAAAAAGATAGCTTACACAGGACATGAGTACCATATATATTGCATAATCTGAACCGCCACTAATGGAAATCAGCTTTTCCAATGTCTCATTTTGGATATCAAGGCTCTTGCAAGACTTTATACCTTGCTCCTTTTTAGTGCAGGAAAAGCTTGCAGGCAAACCGCTTGTTTCCTCATGTCCATAAAGTCTCTCAGTCCAATATTTTTTTTCTTCCTCGTATTCACCCGCAGACATTATTATGTTTCTTGAATAGCTGTCAAGACTCATTCTTATATCCTCCCCTTAAAAATTAAAGTGTATTTCATCCGTCAATACCTTTTCACGTTTAAGATACTTGTCTTCCAGTTCAATATCCTTGATTTTAATTTCAGGATTTTCAACTATTCTTTCCAATATTTTTACATAATCCTTTTCAAGTCGTTCTATAGTCTCTTTTTTAAATAGCCCCGTACAATACTCAAAGATGAATTCAATACTGTCATTCCCCTGAGCACACCACAAGGTCAAATCAAATTTAGACACAGAATTTTCAAATTCATAGGGTTTGAATTTAAGGCTTTGTGCATTTGTTTCAATATCAAGATTCTGCAACGTAAAGGAAACATCAAACAAAGGATTTCTGCTCATATCCCTCTTTGCGCCAAGCTTGTCCACAAGCTCTTCGTACTGGTATTCCTGATTCTCATATGCTTTTAAACAGCTTTCCTTTACCTCGCTCAAAAACTCATTAAAAGATTTATGAGAAGAAGGAAAACTCCTGATGGCTATCATATTTACAAACATCCCAATTATATTCTCAATGTCTGCGTGCGGTCTTCCTGCTATAGGAGAGCCAACTACCAAATCCTGCTGTCCCGAATATCTGGAAAGAAGAACCTTGTAAGCTGCAAGCAGTACCATATAAAGGGTGGAACCCGTCTTTGCAGTCAGCTTGTTCAGTTCAACAGCCAAATCCTTTTCAACCCTGAAACTTATATTGCTTCCGGCAAAGTTTTTAATCTCCGGCCTTTTAAAATCAGTAGGCATATTAAGTACCGGAATATTACCTTCAAACCTTTCTATCCAGTACTTTTCCTGCTTTTCAATCTCACCGGAGCGGAACAGATTGTTCTGCCATGCTGCAAAATCCTTATATTGCAGTTTTAAAGGCTCAATATGTTTTCCCTCGTATAAGCTTACAAATTCATTAACCATAATACGTCTTGACACACCATCTGATATAATATGATGCATATCATAAAGTAAAATATATCTGTCATTTCCTTCTGATTGTTGGCCCGAAATACTCACAAGTGCCACTCTCAAAAGAGGAGCCTTACCCAGGTCAAAAGGCCTGATAAATTCTTTAATTATATTGGGCAGCCTGCTTTCTTGAGTTTCAAGGTATTTTATATGTAAATCTGCCTGTTGGTGTATCTCCTGAACAGGCTGCTCATTTATAATTCTAAAAGATGTCCTCAGAGATTCATGCCTCTGCACTAACTTCTTAAAAGCTTCTTCAAATTTGAGCTTGTCAACCTTGCCTGATATTTCAACAACTCCCGGCAGATTGTATGCAATACCTGTTTCTTCAAAAGTATTAAGAATGAACATCCTTCTCTGTGCTGACGACAATTCATAATAGATGTTCTGTTCTATCGGCTGTATAGCTGAAAAACTGTTACTCTTTGAACTCCGTATATACTCAGCCATACTTCTTAAATTTTTCATAGTGAAAACTTCCTTTAAAGGTATAGCTGAATCCAACTCTTTATGTATTTTGTTGACAAGCATGGTAGCCTTCAAAGAATGTCCTCCAAGTTCAAAGAAATTATCATTAGCACCTATTCTTTCAACTTTCAGTATTTCGCTCCAGATTTGTGCAAGTCTTATCTCTATATCTCCGGAAGGTTCTTCATAGTCTCTTGCCGAAACAATCTCAACGTCAGGAAGGGCATTTTTATCCACCTTACCGTTTAATGTAAGTGGTATTTTTTCAAGTTTTATATAGCAGGTCGGTATCATATAGCTAGGCAAGTACTCTGAAAGGTATTCCCATAGGTTCCTTTCATCCAATTCTCCTTCACAAACCACATAAGCAACAATATTCTTATCCTTGTTTTCATCCTCTTTTACCGTTACAAAAGCATCTTTTACAGTAGTTATCCTTAAAAGCTGTGCCTCTATTTCTCCAAGTTCAACCCTGTAACCTCTGATTTTAATTTGGTTGTCCCCTCTTCCAAGGAATTCAATGCTTCCGTCAGGCACATATCTTCCAATATCTCCGGTTTTGTAAACCCGTGTACCGTTTAATAAAAATGGATTATGCATAAACCTTTCAAAAGTCAGGTCAGGTCTGTTTAAATATCCCCTTGCTACCCCTTCTCCCGCTATGTACAATTCGCCCTTTATGCCAACGGGAACAGGCTTCATGTTTTTATCAAGGATGTATACACCAGCATTCTTAATTGGCTTACCTATAACCGGGTGCTTTTTATAATTTTCAAATTCTGTAAAATCAATAACCTGTGCGATTGCCCCAACTGTTGTCTCGGTGGGCCCGTAATGATTAACCAATGTAGCTTCGGGGTATCTTTTATTGTATGCCTCTAAATCCTTTAGATTTATTTCTTCCCCTCCCAAAACAATCAATCTAAGCTGGTGACAAGAACTTGTTTTGGTAAAAGTGTCTGAATTAACCATTACGTTAAATAGAGACGGCGTCATTTTCAAATATGAGATTCCATTTGTTTCTATATATGAAAGTAACAATTCAGTGTCCGAATACCCCCCTTTTGATAGCAGATGTATTTCACTACCCCTTAATAAAGCGGAATACAGTGCGGTATACGCAAGGTCAAAGCAAAGAGACGAAACTATTGCCGTTTTGTCTTTCCTGCCTATATTAAACTTATTAATAAACCAACCAGAATAATTTACCAGACTGTGATTTTCAATCATTACTCCCTTGGGGTTTCCTGTTGTTCCCGATGTATAAATTACATATATGAGATCGTCAGGTTTACTTACATCAGGCAGATTTGACGTATCTGTATCAAATGTATTCTCGTTATCAAGGTCTATAATTCCGCCTTTGAAATCAACTTTGTGTATAAGTTCTCCATGGTATATAAGAATTTTGGCTCTGCTATCTTCAAGCATATATTCCAGCCTATCAGCGGGAAGCTCAGGGTTCAAAGGCATATATGCCCCTCCGGCCTTTATTACAGCGAGAATACTTACAATCATATGGTATGACTGCTCACATAAAATTCCCACAATATCGTCAGGTTTGATTCCTTTTGTCCTCAATACTCTGGCAAGACTGTTTGCTCTTTTATTCAATTCACCATAACTAAGCCGTACGTCTCCAGAAACCAGAGCAATGTTGTCCGGAGCTTCATGAACCTGTTTCTCAAACAGCTGTTTGAAGGTGTCAGGTTGTATTGATTCCGTCAAGCTTTGGTTAAACCCACAAACAAGCTGGTTTTCCTCAGTTTCTGATAAAAGGCTTATCTGTGAAATTTCTGATTCAGGGCAATTTGTTATCGCAAGGAGAATATTTGTATAGTGCTGTGCCAGCCTCTCCATAGTCTCTCTTTTAAATAGTTTTGTTTTATATTCAAGCCCTATTTTTATTTCGTCTTCCCATTCCATTGCTTCCATTTTCAAATCAAACTTTGCCGTACTGAAGTCAATGTCAACTGACGAAAACTTTAAGCCATTAATACTTATTTCCGTGTTTCCTATGTTCTGCATAACAAACATGGTATCAAACAAGGGATTTCTGCTTATGTCTCTTGGTAAAGCCAGAATGTCCACAAGCTGTTCAAATTGATAATCTTGATTTTCAAAGGCCTCAAGTGTGTTTTCCTTTACTTGTGCAAGAAAATCAATAAATGATTTATCATCACTAACTGAATTCCTCAACGCAACAGTATTAACAAAAAAACCTACAATACTTTGAAGGTCAGGGTGATGTCTTCCTGCAACCGGCGAGCCTACCACTATATCCTCCTGCCCTGCATATTTTGATAGCAAAATATTGTATGCTGCAAGCATAACCATATACAGTGTAGTTTCTGTCTTAGAAGCCAGCTCCTTCAACTTCATTGCCATACTGCGGTCCAGCTTGAAGTTTATTCTGTCTCCTTCGAAATTCTGTATTAATGGTCTTGTATAGTCGTAAGGCATATCGAGGACAGGTATATCCTCTTCGAATACCTTCTTCCAGTACTCCTCCTGCTTTTTAATAGAGTCAGATTTATAAAGGTCGTTTTGCCACGATGCATAATCCTTGTACTGTATTTTAAGTTCAGGGAGGCTCTGTCCCTCATAAATGTGTGCAAATTCTTCAATAATTACATTCATTGACATACCATCTGAAATAATATGGTGCATGTCTATTATTAATATGTGCCTGTCCTGTGCGGTTTTAACCAGTGTAGCTCTTAAAAGTGGAGCTTTATCTAATTCAAATGGCCTTATAAAAGACCTAATATCAATTGTAGTTTCAGGTTTTTCAGATATATCAATAAATTCTATATTGAAATCAGCATCCTCCTGAACTACCTGCATAATCTCATCTTCGTATATCCTAAAATAAGTCCTTAGTGATTCATGTCTTTTAATTAATTTCCTAAAGCTTTGTATAAGTCGTTCTATATCAAGAATTCCTTCAATACAAACAGCAGCAGGCATGTTGTATCCCGTTCCTATACCTTCATACTGATTTATTATAAAGAGTCTTTTTTGTGCCGATGAAACCGGATAAAATCCCTCCGGACAATTTTGAAACCTTTTAATAGGTTTTATAGATGAATAAATGCTTTGAGCGGAAATTTTTATTTTAGCTGCAAGACCTCTAATGGTAGGAGCATTAAATACTTCTTTTAGCTGAATTTCGGTGTTGAATGCTCTGTGAATATTGGTTACCAAAGCAGTAGCTTTCAACGAATGTCCTCCAAGCTGGAAGAAATCATCGTCAATACCTATTTTCTCAAAACCCAGAATATCTCTCCATATAGCCGTCAATTTCTTTTCCGTCTCATTTCTTGGCTCCACATATTTTACACTCAGGCTTTGTCTTCCATCAGGGTCTGGCAAGGCTTTTACATTTATTTTGCTGTTTGAAGTAAGTGGCATACTATCCAATTGCACAAAATACAAAGGTATCATATAGTCCGGAAGCCTTCTTGCCAGAAATTCCTTGACCTCTGAAATCGCAAGCTTCTCCGGGGCTGTAAAATAGGCGCAAAGGTATTTGTCCTCGTCCCCCCGTGGTATAACCGCAACTTCCTGTATTAAACCGTGCTTTAACAGTTGAGCTTCTATCTCTCCCGTTTCTATTCTGAAACCTCTGATTTTAACCTGCTGGTCCTTTCTTCCCAGAAATTCAATATTTCCGTCAGGCAGCCATCTTGCCAGGTCTCCTGATTTGTACATTCTTTCACCCGGTAAAAAAGGACTTTCTACGAATTTTTCATCCGTAAGTTCTTTGTTGTTTAGGTATCCTCTTGCCAAGGATACTCCTGCAATGCACAGTTCTCCCACTACGCCCACTGGTTGAAGATTGTTGTTATTGTCTACAATATAAACCCTTATATTATTTGCAGGTTTTCCAATTGGTACAGAATTATCAATGCTATAGTCGCTCTCGTACTTCCAGAGGGTAGCACATACCGTTGATTCTGTTGGCCCGTAACCGTTTCTGTATTCCACACGGTCCTTCCATTTAGAAAGAAGTTCAGGACTGGCAGCCGAGCCCGCTGTTATAAGCTTTTTCAGTGAAGTAATTCTATCCGGATTTAAATTCACCAGATAAGTAGGAGGCAAAGTGGCGAAGGTTATTTCATTTCCGTTAATGAACTGCTCAAACCTTTCATAATTTCCAATTACCTCTTCCGGCATTATATACAGGGTCGCTCCAGTTAAAAGCCCCGTAAAAATATCCCAAACTGAAGCATCGAAGGATATACTTGCAAAATGTATTGTCCTATCTTTTTCATTTAATCCAAGGGTATTATCAAAAATCGCTTTAAGGTTTGCAACGCCTCTGTGCTCCAGCATTACACCTTTAGGCTTGCCAGTTGTTCCCGAGGTATAAATTATATATGCAAGGTCACTCTGTGTAACGGAACAAGCCGGCGATTTCTCCGAAAAGTTCTTTAAAACAGACAGGTCATATTGATAGCGGTTTTTTTCATATTTTGTTTCCTTTTCCCCGCGATTCTTGTCAATACGAATTATAGTATCATAGCGGAATCTTGTAAGTTCATTTTCTATTGTGTGAATTTTAGTTGAGAATTCTACCTGTTGAATCTCTTTCATTTCAAAGGACAGGTCTTCAAAAAAACCTCTTGAAACAAAGAGTTCCTCATTAACATCTGTTTTAGTATCATATCCGGGATTCTGCCTCTTGAATTCCAAAAGAGATTCCAGCAGCTCATACTTTTTATCCTGATCCATAATATCACCGATAAAAAGTATCCCCTTGTCTTTCATAAGTCCCAATGCCTTTTTGATAACCTGTCTCAGATAATTGTGTCCGCTGAAAGCCTGAATAACACTGTTGATTATTACAATATCAAACTCATTTTCTGAAACCCGGTCAATCTCATGTGCAGGAAGACATTCCAACTTTATATTATTGAAACCTTCTTTTACAGCCCTTTCTCTGTCCTTTTCAATAATAACCCCTGAAAGGTCGGTGCCATAGTACATTCCTACCCGGGGAGCAATTTTAAACATACTGATACCTGACGCACAGCCTATTTCAAGTACTCTGGCTTCGGGCTTCAAAAATGGCTTCAATTTCTCAAAAACATTGTCGGCATATTCTGACATTTCTTCTTTTGAAAGATTTTCTCCGGTATAACTGCTTGCCCATCCTCCACCGGTTATTTCATCTACTGCGTTTTCACCTATATATTCCCAGAGCTTTTTATCCATTAGTCCGCTTTCCTGTGACTCAGGTTCAGAGTAGATGTCTTCTGAATCCATACATAGGAAGGTTTCTAGCGTTTTACACTCCCATTGCAGTTTATTCAGCATCTTTATGTTCTTTTTTGTTGACACCATAAACTTAATTTGAGAATCATTTATTATGGTTTTTATTCTCTCTTCCGGGAGTCCTGTGGATATGGGCACATAAGCCCCTCCGGCTTTTAGTATGCCGAGAATTGCTATTATCTGCTCTATACTGTTTTCCATAAAAAGGCCTATAAGTGTATCATGTTTTATATCCTGAGTTTCTATCAGGTAATTTGCCAGTTTGTTTGCCTCTTTGTTTAGCTGGGAATATGTAACCTCACGGTTTCTATATACTATTGCGGTTCTTTCTGAAGTCTTTTGTACCTGTTCTTCAAACAGTTGGTGAATTGTTTTATTATGAGGATAATCCTTTGTTGTATTATTGAATTCATGAATTATTTTCTTTCTTTCAATTTCAGTGATAATTGTAAAATCTGCAAGCTTTTTATTTAAATCCTCCACGGCCTGACTTAGTACATACTCATAACGCTCCATCAACGTCCTTATTGATTCCTCTTTAAAAAGACTTTCATTATATACCGTCTTGATATTTATATATTTTTCCTCAACAGAGACTAACAGGTTCAGATTATTTGTAAAGGACTTTCTTATATCTTCGGTGGCTTCTTCATTATGAACACCTTTCATCATCAATGCAGTATTCAGAGCCAGTATATCTCCGTTGCTCTCCTTTATTAGCTCTATCAGTTTTTCAACAGGATAATGCTGATTTTTGTATCCCTGTGACACCGTTTGCTTTACATTAACCAAAAGCTCTTTAAAGGACATGTCCTCCTTAAGAATATCTCTGAAAATTACATATTTATTAATCTTCTGTATATTTTCATCTTTATAAGTAGGAGCTGCAACTAATATGTCCTCCTGTCCCGTATATTTGTAAAATAATATTTTCAGGCCTGTGAGCATTATTATGAAAAGCAGCAGGTCTTGATTTTTACCAAGAGATAATAGTTTTTTTGACAGTTCTTCTCCTAATACCATTTCATGGGTTCCATATGTATAGTTATTGTTTTTCGGATAATCAACTGGAAGCTTAAGCTGATTGATTTCGCCGCCTAATTTTTCTTCCCAGTACTTCTTTGCATCCTCAAACTCTTTATACAACGTTAAAATATTTGTATTCATATCATTATCCCTCACAAACTTTACATTTTTAAGAAAGCTTAAATATCTCCAAAATCCTCGTCTATAAGCTTATTAAATACATCCCCCACATTTTTAATTATAGAGGCAAATTTGTTTTCCTCATCTTTTTCAAGGAGTTCTATATCCTTTATTTTGATTTGCCTGTTATCTGTAACGATTTTAATTATTTTTACAAAGTCCTTGGACAAACGCTCTATTGTCTCAGGCTTAAATAATTTAGTACAGTACTCAAAAACATAGGATATTGTTTCTCCTTCTTCAGTAGCCATTAGGGTAAAATCTGCTTTTGATGATTTTGAATCATCCATGTAAGGTTTAAAATTCAGGCCTTTTACACTCATCTGCGGCATCTTCATATTCTGGAGCACAAATGCCACATCAAATACAGGATTACGTCCCGGCTTTACCTGTAAGTTGAGCTTTTCTACCAGCATTTCAAATTGATAGTCCTGATTTTCATAAGCCCTGAGTGAAGTATCTCTTACGTTATATAAAAACTCCATAAAAGATTTGTCATATTCAATAAGGGTTCTCATAGGAAGAGCATTTACAAACATACCGATTATGTTTTCAAGGTCTGCATTTTGTCTGCCTGCTATTGGAGAACCAACAATTATGTCGGTCTGGCCGGAATACTTTGAAAGAAGAATATTATATGCTGCCATAAGTACCATATAAAGGGTAGTTCCTGACTCCTTGGCCAGCCTGTTAACCGCACTTGTAAGCTCCTCTCCCAACACAAAATTGTATCTGTCCCCTTCAAAGCTTTTAGCGTTTGGTCGGCTATAGTCAGTAGGCATTTGAAGGAGCGGAATTTCTCCTTCAAACCTTTTAACCCAATATTCTTCCTGTTTTTTAATTTCCTGAGACTGGAGAAGCCTATTCTGCCACTCCGAAAAGTCCTTGTACTGTATTCTCAGTTCAGGCAACTGCCTGCCATCATATAAATCAATAATTTCCTTCACTAGAATAGCCATTGAGGTACCGTCAGATATTATATGATGCATGTCAAACATCATAATATGTCTGTTTTCATTTATCTTTACAATTTCAACCCTTAAAAGGGGAGCTGTTTCCAAGTTAAATGGCTTTACAAAGGAATGCATGAGGCTCCGTACAATTACTTCTTCCGTTCCTTTAAAATCATCCAATTCTGAGTACTTAACCTTAAATTGAGTGTCTTTATGTACTACCTGAACAATTTCACAGTTAACTGTTTTAAAAGAAGTTCTAAGAGTTTCATGCCTTTGCACAAGCGTTTTGAAAGCATCTTCAAACCTTGCTTTATTCAACATTCCCTCTATTATCATAACTCCAGGCATATTGTAGCAGGTTTCGATGCCTTTTAACTGGCCCAGTACATAAAGCCTTTTTTGAGCCGATGAAGCCGGGTAATAATCTTTTTCCTCCACAGGCTCTATAAATTTACTGATTTTGGGAGCGAAAATTTGTTTCTTCAAATCCTTGTCAATATAGTCAGAAAGCTCTTGTATGGTGGTAAATGCTAAAATATCTGCTACACTTAATGAAGCATCAATTTGTTTGGCTGCCCTGTTTGAAATATTTGCAGCTATTATAGAGTCTCCTCCAAGCTCGTAAAAATCTTCGTTAATATCAATTTCTTTATACCCTAATACAGTCCCCCAAATCTGGGCCAAGAGTATTTGAGTCTGTGTGTATTCTCCATTTTCACTGCCTGTGAGCTTTATCTCCATAGAAGACTTTTCTTCTTCTATCTTTTTAACATGTACAAGGAGCTCCTTTGAAACCTCCGGTATTTCAATCCAACATCTTCTTTTCTCAAAAGGATATACTGGGATAGCAGCCTTTTTCCTGCTTTCTTTTTTGTACAATTCCTCCCACTGAATGTTGGCACCTTTTACATAAAGTTTGAGAATCTTATTAAGTAAATCTTCGTTTTCACATGAACCTTCCACAAACTCTTTAAGCATGGTGTCAGCATTTCCGTCAATCTGATTCTTTAACTCCTGGCATTCGCCATAGAAGAACCATTCTCCACTTTCTTTAGCTATATCCATTTTTGAAAGCTTTATGATTTTGTCTTTTAAATCATCCTTATTTCTGGTTACTATAGCTATTCTGTATTCATAGTGTCCTCTACCCGTAAGAGCTGTGTAACAAATGTCTTCTAATTTTTGCTTATCCCATTTTTCAGTAAGTTTTAAGTACTTTTGTATTAATACCCTTAGTGCTTCCAAGCTTTTGCTTGAAATGGCAAAAACCTTAATTTTCTCACTTTCAACTTCCTGTTCAAATTCCATGGCAGGAGGTTCTTCCAGAATTACATGACAATTGGTGCCACTAAGGCCAAAGGCACTTACTCCACATCTTCTGGGGAAGCCATCTGTTTCCCATGGTGTAAGCTCCTTATTTATATAGACAGGAGAAGTCTCAAAATTAATTTTACTGTTGGGTTTGTTAAAGTGAAGTATTGGAGGTATTTCTTTATTATCCAGTGCCAATATTGCCCTTACCAAGCCGGCTATTCCCGATGCGTTATCCAAATGACCTATATTGGTTTTCAGAGCTCCGATAGCGCAGAATTGATTTTTCTGGGAATAATTTCGAAACGCTCTGGTTATCCCATCTATTTCAATAGGGTCTCCGAGCTTGGTACCTGTGCCGTGAGTTTCTATGTATGAAATTGTCTCAGGATTTATACCCGCATCTTTCCACGCTTTTAATATTACTTTCTCCTGTGCGGCCGCATTTGGTGCAGTAAGCCCTATAGACCTTCCATCCTGATTTATGGCACTTCCTTTTATAACCCCATAAACTCTGTCTCCGTCCCTTACAGCTTTACTCAAAGACTTAAGCAAAATAGCTATTACCCCTTCGCCCATTCCGGTGCCATCGGATTTATCATCAAAAGCTCTTGTCCTGCCGTCTCCCGATTCTATCCCAAATTTATCACCTGTTTGTACAGGCAAAAAACTCAGCTTAACACTCCCTGCGATTGCCATTTCGCAGTCTCCGTTTCTAAGCCCCATACATGCCATGTGTATTGCAACAAGAGATGACGAGCATGCGGTATCCACCATTACGCTTGGCCCTTTTAAATCCAGAATATATGATAATCTGCCTGCTATTACCGAAGCAATGTTGCCCGGAATGGAAGCCACTGACGATGAAGGTTCTACCTCTGAAATAAACTGCTTATATTCAGGCCCTGAAACATATCCCACGTATACTCCGGTTTCACTTCCCTCAATTTTTCTGCTTCCGTAACCTGAATCCTCGATTGCTTCCCAAGCTGTTTGAAGGAACAACCTTTGATTGGGATCCATGAGAGTAGCCTCTTTAGGTGAAATATTAAAAAAATTGTAATCAAACTTATCAATTTCCTCAAGATATGCTCCATCCCGGTATTTAACATCATTTAAAGCCATATTTTTAAATCTTAAATACCTGTCTACATCGTCTCTTCTGGAATTAGGAAATTCAGTAATGCAATCAATACCATTTCGCATATTCTCCCAGAATTCTTCAAAATCAGAAGCTAGAGGAAGATTCGCAGACATTCCTATTACAGCTATATCTTTAGAAGAAATCTCTTCAATTTCATCCATACCCTCGTCATACTCAATCAAATTAAAATCCAACATAGAATCCACCCTTTAGTTTTCCTATAGCGGAGTTTTTCCGAACGAAGTACCCGGCTGCAAGAATACCTGCTATTCCTGCTAATGTAAGGATAATCAATCCCACATTCCCTGTTCCTGCCAATATATCCTTTACACCTGTTTTTCTAAAGATAAAGAGTCCCAGTATACATGAATCCTGAACCAGAATAGAGCCCCAAAGGGATTTAGTCCAGATATAAGGAAGTACATATATAACTGAACCTATTGCAGCGTAAGTTCCCAAAACCGGATTTAATTGCAGCAAACCGTATATTAAGGCCTGAATCAGAACAGCAGCAACAATTGGTATATTTGACCTTAACTCATTGAATATGACTCCTCTGAAAATGATTTCTTCAAACATAGGAAGAACCATAAGCATAATTATAAAAATCAAAAAGCTTCCTTTTGTCTGGAAGAAACTATCCATGTATTCTCCGAACTGCGGAAAGGTTTTACCAATAAAATTGATAGATGTAAAGCATGTTGTAAATAAGCACATTGAAATACCCATAAAAGCTATACCAAGTACATTCTTTGGACTTATTTTAGTGAAACTGCATATCTTAAACAGATTTTTGTTTCGGAGTTTTAAAATTAACGAATACAAGGAAATTGTAATTATGGATATTGAAAAACTAAAGAGCGTTTTGTTACTCCACAGGAAATCATTAAGCGCCTTATTCCTCGAGCAAATGTTGAACACCACCCATTGAACTCCTCTAAGTACTGCATATAGCAATATTAAATATAACACTATATAACCTGTCATTTTGAGATATCTTTTCATTTTTGTTTTATCCTCCCCGGTTATTTTCTTATCTTGCCGAAGCAAAATTACTTAGGGCATTCTTTGGCTTATTAATTTTTGTTAGATAAATTACACCCGCTACAATTATGACAAAACTGATTGCGATTGCGGGCCAAGCAGTTCCTTTATTAAGAATTGAATCTTCCGTTCTCATTAAAATGTACATAATTCCCTGACATGAAGCCTGTGCAATTACTGAAGCCCATAAAGATTTAACCAGTAAGTACAAGGTAACAAATAATACTGCTCCTAAAAATCCATAAGCTATCAATGGTACATTCATATTGAAGAACATCAATCCATACATAAGTCCCTGAATTATTACAGCGGCAACAACCGGCAGTTTGTCTCTTAACTCATTAAAAATCAGCCCTCTGAACAGTATTTCCTTATAGACCGACCCAACCAGAAGGAAGCAGGTAAATACTATTACAGTTCCTCCATCTATAAACATGAATTTCATTATGTTTATCAAATCCGGATATCTTTCGGTTATAAAAGGAAGCTTGAATACTGAAGAAGTAAAAAACCCTGAAGCTAGTCCGATAACAAAAATAACCGCAAAATTCTTCATACTGATTTTTTCCGTTAGCTTAACATGCTTAAGCAGATTAATTCCCTTAAACTTTTTAAATACAAAGTAGAAAATAGTAAATTGTATTAAGTCACTTGTAACTGTTACAACCAGCGAATTTCTGTTCAGCCATGGGCCTATTCCCGGTCTTGGAAGTATATATCCTTTCCCGATATAGACTAATGACTTAATGATTAAGAAATATGTAACAACATAGATTAATAGATTACCTACCATTATCAAATACTTTTTCATTTCCTTACCTCCAATTATTTATTACTTGTAATGAACTGCACTACTTTTAGATACTTACCTGTAAGTTCTTTTATTTTATCCCCCCTGAGCCTTGTAGAGTTGTACTCACATATGAAAACGGTTTGTCCGTTTTCCTCACTTACACCAAGAGCGATATCATAAACTCCTGTCAAGTTTCGTGGTGTTGATAGCATGTTCTTATTGTAGAATAAGGGTAAAATTGAAAAATTACCTTTATTTTCAATGCTTTCTTCTCTTATATCCCTTAAGCTATAGCCTGATTGCTCCCCACAATTTCTCTTGTGGTGTATCATTTCACATAACTCTCCGAAGCTGCCTGTTTCCTTAAAATCCAAGCTAATAGGATATACTCTGTCACAATCATCAACTATCGTCTGTATGGTTATTGCTGCTTTTTGTGTTATCTGTCCAAGCAAATAAACAAACGCACAAATCAGGACATCTGTTTTTTCTAAACCTTTTAAAACATCATCATTTAACCTGAATTTGAATACAGAACCATAGCCTCCACCTTCTTTCGAGAAATATTGTTGTGGAAATTCAAGAAATTCAAGACTAATATCTTTAGTGGAATTTTCCTCCCCTATTTCTATAAAAGCTGACAACTTTGAAATTGTAGGGTTTGAAAAAATATCTGTAATCTTTACTTTGCCCGGATACTTTTCTTCTATTTTTGAATGTACCTGAATCAGAGTAAGGGATGTACCCCCCAAATCAAAAAAGTTGTCTGTTGTGCCAACACGTTCAATTTTTAAAACCTGCCTCCAAATATCTGCCAATATCTTTTCAGTTTCTCCTGTAGGTTCAACATATTCTGTGCCTGTATATACACTGAATTGGGGCTCCGGCAGAGCCTTTCTGTCCACTTTTCCGTTTTGAGAAAGGGGCATTTTTTCAAGCCTTACAAAATATGACGGAACCATATACTCT
>NZ_ATAY01000072.1 GCF_000421965.1 Ruminiclostridium papyrosolvens C7 | reverse complement strand
ATAGTCTACTACTCTTTTTCCTTAGAAATAATGTGTTCACAACTTTCGCACATTTTTTTGGATACTACATACCCATTATTTAATCTGATTTTTTTGGGGCAATCTGCAGATACAGCAACTAATGTCTTGTACACTTGTTCTGCTTCTTTGCAGCCATAGCATTTAGTGTATTTATCCATACCTAGCTCCTTCCAATCAAATCATCCTATGATTTAATTCTTTGCCTATTAAATCAATTGTTCTTCCTTTACACATTTCAGCAATCCTGCTCCCTGTAGCGTCATCAAAATCAATCATTTTGTTTATGTTGTACTCAGAAGATACTAAGACAGGTAATTGTTTTAAGTACCTATGATTAATAAGTTCAAACATTATCCTCATTTCAGATTCATTTACTTTTCCATCTCTAATTGCACCCTTAAATAAATCGTCAATTAGTAGCAATGGAGCAGACTTGAATCTATTCATCTGCATTTGATATTGTTCGTCATCATTGATAACCTGTTTTAGTTGTGTCATCACTTCTCGATACTGCAGATATAAAACACCTATCCCCCTTCTAAGTAATTCATTTGATATTGCTATAGTAAGATGCGTTTTCCCAGAACCAGGTTGTCCGGTAATTCCTAAAGAGTTATTTCGCTGAGACCTGATTATATGAAAATTATTAATGTATTCAATAGCCATGGCCTTAGATTGTTTTTGCTTGTCATTTTTAGGAATATATTCACGAATTGTTTTTGATTGAAATACTTCTGATATGCCGCTACCTTCAAGTATCCTTTTATAATATTTCAGTTCACGACATTTACATGGTTCTGCGACTGGTCCATATATTTCTTTACTAATTCCATTTTCTTTTTCAGTGTAAATTGGCTTGTTCACAACAATAAATTCAGCATCTTTACAGATTTCACACTCAAAAGTCTGGGTCTTGTTCATCGGTTGTTCCCGGTCCCTGGTATTCGATTTTGCTTGTGTCATACACCCCAGATTGATTTTCTTGATTATTTCCGCTATTGGATCCATTCTTACCCCCTTTCTCGTTCAAGTACCCTTCAAACTTTGTACCAAATAGAGTTTCTGGTCTTAGATACTGATTCATCATGGGGTCATTAATCCAAACGGCTACTTTTTTATCTATTACTGTATAAAAGTCTTGTAAGGTAAATCCTTCATTCAAACGAGCTTTTATCAATGTCTGAGTTTTAGATGATGTGCTTCTATATTTTGTATTTGCTTTTAAATTGAGATAATCAACAATTTCAGAATATGGTATATATATATTATCCTTACCTAACCTAACCTTACCTAACCTAACCTTACCTACGGATACGTTTTGTATACATTCTGTATCCGATTCAGATACAAGTGTATAAACCTTGTTTTTCTTGATTTGTAACATTGATTTTTCTTCTATGTAGTCTGTTGGTTTATACCTATCAGATTGAATATAGTTATGCATTTTCCAATGTTTAATCACAATAATTCCGCTATCAAAAACTATGATAAAGCTTTTTGCAATAAGTAACTTCATGTCATCGTCCGATGCTCCTACCATTCTTTGAATTTTCTTTGGATTATTCAAAAATCCATCGTCATCAGCAGACATGTTTAAGTGAAAATACAAAGCTTGCGTACTTTTTGGCATGTCCAAAAACGCATCGCTTTCAGTTACTTTTTTAGTAAACATACGTCTTTCCGCCACTTATCAAGTCACCTCCCCTCTACATATTGGACAAAGACTAGAGCTCTTTTTTCTATTTTTCAGTTTTCTTTCAAGCTTTCTGTCTCCATCCCATGTTTTTGCTACAGTAAACTTAATACCTGCAGCACTTGCTACCTGTAGAAGCCTAGCACCTTTGTTTGTTAGTTCATGTTCATGGAGTCTTCTGTCAAGGTTCTCCGTATATCCTATATAATGCTGTGCGTGTTTATATTTTTTATCAAAATGAAGTAAATAGACCAAAACTATCACCTCCTAAAACTTGTGGGTGTAACCTCTGCTAAATCAAATAATGTAAGTTGCACCGGTCCATTATGTATAACTTCTTTTTTGGCAGGTCGAACATCTGACAAATCTTTGGTAATAGAATTAACATGACTCTTTGAATGTGCATACATCCCAATTAGTTCAACCCTACTTTCAAAGCCTTTAGACAGCAGAGATTTGTTTAATTTTTCAGCATACCAATTTTGAATTAAATAACTATTAAAACTAAGAATGTGGAATTCTTTTTCTTTAATTTTAAAAACAACTCTACTGTTACATGGTCCATCAATATCAACTTCATCACCAGGTAAATCCTCGAGCAATTCTAAACTTGTCTTATACGGGATGTTATTTGAATCGAATTCATCCTTAATCAAAACAGCACTATCGGAATCAAGCTTGTAAGACCATGTGTTGCTGGAACGAATAAGCACTGAAAATGGAACTTTATAACATGTGATATATACTTCTGGTCTAGGCTCTTTTTTCACTTTGGCCTGTGGCTTTTGGAATGGAACAAATCCATCTGGAAGTTTACCGTTTTTCAAAGGCTCAAAAATGTTAGTATTTTTACCGTAAAAGCAAATTCCTGCCTCTAGCTTTTTCCTGTATGTACAATTTGCGAATAATGGATGATCGGCGTGAATACAACCCCATGCATCAGAACATTTCATAAAAGATGAGCAGCAGTCAAAGCTATCATGTGGCACTTATACCACCTCGCATTTTATCCCAATATTTTTTATGTCTTTCAAAAATCTCACGATCAGCTTCAGTCTCAATCGAAAAAGTTTCTTCTAGTACCTTGGGCATTAGTTCGTAATACTCAGGAATAGCGCCATAATACAACTCTATACTGTCAATACGGCATGTCTCCAAGGTCTTGTTATAAAATGGCCAGCGCTCAAAATTGTTAAAATTATAGAATATGGCACGTTGCCCAGGATATTTGATACAGGCTAATATTTTTACCTCTGCAATATTACAGGCACCCGGAAGAATCTTTACAATCTCCCCTATGTAATTACCATTATGACCTGCGAACATTTCAGCAATTTTGCCCATTGATTCCGAAGCTAACTTCTTATCCATAATTACTCCTTGACCATAAGGGTTAAACCCTGTACAATGTAAATGGTTTAATTATTTTAGCACTCAGCAATGAGGGCTTTTTCTTTTTAGTTTACATAAATTTTGTACCTTGTTTAAAAACTCGTCCACTTTGTCAAAAAAGATGTCAATTCGCTTTGCGTTCTTTTCGCACAGCCAAACTATAAATACTGATAGCGCCAAGTCTAAAGTCCAAAATATCACCCAAAAAGCACCTATTGAAATCTGAAATTGGCTCATATTATCATCTCGCTTTCACTATTTCTAAAAGAGTATTTGTATGTCTATGTCTCAAAATTAGCTTGTCCCCTAATTCCCCAGCAACAAATCAATTTGCAGGATTAAAATGTCTGTCTGATATAATTATCTTTTGTTTACGTGTAGGTTTCTGAGGACGTTTCATACCATCACTCCTTTCATGCGGTCTTGTCTACTACTTTTGGTAACCATGCCTTGATATATCCCAATGCACTTTGATAGTCAATTTTGCGTATATCTCTGTAGCTTGGTACTCCAAGTCTATCCTTTAAATCTCTGTGGAGCTGGCTAAAATATGATCCTTTGTAATGCTTGTAATCAAGAGTGTCTTTGCCTCCTAATAACTCTACTACTCTGTTTGATACAGCTTTTTGTATTTCGTTTGCTTGGTTGTAGCTCACCGTTATCTGGTTGTCCACTTTTTCGTCAAGATTGTTTACTTTTGATTCAAGCTGTTGAACTTTCTTGTCTGTGGCAAAGATTGCTTGGAGTTCCGGGGATAATGATTGATATGGGCTAAGTTCTTTAACCCGGTAATATGTATCCACTAATTCCTGATATACTTCCCATGCTTTATCAGTGTTTAATGATTTTGCATGGAGTAAAGCACCTTTTTCGGTCCAGAGCATGATTGAACTTGCATTTAACGCACTATCAATTAGATAGTCTGTCTTAAACTTTTTAAGTTCAGATCCTTCCAGTTTAAAATTGTGAACCCCTTCCTGATATTTATCCATATTTCTTATGTAATTCTGAGATATCCTTACTATGTCAGTTTCATAAAATTCAGCTAACTGTTGGGTTGTCAGAATCCTTTGATTGTGATATTCAATAACTTGTAATTCTTTCATATTTATACTCCCTTCTTACAATTAGTCCATTTTTGTGAACTTACGATGCAAAAAAAATTTTATTTGCATCCACTTCGAGAATTTTAGCCAACTTCTTTACCTCGTCCAAATAAAAATCTGCTCCATTAGTTCTATTTTCTTTTCTTCGATATGTAGATACTGACATTCCCAATAATTCGGCTAATCTTTCAGAGGTTAACTGTTTTTCGGCTCTTAACCCCTTTAATTTTAAATACGGAGTATTCTTATTACCCAATAATCATCCCTCCTCTTTATCTTGTTTTTTGTTTTTTCTGTACGGCTGATTCTTGTAAATTTTACCTCCTGCTCAACCAACCATTATCCCTTATGTGGTTCCATTCTTTTCTATTGTTTCGTAATCGGTTTTATTAGGTTGTGCATATTTCACCTTCTTTCTGCTAATTTGTTCATTTTTGTGAACCTTACATTTATTATACTACACTTGCCATTTTTAAAAGTCAACACCAAAAGTATAATTTTTGTGAACTTTTTTTGAATAAATAATAATTTATCTTGCATTTTTGAGTATTTACTATTATATTATAGGTATTGGAGGTAACAAAAATGAACACGTTTGCAACTAGGTTAAGAAATGCGAGGTTAGAAAAAGGGTTCTCAATGGAGGAACTCGGGAACATGGTAGGACTAAGAAAGACTACAATTTGGAATTATGAACATTCGGAACGTCAGCCTAAAATATCAGTAGCTATCGAATTAGCTAAAGCGTTAGGTGTAGACTGGGAGTATTTAGCTGGAATGGACGTAACTGATAAAGAGATACAATTGAAAAGTTTAATTGAATCACTAAAACCCGAACAATATGATGATGCTATTAAATATTTAAAGTTCCTTGTAATGGAGGGTGACTATGAAACAAAAGAAAGCAAAACCGAAAAAAAATGATATTGTAAGAGGGTCTATCGAGCTACCGAAAGATCCTCTTACTGGTAAAAGGAGAAAAAAGGAATTTAAAGGTACTCCTTCTGAGGTAAAAGCTAAAATAGCTGAATGGAGATTAAAAATAGATCGAGGTGAAATAGACGGACAGGGCAATATGGCTCTATCAGCTTATTTAGATTTATGGCTAAAAGTATACTGCAAAAAACTTGCAATTACAACTATACAAGGTTATGAAAGATATGTTAAAAAGCATATAAAGCCAACTCTGGGCAAAATAAAATTAGGCGAATTGTTACCTATGCAGATTACCAATTTATATAATGAAATGGCTGATAAAAAATATTCTGCTAAGACAATACTACAAACACATAGCATTTTGAGAAAAAGTTTACAGGATGCATTAAAAAATGGTTTTATTTATAAAAACCCATGTGCCTTAGTTGAAAGACCATCGATTAAGCAGTATAAGCCAAATGTATACAGTTCATTTGATTTTTTAAGACTTTTAGAGGTTTCGAGAAATACCGAGCATGAATTACCTATTATGTTTGCTGGGTTATGCGGCTTAAGGCGGTCTGAGGTGTGTGGCTTGTTTTGGGAGGATTTAGATTTTGAAAATAAAATTCTTAGTGTTAAAAGAGCTGCAGTACCTGTTAAAGGCACAGACAAATGGGAAGTTACGGTTAAATCCACTAAAACATATTCCAGCGAAAGATCTTTAACCTATCCTGATGCAATGGATAATATATTAAAGTCTAAGCGTGGAATAGGATTAATATTCCATGAAGCTGACGGAACACCTATGAATGGTGCTAATTATTCTCATAGGTTTAAAAATTTTTTAAGCAGAAATAATTTAAAACCTATTCGGTTTCATGACCTAAGACATTTTAATGCTATAATAATGTTAGAAAACGGTGTATCAGACAAAGTTGCTGCTGATCGTTTGGGACATGCTAACCCCAATGTAACAAAATCTATATATCAACACACTACAAAAAAATTAGATACAGATGCAGCGAATAAAATTGATAAAATAATTAACCCTGTCGTCTTTACGTCGTCAGATGCAAAATAAGGCATCAAAAAAGCTCCCAAGAAATAACTTGGAAGCTTTGGTGCCGAAGACCGGAATCGAACCGGTACGGGAGGTTAGTCCCGCAGGATTTTAAGTCCTGTGCGTCTGCCAGTTCCGCCACTTCGGCATATCAAAATCAACCGGCGACTAGCTTATTATAATACTATATGCTGTCAGGTGTCAACACCTATTTGTCCAAATTTTTAATAAGTCCTACAGTTTAGTATTGTGCAGACTTTCTATATCCACTGCTGCCGCGTTTGGATTCAACACTTTTTTTCAGGTCATGCAATTTTTCATCGCTATCCTTCATGAATTTTGCCAAACGGTCTTCAAAGGAAGCGTTAGAGGAATTGTTTTTACCTGCATTCCAGTCAACCTCTACCGGAGGTCTGGATTTAACTATAGTGGGATTTTCTTCCATAGCCTTTTTAATTGACAGGCTTACCTTACCATTTGTATCAATAGATAAAACCTTTACTTTTACCATCTGATTTTCTTTAAGATGAGCACTGACATCTTTAACGTATTCTTGAGCTACTTCAGAAATGTGAACAAGGCCTGTTTTTCCTTCGGGTAGTTGGACAAATGCCCCAAATGCTGTAATACCAGTCACTTTACCCTCAACTATCTTACCTACTTCAAGTGGCATAAAATCAGAAATCCTCCTCAACAACAGCCATAGATAAGCAATTATAATGTACAGAATATTGTACATTGCTTAAAAGCAATTCGATTATATATCATATAATATAATCCGTCAAGCAATAGTTACTTATTGGTGTCTATGTAAATTTTCTCACCATCTTTAACATACCCAAGCTTATCTCTTGCAATCTTTTCAGCAAACTCCTCTGTATTTATCAGAGACTTTTGTTTCTCCAGCTGCTGCTTTTTTACTTCCTCAGAATGAATATTTGCTTTCAAAGCAGATAACTTTGAATTACCTACCTCCAACAACGACTGTTGATGGTATACGGTATATACAAAGTAGCAAAATGCAGCAATTAATATGAATGTCCATACAGTGAATTTCTTTCGTTTTTTCATTGTCTTTCCTCGTAAGATACAAATCTTTGATATGTTTATTTGTTATATTCTATATGTCGGCTAAAACTCCTTCAACATTAAGTCTTTTTTCGAACTTTTCTTATAAACCAGCCCCAAACCTTCACCTTTTTAATTCTGGTACTTGCTGCCCCTTTTGCCTTACGGGCCGCTTTTCCCGAAACCCGGAATAATAGTCTTCCCAATTTCCCAAAACACCGTCCTATAAACCTTAACGGTACTGATAAAATTTTAAAAAGTAATCTGAAAGGATAAGTTACCACCTTCCAAGTAAAAAGTAATACTTTTTTTATAAAATTAATAACCATCATTGAGGAGGCAATTACAATCCTGCTAAAGAGAGACAAATATAAAGTAACTCCAAATATATTTCCCAGAAATATAAAACCTCTCATCTGTCCATCATTACTGTTATATACGGTTAGAAAGACTATAATCGCTGCCAATAGCCAGTAAATTATGTCCTCTAAGCTTAGTATTATAACATTTGTCTTAATTGCCCTTCTTTTTATTCTTAAAATATCATATAAAAAAGCTAAAATTCCACCTGCCAAAACAGCATAAAAAAATATGTATACCTGTTCAACAATTAAACTCATTAGCTACCACAAGCCTTTATATTTTATTTAAACATTTTACCGAAAAAGGACTTAGACTTGCCGGTTTCCCCATCACTGTACTCAAGTGAGAAAATATCTCCATCCACAACAAGCTCATTAGAATCAAGGTTCAGTTTATTAATATGCAGTTCTGTTCCCCTAATAATAAGAACACCTAAATCAGTTACAGCTATAATACTTTCTTCATTAAAGCTCTCTACATCAACCACCCCGGTTACACATAACTTCTCCCTGTTATCAAGGGTAATAGTTTGATTCATAGGTTTTATAGTCTTTTTTTCTTCCATAAATCCAGCCTCCCTATTGTATCTTGCATAAATCCCATTAATTATATATGCCTGTACAACATGAAAAAGAACATTAAAAAAGGATTTAATCCACCTCTAACAGTTGATTAAACCCTTTATATTTTAATGTTTATTTTAATGTTTATTTTAATGTTTATTTTAACATGTACATTTCCTTTGCATCATCCTTTGCAACATGTTCGGTTATGCGTGTTATTTCTAATTTAGTTATGTTGTTTCCAAATTGAATTTCAACTATATCCCCAACTTTTACTTCTGAGCCGGGCTTTGCTACTCTATCATTAATCTTAACACGCCCTTGCTCACAAACCTCATTGGCAACTGTCCGCCTTTTTATTAGTCTGCTGACTTTCAAGTATTTGTCTATTCTCATTTTGACCCTCCACATTTCTGATATGTATCCATATTGGCTGCTAAACCAAAATCAATTGTCCGGGATTTATATAAGGAAATACAAGTTCAACGGGGGAAGCGTAACATTTTGCTCCCCTTGCTGAAACTTGCTGATACTATTTGTTAATCATTTCCTTTAAGTCCTTGCCAGCCTTAAATACAGGAGCTTTACTCTCCGGAATATTTATTTCTTCCATTGTCTGTGGGTTTCTGCCTTTTCTGGCTGCTCTCTGTTTTACTTCGAATGATCCAAAGCCAATAAGCTGAACCTTGTCCCCACTGGTTAACGCTTCTTCTACGCTTTCCAGCATTGCATTTAAAGCTTTATCTGAGTCTTTTTTTGAAAGGCCTGACTTCTCTGCCATTTTGTCTACCAATTCCGATTTATTCATTAGTAATTCCTCCCATTTGGTTACTACACTATGATTTTATCCATTTTCCTCACATTTATTCATTTTAGCCTCATTCCACAATTCATCCATCTCAGAAAGAGTCATATCATTTAAATCTTTTCCAAGTTCCGCTGCTTTCTTCTCTATAAATTCAAATCTTTTTATAAATTTATTGGTTGATTGGGTTAGTGATAATTCGGGATGAACTTTGCAAAAACGAGATAAATTAACTACTGAAAAAAATACATCGCCCATTTCTTCTTCAATTCCGGCTTTATTCGAATTCTTCACTTCCTGCTCCAGTTCGTCTATTTCTTCTCTTATTTTAGCAAAAACATCTGATGTATTATCCCAGTCAAATCCAACTTGTGCCGCCTTTTGCTGAACCTTATAGCTTCTCATAAGCGCAGGCAGATTTTTAGGAACATCCTGAAGTACTGAGGCTTGGTTTACAAGCCCCTTTTCCTTTTTCTTTATTTCCTCCCAGTTCACAAGAACCTCGTCGGAGGTATCGGCCTTTACATTTCCAAATACGTGGGGATGACGGTGAATAAGCTTGTCACAAATTCCGTTGATTACATCCTCCATGGTAAAATCTCCGTTCTCCGCTGCTATAATTGCATGAAAGACAACTTGTAAAAGTACATCTCCAAGTTCTTCAACCATCTTCTTTTTATCGTTTAAATCAACTGCTTCAAGGTACTCATAAGTTTCTTCAATAAAATACCTTTTTAAGCTTTCATAGGTCTGCTCACGATCCCAAGGACAACCGTTCTCGCTCCGCAGAGTCTTCATAATATCTATTAATCTATCAAGTTTACCTTCATTCATATTAATTCTCCAATTGCCTGCATGTGGCGCTTGCGTATTTTTCCTTTTCTTGTTATTATACTACATTTTCAGCATTATAACCATTGACAAGTGCAAATTGAAAACTAATATATGTTCAATTATCATCAAAGGGCCTCTTCTTCCAAATCTTCTATTTCCGGTTCATCGAACTCTCTTTGCTTAGCGTCTGCAAAAAACACCCTGTCTGCAACTACTTCCGTAACATAGTGCCTGTTTTTTTCGTCATCCTCCCAAACTCTGGTATGTATGCTTCCCTGAAGGGCTATACGATGGCCTTTTGAAAAGTACTTGCTTGCAAACTCTGCGGTTTTTCCCCATGTAACAACCGGTATAAAATCTGCAGTTTTATCTTTTGTTACCTTTCTGGGGTCCCTATCTACAGCCAGAGTAAATGCTCCCACCGCTCTCATTTTTTTGGTTGTGTACCTAAGATCAACATCTTTTGTTAACCTACCTACAAGACTGACATTATTCATAAAAAAATCCTCCTTTGTTCCATTTATACAGGAACTAATTTTTATTACAGCAACCATTTCTCACGCTGCTATAGATATGCAATGCCGGACTTGTGAAAATAAGGTTGACATGTTCAAAGCTGTTAATGAAATATTAACGAAACGAAAATCTAAGAATTGGTGCTTTAATTTGATATTAAAAATTGAGAAACTCTTGATAAAAAAGAAAGTTTTTAGAAAATTTTACTTACAAAAGAAATTATATATTTATCAATACTACCTGTCAACTGTTAATTATAAAAGGGAGGATTATGATAATCCCCCCTAAATAAAACCAACCGATTATATTTTACTTAAAAATAACCTATTGCCCTATACACTATTGTTCCATTTGTTTTCCTAAAAATCCTGCTGCTGATTGCGCAAGCTTTGCTTCAACTTCTCCCATTCTTACATTTGCATCCGTAGAAAGCATTATTACCGCTCCTATCGGATCACCTTCTGAAATGATTGGCGAAACAACCTGGGAGGCATATTTTCTTTCACCATTTTCTTCTGCCAAAATTGAAATCGACTTTTCTTCAGGAGATTTTATAAGTAGTGTTGTTTTCTCCTCTATAGTTTTCTCAACATCAGAGCTAAGTTGCTTTTCAAGAAATTCTTTTTTTGATGCACCGGATACTGCAATTACTGTATCTCTGTCAGTAATACATGTAATGTGCCCGCTTGTCTTATGCAGTGACTCTGCATACTGTGTTGCAAAATCGCTGAGTTCTCCAATCGGAGAATATTTCTTTAAAATAACCTCCCCTTCCTTATCCGTAAATATTTCCAGAGGATCGCCCTCTCTAATTCTCAAGGTTCTTCTAATTTCTTTTGGTATTACAACTCTTCCTAAATCGTCTATACGTCTAACTATCCCAGTTGCTTTCAAAGTATATTACCTCCTTAATAGGTTATTTTAGTCTTATTATTGTTTTGTTGATGATTTTTTATACATAAATGGTAGTACAATTAGATGCCAACCATTTTCTAGATATATTTTAGGGTTGTAAAAAGGGACTGAATGCAACAATTATTCGTTGTGCATTCAGTCCCTTATATTTTTTTATAAAAAGTAGTTTATGTTAGTATAATTATTTGTATAGGGTTTTGTCAATTTTTGCTAAAGCATCTTCATCTTTTTTAAGCGGGAATTCTTTCTTCCAGCTATCTAATTTCTTTGTTAAGAATTCATCGTTAAATCTAGTATTCAGGATTGTTGACTTTATTTTGTCTTTAACATCAGCAAACTTTGTCTCTTCTCTTTTTTCAAACCTCATAACATGATATCCGTATGAAGTTTCAACAACACCGGTATCTCCTGCCTTGTGGTTTGCATATGCCCAATCTTCGAACTGTGACACCATTTCACCCTTACCAAAGGTATAAACACCTTTGTTATTTACAGCTCCGTTTTGATCCTTATCGTCCGAGTTCTTTTCGGCAAGTGCCTGCATGTCAGCACCTTCCTGTATTTGCTTCAGAAGGTTGTCTGCCTTTTCCTTTGCTTCCTTCTTCTTACCCTCAGTGAAAGCTGCACCTGTTTGTAAATCCTGTGTAGCAACAAGTATGCGTGTAACAGTTACTTTATCGTAATCAGCTTTATGCTCATCATATTGCTTCTTAATTTCATCGTCTGTTATTTTAACTTTATTTTTTTCACTTTCAATGTATTTCTGTGATAAAACAAGTTCTTTATAAACTTCTTTGTAGTCAGCCAGAGATACACCATAATCATTTTTTAACTGTTTTTCGGCTTCTGCTCTGCTTCCGCCTGCATTTTGAATTCTTTGATCGATAGCTGATTCAATATTATCCAAGTCTGCTTTTTCAAGCTTAATGCCTGCTTCTTTTGCCTTGATTAGCTGAATTTTGATTTCCTGGATACTATCGAGTGTAGCTTTCTTGATCTGTTCTTTTGCTGTACTTCCCTGGTATTTCTGGTTCCAGTCAAACTTTGTAGAATCCTGACTTTGAGCATTCTGAAGGAATGAATTCATATTGAACTTTGACAACACCAGATATTCCTGTTTTGTAATACTTAAATCTCCTACTTTTCCAACATCTCCTGAAGACATACTAAAAATAACGACTACAGCTATTACTGCAACTACCAGTATAGCCGCAATAATTCCTATAATTAGCCCTTTTGATGTCTTTTTCACTTTAGCGTTTTCGTTTTCCAAAGGTAATCTCTCCCCATTTTTTTATTCAAAACCTAATTTGTAACCTGAATTTTACAAATTACTTTCGATTATAATTATATTCAATTATACATTAGACTGCAATTTAATAATGTATTGTAACAAAATCTTAATATTTGCCAAATTTTCTCTGCTGGATGAATTTATTAATTTAAATGACAAATAAGGGTTGCTGCTGGCATTAAGCATAATCCTTCTAGGGTACTTATCCATAAGCACTCCCAGATATTGCGACACTGTTGAGGCGGATTTACGCAGTGCAAACAATATTATATCCTCCTTCTGTGAAATACCAGTAAAGCCGCACTCCACAGCAAGAGCCTTGATATACGCAATGTCCATTAGATTTTCAACTTCTTCCGGTATGTCTCCGTACCTGTCTATTAACTCATCTCGTAAATCAATTACATCATTTTCATTCTGTATTGCGGCAATTTTCTTATACATATCAATTTTTTGCTCTTCTGAACTTATATATTCATCATCAATGTATGCATTAACATTCAAGTCAACTGCCATTTCCTCGTCCGTAGTGCGCACTTCCTTGCCACTCAACTCCTGAACCGCTTCATCCAGCAGCTTGCAGTACATTTCGTAACCAACTGTTTCCAGGTGGCCATGTTGTTCCGGCCCAAGTAAGTTTCCCGCTCCTCTTATTTCAAGATCCCGCATGGCTATTCTGAAGCCTGAACCGAATTCGGTAAATTCTTTTATAGCCTGAAGTCTTTTTTCCGCTACCTCTGACAGAACCTTGTCCTTTTTATATGTGATATAGGCGTATGCAAGCCTGTTGGATCTCCCAACCCTTCCTCTTATCTGATAAAGCTGGGACAAGCCCATTCTGTCGGCATCTTCTACAATAATAGTATTAACATTTGGCATATCAAGCCCCGACTCTATAATAGTAGTACATACAAGCACGTCATATTCCCCGTTTATAAAACCGTACATTACATCTTCAAGTTCTTTTTCATTCATTTGCCCGTGGGCAACCGCAACTCTGGCTTCTGGAATCATTGTCCTGATTTCCTGTGCTTTTAAGTCAATACCCCTTACCCGGTTGTACATATAGAAAACCTGACCGTTTCTTGCCATTTCACGGATTATGCCATCACGGATAAGTTCCATATTGTATTCCATAACATAGGTCTGAACCGGGTATCTTTCTTCCGGCGGATCCTCCAGAACACTGATATCTCTTATCCCGACCAACGACATGTGAAGTGTTCTCGGAATTGGCGTAGCTGTCAATGTTAATACGTCAACATTCGGTTTTAGTGTTTTAAGCTTTTCTTTGTGGGTTACTCCAAAGCGCTGCTCCTCATCAACTACCAGAAGACCAAGATCCTTAAATTCAATATCCTTTTGCAGAAGCCTGTGAGTGCCAATTAGTATATCTGTATTTCCCGCCTTAACAGATTTTACGATTTTCTTCTGTTCTGTGGGAGTCCTGAATCTGCTCATGACATCGACGGTTACCGGGAAGTCGCTCATTCTCTTCTTAAAGTTTTCGTACAGCTGCTGGGCCAGAATAGTGGTTGGAGCAAGGTATGCTACCTGCTTTCCATCCATAACCGACTTGAATACGGCCCTTATTGCCACTTCCGTTTTGCCGTATCCTACATCTCCGCAGAGGAGTCTGTCCATAAGTCTTTCGGACTCCATATCCTTTTTTATTTCATCAATACACTTAAGCTGGTCGTCAGTTTCCTGATACGGGAATAACTCTTCAAATTGCCTTTGCCAGACAGTATCCTCACAAAAAGCATGACCTTTTGCGGACTGTCTTTGGGCATAAAGCTTTATCAGTTCCGCTGCAAGCTGCTGCAAAGATTCCTTTACACGGCTTTTTGTTTTGGCCCACTCAGTTCCTCCAAGCTTATTGACCCTGGGTGTCTTGCCTTCTGATCCAATGTATTTTTGGAGCAAATCCAGCTGGTTAGTGGGAATATAAAGGAAGTCTCCTTCCTGATACCGGATTTTAAGATAATCTCTTTTAACTTCACCTACGCTGAGCTTTTCAATACCGATATACTGGCCTATACCGTGAGCCTGATGTACAACAAAGTCACCAACGTTGAGGTCAGAAAATGCCTTTATTTTATTGCCGACCCTCTTTGCCTTTGCCTTTTTTATTCGTTTATCCTGTCCAAATACCTCAATATCACTTATTACAACAAAGGCGGCTGTAGGGTACTCAAAGCCTTTCTGCAAGCTGCCGTGAGTTACAACAACCTCTCCGTTCTGTATTCTATACTCAGGATTATCTTTGTAACTGGACGAAATTTCATTTGTCGCAAGGGTTTCAACCAATCTGTGTCCTCTGCTGCTGGGGCCTGAAAGAACTATAATTTTATATTCTTTTTTCCTGAGCTGTCCTATGTCGTCAACAAGTAAATCTATATGGTTTTGATAAGAGTTCCCTGATTTACAGGGTATTGATATCTGATTATATGGCCTGATAAGGGAGTTGTTGGATGAAATGGCGGACAATGTTACCGTCCTCAAATTCAATATACGGTCTACGATGGAGTCTGTGGAAAAAGCCCATTCCGCCCCTTTAGGCAAAATACCGCCTTTCTCAAGAAGACTTTTTGCAAGCTCTTCATGTTCAAGCTGAACATTTTCAATTCTCTGAGTTATTCTCAAGGTTTCATCCAGTATAATTATCGATTCACTCTCGATGTAGTCTATTACGGAAGCAGGAGTTTCCAGAATATACGTAAGGTATCTGTCAATGCCTGGAAAATAGTGGTGTTCATTCAGGTTATCAATATCTTCTTCAACACGCTTTGATATATTTTTAATACCTTCAGTGTTTTCCTTCTGCTTCAGCTTTTTAACATAGTCTGTCAGATCTCTTTTTATCTTTGAAATTATTGATTCCTTTGAAATTTCCTTGTAAACTACATCTCTTGCAGGGGCAATTCTACACTCGTCAATTGAGTTTGTAGACCGCTGTGTTGTTTCGTCAAAGTACCTGATAGAATCAACATCTGTATCAAATAGTTCAATACGCACCGGGTGTTCGCTGTTTACCGCAAAAATATCTATAATTCCTCCACGGACAGCAAACTGGGCTTTGCCCTCGACAGTATCAACTCTTTCATAACCATACAAAACAAGCTTTGAGATTAGTTCATCGAGGTCTATTTGTAAACCTACTGAAAAATCAATAACTCCTCCTCTAAAGAGTTCAACAGGTGAAATCATCTGTATAAGTGCTTCGGCGGACATTACAATCAACTTGTAGTTTCCCTCCAAGCACCTTAGCAGGGTTTTTGTCCTCTGATATATAATATCATTGCTTCTGGCTTCTATATTATATAGCATAGTCTCTTTTGGGGGGTAATACAGAACATCATCCCCCAGGAAAAAGGCAAAATCTTCATAAGCCCTTCTGGCCTGCATTTCATTGTATGTTACGTACAGTCCTCTTCTCTGTAAATGAGTACATAGGGAATATATCAGATGCACTTTTTGTGAATCTGACGGACCGATGACCGATACAGGCCCTTTCCCCTCACGCACATTCGTTAAAAGGGTATTATATTCGTCTAATTTCAAGAGAGGATCTGTAAAAAAGTTCATTTCTGCAACCTCCGGCTGTAATTATTTATTAAAGTTGTTCATTGCCTTTTCCGGCCCGTTCTGTGCTATCATTATTGCCGCCTGTGCAGCGTTTTCAACACTTTGGTCAATTACCTGCCTATCCTCTTTCGAGAATTTACTAAGGACATAATCAGCCAAATCCCATTTTTCCGGTGCTCTGCCGATACCGATTCTCACTCTGGGAAATCTGTCATCCTGCAATTGGTATATTATGGATTTCATGCCGTTGTGGGTGCCGGAACTGCCCTTGGGTCTTACTCTTATTTTGCCCGGTTCAAGATCAATATCATCATATATTACTATTAATCTTTCTATAGGCAGCTTGTACCAGTCAACTATTTCCCTGACACTTTCCCCGCTAAGGTTCATAAAAGTCTGAGGCTTTACAAGAATGGTCCTGACTCCCTCTATCTCACCTTCTCCATATACCGCCTTAAAACCGATTTTGGAGAGTTTTATATTGTACTTGGTTGAAATATAATCTATAGTATCAAAGCCAACGTTATGCCTTGTATTTTCGAATTTTGTGCCGGGGTTGCCAAGCCCCACAAGAAGATATACATCTCCCATCTGTGCCGCCTCCTGTCATTTGCATATAATATATTCATGCCTAAAAGGGCGGTTCCTAAAAAGAACCGCCCCGGAAAATCAAATTCTAAATATATAGGTTATATCTGAGTAAACAATGTACTGATTGATATATCTCCATATATTCTTTCTATAGCTTCAGCAAATACTCCTGCTACAGACAAGGACTTAATCTTGTCAATTTTCTTTTCTTCGCTTAGTGTTATAGTATTTAATGTAACCAACTCTTTTATTGCTGATTCACTAATCCTCTGAATCGCAGGACCTGAAAGTACACCATGTGTGCAGCTTGCGTATACTTCCTTTGCACCAGCCTCTATCAGAGCATTAGCACCGTTGACAATAGTCCCCCCTGTATCAATCATATCATCAACAAGGATTACTTTTTTATTTCTTATGTCACCTATTATATTCATTACTTCTGAAACATTTGCCTTAGGACGTCGCTTATCGATTATAGCCAGCGGACAGTCCAGTCTTTCAGCAACTTTTCTGGACCTAGTAACACTGCCTACGTCAGGAGAAACAACTACAACATCCTCCATACTGTCAAACTTTTCCTTGAAATATTCAGCAATAATAGGAAGACCCAAAAGATGATCCACAGGTATATCAAAAAATCCCTGTATCTGTGGAGCGTGCAAATCCATAGTAAGTATTCTGTCTGCTCCGGCTATTGTTAAAAGATTTGCAACAAGTTTGGCGGAAATAGGATCTCTTGCCCTTGCCTTTCTATCCTGTCTGGCGTACCCAAAGTACGGAATAACTGCTGTAATTCTGCCTGCTGAAGCTCTTTTAACCGCATCAATCATAACCAAAAGCTCCATAAGATTATCATTTATGGGCTGACAAGTGGATTGAATGATAAACACATCTGAACCTCTTACTACTTCACCGATATTAACAGCTGTTTCTCCGTCACTAAACCTTCCAACATTCGCAATACCTACGGGTATTCCAATTTTTTGAGCTATTTCATCGGCTAATGGCTTATTGGAATTACCTGTAAATATTTTAATATCCTTTCCGTGCAGATTCATTTCAATTCTCCTTTTTATTACATTTATATTATTGTGTGTTTATTTTCGCTTTAAATCCTTCTTTGTAACCCAATCCTGCTTTATCGTCTGCCTTTGACGTGCTATTGCCAAAGAATTTTCAGGTACTTCCTCCGTTATGGTGGAACCTGCGGCAATATACGCATCATTTTTTACAACAACAGGCGATACGAGATTTACATTACATCCTATAAACGAATTATCTCCAACAATTGTCTTGTTTTTGTTCTTTCCGTCATAATTTACAAAAACGACGCCGCAACCTATATTAACATTTGAACCTACCTCGGCATCACCTACATATGTCAGATGTGAGATTTTAGTTCTGTCTCCGATGACTGATTTTTTAATTTCAACAAAATCTCCGATTTTAACGTTCTTACCCACATTACTTCCCGGTCTCAGATATGCAAACGGTCCCACATGGGTATCATCTCCGACGGAGCTGTCATATGCGACTGAATTTGCTACTTCAACATTATTTCCAATCCGACAGTTGACAATCCTTGAGTTAGGGCCAATTATAGAACCCTCACCGACAACCGTATTTCCCTCTATTATGGTATTGGGCATAATTACAGTATCCTCTCCGATAACCGCACCTGCATCTATAAAAGTAGATGAAGGATCCATTACCGTAGCACCCGACAACATAACCTTTTTCAATATAGCGGATTTAACTTCCCCCATAGCAATTGAAAGAGCTACCCTGTCATCTACTACAATAAATTGGGTTTTATCTTCCGAAGATATCTTGTTTTTATTTTGAATGGATTGGAAAATCTGGGCAATGTTAAACTTTGATAATGATTGAATACCTAATTCATTTAACCGGTCTAGAAAGTTCTTGCTTTTAAACACATAGACCGAAGCTTTCCCATTACAGGAAATAATAGCTGTCGTGTCGTTCCCCTCTGATGAATGTTTTTCCAGTAAATGCCTGAAAGTATCGGCCAGTATCAGCGGCTGGTCTCCCCAGTTGATTATAAAATTCTCCGAATTGCCGATTAAATCCTTGGCCCTACCAATATCATCACACTGTATTGATTGAGCTTCACCTGTAATTTCGGCTAAAGCAGACCCGGACCACTGCAGTACACTTTGACCAAGTATGCTATGGCTTTCTACAGGCTTTTTGGATTTAAACGTGCTGCTATTACTGTCTGTAATGACTAATCCTACAATTTTATTCATTATTAAGCCCCCACTGTATTTTACAGGATATATTCTCTCATTTTTATCAGATAATTTCAACCCGTTAATATAACTAAAATTTAGCTAGAATTTGTTTACATTATATTCCACCCTTGGAATCATCTAGATTTAGAATAGCATTAAAAAAAAGATACCCGATTAAAGTATCTTTTTTATTCTTGGAATCAATGCTTTTTATGAGTTCTTATAGCTTTCAAGAATAGCAGTTTGAAGTTTTTCTCTCGCCTCAGCATTTATCGGATGTGCGATATCTCTGAATTCACCGTCTGGTGTTTTCCTACTGGGCATTGCAATAAACAGGCCGCTCTGACTTTCGATTACTTTGATGTCGTGTACAACAAACTCATTGTTGAATGTTACAGAAACTACTGCTTTCATTTTTCCTTCAGTTTCGATTTTTCTGATTCTGATATCCGTGATTTCCATATTGGCGAACCCTCCAAGAAGTATTATGTTTTAGATACAATATTCGCCATAAATGCTAAAAATCCTTCTTTTTGTACATTATTTTTACATATTTTTGGTTTATTTTACATTGCCTATTATTTACCGACTAAATATTAGGTTTAATGTCGATAGAATTGTTCTCCTGCATCTCAGATGTATTAAGTTTCATCAAAGAATAGTAATTTTCTACAAGTTTTTTATCCGGCACGCTTGTTTCTATCATAACTCCAATTCCAACTACCTCACTATCAAACTGGTTTGCCAATTCTATAATACCTTTAGAAGTCCCTCCGGCTTTCATAAAGTCATCTATAAACAGTATCTTCGAATTTCTTTTTAATGATTTCATCGGAAGTACCATTGTCTGTATTTTCTTTGCCGAGCCGGATGCATAGTTAATGTTTACAGATGCTCCGTCAGTGGCTTCGTTATAGTGTCTTACTATTACCAGGGGAACATTAAGGTATTGTGCAGTTGCAAAAGCAATAGGTATACCCTTTGTTTCCACCGTAATTACACAATCCAGATCCAAACCTGAAAATCTGGTAGCAAACATCATTGCCATTTTGTTAACCCATTCAGGGTTATAGATTATATCCAGCATATATAAAAACCCGCCCGAGAGTATTCTATCCGGGTGAGATAATTCCTTTGCAAGTTCTTCCAAAGTTTTATGTATAGCCTTTTCACTCATAAATGGAACATATTTAACTCCGCCTGAAGCTCCTGATATAGTACAAATATTTCCCATTGAGTTCTTATTAAAGGTTTTTTGCAGTAATTCCAGGTCCTCGCTTATTGTAGATTTTGCAGAACCGAACATTTCCGAAAAATATCCAAGTGTAAATATCTTGTTCGGATTGTCGCACAACGTTTTGATTATAACAGAAATCCTTTCATTTCTTTGGATTTTATCCATAAAATCTCCCCACATCTTTAGTTTACATCATAGCTATTATACAATAATATAATGAATAATAAAACTTAAATTACAATCATAATTCGGATTAAATCAATTTATCTAATATTTATCCCATATGCATCATACAATATGTATAGGATATTATCGCTGCAAAATTGATTAAATATATATATTCCTTTTACATTTATATGAAAATATTGTATTATCTTTTTGAGTAGAACTTACTCTATATAGAATTCTTCAACTAATTTTATTAGCAATACAACAAGGGAGTGTTTTCTTTTGAATAATAATTCTAACATTTTAGATTCTGAAAAAATCAGGCGAGTCCATTTTATAGGAATTGGCGGATCCAGTATGAGCGGTCTTGCTGAAATTCTTTTGGCAAAAGGCTACCAAGTATCAGGCTCGGATATCAAGTCTTCCAGTGCTACCCAGAAATTGGAAAGTAAAGGCGCCCAAATATTTATCGGTCACAGTGCTGAAAATATTTCAGACCCTGATTTAACTGTATATACGGTTGCCGTTAAGGAAGATAATCCTGAAATGATCCGTTCAAAGGAACTTGGTATTCCGGTAATAGACCGTGCCGAGCTGTTAGGGCTCCTTATGGAAAAGCATTCCTTTGGAATAGCCGTTGCAGGTACTCACGGCAAAACTACCACAACCTCAATGATAACAACAATAATGCTGGAGGCAAATACAGACCCCACGGCACATATCGGAGGCGAGCTGGATTGCATAGGCGGTAATACCCGGATCGGAGGTTCTGAATATTTTATAACCGAGGCATGTGAATATTATGGAAGCTTCCTGAAATTTCATCCTTTTATGGCAGTAGTTTTAAACATCGAAGTAGATCATGTGGATTACTTCCGTGACTTGGAGCATATTAAGTCAACCTTTGGAGAATTTGTTGCTCTTATTCCCCCAAACGGATATATTGTAGCCTGTGCTGATGATGAAAATACTCTTTCTGTTGTCAGTAAGAGAGACTGTAATATTATAACTTACGGATTAAAAAACAAGGATGCAATGTGGACTGCAAAAGATATTACTTACAACAGTATGGGCTGTGCTTCCTTTGAAGTATATAAAGAGGGTATAAAAATGGGAGATTTCTCTTTATCTGTTCCGGGCCCTCACAACGTAAGCAATTCTCTTGCTGCTATTGCCGCAGCACACACTTGTGGTTGCAGCATGGAAAACATTGCCTACGGTCTTTCGAGATTTGGCGGAAGTCATAAGCGATTTGAATTGAAAGGCTTGGTTGACAACATTAAGGTTATTGATGATTATGCTCATCATCCTTCAGAAGTTCAGGCTACACTAAATGCAGCAAAAAGCAGCGAGCATAATAAAATATGGTGTATCTTTCAGCCTCACACCTACACAAGAACAAGAGCTTTTTTGGATAAATTTTCAGAATCCTTTGTTGAGGCCGACAACATAATAATAACCGATATTTACGCTGCCCGGGAAAAAGACCCCGGAGATATCCATTCAAGAATGCTTGCGGACAGGATTCGCGAGAAGGGCGGCAATGCGGTTTATATAAGTGATTTTCAGGACATAGCCGAGTATCTTGATAAAAATGCACAACCGGGAGATCTGATTCTCACAATGGGAGCAGGGGATATAGTAAGATGCGGCGATATGTTCTTAAATTTAAGAGCAAATAAGTAATAAAGCAAAACAGCCTCTTGAGATTAGCCCAAGAGGTTGTTTTTTATTTTAAATTTTATGCCTTAGTCATTGCAAACTTGATTTCACCTTCAGCGGCAACTTTTCCGTCTACGCTTGCTTTAACCTTTGCCTTGGTAACTCCAAGCTTACTCATTATAATCTCGGCTTCGAGGGTGAGAACATCCCCTGGCATTACCTGATTTTTAAACTTCATAGCTTCAATGCCGGCAAATACACCTAATTTACCCTTGTTCTCTTCCAAGACGGCAACCGCTATCCCCGCAGCCTGTGCTAAAGCCTCTACTATCAACACTCCCGGCATTATTGGGTATTCCGGAAAATGTCCTTGAAAAAACGGCTCGTTAATGGAAACATTCTTTATGGCAACTACTTTTTTTCCCGGTTCAAGTTCTATAACCTTATCAACCAGTAGAAATGGATATCTGTGGGGTAATAATTCCCTGACTTCTTTATTTGTAAGCATATAACCTCCAATTAACTTTTTAATACAATAATTATGACTAGGTAATATATTCGACTATATAATTCAAAAATCCTTTTAGCATATAAAAATTTAACACCCAAAATGCTTATTTAATCTTTACTATAAAACACCCTGCTACCGGTCTCTCAATACCTTCATAGGATGGCCTGTTCCGGAGGCTGCCGTTTATTATCATCTGTGAAGAGGCTCCTCCGTCCAGCATTGCCGCATCCTTTACTCCAATTCTGACCAGGTATTCACCCATTTCTTTACCCGTCATTCCTTCACTGTATCCAGGCTGACGTCCATCTGAAACCAGCATTAATATTTTGCCGTCTGTCTTAATTCCGATAACGGTTCTAGGGTCTCGGTTGCCCAGAGTTCCCGCCCATTTGTCACGTTCCGGAACTACTGATTTTCCGTCTTTGACAAGCATACTTCCGCATTCATATGCTTGGTAACCGTATCCCAAATACGGCTCCATCCTAATATTGACTTTATCGCCTGCTTTTAAACCCAGTTTTTCAGGTAATGATGATTTGTCGCCATAAAAACTTATAACGTACAGGCCTTTTTTTATGTTAACTTCTTTTTTATCTTCTACTACCGCCGTTATTATATTATTATCAACTATTATTGATGTATTGTTTACTTCAGCTCTGTTCGTACTTCCGAATTTATCATTATATAAAACGATGTCGTTATTTTTACCCATCCTGTTCATATCATTTATGTTGATTTTATTGCGATTATGTTCCATGTAAATATTGGAATAAAAGGTTTCGAATCTGGCACCCTTTTTATCAACAATGAATATAGGGCTTAGTCCCGTTGAAGCAGTCAGCATCTGCCCATCTATTGCAACCATGCCTGTGGGATCACCGAATTGATAGAAAAATCCTCCATTAACGGCTGCATAAGCCCCATTCCTTTTACATATATCAGATAATTTTTCAAAGCCGAAAATATTATCAAATGACAATGCAGGCTTAAATTCAACTCTCTCATCTCTCGGATCAAACTCCAAAATATAAATTTCCTGTTTGTACCCGTTTATGGTCTCTGTTATATGCTTATATTGAACAGGTAAAGGCTGTACTGAATTTGACGACGTACCCGGTGTATTCAAGGTGTTATCAGCCTTCCCCGGAGTGCTATTATTCGGGGAAAATAAAAATTGTCCTGCATAAATTAACATGAAGGACAATACTAAAATCAAACCAATATTTATAATCAGTTTCTGATTATTTTTTTTCATCAAATACTCCTCCGGTAACTGAGGCAGAGTCTTCCTGTTTATACTTTTTAGACAACTGCTTATACATCATATCACCTAAACCAATACCTCTTTCAGATGCAACCTCACAAAGCTGATCATCAAGCATTGAATTGTATATGTCAGACGCTGTGTCGCTCTCCAGATAATCCGACTTTGGCACCGTAGACTTCATCTGTTTATAAAGCATGCTTATAAACAAGCTTTCAAACTCATGGCACACTTCTTTCAATTCGCTGTCATCACCTTTAGTAGCAGCCTCTCTGAGTCGTTTTTCAAAACTGTCCTCAGAAATTTTTGAACTGGTGCTTCTGGCGGTATCAAATGTATTTTTTGAATTAACGCTTCCTACATCCATTATAATTCACCTGTTTTCTATCTTCTCAAATTATTTGCTATCTGAAGCATATCGTCAGATGACTGTATTGCCTTTGAGCTGACTTCATATGCTCTCTGTGCAACTATAAGCTTTACCATTTCGTCAACAACCTGAACATTGGAGGATTCAAGAAAACCCTGTTTCATAATGCTCTTAGCATTTTCATCTTCACTAACCTGTACAGGTTCTCCGGTTGCTGAATTTCTTGAGTAAAGGTTGTTTCCTACTGCTTCTAATGCATACTTATTAGGGAAAATTACCATTCCTATAGTCTGATCCATAGGAACGCTAACGCCTTCTGCATCTTTATAGCTCATCTCTCCACGTGGAGATACTGAAAGTTCAGATATATTCACTTCAGGGTCGAATAATATCTCCTCTCCCGAATTGTCAAGAACAGCGTATCCATCGGATGTAGTAAGTTTCTTCATACCGTCCTCTGTAATACTCAGCTTAAATGAACCATCTCTTGTATATTGAACATTACCTTGTGGCCCCATTATAGTGAAGAAGCCTTCACCATCTATAGCAAAATCAAGATTGGAACTTGTCTGCTCAGGGGTACCATTTTCAAAATTTCTCACTGTAGAGCTTACTACCGTTCCATGCCCTACCTGAAGATTTACAGGCTTTCCGGCATCATTCAGAACATATGCCCTGTCCATTGTTTGGTACAGGAGATCCTTAAATTCTGCTCTTTCCTTTTTATATCCGGTGGTATTAACATTTGCAAGATTATTTGAAATAACATCTACATTGAACTGTTGAGCCTTCATTCCTGAGCCGGCTGTATATAATGCTCTCATCATAGCCTTTAAACCTCCAAATAAATTTAAAATATATGTTTATCGGAATCTATTATCTAACCAAACCTACCTCATTAACTGCTTTTTCCAACGTTCCGTCCTGAGCCTGCAGCACTTTCTGATTTGCCTCATAAGCTCTCATAACCGTTATCATATCAACCATTTCATCTATAACATTAACATTTGACTGCTCATCATAACCCTGAATAACTGTTCCTGTAAAATCAGCTATCTCTCCTCCGTTATTCTGAACCAGATTATTTCCGAATTTTCTTAATTGAGTTGAATCTGCAAACTGGGCTATACGAAGAGTGTCAACAACAGCTCCGTTCTGCATGATGTTTCCTTTGCTGTCAACTGTAAAATCCCCCTGTTTAAGGGTTATAGGCCCTTTTTTGCCTAAAACGGCATATCCATCCCCAGTTACCAGCTGATTGTTGGCATCCAGACAAAATGAGCCGTTTTTTGTATAGAACTCCTGCATTGTGTTATCCTGCGAATTTATAACTCCTACAGTGAAAAACGCAGGGCTTGCTGCCTCGCCCCTATTATCATCTTTAATTGCAAGGTCGTATCTGTCTCCGGTCTGCACCATCTGACCCTGTGTGTAATATGTATATACTTCCCCGACATCACTGCTGAGCTCCATTGTACCAACAACGGCTGAAGGATTTGTCGGACTCTGTGTGTCGTTGATTCTCCTTGTTAAAATTTCAGGGAAACTCTGGTAAACTACTGTATCTTTTTTGTATGCCGAAGTATTGACGTTTGCCATATTATTTGTGATAACGTCCAGTTTCTTTTGATTTGCCAGCATACTCCACGCAGAAGTATATAAACCTCTAATCATAGGATATCTCCTTATGTAAATTCATTACTCTATATATCGGCAACTATAATTATTTACTTTAGATTTTTTCTATACTAATATATCCTGAATATCAAAAAGAGGGGTAAATGTTTTACCCCTCGATTACTCTTTTCTTATCTTTTATAATTTGTCCTTTTTTCTGTAAGCGCACTAGCTTCAATGGCTTCTATGTTGTCCAGCGCCTTACCTGTACCAAGGGCTACACAAGAGATAGAATCATCTGCAATTATTACATTTATACCTGTTTTCTCCTGAAGCAGTTTATCCAGACCGTAAATAAGACTTCCACCGCCTGTCATAACTATACCCCTGTCGCTGATGTCAGCTGCAAGCTCAGGTGGTGTACGTTCCAGAACTGAATGTACGGCTTCAACAACACTTGATATAGGCTCTTCCAACGCTTCCATCATCTCAGTTGAGGATATGGTAATTGTCTTTGGAAGTCCTGAAATCAGGTTCCTTCCCCTGATGTCCATTGTAACCTCCTGAACTCGCGGATAAACCGTACCTATGTTGATTTTCAATTCTTCGGCGGTTCTTTCACCTATCATAATGTTGTGTTTTTTACGCATATAACGAACAATAGCTTCGTCAAACTTGTCTCCTGCTATCTTTATAGAAGTACTTACTACAGTACCGCCCAATGATATTACCGCAATATCCGTAGTACCCCCGCCCATGTCAACAACCATGCTACCGCACGCCTTTGCAATATCAATGCCTGCCCCAATAGCAGCTGCAATAGGCTCTTCTATCAAATATGTCTTTCTTGCTCCGGCTTGCATGGATGCATCTATTACAGCACGCTTTTCAACTTCTGTAACACCGCTGGGAACGCAGACCATTATTCTTGGTTTGAAAAACTTTCTGTTCCCGGTAACTTTATTTATGAAATATTTAAGCATTCTCTCTGTTATGTCATAATCAGAAATTACACCTTCGCGCAGAGGCCTGATAGCTACTATGTTTCCGGGTGTCCTTCCCAGCATTCTTCTTGCCTCTTCGCCTACCGCAAGTAATTTATTTGTGTTCTTATCTATAGCTACAACGGATGGCTCCCTTAATACTATTCCCTTACCTTTAATGTATACAAGTACTGTGGCAGTACCCAAATCAATACCGATGTCCTGTCCAAATCCCAAACGAAACAACTCCTTGATTCCCTTAATTTGATAATTTAACAGAAATTATAACCATTTATAAAGTACGATTTATATTTGTACATATTAAGTCAAAATTATCTATTATTTATATTATCATATTAATATAATTATGCAATATTTTTGTACTTTTTAAAAGTTACAAAATGGTAAATATTTCTTTACTTATAAAGCCACTTTTTCCAATATACCCCTGAGCTTTGCAATTGCAATTCCGTAATTGCAGACACTTACATTCTGGGCCCCAGCTGACTCTATACGAGAAAGTACATATTTTCTGTTAAACATACAGCAGCCGCACTGAATAACCAGCGAGTATTTTGACAAATCCTTTGGAAAGTCTGCCCCGCTGACAATGTCAACAGTCAGGCCTTCACCCACTTTTTGTCTGAGAAGCCTCGGAAGCTGTACACGTCCGATATCCTCACTGAGGGGTGCGTGTGTACATGCCTCTGCAATCAAAACAGCGGATTCCTCAGTTAGTGCATCTATTGCTTCTGCACCTTTAATGTATGCAGAAATATCACCTTTATATTCTGCAAACAGCACGGAAAATGATGTCAATAGGCTTTCATCAGGCTTTTTTGCATATACCTTGTCGAATACCTGAGAATCGGTAATTATTAATTTTGGAGGTTTTGCCATTGCCTTTAGTGCATTGTCAAGCTTGTCGGTAGTAACACTCATAACCATGCATTTTAAATCCAGTAAATCTCTGATTACCTGTACCTGTGGCAGAATCAGGCGCCCCTTTGGAGCCTGAATGTCCTGAGGCATAACCAGCAATACAAGGTCTCCTTCATGGACAAGATGGGCTGTTATGCTGCTTACCTCAAAATCCTCCGGCACGGCTCTTACGAGTTCCTCTCTGACTTTATCAAGCCCGGTTTTTTCCTTTGCACTGATAATGATTGGCATCAGCCCAAGAGTGTCCTCTACCTGTTTTTTTATGTCATCCGTATTTTCAAGTATATCTGCTTTATTGATAACAGGAATAACGGGTATTTTACGCTTTTTAAGTTCATCAGTCCATTCCTTTTCCAATGAAAGCTCTGTCCCCGAGAAAAATACAATGGCTACATCTGTTTTTTCAATTGCCTTGCGGGTCTTTTCTATTCTCAATTCTCCTAGCGTACCCACATCGTCAAAACCCGCTGTATCAATAAACATAACAGGGCCTATGGGATGCAGCTCCATAGCCTTGTATACAGGATCGGTAGTGGTTCCGGCAATTTCAGATACCAGCGCAATATCCTGTCCCGTTATAGCATTAATTAGTGAAGATTTTCCGCTGTTTCTTCTGCCGAACAGCGCAATGTGCAGCCTGTTTGCACCCGGTGTATTTGTGAGACTCATTTTTATTCCTCCTCATCTAGAACCTGAAATCCCTCTTACCATCATGGAGATCGCTTAAATGCTCCTTTACGATTCTTTTGACATCATCGTTTTGCAGCAGCTCTACTTCTTTTTCTATCATTTTTTCGCCTTTTGCTCTTGTATCTTCCGACGCATAGTCTTCCAGATATTCCTTTAGTGTCATAATTGCATTCGGATGGCAAACATGTGCAATTGCACCGCTTTTGACAAGTCTCATAAATCGGTCTCCAGTCCTGCCTTCCCGGTAGCATGCTGTACAGAAGCTTGGAATGTACCCCAATGTCAGCAGCCAGTTAACTATTTCGTCCATTGTTCTTGTATCGTTAACTTCAAATTGTGCAGAATTTTCTACTTCTTTTTCTACATAACCGCCAACACTTGTTGATGACCCTCCGCTAATTTGGGAAACACCCAATTTGAGACATTCCCCACGAGTCTTTTCCGATTCTCTTGTAGACATGATTATCCCTGTGTACGGTACGGCAATACGAAGTATCGCTACAATTTTTTCAAATATTGAGTCAGGTATTGCATTTGAATATTCCTTCAAGTCTACATCATCAGCCGGCCTTATGCGGGGCACGCTGATTGTGTGAGGCCCAACTCCCATTGCATCCTCCAAATGCTTTGCGTGCATAAGCAAACCTACAAAATCATATTTGTAAAGGTTCAGGCCAAAAAGAACACCAAGTCCTACATCATCAATTCCACCCTCCATTGCTCTGTCCATGGCTTCAGTATGATAAGCATAATTGTGCTTTGGCCCCTTGGGGTGCAGGTACTCGTATGTGGGTTTATGGTAAGTTTCCTGAAATAATATATAGGTTCCTATTCCCGCATCCTTGAGCTTTTTGTAATTTTCAACGGTTGTAGCGGCAATATTCACATTTACACGGCGTATTGCACCGTTCTTGTGCTTTATTCCGTAAATTGTTTTTATACTTTCCAATACATATTCTATTGGACAGTTCTCCGGGTCTTCCCCTGTTTCAAGTGCAAGTCGTTTATGACCCATATCCTGCAGGGCCATAACTTCCCTGACTATGTCCTCCTGAGAAAGCTGCTTTCTTGCAATATGCTTGTTTGAGCCGTGGTAGGGGCAATATCTGCACTCATTTACACAGTAGTTTGAAAGATAGAGAGGTGCAAACATTACTATCCTGTTTCCATAAAATTTCTTTTTAATATGCTCTGCAAGCTTGGACACCCTTTCTTTAACCTCATCCAGCTCACATTCCAATAATACTGCTGCTTCCCTGTAGCTTAATCCTTTGTACTCAGATGCCTTTTGGAGGATATCTTCTATGAGCGACATATTCTCCTTGTTCCTGCGGGCATACTCCAACGTTTCTAAAATTTCCTCATCGTTAATAAAGTCTTCGGCTTTTTTTGATTTGCTGTTATACATTTTTATTTCCTCCACAAAAACAGATTTTTAAATCTGACGTTACGAGGATGTTATAAGTGGATTTATATTTTTGAGTAAACTGTCTTTGTATTGACTCCCCTTAACATTCCCAATTTCCCTGAAAGTGAGCTGATGACATCGTTTGGGGCATCAACAACAACGCTTATAATGGAGACACCCTTTTCACGGTATGGAATGCCCATTCTTCCCACTATATATTTCCCGAATTCATGCAGTATCAGGTTTATCTTTTCTGCTGATGATAAATCATCAACAATAATTCCTATCAGAGCAATCCTTGTGTCCATTTGGCTGCCTCCCTTATAGATAAAATAAAACCCCGGATGCTTTATAGGCATGGGGTTTTTCATACTCCACCTTATAGCACCGCCTTACCACTTGGGACTGACCCTCGTGCATTCAGAACGATTATTTCAAATAAATCTCTTTGCTCTTAGTATTATAACTTCGAGTTCAGATACTTTGATAATATTTTAACATATTCACACAGTACCTTCAAGTTAATAATTACCCACCTTTTAAGATAAATATTGCAAAACCTGCCCGGCACTACTAAAATATATGTAACCCACAAATTACGGAGGAAGTTATATGAATTGGTTCAGAAAATTTATGATTGGAAGGTACGGGCCTGATCATTTGTCCGCAGGACTTCTTTTTTTATCGCTGCTTATTTCATTAATAGGTATGTTTGTACCGGTTAACTGGCTTGGTTATCTGTCTTATATTCCGTTGGTTCTATGTCTTTACAGAATGTTTTCTAAAAATATTTACCGCAGAAGAGCAGAAAACAATAAGTTCTTAAAGTTCTGGAATCCCGTTGCTGGCTGGTTTTTCAAAAGAAAAAACCGTTTAAGCGATTCTAAAACCCACAGGTATTACAAATGTCCCCAATGCAAGCAAGAGGTACGTGTTCCCAAAGGTAAAGGCAAAATTCAGATAACCTGTCCAAAATGCAGAACAGAGTTCATACGCAAATCCTGATTATATAGAAAACTTGCTAAGACCCACCTGGTGTGGGTTTTTCTGTTTTCTTTTTTCCACGCTTGCAGTAAGGAAGGTATTTTGAGCTTTCATTATGGTATTTTAAGCACTCAGCACATTTGCCGTGACGTACACATGATTTCTTTTTGCAGCTACACTTTTCTAATCCGTTTTCAAGAATCATCCTCAAGCTCCTCCTGATTTCTCTTAATTAAACCTATTTTATTTATACGTTAAGTATCCTGCGCTATCCGGTAAATGTCAACTG
>NZ_ATAY01000071.1 GCF_000421965.1 Ruminiclostridium papyrosolvens C7 | reverse complement strand
TTTGCATAATCAAAAAAAATAAAAATATATTTTAAAACCACTTGCAAATATGAAAAATATGTAGTAAAATATTGAATGTTGTGGCGTGGCATACGATGACGCAGGAGATTGCTATTCATAGAAATAGGTAACTTTTGCTGAGAATGTCCGATTCAAGAAACCGGGCGACAAGTCACTGTACATTTTGAAGTGTAATATAATCGCTTTAAATGCCCAGGTTAAGTTTGTCCAATTTGGATAAGAACGATCCTGGGTTTTTATATAAAACGTTATGAAACACCCGGCATAGTGTACAGACAAAACTTGTTGTACGTGACAAAATTCAACGTACGAGGAGGTTTATGTATGTCAAACAAACAGAAAATACGTATCAGACTAAAGGCGTTCGATCATCAGGTGCTTGATCAGTCAGCTGAGAAGATCGTTGAAACTGCTAAGAGGACAGGCGCGAAGGTTTCAGGACCTGTACCGCTTCCTACTGAGAAAGAGATTATTACAATCTTAAGAGCTCCACATAAATACAAGGACTCAAGAGAGCAGTTTGAAATGAGAACTCATAAAAGATTGATAGATGTAGTTCTACCAACGCCAAAGACTGTTGACGCATTAATGAGGCTGGATCTACCAGCGGGTGTAGACATTGAGATTAAATTATAATTTCAATATTTGAAAGTAATAAATGTCAAACTAGTCTACAGTGTTAAGTGTTAGTAGTAGGTCATGTTCATAGAAAATATGAACCAATAACCATAGGAGGTAATTTTAATGAAAAAAGCAATGTTAGGTAAGAAAATTGGAATGACTCAAATATTTGATGAAAATGGTTTGGTTATACCAGTTACAGTTGTAGAAGCAGGCCCATTAACAGTTGTTCAAAAGAAGACTGTTGAAACTGACGGATATAATGCTTTAAAAGTTGGATATCAAAAGGTTGCGGAAAAGAAACTTAGCAAACCTGCTTTAGGTCAGTTCAGCAAGACTAAGCTTGCTCCAATGAAGTATCTTAGAGAATTCAGACTGGAAGACATATCAAGCTATGAAGTTGGTCAGGAAATTAAAGCTGAAGATATGTTCCAATCTGGAGATAAAATAGACGTAAGCGGCCTTTCAAAGGGTAAAGGATTTCAGGGTACTATTAAGAGATACGGCCAAAAAGGTGGACCCAAAACTCACGGTTCAATGTACCACAGAAGAGTTGGTTCCATGAGTGCAAACACCAATCCGGCAAGAGTATTTAAGGGCAAGAAGTTACCAGGTCATATGGGTATGGACAACACTACAGTTCAAAATCTTGAAGTTGTTAGAGTTGATGCAGAAAGAAACCTTATTCTTGTAAAAGGTGCTCTTCCAGGACCTAAAGGTGGATTGCTTGTTATTAAAAGTACGGTTAAATCCGGTAAATAATAACGTGAAGGGAGGAAGTAACACATGCCAAAGGTTGATTTATATAACATGAAAGGTGAAGTAGTTGGAGATATTCAACTTTGCGATAATGTTTTCGGTGCAGAAGTAAACAATGAAGTACTTCACGCAGTAGTAGTAAATCAGTTAGCAAATAAAAGACAAGGTACTCAGTCAACAAAAACCAAGAGTGAAGTTAGAGGTGGCGGTAAAAAGCCATGGAGACAAAAGGGAACCGGTCGTGCAAGACAGGGTAGTATCCGTTCAGCACAGTGGATTAAAGGTGGTATAGTATTAGGACCTAAACCACGTAGCTACAGATACACTATGCCAAAGAAAGTGAAGCGTATTGCAATGAAGTCAGCATTGACATCAAAGGTTTCAGGAAATGAAATTTTTGTACTGGATGCTTTGACATTGGATGCAATTAAGACTAAGTCAATGGTAGGTGTACTTAGCAATTTAAAAGTTGATTCAAGTGCTTTGATAGTAATTGATTCAAAGAATGAAAACATTGTTAAGTCTGCTAGAAACATACCAGGAATAAAGACAGCATATGTAAATACTCTTAATGTATTTGATATATTGAAATATGATAAGTTTATTATAACAAAGGATGCTGTTGAAAAGGTTGAGGAGGTGTACGCATAATGAGATTGCCACAAGACATAATTATAAAGCCATATATAACTGAAAAAAGTAATATGGAAATAGGTGCTGGTAAGTACACTTTTGTCGTTGATGTAAAATCAACAAAAACCGAAATAAAAAAGGCAGTTGAAGCATTATTCAGCGTTAAGGTATTACAAGTTAATACCATGAACTTTGAAGGTAAAATCAAGCGCACAGGTGTTCATGAAGGACCACGTCCAGCTTGGAAAAAGGCAATCGTTAAAATCGATACTGATCCAAAGCCTGTTGAATACTTATCAAAGGGCGGCAAGACTGTAACAAATAATAAGAAATATAAAACTAGCATCGAAGAATTTGGCGTTGCTCAGTAATTAAGCCAGGTTATAAAAGGAGTGAGAAGAGATGGCATTAAAAAAGTATAGTCCTACTTCTCCATCCAGAAGGTTTATGACAGTAATGGATTACTCAGACTTAACAAAAGTTGAACCTGAAAAGTCATTACTGGAACCTCTGAAGAAAAATGGAGGAAGAAACTCTTATGGTAGGATTACTGTTCGTCATCAAGGCGGCGGTAACAGACAAAAATATAGAGTTATAGACTTTAAAAGAGACAAAGATGGAATCAAAGCAAAGGTTGCTACAATCGAGTATGATCCAAACAGGACTGCAAATATTGCGCTTCTTAACTATTTAGATGGTGAAAAGAGATATATTCTTGCACCAGTTGGATTAAGTGTTGGCGATATTGTTGAATCAGGAGTATCAGCGGATATCAAACCAGGTAACGCACTTCCTCTTACAAATATTCCTGTAGGTTCATTAATTCATAATATTGAACTTAAGCCAGGTAAGGGTGGCCAGATGGTTAGAGCTGCAGGAAATGCTGCTCAGTTGATGGCTAAAGAGGGCGAATATGCTCAGGTAAGACTTCCTTCAGGTGAAGTTCGTATGGTTAGAATCAATTGTAAAGCTACAATTGGACAGGTTGGTAACCTTGAACATGAAAACGTGTCACTGGGTAAGGCTGGTAGAAAAAGATGGATGGGTATCAGACCTACAGTCCGCGGTGTTGTTATGAACCCGGTTGACCACCCTCACGGTGGTGGAGAAGGTAAATCACCTATCGGTAGACCAAGTCCTGTTACACCTTGGGGTAAACCAACTCTTGGCTTGAAGACTAGAAAGAAGAAAAACAAGTCAGATAAGTTTATTGTTAAGAGAAGAAATCAAAAGTAATATATCGGGATTTTTGGAAGTAAGAGCGGTTTAACCGCTCCGCCAAATCCTACGAGATGGCGGCGAAGGGAGGATTTTAGAATAATGAGTAGATCAGTTAAAAAGGGACCTTACGTGCTTGATTCATTACTTAAAAAAATTGAAGAAATGAATAAAGTGAATGATAAGAAAGTTATCAAGACCTGGTCAAGGGCTTCAACTATATTCCCTCAGATGGTTGGACACACAATTGCTGTTCACGATGGAAAGAAGCACGTTCCTGTATATATAACAGAAGAAATGGTTGGTCATAAGCTTGGTGAATTTGCACCAACAAGGACATACAAGGGACATGGCGGTAACGAGAAGTCTACTTCTCTAAGGTAAAAGATTTTTTGAACTGAAAGTTTAAGTTTAAGATTAGAACTGAAAGGAGGCTATTCAGTTGGAGAAAAAAGTATTGTCCAAAGAGGAGCTATTAAAGAATAAAGATCAGATTTTGGCTGAACAAAATGCTAAGCATACTAAGTCAAATAAGCCTGCACTTCTTACTAAAAAAGAGAGAAAAGTTCTCGGAATCGGTAAAGATGAAGGAAGAGCAGTTTTAAAATATGCACGTATATCATCCAGAAAGGTTAAAATCGTACTGGATTTGATAAAAAATAAGGGTATTGATGAGGCTTATGGTATTCTCAAGTTTACACCTAAGGCTGCATCAGAGGTTTTATATAAGCTTCTTAAATCAGCAGAAGCAAATGCTGTTAACAATAATAGTTTGAATCATGATAACCTTTTTATTGCAGAAGCTTTTGCAACTCAAGGACCAACATTAAAGAGAATTATGCCACGTGCTCAAGGTAGAGCATTTAAAATTCAAAAAAGAACCAGCCATATAACATTGGTTGTAAAGGAAAGAGAATAAGCGAGAAGGAGGTTGGATAATGGGCCAGAAAGTAAATCCTCATGGATTAAGAATTGGAATTATTAAAGATTGGGATACAAAATGGTATGCTAATGACAAATCTTTTAGCAGCTATCTTGTTGAAGATGTCAAAATAAGAAATTTCATAAAGAAGAAGCTTTATATTTCAGGCATTTCTAGAATTGAGATTGACCGTGCAGCAAATAAGGTCAAGATTAATGTAAATACTGCAAAGCCAGGACTTGTAATCGGCAAGGGTGGCCAAGGTATTGAAGAACTTAGAAAAGAAGTAGAAAAAATGACAGGTAAGAGTGTTCTTATCAACATTACTGAGATCAAAGTTCCTGAAATGGATGCTCAGCTAGTTGCAGAGAACATCGCATCACAGCTAGAGAAACGTATATCTTTCAGAAGAGCGATGAAGCAGGCTATGTCAAGAACAATGAAGCTTGGTGCTAAGGGTATCAAGACTGCGTGTGCAGGTAGACTTGGTGGTGCAGAAATAGCAAGAACTGAGCATTATCATGACGGTACTATTCCACTTCAAACACTTCGTGCTGATATAGACTATGGTTTTGCTGAAGCAAACACAACCTATGGTAAGATCGGTGTTAAGGTATGGATATACAAAGGAGAAGTTCTTCCTGCTGTTAAGAGAGACAGAAAAGCGGAAGGAGGGGTTAAGTAATGTTAATGCCCAAAAGAGTAAAACATAGAAGGGTTCACAGAGGTAGAATGACTGGAAAAGCTACCAGAGGTAACTTTGTTAGCAATGGTGAGTTCGGAATTCAGGCTTTGGAACCTGCTTGGATAACAAGCAACCAGATTGAGGCTGCCAGAATAGCAATGACTCGTTTCATCAAGCGTGGCGGTAAGGTTTGGATTAAAATATTCCCGGATAAGCCGGTAACAAAGAAACCTGCTGAAACTCGTATGGGTAGTGGTAAGGGTTCACCGGAATATTGGGTTGCAGTAGTAAAACCTGGAAGAGTATTATTTGAAATTGCGGGAGTACCTGAAGAGACAGCTAGAGAGGCTTTAAGGCTCGCTATGCACAAACTTCCGGTTAAATGTAAATTTGTAACCCGCGAGACAGAAATGGGTGGTGAAGCAAATGAAAGCTAGTGAAATCAGAGAAAAGGATATTGTTGAATTGAACAAGGAATTGGGCGAATTAAAGTCTGAACTCTTTAAGCTTAGATTTCAGCTTGCTACAAATCAGCTTGAGAACCCAATGAAACTTAAGGATGTTAAAAAATCCATTGCTAGAGTTAAAACAATAATAAGGGAAAAAGAGCTTAGCGATAACAAGTAATAGCTATTTGCTAAAGTAATTGAAAAACCTTAACCATAATGAATAACGTTAGTTATGTTCTTTGTAATATATCAATCGATAATATCACAAAGACGAGTATTCGGAAGGAGGTAATTCCACTTGGTTGAAAGAGCTTTAAGAAAGACTAGGGTTGGCAAGGTTGTTAGCAATAAGATGGATAAAACTATTGTTGTTGCTATAGAAACTAGTGTAAAGCATCCGTTATACGGAAAAATTGTTAAGAGAACTTATAAACTAAAGGCACATGATGAAGAAAATCAATGTCAGATTGGTGATAAAGTTAAAGTAATGGAGACAAGGCCATTGAGTAAGGAAAAGAGATGGAGACTTGTTGAAATCGTTGAAAAGGCACAATAATATATGTGCAGTCTGAGCAGAAATTTTGGAAGGAGGTACCACTATGATTCAAGTTCAGTCTAGAATGAAAGTAGCTGATAATACCGGAGCTAAAGAACTTATGTGTATAAAAGTTCTTGGCGGTTCTTGGAGAAAGTATGCTAATATAGGTGATATTATAGTAGCTTCTGTTAAAAATGCAACACCCGGCGGTGTTGTAAAAAAAGGTGACGTTGTAAAGTGCGTTATAGTACGCTCTAAGAAAGGCGTTAGAAGGCCCGACGGTTCATACATCAGATTTGATGAGAACGCTGCAGTTATAATTAAAGATGATAAGAACCCAAGAGGAACTCGTATATTTGGACCTGTTGCAAGAGAATTAAGAGATAAGGATTTCATGAAAATTCTTTCTCTTGCACCGGAAGTATTGTAAGGAAGGAGGCGGCTTAATTTGACAAACAAAGTTCATGTAAAAAAGAATGATACAGTTCTTGTGCTTTCAGGAAAAGATAGAGGCAAGAAGGGCAAGGTATTAAGCGTAAATCCTTCTACTAATCAAGTACTTGTTGAAGGCGTAAACATGTCAACAAAGCACAAAAAGCCTAGAGGAAAATATCAACAAGGTGGCATTATCCATCAGGAGTCACATATCAACAGTTCAAATGTAATGTTGGTTTGTGACAAATGTGGAAAGCCTACCAAAGTTGCAAAGAAAATTCTCGACAATGGGCAGAAGGCTAGAGCTTGTAAAAACTGTAACGAAATTATTGATATAGTATTAGATAAAAACAAAGACGGTTAATAGTACTGCCGAAAGGAGGTATAGCAGATGGCAAGGTTAAAAGATAAATATCTTTGTGAAGCAGTTCCTGCTTTGAAAGAAAAGTTTAAATATAGCAGTAGCATGCAGATTCCAAAGCTTGAGAAAATAGTTCTTAACATGGGAGTCGGAGAAGTAAAAGACAACCCAAAGGCTATGGATTCAGCAGTAAATGATATGACATTGATTACTGGACAAAAGCCGATTGTAACTAAGGCTAAAAAGTCAGTAGCGGCATTTAAATTGAGACAGGGAATGAATATTGGCTGTAAGGTTACATTAAGAGGCGAGAGAATGTATGAATTCGTTGATAAGCTCTTTAATGTAGCTATTCCTAGAGTAAGAGACTTTAGAGGTCTTTCAAACAACTCATTTGACGGTAGAGGAAATTACTCGATGGGTGTCAAGGACCAGCTAATATTCCCTGAAATTGAGTATGACAAGGTTGATAAGTTAAGAGGAATGGATATTGTTTTTGTAACTACGGCTAAGAGTGATGAAGAAGCTAAAGAGCTTTTAAAATTACTTGGTATGCCATTCAGCCAGAGCTAAGGAGGGATTGAAGGCATGGCAAAGAAATCTATGATTATAAAGCAACAGCGTACACCCAAGTTTAGTACAAGGGCTTACAATAGATGTAAAATATGTGGAAGACCACACGCATACATTAGAAAATTTGGAATTTGCCGTTTATGCTTTAGACAATTAGCGTACAAAGGTCAAATACCTGGCGTTAAAAAAGCAAGCTGGTAATATCATTGGAAGGAGGTTAAACATATGCAAATTACTGATGCAATAGCTGATATGTTAACCAGAATAAGAAATGCAGGTTCTGCTAAACATGAATCAGTTGATATACCCGCTTCCAACCTCAAGAGGTCTATAGCAAACATTTTGCTGGAAGAAGGATATATTAAGAATTTTGAAGAAATTAGTGACGGAAAGCAAGGCGTACTTAGAGTTAACTTAAAGTACACCAATAATAAGCAAAACGTTATAACTGGAATAAAGAGAATTAGTAAGCCTGGTTTGAGAGTATATGCAGGAAAAGAAGAACTGCCAAAGGTATTGGGCGGACTCGGTATAGCAATTATCTCAACATCAAAGGGAATAATGACTGACAGGAAAGCCAGAGTAGAAGGTATAGGCGGAGAAGTTCTGGCATTTGTTTGGTAAGTTATAAATCCTCAGGTAAAGTATTTTCAAATTCTTATTTAAGAATTTGAAAATACTCTAAGGTCTGAAAAGGGCACTAGATTGCCCATAATTTTAAGAACTGGAGGTATATGACATGTCAAGAATAGGAAAGTTGCCAATAGCTGTTCCAAAGAGTGTAACAGTTAAACTAGACGGCGACAATTTATTGACTGTAAAAGGTACAAAAGGAACTCTTACAAAGCAGTTCCACAAGGATATGATTATTAAAGTAGAAGCTGATCAGATAGTTGTTGAAAGACCATCTGATTTAAAAATGCACAAATCACTTCATGGTTTAACTAGAACACTTATTAACAATATGGTGGAAGGTGTTACCAATGGATACCAAAAGGCTCTTGATATCAACGGTGTTGGTTACAGAGCACAAAAGCAGGGTAAGAAGTTGGTTTTAACACTCGGTTATTCACATCCTGTTGAGATGGAAGATCCTGAAGGCATTGCAACTGAAGTTCCTGCACCTAACAAGATAATTGTTAAGGGAATTGACAAGCAGGTGGTTGGAGAAGTAGCTGCTAAGATTCGTGAAAAGAGACCTCCTGAGCCTTATAAGGGTAAGGGTATCAAATACGAAACTGAAGTTATAAGACGTAAAGAAGGTAAGACTGGTGGCAAGGGTAAAAAGTAGAAAGGAGATGAGAGTAAATGATTAATAAGACAAATAGAAACGAAGTAAGACTCAGAAAGCATCTGAGAGTACGCAAAAAGATTACTGGAACTGTTGAGCGTCCAAGAATGAACGTTTTTAGAAGTTTAAACAACATTTATGTTCAGATAATCGATGATACAACCGGTAATACTCTTGTATCCGCTTCAACCCTTGATGCCGCATTAAAAGGAAAAGTTGCTAACGGCGGAAACAAGGAAGCAGCTAAAGAGGTTGGAAAATTAATAGCTTCTAAGGCTATTGACAAGGGTATAAAGAAAGTTGTATTTGATAGAGGCGGATATATCTATCATGGAAGAGTTAAAGAGCTTGCTGACGCTGCTAGAGAAGCAGGCTTGGATTTTTAAGGAGAAGGAGGGGAATACATGCAACGAATTGATGCCAGCACTTTAGGAGAACTTAAGGAAAAAGTTGTTAATATAGGACGTGTAACAAAGGTTGTTAAAGGTGGTAGAAATTTTCGTTTCAGTGCGTTAGTAGTAGTAGGAGACGAAAACGGCTATGTTGGAAGTGGAATGGGTAAAGCTGCTGAAATACCTGAAGCTATTCGTAAAGGTATTGAAGATGCTAAGAAGAACCTGATTAAAGTTCCGCTTGTTGACACAACAATTCCACACGAAGCAATTGGAGTGTTTGGAGCAGGTAAAGTATTACTTAAACCTGCTGGACAAGGTACCGGAGTTATTGCCGGAGGACCTGTAAGAGCCGTACTTGAACTTGCAGGAATTCGTGATATAAGAACGAAGTCATTGGGCTCAAACAACCCAATTAATATGGTTAATGCAACTATTGAAGGCCTTGCTCAGTTAAAGACAGCCGAAGAAGTTGCCAGACTTCGCGGAAAAACAGCAGAAGAGATTCTGGGCTAGGGGGGACATTAAATGGCTAAGTTAAAGATAACTCTAAAGAAGAGCACAAATAAGGCTGTTAAGAGTCAGACTGCAACTGTAAAAGCTCTTGGTTTGGGTAAAATCGGGACTACAGTTGAACAAAATGACAACCCTCAAATTAGAGGAATGATTAGAAAAGTTTCACATCTTGTTTGTGTAGAAGAAATATAAGGGAGGTGTAGTCAATGAAATTATTTGAATTACAGCCTGCTCCTGGATCAAAAAAGCTACCTAATAGAAAAGGTAGAGGTATAGGCAGTGGTAACGGTAAAACCGGTGGTAAGGGTCACAAAGGACAAAATGCCCGTGCCGGCGGTGGTGTTAGACCAGGTTTTGAAGGTGGTCAAATGCCTTTATATATGAGATTACCAAAAAGGGGATTTAATAACTACGAGTTTTCTAAAAAGTATACTGAAGTTAACGTATCTGATTTGAATATGTTTGATGAAGGTACAGTTGTAACTGAAGAACTTCTTAAATCTTCCGGCCTTGCTAAAAAGATTATAGATGGAGTAGCAATTTTAGGTAACGGAGAGTTAACTAAAAAGTTAACAGTTCAAGCGACTAAATTTACAAAAACAGCTACTGAAAAGATAGAAGCTGCGGGAGGAAAGGTCGAGGTGGTATAACGTGAGTGGAATGATGGATACACTTAAGAATTCCTGGAAGATTCCTGATTTAAAGAAAAAGATATTAATAACTATTGGCCTTCTCCTAATTTTTAGATTAGGATCCAGAATCCCTGTTCCTGGACTGAACCCTGATTGGTTCGCACAGCTTATTTCAAAGGGTGGACAGTTGTTTAATTTTATTGATATCATTGGTGGTGGATCCTTTAAGAATGCAACTATATTTGCAATGAGTATAACACCATATATCAATGCATCAATTATTATGCAGTTGTTAACGATTGCTATTCCAAAACTGGAACAGTTATCAAAGGAAGGCGAAGAGGGCAGGAAAAAGATAGGTCAATGGATAAGATATGCAACAGTAATTTTGGCATTCTTACAGGCTACAGCCATTACTATTGGTCTAAGAGGTGCACTTATTTCAGGACTTAACGTTATAACCTTCATTACAGTAACACTTACACTTACTGCCGGAACAGCATTTTTGATGTGGCTTGGTGAACAAATCACCGAGTACGGTATTGGAAATGGTATTTCAATGTTGATTTTTGCAGGTATATTGTCAGCTGGTCCTACAGGGGCTAACTATATTATAAAGAACTACACTTTGGGTAACTTAGGAACTGGTGCAATAGGTATTTTAGCAATATTAGGAATACTTGTTGTATTCGTTGCTGTTATTGCTTGTGTTGTTTGGGTTAATCAGGCTGAGCGTCGTATACCTGTACAATATGCAAAAAGAGTTGTTGGTAGAAAGGTTTATGGAGGACAAAGTACTCACTTACCTATAAAGGTAAACTGGGCAGGAGTTATTCCTATAATCTTTGCAATGTCTATCATGATGCTTCCTTCAACAATTGTTGGGTTTGCAAGACCAAATGCGACTGGCGGATTTGCTGGATTTATAAAGAATTGGTCAGGCCATTGGTCCTATGCAATACTTTATGCATTATTAATTATCGGATTTACATTCTTCTACACTTATGTTCAGTTCAATCCAATTGAACTGGCTAATAACATGAAGAAGAATGGTGGATTTATACCGGGTATAAGACCTGGTAAGCCAACTTCCGAATATATTGCAAAGGTATTGAACAGGATAACTTGGTTTGGCGCATTGTTCCTTGCTCTTATAACTATATTCCCATATATTATTGGTTGGATTACAGGAGTACAAGGGGTATGGTTTGCTGGAACAAGCGTTCTGATCTTGGTTGGTGTTGCAATTGATACCGTAAGACAAATCGAGTCACAAATGCTTATGAGACATTATAAAGGATTCTTGGAATAAGGTCCTTTCAAATTAGATTAGTTAGCAAATGGTTTGGGGTTTATGATACGTCATAAGCCCTAAACTTAATGTTATGAGTAATTGTAAAGAGGTGACAATAATGAGGATCATATTATTAGGAGCTCCCGGAGCTGGAAAGGGAACTCAAGCAAAAATTATTTCTGAAAAACTTAATATTCCGCATATTTCAACCGGTGATATTTTCAGAGCGAACATAAAGGGAAATACTCCTCTTGGACAAAAGGCAAAGGAATATATGGATAAGGGAGAGCTTGTACCGGATGAACTGACTGTGGAAATAGTAAAGGACAGATTGGGAAATGACGACTGTGCAAATGGATTTATTTTGGATGGTTTCCCAAGAACAATTCCTCAGGCCGAATATCTTGATAAGGTATTGCTACAAATGAATATAAATCTGGACGTTGCTCTTTTAATAGATGTAAAGGACGAAGATATTATACAAAGAATGTCCGGAAGACGTGTTTGTACAAATTGTGGCGCAACATATAATGTTGTATTCAATCCCACAAAAGAAGAAGGAATATGTGATGTTTGCAAATCTCCTGTTATACAAAGAGCTGATGATGCTGCAGAAACAGTATTAAACAGACTTGAAACATATCATAAGCAAACACAGCCCCTTATCAATTATTATGAAAAAGCTGGAAAGCTGAAAATAGCAGAGGGTGCCGGAGAAGTGGAAGAAACATCAAAACGTGTAATGAAAGTTTTAGGTATTTAAAATGTTTACTATAAAATCACAATCTGAAATTGAAAAGATGAAAAAGGCTGGGGAGATTTTGTATGGAGCTCTCCAACTAATAAAGAAAAATACTGTACCGGGTGTTACCACAAAGGAATTGGACAGAATTGCTGAGGAGTATATTACAAAGAATCATGCAACACCTTCTTTTAAAGGATACGACGTAGGTGTTCCTGGAATGAATCCGTTTCCCGCCAGTATATGTGCATCTATCAATGAGGAAGTGGTTCATGGGATACCAAGTTTAAAGCCTTTAAAAGATGGCGATATTATCAGTATAGATGTTGGTGTGTACTTAAACGGATATCATGCGGACGCAGCAAGGACTTTGGCAGTAGGAAATATAACTGTTGAAGCACAAAGACTTATTGATGAAACACGTCAGAGTTTTTTTGAAGGATTAAAACAAATGGTTATAGGCAATCACATAAGAGATATTTCAGAAGCTATTCAAAATCATGTTGAGAGTAAGGGCTTTTCGGTTGTCAGAGATTTTGTAGGACACGGTATTGGAAGAGAATTGCATGAGATGCCTGATATACCTAATTATGTTACAAAGAGAAGAGGCCCAAGGCTTGAAAGCGGGATGACGATAGCTGTTGAGCCAATGATTAATGCAGGTAGCTATAGTGTAAAAGTTTTAGAAAATAGATGGACTGTTGTAACAACTGACAAATCGCTTTCTGCACACTATGAGAATACAGTAGCAATTACTAACGACGGACCGGTTATACTGACAAGGTTCTAATAAATATTTTAGATATTTTTATAAATTGTATTGTTATAATTTTAGTTTTCCTGTATAATTTATATTTGGTTTGACTGTGTAAATTTTATTGCTTAGAGGTGAATTACATTGAATGTAGTCCTGGGACAGGTTGTACTTTCTAAAGCAGGGCGGGACGCAGGAAAAATATTTGTAGTAACAGGTTTGATTGCTGATAGTTATGTACTTATCAGTGACGGAAGCTCCAGAAGATTGGAGAATCCTAAAAAGAAGAAATTGAAGCACCTGATTATTACAGACAATGTTATCGAAGCTATAGCACAGAAAATTTCTTCAGGAGAAAAATGCACAAATGCCGAGATAAGGAAGGCACTTGTTGAATATAATGTACCTGTTGACAGTAAAGTTTAGTTAAGAGCAATGAATTTATAAATGTATTATGTATCCTTTGGAGGAGGTGTTAGTTTGGCAAAAGATGATGTTATAGAGGTTGAAGGTACTGTTATTGAAGCACTACCTAATGCTATGTTTCAGGTAGAGCTTGAGAACGGGCATAAGGTTCTGGCTCACATATCAGGTAAGCTCAGAATGAATTTCATAAGGATTCTTCCGGGAGATAAGGTAACCCTTGAATTGTCACCATACGACCTTACCAGAGGAAGGATAACTTGGAGAGCAAAATAATATATACCTAAAGGTATTTATTTATTAATATAAAAAGTATTACCCAATTAACTAATTAAGCAGATTTTTTCTTATTATAAGGAGGATATAGCGATGAAAGTAAAACCATCAGTTAAGACTATATGCGAAAAGTGCAAAATTATCAAAAGAAAAGGCAGAGTTATGGTTATCTGCGAAAACCCAAAGCATAAGCAAAAACAGGGTTAATATTGGACCCACATCTAGGTATTATTAATTTTTGTAAAATCTCGGCAAGAAGCGGCTGAACAAAAGAATTTCCCGATTCATTGTTTTCTTGTTGATATTTTAAATATTTGACGATATCGTTTGGACATGAGCCTATGGGAATGGCATCGTTAAATTTCATGATCCAATCGGTGGAGAATTAGTTTGAGTGGCGCAAGTATGGCGGCACGAATTTTAATGGAGGTGTAAGTAAAGATGGCACGTATTGCCGGAGTAGATTTGCCCAGAGAGAAAAGGGTAGAAATTGGTCTCACTTATATTTACGGTATTGGAAGACCCAAGTCTAACGAAATTCTTGTTAAGACTGGCGTTAACCCTGATACTCGTGTTAGAGATCTGACTGATGATGAAATTAACAAAATCAGAGAAATAATCGACAAAGAATACAAGGTTGAAGGTGACCTTAGAAGAGAAATAGCTTTAAACATCAAGCGTCTTATTGAAATCGGATGCTACAGGGGAAGAAGACACAGAATGGGTCTTCCTGTAAGGGGACAGCGTACAAAGACAAATGCAAGGACTAGAAAAGGCCCTTCAAAGCCCGTTAGCGGCAAAAAGAAATAGTTAAAGGAGGTTTGCGAACAAATGGCAACGAAGACTGCTGGTGCTAAAAGAACTACCAGAAAAAGAAGAGAACGTAAAAACATTGAACGTGGAGCTGCTCATATCCGTTCATCTTTTAATAATACAATTGTTACCTTGACAGACACTGCCGGAAATGCACTATCATGGGCTAGTGCAGGTGGACTTGGTTTCAGAGGTTCAAGAAAGAGCACACCGTTTGCTGCACAAATGGCTGCTGAAACCGCTGCGAAAGCTGCAATGGAGCATGGACTTAAGACAGTTGAAGTATACGTAAAGGGACCTGGAGCAGGTAGAGAAGCAGCTATTAGAGCTTTGCAAGCTGCCGGACTTGAAGTAAGTCTTATAAAAGACGTTACACCAATTCCGCACAACGGCTGCAGACCACCTAAGCGCAGGAGAGTATAATTGATAATTATTATGGAGGTGTAAACTTAGATGGCAAGATATACTGATGCATCTTGCAGACTCTGCAGAAGAGAAGGCGAAAAGCTTTTTCTAAAGGGCGAGAGATGCTATACTGATAAATGTTCTGTAGCAAGAAGACCTTATGCACCTGGCCAACATGGACAGGCAAAGAAGAAGATGTCTGAATACGGCATACAGCTTCGTGAAAAGGCTAAGGTTAGAAGATTTTATGGCGTTTTGGAAGGCCAATTCAGTCAATACTTTGAAATGGCATCAAGACGTAAGGGTATAACAGGTGAAAACCTGCTTCAAATCCTTGAAACAAGACTTGACAACGTAGTATACAGGCTTGGACTGGGTACTTCAAGACCTGAATCAAGGCAGTTAGTTACACATGGTCATTTCACAGTAAATGGCAAGCGCGTAAACATACCTTCATACCTTATAAAGGTTGGAGATGTTATAGCAGTAGCTGACAAGAGCAAGAGTTCACCAAAAGTTAAATCAATTAGAGAAATTGCCGGTGGAAAAGTTGTTCCTAAATGGTTGGAATTTAATGAAGAAAATCTGGTAGGAAAAGTTGTGGCTCTTCCTGCAAGAGAAGATATTGACTTACCAATCAGAGAACACTTGATCGTAGAGTTGTACTCCAAGTAATATATATTAGATGGATTTATAACTTGGAAGCAACTGAAAGAATTATTTATAATTCTCTATGAAAAGTACGTTTAGAATCAGTTGCCCTCAAAAAATAAAAAGTTGTTAAGGGAGGGTTCTTGGTGATAGAAATAGAAAAGCCTAGAATTGAATGTGTATCAAATAGCGATGATAACACTTATGGCAAGTTTATAGTTGAGCCTTTGGAAAGAGGCTATGGTATTACCCTCGGTAATTCTTTAAGAAGAATATTACTTTCTTCTTTACCCGGTGCTGCTGTCAATTCAATTAAGATTGATGGAGTATTGCATGAATTCTCCACAGTTCCAGGGGTAGTAGAAGACGTGACTGAGATAATACTTAATATCAAATCTCTTTCATTATTAATTCATGGCGAAGGATCAAAGGTTATTTATATCGATGCAAATGGAGAAGGGCCAATATCAGCTGGTGATATTATCACTGACCAGGATGTAGAAATACTTAATCCTGACCTTCATATTGCAACATTGAATGGCGATCATAGATTCTACATGGAGATGGTAATCAGCAAAGGCAGAGGATATGTTTCTGCTGATAAGAATAAACAGGCTGGTCAACCTATAGGTGTGATTCCTGTTGATTCAATATATACTCCCGTCAAGAAAGTAAATTACACTGTTGAAAATACACGTGTTGGTCAGATTACTGATTATGATAAGCTGACACTTGAAGTTTGGACTGACGGAAGTATTAATCCTGATGAAGCTATTAGTCTCGGAGCTAAAATACTTAGTGAACATTTAAATCTGTTTGTAGATTTGTCTGATCAAGCTAAACATACTGAGATTATGGTTGAAAAGGAAGAAACTAAAAAAGAGAAAGTTCTTGAAATGACTATTGAAGAGCTCGATTTATCAGTTAGATCATATAACTGTTTAAAAAGAGCAGGAATCAATACTGTAGAGGATCTTACCAACAGAACCGAAGAGGATATGATGAAGGTAAGAAACTTAGGAAGAAAATCTCTTGAAGAGGTTCTCCAGAAACTTCAGGCACTTGGATTGTTCTTAGCGCCAAGTGAAGAATAATTGTTATAAAAATTAGACGCTAATTATATAGTAGTGTAAAATACGAGGCAAGGAGGGATAGGTAATGCCAGGTCAAAGAAAGTTGGGGCGTGCAACAGACCAGAGAAAGGCAATTTTAAAGAATCTTACAACAGCTTTATTTGTAAGTGGTAGAATTGAAACTACCGAGGCAAGAGCCAAGGAAGTTAAAAGTATAGCAGAAAAACTTATCACTTTAGCAATCAAGGAAGCAGATAACTTTACTTCAAAACAAATTAAGGTTAGTGCTGCAAAAGTTGATGGCAAAGGAAAGAAGCTTACCGATACTAAAACATCAAAGAATGGTAAGAAATATTTTGTAGTAGACAGAGAGCAAAAGACAGATATGGTATCTGTTGATAATGCTTCAAGACTACATGCTAGAAGACTTATAATGAACTGGGTATATAGACCAACAACTGCTGATGGAGAGAATATCAACATCACAGATAAGCTTTTTGATGAAATAGCTCCTAAGTACAAGGACAAAAAAGGCGGTTATACCAGAATCTATAAGCTCGGACCTAGAAGAGGCGATGCTGCAGAGATGGTAATACTTGAATTGGTTTAATATACTTAAATATCTGTATCAACATATATCTAAGTGATTATTATGTGGGGATTAAACTGTAAAAATGTTTAATCCCCATATTTATATACTTTGATAGAAATATAATAACTGTATAAAATATAAGAGGGTTGTTATTTGGGAGGCTTTTCAATGAGTAATAATATGTTCGAAATTGAAAACGTCAGTTTTTCATATAAATCATATGGAGAAGTAAATATTGATATTCCTGCATTGGAACATGTAAGTACTACAATAGAAAAGGGTGATTTTGTAGTAATATTAGGAAGAAACGGATCGGGAAAGTCAACATTTGCAAGGCTTCTTAACGCTCTTTTGACGCCTGTTGAAGGCAAGGTTATTGTTTTAGGGAAAAATACCGCTGATGAAAACAATTTATGGGATATTAGAAGCACTGCAGGAATGGTGTTCCAAAATCCGGATAACCAAATAATAGCTACAACTGTTGAAGAGGATGTAGCATTCGGACCGGAAAATCTGGGTATAGAACCTTCTAAAATAAGAATAAGGGTTGATGAAGCATTACAGACAGTGGGGATTGCGGATTATAAAAAAAGTGCACCCCATATGCTGTCAGGAGGTCAGAAGCAGAGAGTTGCTATTGCAGGTATCCTTGCAATGAAGCCGGAATGTATTATTCTTGATGAAGCTACCTCAATGCTTGATCCTATAGGGCGAAAAGAAGTTATAAATGTTTTAAAAAAACTAAATAAAGAAGAGGGTATTACTATAATACACATAACCCACCATATGGACGAAGCAGCAATTGCAAACAGACTTATAATTATAGATAATGGCGGAGTTGTTCTTGATGGGACTCCTAAAGAAGTATTTAGTAATGTTGATACAGTAAAAAACCTGAGATTAGATGTTCCGCAGGTTACTGAACTAACTTACCGTCTAAAAGATTATGGTATTAATGTTGATAAATTACCGTTGACAGTAGAAGAAGCTTTTGAAATTTTAAAGGAAATATAACTTATTTCTTAATTGATTTATATACTCTTACCCCGCCGCTTTTGTCTACATCAATTACATTGCCGAAAACTATTTCCATAATCTTTTTTAAAGTGGAACCACCCTTATTATGAAATGCTACAAGCCATAGTGCACCATTTTTTGAAAGGTGTTCGTAGGATTCGGTAATCAATCTGGTGTTCAATTCCTTACCAGCGGCTATTGGAGGGTTTGATATTATATCATCAAAGGTTCTTTCTTCAAGGGAACTAAAAAGATTACTGTTTAATGCTTCGATGGAAAGATTGTTATTTGCGGCATTTTTTTTGGTATAGTCCAATGCTCTATTATTAACATCTATCATTGTAATGTTTTGCTGAGGAAATATGCTTTTAATAAAAAGTCCAATAGCTCCGTATCCGCAACCGATATCAAGTACTGACAAGCCACTTGGAGTGAAATTTTTAATAAGATTTTCTGAGGCCCTGTCTATTTTGGTTTCAAATGAAAAAACACCGCTCACGGAGGTAAAAGTAAGGGAAGAACCACATATACTCTCTGTAAAGGTTTTTTCTTTTATTTCAGATTCAGGATTTTCAGTAAAATAGTGCTGACTCATTTAGTTTAACACCCTCCCTAACTTATAATAATAAATATTATAATATATAATTGGAGATATTTCATTCATCAAGATTAATAATAAATATATAGTTTAACTGATAAAGCATTAAAATGCTTAACCCTTCACTAATATAGTTCATTTATGGTATTATAATTTGTAATGTTATAAGATAATTTAACCACAGGAGTAGGACATGCCAATAAAAGTTGAGGATTTATATTATACGTATATGGGAGGCGGACCTTTCGAGAAAAATGCCCTCCATGACGTAAATATTGAAATAGATGATGGAACGTTTATAGGAATTATCGGTCACACAGGTTCCGGAAAGTCTACATTAATACAGCATTTAAACGGTATTTTAAAGCCGACAAAGGGACGGGTAGTAATTAATGGGATTGATACAAAGCAAAAGAACCTGAAGGAATTGAGACGCCAGGTTGGAATTGTATTTCAGTACCCGGAACATCAGCTTTTTGAAGAGACCGTAAAAAAGGATATATCCTTTGGATTATTGAAACAAGGGCTTTCACAGAATGAAATTGATGAAAGAGTAATGGCGGCGATACAATCGGTGGGCCTTGATGAAGCTGTTCTTGAGAAATCACCTTTTGAACTTTCCGGAGGCCAGAAAAGAAGGGTTGCAATTGCAGGGGTTGTAGCAATGACTCCTCAGATTCTGGTATTGGATGAGCCTACGGCAGGGCTTGACCCAAAGGGAAGGGATGAAATATTCGGTTATATAACCAAATTGCATAAAGATTCAAACATGACCATCATTCTTGTTTCACACAGTATGGAGGATATTGCAAGACTAGCGGAGAGGGTAATTGTCATGAATGAAGGTACCATATTCATGGACAAACCTTCAAAAGAGATATACTCGCAGCCTGAAGAATTAGAGAAAATAGGCCTTTCAGCCCCTCAGGTAACATACCTGATGAAAAAGCTTAAAGCCGTTTATCCCGGTATAAATGAGAATATATTTACAGTAGAAGATGCAGCGAAAGAGTTGGCAAAGTATTTGAACCATTAGAAGGCTAGTGGAAGGAGACGGGCAATTGATAAGAGACATAACCATAGGGCAGTATGTGCCAGGAGATTCGCTTCTGCATAAGGCTGACCCCCGAACAAAAATAATTCTGACATTTATAATGATGATATTCATTTTTTTAATAAGTACCTACTGGGGATATTTGTTACTGACGTTGTTTACTGCTATTACGGTAATATCCTCAAACATACCTGTTAAATTTGTACTTAAAGGCCTGAAACCGGTATTATTTATTGTTATTTTTGCTGGGATTATAAACATATTCACGATAAAAGGAACTGAAATTTGGAGTTGGGGTTTTCTAAGCATAACATATGAGGGTATTAATGTAGCTATTAAGATGGCTATAAGGCTTTTTCTGCTTATAATTACCGCTAGTCTGTTAACCTACACTACCACACCGATTGCCCTTACAGATGCAATTGAAAAGCTTTTAGGTCCATTAAAACGCATAAAAGTACCTGTTCACGAAATCGCAATGATGATGACTATAGCTTTAAGGTTTATTCCCACACTACTGGATGAGACAGATAAGATTATAAAAGCACAGTCATCCAGAGGAGCCGATTTTGATTCAGGAAATATGATTGAGCGTGCAAAAAGTTTTATACCTGTGCTGATTCCGTTATTTATCAGTGCATTCAGAAGAGCTGATGAATTAGCTACGGCAATGGAGGCCAGATGCTATCGGGGCAGTGAGGGTAGAACAAGAATGAAGCAGCTTCGTTTTTCGGGTAGTGATGCGGTTGTAACGGTTATAACTGTAGCATTTATGACGTGGGTATTACTAATGGAATATGTGCTATTTTAGAAAAGGAATTATTAGATAAATTTATGAGGAAAATTAAGATTAATATTGAATACGACGGTACAAATTATCATGGTTGGCAGGTTCAGAAAAATGCCAAAACAGTACAGGAAGTAATTCAAAAAGCCATTTCTAAACTATTGGGTGAAGATGTTGGAGTTACAGGCTGCAGCCGAACGGATGTAGGAGTACATGCATACGGGCAGGTAGCACATTTTCTCACAAATTCCAACATACCCGGAGATAAGTTTTCTTATGCTATAAATAATTTGTTGCCTGATGATATAGTTATTAAGCAATCAGAAGAGGTTCCGGAAGAATTTCATGCAAGATACTCTACAAAAGGTAAAAAGTACAGGTACCTGATATACAATTCACCACACCCTTCAGCTATTATGAGAAACAGATCCTGCCATGTAAGACCTGAACTTGACATTGCGAAAATGCAAGAAGCAGCCGGGTATTTCATAGGCGAACATGATTTTGCAGCATTTCAGGCCACAGGAGGACAGGTTAGAAGTACTGTAAGAGAGATTTATAGTATGGAAGTTTCTGAGAAAGAAGATAATATGATTTACATAGAGGTTTCCGGAAACGGATTTCTGTATAATATGGTAAGAATAATAGCAGGAACTCTAATATACGTCGGGATGGGAAAGCTGAATGAGTCTGAGGTTACCGGGATTATTGCGGGGCTTGACAGGACAAAAGCAGGTAAGACCGCTCCTGCACAGGGGTTGTATTTAATGGAGATTTACTATTAGAGGCTAAAACGAAAAAAGTGAAATGAAGAACGATTATATGAGAGATATGGAGATATATTAAGAAAAATAGAGAGATAATGAGAGGTAAATTAAATTCATCGCATTTTCTACTTGACAGACAAATTTCTGTATATTAAAATGTTGTAGTGTCCTAAACGGTTACTTTTGGTGAATAGTCTGAAACTAACTGCTAACATAAATAGGTTATAGATTTTTAAGGAGGTTGTATTAAGAAATGAAAACTTTCATGGCAAAGCCACAAGAAGTTGAAAGAAAATGGTACATTATTGATGCAGAAGGTAAGCCCCTTGGAAGATTGGCAAGTGAAATTGCCAGCATTTTAAGAGGAAAAAATAAGCCAATTTTCACTCCACACGTTGATACTGGCGATCATGTAATAGTACTCAATGCAGAAAAAGTACTTTTAACTGGTAAGAAACTGGATCAGAAGCTTTACAGATACCATACTCTTCATCCAGGCGGATTAAAGGAAATCAAGTACAAGCACTTGATGGAAAAACACCCAGAGAAGGCTATTGAATTAGCTGTAAAGGGAATGCTTCCAAAGAACAGTCTTGGAAGACAAATGTACAGAAAACTCAAAGTATACAGAGGATCTGAACATAACCATCAAGCACAAAAACCAGAAGTACTTGATTTGAACATTTAATGGAGGGAGGAAAAAATAATGGCTAACGTATATTACTACGGTACAGGACGTAGAAAGAAATCAGTTGCAAGAGTAAGACTTGTTCCTGGAGAAGGAAAAATTACAATAAATGATAGATCATTGGATGATTACTTTGGATTGGAAACATTGAAGGTTATTGTTAAACAACCATTAACCCTCACTGACACTGTCTCAAAGTTTGATGTTATATGCAAAGTTATCGGCGGAGGATTTACAGGTCAAGCCGGTGCTATCAGACACGGTATTTCAAGAGCTCTTTTAAAGGCTGATGAAGAATTAAGACCAGCATTGAAGAAAGCTGGATTCTTGACAAGAGACCCAAGAATGAAGGAAAGAAAGAAATACGGTCTCAAAAAAGCAAGAAGAGCACCACAGTTCTCAAAGAGATAAAGCACAAAACATACAAAATCCCCCAAATGCTTATATTTGGGGGATTTGTTTATTCTCAAAAACTCATAAAAACTAACAAAAATCTGCTAGTAATAGACAAGCAATAGACATATAATAGACAATAATAATATCTAGATTTTATTAATAGCAACAAGTAATTCACTGACTTCTAGGTGTGTATAAACAATCTGTGTTACACCTTGTCCACTATGTCCAACAATCTTTTTAATAAACCTTTCATCGACCTGTGCAGATGTTAAAAGTGAAACACAAGTATGTCTTGTGTCGTGTGGTAAGTGACTCATGCCCATCAGATCCATTAATGGCTTCCAATATGAATCGTAATAATTTCTATACAAAAAATGTTCTCCATCAGGTGTAGAAAGAAGGTATTCACATTGATTCTTGGACATCCAGTGCTGAAAGTAAGGAAGAACTTTGTCTGCAATAGGTACTCTTCTTATTCCTGCGTTTGTTTTTGATTCGGTTATATCAAACCATTGTTCCTTTAAGCTTACATTTATTTTCTTTAAATCTAGAAGTTCTGAAACCCGGACACCAGAATATATTAGCATTAATATTACATTGATATAGTCATTTGCACCTACCATACTCCAAACTTTTTTAATCTCCTGATTAGTAAATGGTTTTCTGTTTAATGCTTTTGGATTTCCTGCTTTACTAATATCCACATACTCAACTACGTTTCTATCTTTTGTAATGACATCGTGTATTATTGCATATTCAAATAATTGACCTAATAAGACCTTTAATTTTCTAAGTGTAGGATAGTTTTTACCTGATTTATCAACTACCATTTGCAGATGCGACAATTTTACATCTACAAATTTCATGTCTTTAATTTCAGCACATAGTTTCCAAGAAGCTTTATATCCATTAATGTTTGATTGTGATATTCCATATGGGTGAGCGTCATCTTTAAGAATTAGCCGCTCATTTGACCACTTTTCATATACTTCTCCAAATGTTATTATAGATGTCTTTATATCATATGGATTCGAATTGTACTCAGCAAGAGCTTGTAACGCTTCGGGTTGAGTTTTATAATAGCCCAAATAATCATACTGCTGCTTGCCATTATTATCTATTTCCCTGGTTTTTCTAACGCACCATGGTTTTCTCCTTTTTCCTGACAATTTGTGAACTGAACCATAACCATTTGGCAATCTCATTTGTAACTCCTTTCTTTTTAGAGGTATCGTTATTCTATGATTTAAGAAATTTTGTATTACAACAATCGACAATATTTGATAAATAGTATATAATTTAGTAAAGGTTGGTGAATCAAATTGTTAAGTAGAATTACCGAATATATTACTAAACAAGCAGTATTAATTTTGCCTGACATCACACCAGAAAAGGCTGAAAAAATTGAGTATGGACTTTACATGGGTATTAGTGATATATCAAAAGTTTTAGCCTTATTGATAGTATCCATACCTTTGAATATTTTCCTATTAGTATTTACGGCAATCTTATCTGCAGGATCACTTCGGCTAAGCCTAGGAGGTATACATTCAAAAACTCAAATAAGATGTCTTATATCATATTTTTTATCAATATACGGTAGTGTTTATCTGTCATATATAATACCTATAAAGATCAACATTATTATTTTTATCATTGTATACACATTAACATACCTTTATGCACCTGCTGACCTTCCAAGTAAACCTATTGTTTCAAGCAAACACAAAAGAAAGTTACGATTTTACGGTTTTATAACACTTTCATTATTACTTTTATTAACTACTTTGGTTTCAACTTTGTTCGCAAACATCATATCCATTAATGCTTTAATAGTATCAATAATGACGACACCTTTAGCTTATAAATTAACAGGAAATACTTTAAGTAAGAAGGAGGGATAGAGGATGAATAAGAGAAATATTAAAGTAATAATTATGGGAGCCATAGTTTCTTTCGGTATGTTTTTTGCAACGTTATCGGCGGGCGCTTGTTGGCTCTTTGGCTATTACCAGAAAAAATGCCCTGAATCCTTAATAATAAGAGATTAGGCAGAATTATTAAAAAGGGCTTAAATGCCCTTTTTAATTTTAAGTGTTTGTATAAATTGCATTTTATTATTATCAAACCTAGTAACATTTAAAATATTATTATATTTATTTAATAGGTTTTCAACGATACTTAATCCATGGCCTCTACTCTCTCCTTTTGTTGAGTAACCATCTTGCTTTATTTGTCCCATATTAGGCTTGTTGATGCAATTATTTATAATGGTTATATCTATTTCCGAATTAGTATTTGATACTGTCATTTCAATGTTTTTTTCATCACAAAGTTGTGCGGCCTCGATTGAGTTATCTAAATAAATTCCAATAATTTCGCATAGTTCAGAAATCTTAATATTCTCAATAGAATCAATAACACCAATAACTTGTAAATCAAAATTTACTCCTAATTTATCAGCATTATCCATTTTAGACGAAATTATCCCAAATAAACCGGCATTCTGAATATTAAATATAGCAGTATTTGTTAAAGATAATGTAGTTGCAATAATTTCATCCATGTACAAACTTGCATCATCATATTTACCCATTTTTAACATTGAGTTTATAACAGTTAAGTGATTAAATTGGTCGTGCTTGTAATGACGTAAATCTTGTAACGCCATACCTAATGACTTATTGTAGAATTTTTGTTGTTTAATTTCTGCTTTCTGCTTATCATTTTCATTAACTTTTAATATATACCAATAAGTGAATAAACAAAAGACAGTAGATATGATTAACATTATAACAAAGCTACTTAAATTAAAATTCTTTTGAAAGAAGTAAACCCCAATGTAAGCACAGATTGTCAGGAATAACAGGGATACCATCGAATATATAGTACTAGTAGTTAATTTGTGACGTTTGAAAGCTAATATTGATAAAAGAACAAATAAAAGCATAGTTGAATAAATCAATATATTATAAATGATATAAATATATGTATTTGATTGTGCTTGATTTACTGTATTGCTAAAATTAAATAAGCTAAAAAATAAAACGCATACAGCATTACCAACTCCTAAACCAATGCCCATAATACAAAATGATAAAATGGTGTACTTGAACGAAATTTTAAGAGTATATTTTATGATAAGTATACTGAGTGCAAAAAGTAATAGTGTTTTAAAAATTCTATAAAAATTACTATCTATATCAACAAGTGATAATAAATAGGATATATACGTGTTTGTTATTGAAAATGCGATAACAAAACAAGCAATTCTTTGTATTTTTAATTTAATATCAAATGTTAAGTTTAAGAAAATATATATTGTCAATGCACTTATCATAGTAAAAATAAAATTTGCTGTTGAAATTCCTATAGACATAACAATTGCCTCCAACCTTCTTGCGTTTTAAAATTTGCAAAATATTTGGGACCAATGGAACATCTTGATTTATCTTTAAGAATAAACTCTTTACTTTTTACATCGAGACAATAAACACAGAAAGTATTAATAAATATTGACCTGTGGCATCTTTTAAACCTGACATCGTTAATTCTTTCAACTAATTCTTCCAAACCCTCATAAGTGTGGTAATCTCCATCAGAAGTGTGAATTACAGTTTTAGTTTGCAAATGTTCTATATAATTTATATCATCAATTTGAATAAAGAAAACTTGTGATCCACATTTAATATCTATACAACTTCTTTTATTTGATTGCTTTTCTTTTGATAATTCTATAAGAGTATTCTGGAGCTTATCCCACCGTGGCTTTTGAATAAAACTATAAGCCTTAACCTCAAATGCTTCTTGAATATATTCAAGACAAGCAGTAACAAATATTATTTCGCAAGACTTGTTTATTGATCTAACTTGTCTAGCTAAATCCATGCCATTGGTATCATTTTTGAGGTTAATATCAATTATACAAACATTAACTAAATTGTTTTCAACAGCATTAATAAATTTATTCGGGGCTGACGTAGCAATTACAAGTTCGCCATCTATATTATTTTGGCTTAACCATTTTGGGATATTATTTATATAATCGTCTAAAACATTTTTTGAATCATCAATGGCAGCTATACTTATCATTATTTAATACCTCCATCTAAATTTTATGAATACATCATATATTATTGAGATGCTAGTTTCAAATCTTAATTATTACAATTTGTAATAATTAAGATTAAAATAGTCCTGTTATATACGATTATCTTAAAAAATCAAGATATTACATTTATTACACTAAAATGGAATTAGAATCAAATATATATTATATATATAGTCGAATAACAATAAAACAATGAAGATTATGAAGAAAAATGTAATAAATTTTGAGTAGATACAGAATTAGATAGGATGTATCCTTAAATAAGCAAGCTGAATAAATAGGAGATAAACTAATGATTAAAATAATACATTTAGAAATAAAAAGCATCCCATTCATTATAAGAAATGGGACGATATACATAAATATAGATTATCCATGGAGTGAAGAGGAAAAACTCTTATTTGTCGAGTTCTGAAAAAATCTCAATAATTTTTTTTACCGCTGAAAGCGGTATTTTTTTATCTTTAATCTCTTTTGCCAGAGCTATATATTCAATTCCAATGTCCTCTAAGTCGGCTGTTTTTACCATATTAAAGTCCACATCTTCATATGATTCCTCTAACGAAAAGAAGTCTACCGCTGAAACATCAAGAACTTTGCAAATTTTTAATAACATTGGTAATGTGCATTTTCTAGTGCCTTTTTCTATTCCACTAACATAACTTTGGGATATTTCAAGCTGTTGAGCCATACTTGCTTGAGAAATCCCTTTTTCATTTCTTATCTTTGATATTTGTTGTCCTATTCTCAATGATTACAACCTCCTTTCTTATTACAAATAGTAATAAAATCTTTTTAAAAAACGATGATACGAATCGGAAACATACAAAATAACAAGCATTTCAAACCCAATTACTTACAATTATCACAATTTGTAATAATACTTATTTGAGAATTATTACAAATTGTTATAAGATTTAATCACACTAACGGGAGGTGATTAAAATAGTTACACTTAAACTTAAACAAATTCGCAAGCGAAAAAGATTAACGCAGATAGAATTTGCAAACCTTCTTGGAGTATCCCAATGCTATGTAACATTGCTTGAAAGCGGTAAAAGGACACCTTCAATGTCAATGCTTGAACAGTTTTCCGAAAAGTTGGGAATTCCAATTGAAAAATTGTTATCTAAGCCCCCCAAAAGGAATTAGCATCGAGAATCATTATAACACAATATAACAGACAGTAATAATTAATTATTAAAACTCAACAACAATAAATCGAAACGATGAAATTATTATTTTAACTCATGAAAAAGACATATTTTAATTGATTTATTTTAAAAAGGAGTGAAAGTAATGGGGAAAAACTTATCAGTCCGTGAAGCGGCTTTAGAAATGGGTAAGACACCATCTTTTGTACGTATTGGGTTACAGCTTGGTAAACTGCCATTTGGGACAGCTGTAAAATTATCAACTAAGTGGACTTATTATATAAATCCAGCACAATTTTACAAGTACATAGGTAGGGATGAAGGTGACAAACAAAATTAATCTTTTTTATACAAGCAATAAAATAAATTTAAAAACGAAGGGTAGGTAATTCAAATGAAAGCTACAGGAATTGTACGTAAGGTTGACGAGCTGGGGAGGGTGGTACTCCCGGTAGAACTCAGGAGGACATTGGACATTGCGGAGAAAGATTCATTAGAGATCTTTGTTGATGAAGAAATGGTTATTTTAAAGAAGTATCAGCCGGCATGTATTTTCTGTGGAAATGCCAAAGATGTAATAGTTTATAAGGGCAAGAACATTTGTCAGGCATGTAAGAAAGATTTAAAAGAAGGGAGGTGACAACCTTGGATTATAAAAAGGTGTTAGAAAACCAAATGGAGCAAAATAAAGAAATCCAAATGAAAATCAAAACAAATTTAAACGAGATAACCACAAAGCTTGAAGAGGCTACTGATAACTGATTTACGACCAACATTACCTAATTTTATTTTAAGCGTTTTACCGCATTGGGGACAATCGAATGGCACTTCGGAATCACCTAATACGGAATTTAAATTTAAACTCATATGTACCTCTTTCTGATGTCCTTCTCAGCTTGAATTTTACCAAAAAATAGAAGTGATTACAAATTCAATTAATAGAGGTGAGTGTAATGTCAGATGTAAGAAGAGTTGTAACACTATGTCCTACGTGCCTAAAGCCAATACATAAAGTCAAAAGCACAGTACATTGTCCGAAGGTAAATAATGCAGTTATATGTATGTCACACTGCTTTACACTCTGCAAATACATGAATCAGGAAATGAGTTTACAGCGGTGTACATATAAAGACCATAAACGGAGAGAGGGGGGAAAAAGCACATAAAAAAATCAGCTTACATTAATCACTACAAAAATGTAAACCGATTTTTATACGCCGTATTTCGTAAAAATATCCTTACAAATATTATAAAACAAATACGGCAAATAGTCAACTGAAAAGGCAGTATTTACAAGTCTTTTCGGCCTCGTAATAGGTATTATCTATTCAACCATGAGAGATAAAAATTAGACCTTGGAAGGGGGACAGAAATATGTTTGCCGTATAGAGAGAAAAAAATAATAAGCGGCTCAATGTTTGAGGTTGAAATATATCCAATATCTTTGCAAGAAAAAAATAAATCACGTAAAGCAAAAATGAAAGAATCCCTACCTAAGCAGAAAAATTTAAATGAGAAAAATGCACGTAAGAAACTTATCAGATATGCAAATACAAATTTTACAGATCAGGATTTAGTAGTACATCTTACATATACAGATAAAACACTTCCTCGGACAGAAGCCGAGGCAAGAGCAGATGTAATAAATTTCATCAGAAGAGTGAAACGCTATCGAAAGAAAAACGGACTTCCTGAACTCAAATATTTAGGAGTTACAGAATTCTGTGAACCTGATGAAAATGATAAACGTAAAAAAGTAAGAATGCATCATCATTTATTCATGAGTGGAATGGATAGGGACATTGTAGAAAAACTTTGGGGGAAGGGAAGGGCAAATGCAGACCGATTACAAGAAGATGAATTCGGATATACATCATTAGCTAATTACATTGCAAAAGACCCTAAAGGATCAAGACGGTGGATACAATCCAAAAATCTTAGTCAGCCAGATTACAGGCCACCCAATGACTGCAGATACAGCAAGAGAAAAGTGATTAATCTAGCACATAACTGTGATGATAAGGAGCTATTTGAAAAGGCATATCCTGGCTATAGATTTTTGGATTGTGAAGTAAAGGTTAATAAGGAGACAGATGCAATTTACCTCTATATAAGAATGAGGTCAAAAGAATCAAAAGAAAAAGTACCGAAGAGGGAATAGATAAAAAGCAAAAAGAAAGGAGTGTTGAAAAAATGAAAGTAAATTACAAGACTTTAACGGTTGACTTAATGATGGCAAAGTTAGCAGCTAAAAAGCAAGCAATAGGAGAGGACTCCGGGAACTTAAATCTTGATATGCTGACAATTTTTATACCACGGTCAAATAAAAGGAAAATGGTAGAAGCAATAAAAGCATCAGGGTTACATGCAACCGGCCCAAGAGCAGGGAAAAGATATTTTATCAGTCCTCCACGATGCGGACAAAGAAGCTCCCGGCAAAGAGCGGTAAAAGCTATGTATCTGGAAATGAAAAGAAGAGGTTGGGAAGTGGCGGTACATAGTGAAAATGAGCCACAGTTGGAGAGGTGAGGGATAAATGAACAAAGTAGTATTAATGGGACGGTTAACGAAAGACCCGGAACTCAGATACACAGGTGGAAACAAAACAGCAGTTGCAACATTCGCACTTGCAGTAAATAGACGTTTTACAAGAGAAGGCGAACGGAAAGCTGATTTCATAAATATAGTTGCATGGGATAAAAACGCTGAGTTCTGTAGCAAGCATTTCATAAAAGGGTTACAAGTTGTAGTAGTCGGTAGGATTCAGACCAGAACATGGGACGATAACGAAGGGAAACGTCACTACATAACAGAGGTTATCGCAGAGGAAACGTACTTTGCTGACCGTAAAAAGTCTGGAGAGGATGGACAGCAGGGAGAAGCTTTTCAAGGTGGAGCAGATGGATTTTATCCAATGGACGAAGATGATTTTCCCCCTTTTTAATCAAAATCAATTTAGTAAGAGGTATTTATCATGAAAAGCAATCAATACGAGCCACCACAGGCAAGTGAAAGCACAGAACAAATATACCTTTTTAGGTGGGCAGCTCTACAAGAATGTGTATATCCTGAATTGAAATTAATGTATCACATACCAAATGGCGGTTATAGGAACAAGGCAGAGGCTGCAAGGTTAAAAATGGAAGGTGTGAAATCAGGAGTACCAGATATATGCTTGCCATGTGCAAGAGGTGGATATCATGGCCTGTATATCGAAATGAAAATCAAAGGTAATACAACCTCTGAAAATCAAAAAAGATGGATTAGGCTATTAAAGGAACAGGACTATTTTGTAACAGTATGTTATGGGCAGGAAGAGGCTATTTCAGTAATAGTAAACTACTTAAAGTTAAAAGGAGTGAAGAGGGTTGAAAACAATATCAGTAATTAATTTAAAGGGCGGTGTAGCAAAGACTATAACATCAATCAACATGGCTCATATATTATCATCCGTTTATGGTAAGAGGGTTTTGCTGATTGATAATGACAAGCAGGGCAACACAAGTAAAATGTTTGGTTATGACACTTACGATATTAAAACAATAGCAGACGTACTAACAGACAAGAATTTGGATATCATAGATGCGATTATGCCAACGGACAATGAAAACCTTTCAATCATAACTGCAAATATGAACTTACTCCGGGCAAACCTTGATATATTGCTAGACCAGACACAGCAACAGCAAACTAGGTTAAAAGAAGCATTATCCCCAGTGTCAGACAAATACGACTATTGCATAATTGACAATGCACCTGACATTAACATGTCTGTTATAAATGGCCTTGCAGTTACGGATGATGTAATAATACCTATCAAAGTTGACCAATACGCTTTTGACGGATTGGAGGTACTAAAAGAACAGATTGAAGAGGTAAAGCAATATAACCCGGATATCAAATTGGTAGGGTGTTTGATAACGATGTATCAAAAAAGCACAGTAAACAATGAGGGAAAAGAGTGGCTTGAAAATCAATCACAGTACCCGGTGTTTAAAACATTTATCAGACGTACAACAAAGGTCGATGAAACAACATTTACAGGTGAGCCGTTAATAATTCACGCTCCAAAATGCACAGCAGCAAAAGACTATATTTCCTTCGTGGCTGAATATCTGGAGAGGCAAATATAAAACGTGTCCGATTCGGACACAAAATAGTAAAAAAAGAAGGTGAAAACATGAAGAAGAAGTTTAGTCTTAATGATATCCTCAATGATAAATCAAAAGAAAAGAAAAAAAGAAACGATTTTACTATTGAATATATACATATAAGCAAGTTAATCCCTGATGGAAATAACTTTTATAGCGTAGATGATGTTGCAGAGCTTAAAGACAGTATACTCCTTATTGGATTACAGCAGCCATTGATTGTAAGAAAAATAGAGGAAACAGACACCTACACTGTATCAATAGGGCATAGACGACTTAAAGCATTAACACAAATAGTTGAAGAGGGAAACAAAGAATTTGAACTTATACCATGTAAAGTTGAAACAGAAATAGATGAAATAAAAAATGAACTCCGTCTTATATTTACAAACTCGACTTCGAGAATTCTTTCTGATTACGAAAAAACCCATCAAGCAATGAGAATAAAAGAATTGTTATCAGCCCTTAAACAAAAAGGTGTCAAGTTACCCGGAAGGTTAAGAGACATAGTTGCTGACACCATGAAAATATCAAAAACACAGGTAGCCAGAATGGAGAGCATCAACAATAATCTGTCAAATGAATTCAAGGAAGAATTTAAGAACAATAATGTAAACTTTTCAACGGCTTATGAAATATCTGGATTACAGGAAGAACAACAGGAAGAGGCATTGAAAGATTATAAGGAAAAAGGCTCAATCACCATAAAAGAGGTAAAGGACATTAAGAAAAATAAACCCTCTTCCGAAACAACTCAAACAATCGTAAAAACAACAATTACAGAAGAGGTTACCCAAAAAGAGCCGGAACAGTTAACACCAGACAGATTACTTAATGTATATGTATGCAGTGCTTACAGCGGAGAAGATGAAGACTATCAAAAAGCAATTGAGTACTGCAAGTATGTAGTTGCACAAGGGCATATTCCTTTTTCAAACATAGTGATGCTGCATAGTGTACTGGATGGGGATCATTATGAAAAAATGCTACAAATGCTACAAGTAGGGTTTGAAATGATAAGGATTGTAGATGAAGTCTGGATATTTGAAGAGGATGGAGAAATTACACAGGATATGTTGCATCAAAAGGAACTTGCAAAACAGCTAGGGAAGAAAATCTTACAGATAGGAGGTATCTGCGAGGATGGCTGAGAGGAAATTGAGTAAAGAAGAATTTACAAAGTTAGCAAATCTGAAACAGAAGCAAAAAAAACGAATTAAGGCACGTAATGAACTAATAAAGGCAAATGAAGAGGGTAAAAGCGAGTACTTTGCAAAAGGGAACTACGGTACATGGTAGTAGACAAT
>NZ_ATAY01000070.1 GCF_000421965.1 Ruminiclostridium papyrosolvens C7 | reverse complement strand
TAATCCTGCTTTAATTATTTAAGTAAAACTTGCAACAAGTCTGCTATGTAAACATAAATATTTAACTGAAACTTGCAATATCTTTGTTTATTTAAGTCAATCTTGCAATAAGTCTGCTATACTAGCTAGTTAAAGTAAAACTTTCAACATGTTTATATTTACATAACAATCTTTGTCGCTGTACCGTTAAAGTTTATATTTGATTTTTGATTTTTTAGATCATAATTGACTTCAATAATTCCATTACCAAAGCTGTTCGTATTAATATCTGCGGTACAATATATATCTTCAATAAAATTTGAGTACTTTTTTATTGAATTCATTCTTGGTAGTTTTTTATCGCAAAAAACAGTTGAACAGCCTATTTCAGATTTGATTTCATTATCTAAAATATTCACCAAATTACTTGAATTATCACTTCCATGATGTGGTATTTTTATATAGTTATATACAGATGGGATTTCTTCATCTTCTTGTTCTTGTATAATTGCTTCAATAGTTTGTTTTTCCATATCTCCAGAAAATAAAAAATTTAATCTATTTTCTCTTCTAATAATCTCAATAATAATACCTATTGATAATTTATTTATATTTTCATTTTCTAATCCTGCTTGAACATTTCCTATATTCGGATATGGAGAAATACAGCGTATTTGCATTTTTTCTATTATATCTTTTCCTTTAGTAAAAACTACTTCTTGTAATACTTCGGGAAAATGTCCTAATGGATTAATGCTCCACCTATTTTCTAATTTTTTATATTTATTTTTAGTAGATATATATGTAATTAAGGAATCGCATATTTTTGAATACTTAGGTAATTTACAATTTAAGATTTCAGCCGTAATGATTTTAGTATTTTTGTTACACCTTTTTGAAATTATATTTTCTAATCCTATTGAATGATCATCGTGAGGATGAGTCCAAATCAACATATCTAATTTTCTTTTTTTATGAATTTTATCTAGTATATCTAATGTTTGATTAATATTATCCTTTTCATAAGAGTCTATAACCAATAAATATAATATTTTTTCTTCTGGCATTTTTGAGTATAATACAAAGATGCAACTTTCACCTTCTTTTTCATAACCAACTAAATAAACTGAAATATATAAGTCATTTATATCATCTAATATAAAATCTTTTCGTTTCATAAAATTTAACCTTCTTTATTAAATCTCAGTATTTTGTTTACATTTTTAATTGTATTATCTGTTTTTTTATTAGTTTCTTTAGACTCTTTACTAGGTGTAAAATCATATTTTGTATTTGTATTTTTATGGATTAAAGTACTTGGTTCAAAATTATACTTATTCATTTATATTAAACCCTCCTAATACTTTATTTGTATTTCCTAGTACTAAATCTTCTGCAAAAGAACCCGTTATATGATTCATGAAAATTTGAAAAGCAATATTATTTAATTCTATAAATTTTAACTTTGTATCATTGGCATCATAATTTTCTAAACATTCATATGACATAGTAATATTTAAATTTCCTTCATAAACTTCTTTTTTCTTATCATTGTAATTAATATTTCCATTCTGTACTGATTTATAAATTTTTACTATGTTTTCACCATACATTAAATAACTTTTGTTTTCTAAAGATGATTGTTTTACGTCTTCTCCCTTACGCCCTAAAGTATAAGTTATATCACCAAACATACTTTTTACAAAACATTGATATATCATATATAAAGAATTACAAATTATATTATCTTTTTTATTTAATGTTATCCTCACAATTTCAAAATAATTAATACGAAAAAAGCATGAAAGTATTTCCCTTATCATATCAATTTTTTCACTTAACTTGTGCGCTGATTTATAGTTTAACTTAATAATTATAAACAATCTAGAGATAGAAATCTCTTCACTTTCATCTTTTGAAACAAATCTCAATACAGTTTCCTTTTCTATCAATCTTTTTTGAGAAGTTATAGTTATTCCATCTGGCCTTCTTTCACTTAAATCTTCAACCTCACAAGGATATAACTCGGTTTCCATTAAAGTATATAAATTTGATGGAAATAAACTTTTTAAACAACTTTGTATATAATCTAAATCTAAACTTGTAACTCCAGTTATATCAACTATTAATTGTACAGTATCATAAATATTTGCTTTTATCTGTTCTGGTTTAATTGTATTTTTTTTTATATTTAATTTACGTCTCAAATCATCTCTCCATTCACTATAACTCTATTAAAAGTATATCAAAAAAAATTAAAAGGGTCACTAATATATTACATTTTTTCATAAAATTTATCTCTACCGTTCTTTGTATTTTATAGTTTACTAAGCTGTAATTTTTTAAACACATTCATAAACTTTAAACACATCATTTTCTAATGTAACAACATACTGCGGAATTTTCAAATCATATTCATACCAAAGTGGGTTATTCTCATACGTTAGATAAAATTGCTCTTGAATTTGCTTATACACCAAATCTGCTATTCGTTGAAATAGCAGTGTATAAATATAATGATATCTTATGGGACTATGAGTGAGAATTTCTTCTTCTAAATTGCTTAAATCAATGTAATAAGCCATATTTTCATAATTTTTATCATAAGACCAGACTCTTTTTAATCGGTAAAAATTTTCATCATTTACTGAACACAAAAACGCACTTGCTGTGAGAAATGATATATATTTATTGCCTTCTTCACTTAAAATATTTTGATTGTACCTGAGATTGAAACTTATTTTATGTATTTCTTTTTCAGGAATATCAACTAATATTTTTTGTACATAATCATATATTGCAAAATATACTGAAGGAAATAAACCAGTTTGATATCTAAACAAGTTAAAATTACTGAGATAATAAGAGCGATAATGCTTTAATAATTTTTCAAATTCTATATCATTTTCCTGCATAGGCACTTCAAAAACTGGAATTTGAGTATTTCCTCCAAACATAATCGAGAAAAGTAATCTATTTGTACTTTCATTCATTCTAGATACTTTAGGGAATTTGTATTTCTTATAGTTTGGATCAATAACTTTTATGCAATCAGGAAGTTCAAAATGTAAATTATTTATTTCAGAGAGTAAAAAGTTTCTGTTTAAAGTAATATCTTTTATTGTGGGTATAACATCTATTTCTTTATATGGTTTTCTCTGCGAAAAAAACAATGCATAATTCTTCTTATCAACTTTAATTAAAGCCTGATTTTTATGAATAAAACAATTCTCCATGAATTTAAGCTGATGGAACATACTGTGATAGCCATATTCCATACATTTAGGACAATAGTATAAGCCTTCATTTATATATGTTTCCAACTTGTTTACAGATAAACACTTCAGTACAGCAAAATTATTTTCTGTGATATTAAAAATCTTATTTATATCTCTAGTAGATAATGCTGTACATCTAAATACATGATAATGTTTAAATTCATGTAACCACTTAGTCGTTGGAGCTACTTTATTACATATGTTTTTTTGAAACTCAGCTTCTGTCATACCATTTAACATACAGAATTTCTCAACCAGACTCCATAATGATTCATAAGGTCTATATAAATATCTCTCCAAGTATAAGACTTATCCAACATTGTTAAATGTACCAACACTTTCGGCAGATACAAAACCAGCCTTGATTATTGATTTCTCCCATTCGCTTTTGCTGGGCATATATATCTTCTTTTCGTAAACACCATAATATTTAATACAATTAATAATTGTATCCATGAAGAATTTCATAGGGATATCAGCATCCATAATATTATACTTTGCTGTAACCTCTATAAACGCATCCCAAATATCATCTATAAAACTTGTCATAGAATACCCATCACTATATGCTAATGGAAAGAATATCTTTGATAATATAATATCTCCTGAATATCCTTTTATATTAAATGGCTTATCTAAACTGGCCAGACATATCTGCATGTCGGCTTTAGTCTGAATACCTTTAAAATTAAACTCGTCCACCATAAAACGTCCTACAATTTGTGCTTTCTTTGCTCTTACAAATACATTTTTTAGCTGTTTTAACTCATTTGAGCCAACGAGGAAAACAGTAAATAAAATATCTGACTGATTTAGATTATTATAAATATCAATTAGCCAAATAAAATCCTTTTCTGTCAGCAAATAAGCTTCATCAATAAACAAAACAACTCTTCTATATTTAGTGTCCATAGCGTCAATAATCATGCGGTTTATAAGGCGTTCTTTCATTTGTGAAGCAGTACCTTTATGTGCATCAATATGTCCTACCGCTTTAAGTAACTCAGAATAAAGTACCTTATCTGTAACTGTATGGCTTGTTGCATTATAAACATAGATTGGAAGTTCTTCTCCAAATTTCTTACGTAAATTATCTGATATGTATTTAATAGCTCTTGTCTTTCCGATACGGGGTCTGCCATAAATAATAGCACCGCAATTACTGCGTGACACCCATTCTTCAACTACCTTTTTTAAATCTAATATCTGCTTTGTCGGTATTGTATAATTTATAGAAAATAGGTATCTTTCTAACTCAAGAATATCAATTTCATCTATCATATGTTAAGTAACCCCTTTTCGTAAGCTTCTTCTATAGACATTGAATCTATAAGTTTCATTTGTTCTTTTGTAAAACTTTTTGAATTATGCTTCTTTATATCAGTTACAGTAGCAAGTTTACGTTCCGTTTTACTCTGTTCTATTAAGGTTGGAGTACCTTTTTCTTTACGTATGATATCTGCTTTTGTTCTCGCACGCCTACTTTCAATTGCTTTTTCTTTATACTCTTCTTCAAGTTTATCCAGAAAAGGAGTAAACGGTGAATTTAAAGCTTTATTTTCATTCTTTCTCTTTAATGCTGCTTCTCTTGTTTTTAATGAATGTGGTCTTCTACCCCACTCACCTGCTGCTGTTAAGACTCCAATTTCTTCACCAGAGATATTGTACGCTTTAACATAACTAACATCATCTGGATTGACACTAATGATTATTTTTTTGTTAATCAAGTCCATACAAAGGCTTACTCCATCACTGTGATACTCAATTCCCATATAATTGATATATGGTCGTTTACCTCTGTTATAGCCACCTCTTACAGTTCTTTCTATGACTATATTTGTAAGTTCTTTAACAACTTCAATAATTTCTGAATTTACTTTACATGGAATCATATATGCGTCTTGAATTTTACTCTTCATTACCTGTAAAGGAGTTCTATTTTCTAATGCAGTATGACAGCTATTATTATATTCTGCAATTAAATATTCTGTAATTTCAGCAATCTCATCATATGTAATCTTATATTTTACAGATTCTTTATCAGGATCATTTCTTTTATTATCATAAATATTGCTACCTGTTGTTGATGGGAGTTTATGATAACCTCCTCTTTCAAGTGTACCAAAGAATCTTTCTATTATACCTCTGGTTTCTGGTGTAGCAACTGAACCAAAGTTTATTGCACATTTTAAATCACAAGTAATTTTTCTTACTACATCCTTTGCAAGATGAGACTTTGCATTATCCAGCATTACTGTATCAAATATAGCCCATTTAGCTTCTGGAATGGCATCAGAAGGGAAACCACCATTTTCAGGATATCCAAGTCCATTTAAAGTAAATTCTACTTTTTCATGTGGCATTATGGCATTTTTTAGAGCTTTTAATACATCTGTTTGATTGTAATTTTCGTTTGGAGTAAGTGAATATCCTAGAATACATCTGGTTGCTACATCAATAATAGCTATAAGCCATACACGAGTGGCTGGCATCCTAACTATATTACCCTCTTTATCTTCAACTTCTACAGAATAAAGCATATCAATTTTGTGACCGTCTATTTGTACAACTTGGTATGGAGCAATAGGATCTGAATTGTATTTTTTACCATAACCAGTAGAATAGAATTTTTGAATTACGTTTTTATTTTCCCTTTTTATAGTTTTATTTGGATTTTCGTTTTTTAACTGTTTAATATACTTTATAAGTGAAATATAACCTCTATTAGTTGTATTAAACGGATATTCATATTCCATTAAACCAAGTCTAGTGCATTCCGAAAGAAATTTTTTATGTAAAGTTTTAAGATTCATATTCTTTTCAAGTGTATAATCATAATCTCCAAAATAGTTTCCAACTATATATTTCTGTAAAGATGGATATTGTGAAAGAAGCTTTTTGAAGTTGCCATTAAATTTTTGTGTATTCTTCCACATAAGTAAAGCATTATAACCATACATAATTCCATTCTCATCACTTTTTATACAACGCTCTACTAAACGCTTTATTCTAGTACGATTTACACCTGTTTCCTCTGTGATGATTTTAATACCATAGCCATCTATATACATATCTACAGCTTTTTTTTTATTTTCAAAAATAAATCTTTCATCATCAGTCATTTTAGTTGTAAGAACTTTATCCCAATTGTCTCTTGCTAATCTTATCTCTACTAGATTTAATGATTTATTTGCCATAATGATACCTCCATTTTACCATCAATAGGTCTAGTAGCTATATCCATAGTAATTATACCTTCATAATATAAATAGCTTATATAATCCATTTCATGCCCAATTGGAAGTATTTCAAATTTAACCATATCAGATATAGTGATTTTTTTAGTTGCTTTTAAAGTGTTTAATACTAATGAACGATAAAAATTATCTTCTAAAGGGATATATCTCCTTGATTTGGCTGCTAGATATTCAAGATTTTTAATATAAAATCTACCTGCATATATATCCTTATCTGTACGGATAATATGACTGATTTTGTTTTCTTCACACCATAACTTTTGTCTACGTATCTGTTCTTTTGAACGTGATGACTTTTCATCTATTTCATTTAGTTCATTTAAATATTTGATTTCCTGCATTTCTTCTCTTTTATCACTGTAAAGTACCCAAAAATCAAATATCGCCTTTTTGGGTTTATCTTCAAGTATAATTTCTATTTCTAAAGGCTGTTCACAAAACTTACCCACAAAAGGATTCATTTCAAGAGTAAGAAAATTTGCATATTCCAAAGACGAAAATAACTTTACAATCCTTTTAAGTTTTCTACTATATACCTCAAAATAGTTATTTCCGTAGTGTGTCGCTCTAGTCATATCAACAGGTTTATCAAAATTCATTATACTCACCCTTATGTACAGCAAACTTATTGCTAAAATTACTTAATTAATCCTACTTATTGCTTGTTTTACTTTAATTTTCCAATATATTGTAACATACACTTAAATATAAATAAAGTGATTTTGACAACATCTTTTATAAATGATGCCTAAACCACTTTATATTACTTGATTATTTGTAACAAGCTTGTTGCAAGTTTTAGTTTAATGGACATGACACAAACATATATCCGATTTTAATACAATGATCCTACCAAGGATTTTTATGCTTCAATCTCTGACACAAAGATTATACCTATTTTTTACATGGCAGTACTTTCGTGTCATAAAAATATGTATTTATTATATTCATTTTTTACTTAATAATAGTATACCAAAGTTTTAAATTATAATGTCGTATCTATTCCACCAATGTAATTCTATTAAGTCATCATTTTGATATTTAATTATGTAGAACGGAATACTTTCATATTTTATACCCAAATAAGGAACATCTGATCCAGACTTTAAATACTTCTTACAATGTTCAATTAAATTAATTAAATTAAAGAAATGATTAACTAAAATAATAGAAATAACTCTGTTAAATATCCATTTATAATTTTTGAGGAATTCATAAACAAAGCAATTCGATACATTTAACTAATGTTTACCCAACGCCTCTATATGTTTATTACCATAAAAATCGCAGGATACAAGACTTGATATAATTTAAATTTTTTGGTGTTATGGAAGCATAAAGTTAATAAAATATGTATTAACTATCATTTGCAGTAAGCCTATAAAAACATCCAGTTTGATATATAGATATATAATGGAAACATCCGTTCGATGGAACATATCAAAAGCCTTTTTGGGTGTTTTTTTGAAAACGCCGTTTGTTCTAGATGCTATTAAATTCAAACATTTAATAAGAATCCAATTAAAAGTGCAAAAATTATAACATATGATAAATACAGCACAAACCGTCGGGTACCCAATACAATTTTCACAGCACCCAAATTGGTTATTTTCGTGGCTGGCCCTGTAATCATGAAAGCGGCTGCAGATCCCATGCTCATACCGTCAAATAGCCACTGCCGCAAAAGCGGTATTGTTCCTCCTCCGCACATGTAAAGCGGAACACCTATTGTGGCTGCCATCAGTACACCGAATCCCTTGTTACTGCCGAATAGATCAGCAAATGCATCTGCTGGTACATATCTCTGAAACAGCGCGGACAATAAAATTCCCATAAGAAAATACAGACCGGTTGCTTTCACATTTCTTCCAAAATTTTTGAGGAAACGTAGTAGAATGTTAGGATCTGTATCATGGCTTTTCATTTCATAAAAACCGCTGAAATTAAAAAATGATTTTTTCCTGTAGAATATGTTTATTAGCAACCCTGCTATAAATCCACATAGTAAGCAGGCGACAATTCGTACAATCAATGCCTTAGTTCCCAATGCTGCACTGTAAATAATCAGCTGAGGATTCAATAAAATCGATGACATCATAAAAGCAGCCATCCAGTCGTCTCTCATACCCTTCTCCGAAAAGGAAGCGGCAATTGGAATCGTTCCATACATGCAAAGCGGAGAGACTATCCCCAGACAACAGGCTAGGAAAATGCCTAATACCCCAAGCCTCTTATTCTGCAAGCCACTAAACAGCCGATGTATCCGTTCCTTACCAAACACCGACACCGCAGACCCTATGATCATACCTAACAGCCAATATGTAAAAATCTGTTCCAGTTGAACACTAAAGTAATAGAATAAATATATAAACTCACGATGCAGTATATCAATCATTAATATTCACCAATTTATAAGTGCGACAACCAAGACCAATTTTCTCTGCATGCTCCAACGTATGTAATCCATTCAAATCTTCAATTCTTCCTCTAAGGGATTCACTACCTTTTGCAGCATATACAAGATCGATACATGCCTGGTCCAACGCTACAGGGTCAGTGGATGCAAGTATTCCAATATCATCAATCTCCGGTTCTGCCGGATTGCCGTTACAGTCACAATCTATGCTAAGATTATTCATCACATTGATGTAAACAATATTCTTTCCGTTTCCCAGGCTGTCAGAAACTGCCTTACCTGCATCACCCATGGATTCCAGAAAGTCATCCTGATTTTCGCCATATATGGTTGAATTATATTTTCCGGCTGTATGGATTAGACATTTTCCTTCGCTCGAACCAAGACCTATGGAAATATTCTTAATAGCCCCTCCAAACCCTGCCATTTCATGTCCTTTAAAATGAGATAATACAAGATAAGATTTATATTTGGAAAAGTGTGATCCTACAAGATCTTCTTTCAGATGGGCTCCCCCTACTACCGGCAGACTCATTGAACCGTCGGCATCCAGAATATCAACCTCTGCAATCGCCGTAAAGCCATGATCCTTCGCAACCTGCATATGCATGGCTGTACTGATTCGGGATCCTCCATACGCTGTATTACATTCCACAATTGTACCCTTGACTGACTGCACCAGTTCTTTAATCAATTTCGGATCCAGATAGTGACTAGCCGGCGGCTCTCCTGTGCTGAGCTTCACTGCAACATCACCTTTCGGTGTCCAGTTCAGCGCATTATAAGCCGCTATCAAACCCTTGGAGCTGATGTCAGTGGTCATATACACGATTGGGGTTTCTCTCTGTGAATGGGTTACTGATGGGGTTGATGATAGGGTTGACGATGAGGTTGATGATGAGGTTACCTCAGCAACTTCACTAACACTGTCCTTAGCATTACTGCATGCTACGAGATAAGGCATCATCACAATGCTTAAAACAATACCTATCATACTTTTAATATTCATATTTCTTATCCTCCACTTTTTCAATACTATAGATCAGAAGCAATATTGAATTTATGAAATTAATCCCAAAATTTACTCTATCATACAAATCTAACCCGAGTCAAGATTGTTATGTAAATTAAGTAATCTATTCCAATATTTGTATAAAACTTTCAAACATGTTGTGGTTTGAGAGCTTAATAAATAGAGCTTTTTAGTGGTTCTAAAGACAATAAAGATATAATTAACTTTCTATCGATGTGCAGTAAATTTGAATAAAGAAAGACAAATAGGCCGAGCTTAAGTTATTTTTACATTCCTTCTGCACTCTTTATGACCAAGGCAACATGTCATCCATAAGCTCAGGATATTTTTTGTATTCCATACCTGGCATATAAAGAAGTAGGTAATATAAATAAGAATAGACATTGAGGTTGTTTGCTTTAGCTGTTTCTACCAAACTGTAAATAATTGCACTTGCATCAGTACCCTTAGGTGTATCGCAAAATAGCCAATTTTTTCGTCCTACTATAAAAAATTATACATAACTAAAAAAAAGCCGCAAATGCGACTTTTTTCTTATAATTATACATTTTTTCATAAACAATTCCTTGAGCTGTATTTTCTCTTACATAAGTATAGCTTTTTGCATATTCTCCGGGCCAGAAATCAGCAGTATCAGAACTGTCATGAAAATCTGAGTTTACAAATATCCAAAACCTACGTCCTTCTCCAAGCAAAGCATCCCATAGTCCGCCAACTTTTGCAGTCATGTAATCAGCACCTCCATATGTTTCAGCCTTAGAATCTGTGCTTGTGTATCCACCTCTTTCCACTTCTTTCTGGTGTCCGGGAAACCCCTCCATACCAAAGCATACATCCGGAGCAGCATTGTTAAAATCACGAATATCTTTAATAGAATACTTTAATTTTCGGGAAGGGTGATTCAGTATAAAATAGCTGGAGTTTTTATAATTTGTTTGAAGCCATTTAGCACCTGCAACTGCATCAGCATGTGTTTTGTTTACCTTTTTAATATTTTCTACAGCCCTGCTTGTGTCCTTATCATTTTCGTCGAACATATATTCAAAATCGCTTATAGGGTTAACACTATTGCCTAATATTGAAACGCTGGCGTGTTCATGAGTAGGGACATTCCATTCTAAACCTTGGAGCAATACTTTATCAGTGTATTGTTTCTGTAATTTCTGAATGATTGGAAAGGAATAATCTTTCAATGTAATCCATCTCCATAGTGAAGTGACTGTTGTATTGTTAGGAATTGTAAACGAGTTGCCCAGCGGATCTCTCGATGAAGTTCCACCATGTTCAGAATTGGCCATCCAATCAAGTCCGTAATTTTTAAAGGCTTTTTGTACTACTTCAATCTGCGTTTTGTTACCATCTGTCAGGTAAGTGTGCGTGTGAAAATCACCTGCTACATATTTCCCATCAAATTTCTGCGAATCAGCAAATGTAATCAAACTTCCAAATCCACATGTAATCATTGTAATTACTAACGTAATCGTAGCGAGTTTCATATTATTTTTTCCCATTTTAAAACTCCTTTCTTTATATTAAATATTTATTGTATTAGTGATTAATTATTATCTGTAAAATTACCGAAGTTAATATGGCAATTGCCATCCCTGCAAGTACATCTGAAGGATAGTGTACACCTAAATAGAGTCTGGAAATAGCAATTATAAGTGCGATAGGAAAACAAATTACTGCCAGTATAGGAAGGTTTAACGCCAATGTTGCAGCAATAGCAAAAGCTGCAGTTGTGTGTCCCGAAGGAAATGAATAATAGTCCAGAGATACATCAAAAGTATTAATATTTGATAAAACATCCTTGGGTCTCAACCGGCAAACACTATTTTTTAATAACTGTACGAATAAGTGACTCAAAGCCAAGGCAAATAATGCCTGAATCCCCATCTTTCTGATTAATCCATTACCCGTTATGGTAATCATTACGCAAGTAGAAATTGTAGTTGTAGCACTACCTAAATAAGTTATCCTTGGCATTACAATATCCAGAACTTTACATCGAATTGAATTATTAAATATTAAAAGTGTATTTAGGTCTGCAACGTATAGTGCTCCTTTTATTCCACTCATTCTATAACCCCCTCTTAATATTGATTTTAATCAATTCCTTTAATGTTTTTAATTATAAAGGGTTAATATTAACACATTATTGAGTTTATGTTATATTTTGTAAATAGCTGCTCCAAAATTCAGCTTTAAATTCGTCCAGTCCATAAGTCTTTCCTCCTTCCCTTTCAATATATATTTCGTTTACACTTTTCCTGCCAAAGCCGAAGTAACCTCCGCAGGAGTTTTTAAATCTGCTGCATAAACTATTCCTGCTGCTCGAACTACTAATACTGACAATGTTACCGCCACAAGTTTTTTATTATTTTTCATATAAAACACTCTCCTCTATAAAATAAGTTTACAATAACTTTATGATCACATAATAATAAGTAATTGTGGCAAAACTTTGACCAAAAGTTCGAATATATTGTGTCAGGTACACAGATTTGTCACAAACAGTTTTTTGACCCATGCTATAATTAGCTTGAAACGGATGGAGTCAATGTAACAATGCAAAGCAGCCTTGGCTAGGGTACAACCGTAACAACGTATCTTCCCTATTTTATATGACGGTATGTATAAACACCTTATTTAAATCAAGTTGTTTAGTATATACCTATATAGGGTATATACTAACAACTTAATAATAGAAAAGTGACTTTACAAAGGAAGGTGATTTTGCTGTCTCCCATATATTATTTTCTAACATTTACAGAGGGAATTTTAACCTTTATTTCACCCTGCTTGCTACCCATGCTGCCTATATATTTTATCTACCTTGCCGGTGGGTCTGAACAAAATATAAATCCCAAAAGCAGATTACTTATAAATTCTATAGGGTTCGTTATAGGATTTTCTTTGGTATTTACTGTACTTGGTGCAACGGCAACCTCTCTGGGCCATTTTCTTTCCAATCACAGAGGCTTACTAGAAAAGATAAGTGGTGCAATAATGATCGTATTTGGTCTGAATTTTATAGGTATACTAAAGATAAGTTTTATAAACGTGGAAAAAAGAATTGATTTTCAATTTAAAAGTCTTCGGTTTATTACATCAATAATTTTTGGTATGGTTTTTGCTTTTGGTTGGTCGCCCTGTCTGAGTTCCTTTCTAGGCTCGGCTCTTGCACTTGCCAGTAACTCAAAGACCATTTTGGAAGGAGTACTTTTACTTCTCTGTTTCTCCATCGGGCTTGGTATTCCGTTTATAATTACTTCAATTATATTTGAGAAGGTAAAAGGAGCTTTCAAGAAAATACAGACACATATCAGAACTATAAATGTTGTTTCAGGAGCACTTCTTATTATTGCAGGTATTTTAGTATTTACCGGCAGCTTTAAATATTTTAGTTATTTTGGTTTATAAAGTATACTAATGGAGGAACGTGTTATGAATAAAAAGGCAACAATTATTATATGGATTATCGCAGCATTTGCAATTATAGCAGCAGCTTACACCTTCTACTCAAAGAATAAATCTCAGACTTTTGTAACACCCCCACAAGATACCGCTTTACAAAGCCAAGCCGCCCAGAGCACTAAAATTATGGCTCCGGATTTCACTTTAAAGGACATTGATGGTAAAACCGTCAAACTCTCTGATTATAAAGGAAAAATTGTTATACTGAATTTTTGGGCAGTCTGGTGTAAATATTGCTTGATTGAAATTCCTGATTTTAATGAACTTGATAAACAATTAGCCAAAGAGAATAATGCTGTAATTCTGGCAGTAGATGTTCAAGAATCTGAAGCTACTGTTAAGAAATATCTTACTTCAAATAATATTGGACTGAAAGTTCTGATGGATACAGACGGTGCTGTTTCAGAGACCTATGGAATTTCGGGATTTCCGACTACTTTTCTTATAAATAAGGATGGTTCTGTATACACCTATATTTCAGGAAAAACGGATAAGGAAACAATACTAAAATTTCTTGACAAAATGGGATAAACAAAGACTAACTTAATCAAGGGCATTGAGGTATTTCTCATTGCCCTTAGATTTATTTATTATGTATCAGCAAATTGGCAAGTTCTTCAAAATTAGCAACGGTTTTTCCTTCGTACTGAACATTTCTGCTATTAAATAGTACGGTGTCCATACCGAGGGATTGTGCAGCCACTAAATTAAATCTTCTGTCATCTACATATATGCAATCAGATGCCGAGTGACCAAGTTTATCAAGAGTAAGCTTAAATATTTGCACATCAGGTTTTTTAATTTTTACGTCACCACTCACTGTTATTGCATCAAAATAATCATTAATTTTAAATTTATCTCGTAAATACCTGCTCCATTCGCTTAAATCGTTTGATAATAATGCTAAATGGTAATGTTTCTTTAAAAGCGGAGCAAATTCGAAAAAAGAATGATTAATTTCTACTGTATCTAAATATTCTTTTTCAATTTTGTCTAAATCCCCTTCAAACCCCAGCTTTCTGAAAAAGTCTAAAGAAGATAATTCACCAACATCAGCTTTATTCCAATGCAGGTATACATCATCGCGGCTTAAATTGGGAAACGTTCGATTTATAAATGGCAAAAGTCCTCCCTCGGGGTCTTTAATAATTACCCCATACATATCCAAAATTAATGCTCTCATACCAAAACCCTTTCACCATTCCATATATTCTTTACCAGAATCCTTACTCTTTTCTTATTAACATTCCCTTCATATATTCTGAATTACTCACAATCTTATCTAAAGCATCCCAAAATTCTAAATCGTACTTCAAATCATCCTCCACCCCTCTCTTCATTATAATCAAATAAAATTTTAACACAGATAAAATTTGTATACTAAAAATTTTTCCTCGAAATATGTATTTTTTTAATATTTTATTTCAATTTAAGTAAAATCTAAATTGATATTTAACTAAAAATATGTTATATTTTAACTAAATATGTACTTCATTACAATCATTTCGTCTTATCTTCTCGACAACACTATTCTTTTTTTAATCGTAACAGGAAAAATTTATTTAAAAGGAGTGTTTTTTTATGAAAAAGATTTTAGGGAGAGTTCTGTCTCTGCTGACAGCGGTTGCACTTTCATGTACCGTCCTTACAACCGTTCCTTCTCCGGTACAGGCCGCGTATTCCGTACCTGTAAATGTTGAAGCAGAGGCCTGCACTCTCAGCAACGGTGCTACAGTTGCTACAAATGTCTATGGAACTGAATATCCCGGTTATTCAGGTGACGGATTTGTATGGGCATCCAACGCAGGAACAATAACTTTAGAGGTTACAGTTCCTAAAAGTGCTATGTATGAACTTTCAACACGCTGTTGGATGTATCTGGGCAATCTGGGTGAATCCAGACTCCAGGCTATAAGTATCAACGGTGTACCGCAAGGCAACTTCTATATTCCAAATAGAGGCGGCTGGATGGATTACAGTTTTGGATTTTTCTATCTTGAAGCCGGAACAGCTAAGATTGAGATTGGATCATCCGGAAGCTGGGGTTTTATACTGTATGACAAAATATCCTTTGACTATGCAGATATGCCTGATTTGAATATTGAACCAACTCCATGCGATTCAAAGGCAACCCCCGAAACAAAATCCCTCATGAATTATCTAACAAGTGTTTATGGAAACCATGTTATTTCAGGACAACAGGAAATTTATGGCGGTGGTAATAACGGAGATTCAGAACTTGAATTTAAGTATATCTACGATAAGACAGGCAAATATCCTGCAATCAGAGGTTTTGACCTGATGAACTACAACCCTCTGTACGGATGGGAAGATGGTACAACAGACCGTATGATACAGTGGGTAAAAGAAAAAGGTGGTATTGCAACATCATCTTGGCATATCAATGTACCGGCAGATTTCACAAGCTATAAGCTGGGTGACAAACTGGATTGGACAAAATGTACTTATAAACCGACTGCCAGCTTCAAAACAGCCAACTGTCTTGATAAAACAACAAAGGAGTATGCTTACCTGATGCTGGCAATCGATGATCTGGCAAAGCAGCTCCTTATCCTTCAGGATGCCAAAGTTCCCGTGCTTTTACGTCCTTTCCATGAAGCTGAAGGCAATAACAACACTGACGGTTCTGGTGCCTGGTTCTGGTGGGGTTCCGCAGGGGCAGATGTTTATAAAGAGTTATGGAAGCTTCTTTATACAACACTGACAGAAAAATACGGTATTCACAATGTAATATGGGAAGTAAACCTTTATACATATGCAAATTCTCTCCAATGGTATCCGGGTGATGAATATGTAGACGTCGTTGCTTATGATAAGTACGAAGGTTCACCTTACACTTGGAAAACAAGTGCAGCAACAACAGCATTTCTGACTCTTGTGAATGATACAAACGATACAAAGATGGTGGCAATGACTGAAAATGACGTTATACCTGACATTCAGAACATTGTTAATGAAGGTGCATGGTGGCTGTATTTCTGCCCATGGTATGGCGATTTTATTACCAGTTCAAAAAATAATGATCCGGTACTGCTGAACACTATTTACAACAGCCAGTATGTAGTAACTCTGGATGAACTACCTACAGATATTTACGGTTCTGAACCGTCAGCCGGAGTAGCTGGCGATTTGAATTCAGACGGGAATTTTGATGCTATAGATTTCGGTCTCTTAAAATCGTATTTGCTGCTTAACACCCCCATTAACTTAACAAATGCAGACGTAGATGGCAATGGACAAGTAAATGCTTTGGACTTCGCATATATGAAGCAAAAGCTTCTTGGCAAGATTGATAAATTCCCGGTTGAATAATATTTTAATATAATTAATTATCTGCTGTCGCATAAATGGTTTTACATCCGCTTATGCGACAGCTTTTATTATCACCGATTTTCAATATTTCAATTAATTTTTCTGCTACCATATTTACTGTCATACAATCCGTCTTTATTTTATAGTCGTAATATTTATTATACAATAACTGCCTATGTAACATAATATCTGTGATGGTCTCCAAAGGGTTATTGCCTTTTAATAATGGCCTGTCTTCTGTATTTTTAACATTGTCTTTTGAAATATTACGTAGGATTGTAGCTGGAAGAGCCTCAAGTAAAATGATAATTCCGTTTTTTTTCAAATTATATATGTTGTACGGATTTAAAACTGTCCCCCCACCTGTTGCAATAACACATTTACTGCTATTAGATAGTTTTTTTATGACTTTTGCCTCAACATCTCTGAAATATGCCTCTCCGTATAATTCAAATATGTCCTTTATATTCATTGAAAATTGTTGTTTAATTATATCGTCACAGTCATAAAAGTTGTAATTCAAAGCTTTTGAAAGCACATTGCCTACAGTTGTTTTTCCAACGCCCATAAAGCCTATTAAAACTATATTTTTATCCCTCACTATATGCCCTCCCGGTTTGTTATAAAATCTGAGGTATCGTTTGTCTGGATGACAATCTTTGGTCAATTACTTTAACTATAGATTTAGCTTCCCGTATTTTCCAGCAGTCGGTCAGATAACCAAGTGGATGCAGAGAAATAACACAGTTCATACCTGTACTTGCAGACAACTCATTTTCAAGCCCTGACAAATCATAATCTCCCTTTGCTATTGGATATTCTTCAAGCTCAACTGAAATACTATTGTCTGTTACGTAAACTTTATAATCCATGAAAAGTCCGTACTTATATATGATTTCCTCGAAGTCCAGATTGCCCCAGGTTTGATTGTTAAGCTCCAAAGATAACTCATACCTTCCATGGGGCTTAACTGATTTTTTAAATCCGTATTCGCATTTTGAATCAGTGATTGTAATAAGGTCATCCAGCATGTATCTGACCATGGGAGTTGTCTTCCGCATAAGACTTGTAAAGCACAGTCTTCCCTTCCCATTTGCACCTAGCGGCTTCATTTTATGGTTAAAAAGTTCAATATAATTAATACCGTCAATTAAATGCTTTTCTCCGCAGGGACAAGGCAAAGAGAAAAAGCCATCCACAGAAGCATATGTATTAACATGAGTCAGTGAAAAGTGTTTTTCAATCTGGTGTTGTCTCGAGTCAGCACATGGCTCGGCAGTGGAAAGCAGAACTTTAATATTGTCGATAGTTTTTTCATAATCCAATGGATAGTAGTCTTTTCTGATTATTTCTGCCCATGACATAAAATCAAGAGGTGTTGCACTGATTACTCCGGGTTGCAACTTTACTATGGTAGCGGCAGTTCTCACGGGGGTTCCAATTGTTGATCTGGTACCGAGTTGGGCAACCATGGCTCCATGCATTTGAAGTAAAGCTCCAAAAGAAAAACCCGCTACCGTATATCCAAAGGTCAATCCGTTAACAGCAGTTCGGTTTTTTTTCAGATGTTCTTTTATTGTTTTAATGTATGGTGTCAGAGAGCTAAGAGATATCAATCCTTCAAAATCCTTTTTTGTAAAGAATGAAGGCGTAGGAGCTCCACTGCTTCCTGATGTTTCACCGTAAAGATAAACTTTGTCTTTAAATTCCTGACTAAGCAGGTCATACGGACTGACTCCTACCAAATTGTACTTTGTTAATATTGGAAGAGACTCAAAATCATCTGTGTTGTATCGTTTGTAGTAATTATTATAGAATTTTGTGTTTTGCGAGGCATATGAAGCCATTTGATAAATGGAACTTGATTTACTTTTTATTGCTAGAGACCATAACTTTTGTTTCATCATTCTGCACCTTCCCAACCTTCAAGTTGATTTTCTTTCCAAACACTTCGAAATTCCTTGCATTGCAGAGTTTAGTACATTTACCGCATTTTATACAGCTTGTAATATCAGTAAAATGATTTCCTGATAAATCAGCACCCATTGGACATTGCTTCAAACAAGCATTACAGCCATTACATTTTTTATTGTCATGTACGACCTTAACGGGAGATACATAGTTAAAAAGGCCATAAAATGCACCGAGAGGACAAAGGTACCTGCAAAACCATCTTCCGCTGACTAATATTGCTCCAACTAAAATCAAAAGTAATGACAGGAGCTGATACACCAGTATGGTTTTTAACCACTCAAAGGAAGAAACGGCATCTATCAATGCCGGAAGGCCTGTTGTCAAGTAGTATGGAAGCCGCCCGTAAATACTGCCACTCTGGCATATATAAACACAAAAGACAGGTATTTTGAAAATTAAAACTGAAAAAGTTAAAATAAGAACAATGTATCTGCCCCAGTAAAAAAACCTCGGAAGTTTTACTTTTTTAAGAGATATTCTGTCCAGAATGTCAGAGATAAAGCCAAAAGGACAAAGCCAACCGCAAATGAATCTACCAAGTGTAACACCTGTAAAGCACATTACACCGAGAACAAGGTAAATACCGCTACCCTTAATCATTCCCCACTGGAGCATACCTACCGGACAGGCTCCAGTTGCCATTTCGCAAGCCTGACAATTTAAAAATGGAAAAACACCGAATTCACTTCTCTTTATACCGCAAACACCTGAAACTCGTAAAACTCCAAGCCTTGCTGTAACAAATATTAGCCATTGAGTTACTTTTCTAAGAATAAGCTCCTTTTTTAATTTATAAATTGAAAATAGAAGAGTTAATGCAAATAGAATACCGATTATAATAAGTGGTTTTGAATGGAATCTGCCATATTTAATTGAAGAAGCCAAATCGGATATTCCAGGCTTCAGTTTCATTACCCAGCTTTCAGTCCCCGGGGTATCAAAATTTCCATATGTATTGGTCTGATAAACGAAGTTCATTTCATTTTTTAGAATGCCTAATAAAATTAATACTATGGAGCAAATCAAAATAATAAAAAACCTTTTCTTAATATCAATTCCTCCTTACACTATTCTTACTGGATTAATATGACCTGAGAGAATCATTTGGTCAACTAAAACTATTGAAGCCAGCGCTTCAGCTAAAGGGCCTACTCTTGGAGTAAAATTCTTATCGAACCTCCCTTTAAGCTTTATAACCTCTTCATTCATAGTTTTGTTATTTACGGTATTTTGGTCACATAATATTGAAGGAGTTGGCTTAACAGCTATTCTAAAAAGTAAATCCATTCCCGTACTGATACCTCCCAGAAATCCGCCGGAATTATTGCTTGCTAGAGAAGCTCCATGGCTTGTTTTTATAAAGGAATCGTTGAATCGGCTTCCACACATTTGTGCAGACTCAATACCCAAACCGCACTCAATTCCTTTCACCCCTCCAATGCTGCTTAAAGCGTACATAATCATGGAATTCAGTTTTCCGAATACAGGACTGCCAACCCCGGAAGGTACACCTTTTATCCGTAGTGAAATAATTCCTCCGGAGGAGTCTCCATAGGAAGCTATTTTGAGACACTTTTCCTTGGCCTTTTTTTCTGCTTCTTCATTTTCGCAGCAAATCCCCGCAAGTTCTACCACCTTGCTTTCAAAAGCTATATTATGTTTCTTCAAGAGCTTTTTAGAGATTGCAGCTGCTGCCAGCAAAGAAATGAAAACTCTGCCGGAAGACCTACCGCCACCCCTGTAATCATAAAATCCATATCTGTTATGGTATGAGAATTCTGCGTGTCCCGGCCTGTAATAATCCTTGAATTCATAGTAATCTCCACTTTTCTGACCATCATTGTATATTACAATACAAATAGGTGTTCCAAGGGTCTTTCCTTCAAAAACACCGGAAAGCAGCTTTACATTGTTTGATTCTTTTCTTGGGGTGCCAAGTTCGGCATCGGTAATATCCCGGTCAAGCTCACAGGTAAAATCTTTTGCGGTTATTTCCAGACCTGCAGGACACCCGTCAATTACACAACCGATAGCTTCACCGTGCGACTCACCCCAAGTAGTACACCTAAATATCTCTCCCAGAGTATTCATATAAAATCTCCTCAAAAAAGGTATTATTTTTACGAAAATGAATAAAAATTGTAATTTTAACAGATAATGTATTTATTATATGTCATAAATCTACATATTTTAAATATTTCTATAGCCTCAAAAATACATAGTATTTATGAACTAATATACTAGTCTGCTACTCCCATAAAAAAAGATGGACAGCATAAAATTTTGCCGTCCATCTTTTAAACTGTGTAAAATACTATCAATTAAATGGCTTTGGAACACTCTTTTCCAATAATATCATTTTAAAATTTGTAAGATCAAGCGCATCAACATTACCATCATTATTAACATCAGCAATGGCCATGTTCTGTAAAGTTCCCTTGCCTAAAAGAAAAGACTTAAGAAGTGCAAAGTCAATAGCATCCAGCACTCCATCTTCATTAGCGTCCCCAAAGTAAAGAACTACCTCCGGTACTTTATTAATATTGAGACTCTGGGCAATGACATTCTGAAGCACTGAGTATTTATCATACGAGAGTTCCCAGAACATAGCACCTCCAAGACCCATTTTCTTTATATAATCTGCCTTGCAACCGATTGACTCTTCATCTTCGTAGGTAATAAAAGTACTTCTGTTATATAAATAAGGTACTTTTGCAACCTCGTCCCAATACCGCATATAATTATTTTTACCTACATAGTTTTCTGCAATATCCCAATAATCAAATACGGCAGCTTCAAATGTACCGCTTCCATAGCCTGCAGATGATGGTGCCGTTCCACTTTTATACAGTCCTGAGCCATTAAGATCAGTTACGTTAACCCACCCTTTTCCGGAAAAAGCAAGACCCAGATTTAAATCAGCCGGTTCTGCCCCTGCAGCAATGTAATTCACAATGGTAGTTGATACGCAGGGATTACCGGAATCTGCGTACAGTGGAGTATTGTGGTTGGTTATTGAATCCCATGTACCATGATAATCATAAGTCATAACATTTATGTAATCCAGATACTTCATCATTTCTGCAACTTTACAATTTGCTATGAATTTAGCATCCGACGCTCCTGCAATACTTAAAAGATATTCTTTTCCGTCTTTTTCTCCCTGTGCATCAAGTGCGGTTCTGATCTCTTTGAGCAATAAAATGTAGTTATCGCCATCATTTGCACGATGAGGTATATTATCACCGCCTTGAACCGGAAATTCCCAGTCAAGATCTACACCGTCAAAACCGTATTCTACAATAAAATCCACTGCAGACCGGGCACATGCCTTTCTGAGCATATCTGAAGCCGCTACATCAGAAAAATTCTTTGACCATGTCCATCCTCCCACCGATATAACTGTCTTGATATGAGGATATTGTTGTTTCAATTTTATCAGCTGTCCAAAATGCCCCTTTAGTTCTGTTTCCCATGTGTCATCTCCATATGGCTTTTGGGTATCAATCCACGGGTCTCCAACTGTAATAGTTCCGTCAGCCGATAAATTAGCAAATGCAAAGTTAATATGTGTCAGCAAGGAAGGATTAATATCTCCCACTTCTTCGGCTCTCTGATAACCGCTCCATGAAGTAAAATATGCCACATTTCTATATGCCTGTTCAATTGAATTGTTGGTTTTTACCGTGTCATTTGCGGAAACACATGAAATACCTATGCAACTAAGCATTAGTAATGCAATTAATGAAATTGCCATTAATTTCAGCTTCATTTAATATTTCCCCTTTCTTAATTTTTTTACTTAAAATTATATCATAATATGCAATAATTGTATTTTTTTAGTAAATATTTGACTTTTTGCAATAAAAAAGCCCGGGAATGAAATTTGTTCCCAGACTTCTTAAATAAACTTTTTACTTTAATACATTAGCCCCAAATTTTAATGCGATTGAATCCGGATTTCAATCCTTCAATTGGCCCTACAACAGGCTTATCATTTCTGGAAGTTCCTGTATAGTCTGTGTCAATTATGATAGGATTTCCGTTAGGATCGTCAAAAATAGCATCAACAATACGTACGGTACCAAGTGTTTCAGTTGAAACGATTTGAGTCGGTATTTCAAGCATATCTTTTTCTACGTTCATCTCCAGATAAACTGCATTTCCTTCTTCAACTATTTTTATATTTGGGTTAAATGTCTTGTTAGTATAACTGTTCTTTTCTCGATTAAAGCCTTCAGCTCCGTTTAAATATGCATTTGATGAAATGTATGCTGGTTGTTCGGTTAACATAAATACCTCAAGGTCACCGACTCCGTGACTAAGCACTTTTGAGACATATTCTTCATATGAAGCAGTATTGGGATTATACCCTGCTGTTCCGCTGTTTTCAACACCTTTTCCGCCAACAAATATATTGTTGTAAAAACGGTCATCTCCGCCGTAAACTACTGCTGTACCGGCTACCTCGGTAGTATGCGGGAAGTGATATGGAGTAGATCTGTCAAGAACCTTTGTTAAATGGAGCTTACCACAGCAAAGATTATTTACATATGCGCCACCTTGTGAAAAATTATCAAAGGTATAATCTGATACAAAAATATTGTTATCTACTAAGTATGGACCATGGCTTACCTCAACCATCAAGTCACGATCATTGCTGTAATACAGGTTATTATTCACTCGAACCCCTTGTGCCTGCCAGTCAAGCCAAGTACCAAGAGAACAGTTATGAATACGGTTATGATGAATTTTTACGTCAATTGCCGCATGAAGCTTTATACCTGCAATCTCGTAGCCGAAAAATTCATGCTTAACTGCAATATTATAAATATGGTTGTTGTAGATTTCACTGAAAACTCCACCCATATGTCCTACAATTCCGTTTTGACCGCAATCGTAAATAACATTGTTTCGGATAATATGGCAACCTATCTTCTCCTTGCTCCAACCTATCTGCAAAGCACGGAAAACAGCCTCCATCTGGTACTGATACCCCGGCTTCTGGTGCCTTCTGGAACATAGGTTGTGTCCGGTTGAAGCTTCTTTACCAATACTGATGGCACTGCATTTAGCATCGTGAATTATGTTGTTTTCTATAATCCAGCCCTTGCTCCAATTTGCACCCAACAGACCGGGTTGATCTGCTGTAGGCGGTGTCCATGGGCAGGCAGCTTGCGCCATCTCAAACCCTCTTACAGTAATATAATTCAGACCTGATTTTAGTGGATAGAAGCAACATTTTCTTACATTTATTTCTACTAGCTCTTTATTTGGATCTACACCATGAAAGTTAGCGTAAATGGTTGTTTTTTCCTCATCTACTTGGCTGAACCAACGGTAAATTGTTTGCTCAGGATGCAGAATTTTTTCAAATTTTTGAGTCCAAGGAATATCTACAACTCCGGTTCTTTCAACAGGGTTTTTAACTTCATCCAAAGAATCAGCCTCAAAAAATGAAACTCCGTTTAAATAGACATCTCCGGGATGACGATAAACACCGGGCTTGTATATCAACCAATCGCCACTGAGAATTTCCTTGTATGGGTTGTAATCACCGAAGAAAGAATTAGAAAGAACAGCTTTCCATACTGTACCCTCAACCTTTTCCCAGCTTTGGATTCTCTCTGACCCTTTAATAATAACCTTTTCACCCTCGGCAGCTTCGTATACGATTCTGCTTAGATTGCTGTATCCGCTATGTTCAGGCTTTACCCATTCACGGTACTCGCCTTCGTGAACAACAACTTTGTCTCCTGATTCAGCCACCTTTGCAGCTTTTGATATAGTTCTGAAAGGATGCTCTTTGGTACCCTCTGCGAAATCACAACCGGTTACCGCAACATGAAATTCTTTTTTCACTTTACCTTCCTCCTTATAATGCCGTGTTTTCGAATTTGGTTAGAATAGTTAATTTTGTTTTTACAATTGAATTTTAGCATAGAACAATTTATAATACTTGACATATAGTATTATTTTTTGGCCAAATATTGCAGTATGTGAGGGTAAAATATTGATTCCTTTTTATGAAAACAGAATTGAGGATTTGCTTATCTTTAGAGAAAACGGTCTTGATTTCCTACCACATCTTCATGCTCAACTTGAACTGCTTTATGTGGAGGATGGAGAAATTGAAATAACAGTCAACGGTTGCACACGCCTAATGAAAAAGGGAGGGCTTTCTGTTCTTTTTCCCAACAGCGTACATAGCTATCATACTCCACCGTATCAGGAAAGCATGAATTGCATTGTAGTCATACTTAATTTGGCGCTTGCGGGTGATTTTATAAATACCCTTTTGAAATTTCATCCCAAAGACCCTTTCATTAATAAAGAAAATCTTCATAAGGATGTCCCATATGCTATAAATACTCTCTTTGAGGAATATAACCATGCTCAGAGTCATCCTGTTTGCACTCCTATTTGTAAGGCGTATATACAGATTATTATTTCGAGGCTGCTGCAGCAGGTGGAACTCATTACAAATACCGACGTGAATTACTTTGATATAATTTTTGATATTATTAATTATATAAACGAGAATTATATGCAGCCCATATCACTCAATGACATTTCCAGAGCTCTAGGCGTTGGAAGATATCATTTATCCAGAGTGTTTTCAGATAAAATAAACGTAAGCTTCAGCGATTATATAAACGGTATTCGTGTAAGCTGGGCAAGGAACATGCTTTTAAATACCAATAAAAATATTACACAAATTGCGTATGACTGTGGATTTCAAAGTATCCGTACATTTAACAGAGCCTTTAGTAAAGTTTATTTTATTAGTCCCAGAGAATTCAGAAAATCTCAGGAAGCAGCAAGTATCTCTACATAAAATACTCCTTTTGGTTAATTGAATTTTAAAACCAAAAGGAGTTTTACGAATATATCTTCATGGTTTAATCTATATATATATCTGAAAATTCTATTGCGGCCGCTTGCATTATCCTGCTGTCATGCGGTGCAGACATATTAAATTACTGATGTTTTCGTCTTATCTTCTTTATAGGCAGCGTAAAAATGAAATTGGTTCCATTTCCTACTTCACTTTCAACACTAATTTTACCTTCTAAGACTGTAACTAGTGCTTTTACCAAAGACAAGCCGATTCCAGTTCCCTCCGCCTGTCTTGACAATGAGCTGTCCACCTGACCAAACCGTTCAAATATTACCTTTACCCTTTGGTGTAAATTTGATCGCATTTGATAAAAGGTTTAGCAATATACGTTCGAACTTTTCCTCATCAATACCTAATTCCAGATAATTACAATCCGCAGTAAACAGAAGCTCCAATCCTTTTTGCTTTGCATAAAGGTCAACGGACTTGACAATAGCCCTTGAGAGAAATATTATATCCAGGTTTTTCTTATTTAATTTTACATGTCCTGCATTATACCTTGTTATGTCAAGTAAATTATTAACCAGGCGAAGCTGGCGATAAGAATTTGTTCGGATTCTTTGCAAATGCCTTTTAATGTTCTCAGATATCTGGCTGCCATAAATACTCTCTATTGCTTGTAATGCGGCATTTATAACAGTTAAAGGGGTTTTAAACTCATGAGTAATTGTTGCCAAAAACTCATCTTTCATTTTCATAGCGGTTTCAAGTGTTTGATTTTTTACCTTTTCTATTTTTAAAAGTTGTACCTGCTGGTTCTTTATCATCTATATAAAGCACTGAGTGCCATTCATTTTTTCTTCTTCGGCTTTGGTGCTGGCAGCTCCCCATACATAGCCTGAAATAGCGCTGTCAAGAATGCTTTATCATCAACATTGTTCACAAGCAGCATATCTTTAGCACCTTCATATGGAGGTTCGTATACTGCGTCCGGCATTAGTGCCTTCGCTGCTTTTACAGGCTTTACTAGTAAGCGGTCATCACAGATATATGCTGCGATTTTCTCACGGTAGTAAATAATGTACTCGCCCATCATATAACGGTGTGTAATTCCATCCAATTCAGATAATTGCTCCAAAATAAAGGTCAAGTATTCTTTACTCGATGACATACTCAATTCTCCTCCAATCTTCTATCAATATAAACAACACTTTGTTATACAAATCAATCAAAGTATTCAATACAAAGACTTTCTACAAAACCATCAATAAACCCTTCCTTGAGTACAATCTTCTTATGTTAATTTCTCGGAGTAAAGCAAAAGAACATGCCAATGAGACACATTCTTTTGCTTTGTAGATTATTTTGATTTTAAATCATTGCTACACTCTTCACATATGTACTTACCCTTGTATATCGTAAGATTTTTGACATTGTTGCAAAATATGCACCCTGGAGAGTATTTTTTTAAAAGTATCATATCTTCGTCAGTAAAAATTTCTAAAGAATCTCTTTCGCTAATAGAAAGCACTTGTCTTGTCTCTTTAGGTATTACTATCCTACCGAGCTCATCAACCCTTCTTACTATTCCTGTAGATTTCATGCTAACAGTCCTCCTTTTCATAAAACATCTTAAAAGCTACAAATAATTCACAACGTAGGTTTTTAGTGTATGTTTTGATTGTGCCATTACTATATGTTACCTTTAATACGAATGTAGCATATATACCCTTTCATCAGTTTTTCTTCACATGCTCGTTCCGCATTTCACCATATGAGTAATGGCAGTTTGGCTGGCCAGTGAAACAGGGCCGTAGCTCCTTTATAATATTTTTACCCTTATATTTGATACTGTAACAGTAATATTAATCATAGAAACCTACTTAAACACAAAAAGAAACCTGCCGTATTGGTAAGTTCTTTTGCTTACAAAAATTACTTATTTATTTACAATATAATTGGTATTGCTAAGTATTTTAGTTACTATTTCATTTAAATCATAAGTGTCAATAGTTCCATTGATTATGTGGTCGGCATCATATTTGATTTTACCCGTGCCAGCGACTGCACTTCCGTAATACCATGCATCAATACCAACAAGTGATTTACGTAGATTGATTGTTCTACTTATATCCCCAACATTCTATTCCAAATATTCTAGCCATGTTATCTATTTTTGATGGTTTAGTAATATAAATACGATAGTACCTATATTTTTGTTTCTCTACATAATTTGTAATCTGCTCTTTATTATTTCCTTTTATTTCTATTAGATTTACCCAATCAATCATATTATTACTACCTTGAATACAATAATCAATCAAGTATAAATCTGGTGAACGAAAATCATGTATAATTATAAACTTAAAAATAGCTCGTTCTTTATTTAAGTCTAGCATTAACCAGTGGGGACTTGCTGTATCATTAGAAATCCACATATCAGTGTCAAACCCATTATATTTACCGTTTATCACTCTTTCTGCTTTAAAGCATATACCATATGCTTCTAACTCACTGCTTGCAGTTATTGAAGCATCAGACGCATAGTTTATAAGCTCTTTTTCATCATCATACTGCATTAAAATATCATCAGATATTTTTGTACAATATTGTGTGTACAGCTCGTTAGCTAACATACGAAAATCGTTATTGATAGATTGTATTTCTTTGGTATATTTAGATATGGCATTTTCATCAACATTTCTGTTAATAGCTTTTCTAAGAAAACTAGAAAATACTATTGACCTTTTATTTGAATACTTCACTTTAAAATCTTCATAATTTTTTACGCTTATATTTTCTTTAACTAATTGGTCATATAACCTATCAAATATCTTGAAAATATTCTGTGTAGAATCAATAAGGTCTCTTTTATATAACTCAGCAGCGGTGATATCAAAGTTTTTATTATGAATTACGTTACAAATCAAGTTATCATTTTCAATAATATAGTTATTTTCTACTACATCTTTTAAAAAATTGAAATCGCTATAAATATCTTTTTTGGTATTTCGGGGTTTAATATAGTACAATTTATTAGCATAATTCGTGAGATTTTCATTGAAGTATTTATTTGATTCTTCCCATAAGTCAAAGAAAATCTCTTCTTTTAGTGTTAGACAATAAAAAGGATTATCAAAACCAACATGTGAGCAATCCATAATTGTAATAGTAGATGTTTCTTCATTGTAGCCATTAATAATAATTCCGTGAGGTCCATGTGCCTTTTTATAATTGAAATCGCAATAAAACATACTGAAATAATCAAAATATATAACTATAGGATATTTTTCATCCAGAACAGATTTTATAGTACTAAGTAGTGTATTTCTATTTGTAATATTTACTGTCACTAATTCTAAACCTAATTTATTTAGCCTTATGTTTATTGATTCAAATCGATCAACATTAGTCTCCCATATTAAACGTAATGAATAAAAAGCACAAAAATAAAAATAGTTTTCATATTCAAAATATCCTGATGCTATAGCTATAGGAGCGTCCACGCAGCTTATAGTTTTATAATAATAGCTATCATTTACATAATTAGGTATATGTAATCTTTGCATGAATTTCCTCCTAAAATACAAATAAATGTATTTAAATTGCTTGAATTCCAAATTATAGTACAAGTATATTATTTAAATATTTACATGTCAATTGATTAATCATGTTTAGGCTCTTAGAGAACTTAATTAATTTTCAAGTATCTGGTTATTTAAATTAAAATAATTTTAAACAAAAATCCCCATTGACTAAACTATCAATGAGGATTTTAATTTAAATTAATTAAGAATAATCCAATATGCAATTTTATACTCAGCATGGGTCTATTATTTATTAGTTAATAAACTTAAAATATACATTACCAAAATTTGAACCTGGAAGAATAAATTTAAAATTATAACTATTATTACCCGATGGAATAACAACATCAATATATGTGGGCTCTGTTCCTGTATAGCTTGTTGGTGTTGTTTCCCCAGAAACTCTTGCATTATATATACTATGTATTTTCTTATATGTCCAAGAGCTAGTTGAGCCACCCGGACAATAAGCTAAAGCTTCGCGAACCAGCCAAGTTCCACTTGACGAATTCCAGATTGAACCCCAATCAGGTGTAATTCTTAAAGTTTTACCGGCACAGTTGCTTAATACCATATTATACACTCTACCATAATTCCCCATTAATTGGTTGTTACTATTTATCGCATTTGTACCTATATCATATTCTCCAGTATTAAATGACATATTAGCCCCAGCTGTAGCTAAGTAAAATCCATGACTATTATCTGGTGAAACCGAATTATAATCATAATTTGCATATTTTACATCACCAGCAAAAGTTGCAGTTGTACAAGATGACATAGCGATTGCTTTTCCAAGAGTGATTGGATTAATAGTTGTAACTGATGCATCATAAAATACTATTCTACATTTCATACTCGATGATACTTTAAACATAACATGACCATTTACTAATTTTAATGGTGCTATTTGATCACTGGCAATAAATGTACCAGTACCAGCTGCTAATGACTGAGTAGTATAGTTAGTACTCGTTTGATATCCAGTCTCTACATTTGCACACATCTCATAATCAGGGAATGATGATGTTCCAGTGTTTAGAACATTTTTATTAAGTGTAGTTACAGTACCCGCAGTAGTAGCATATATATATACACCGACTTTTATATTTTTACTTGTTGTCTTATTAATATGATAAAAATAAGCATCATATAATGTATTTGCTGTTAAGGTTTCTTCAATTGTATATGCTCCAGACCTCCCATTAAAATTGTTAACCCAACCTGTTCCTTGAGTTCCAGTACCATCCCATAACATTTCAGGATTATCTGAATAAATATATGTATTACCTCCATTTGACATTTTTGTAAACGGTACAGCCTGTGAGGACACGAAAGCTGCTGAAACTGATGATATCATACAAACTAAAACCAAAAAAGTTACTAATAGTGTTCTTACCCTCTTATTTAACATTTTAATATCCTCTCTTCTTTTATTGTGTTTTGATGTTTTATTTATATTGCGTAATTGGATTAGTCTGGTAATATTATGGTATAAACAGTTATTATTGTCAATATATGTATTTTATTTTTCTCATAAAATATCCAAGGCTGATAATTGGGAATAAAAAAGGACAAGAAATAAACACCCGGTGGGTGCTTCTGTGAAAGGCATTTTTTAGCTGTACAAATCCCTCATAACAAGCTTCTTTGCTATCTGCATTTCTTGAGTATTTTTTCGAAAACACGTCATATCCGAACCTTTTAATAAATATATCTTTTATTTTATTTGCCGAAAATTTAATGTCTTTGGGCTTACACAATGCATCTGCAATAAGATTTGTTTCAACTTCGTACTCATCTTTTGGAGAGTATGGAAATAATCTATTGGGTCCCAATTGTTTATAATTTCTCTTACTTTATCTTTCATTATTTACATTACCTCTAAAAATACTATGAGTACGTTTGCCGCTTTTGTAATGGTTGAATCTGATTTATATGGTAGAATAACAGCTCTTCCAAGGAACATGGATTTTATTAATAATCCAAAAATACTTGCTGTAACCAGTAATACTCCAATAAGTGCGTAAGTAAACTCCTGTGCGAAGGTATTATTGCTAAAGACAAACAAAAAAAGCTGTATTACTATTAATAAAAATAGCATAAAAAACCTTGATCTTATTTTTCAACGGATAACCCCATTTGAATTCCTCACAAAAGCACCGGGAATAACTATTTCGATGCTTGCATATTTAATATTTCCTTGTACAAAAATTCATTTATGCCAAAATCTATTGCAGTATACCGAGGATATAAGCTCGACATTGAATTGAATATGAATGTGCGCCCGTATTTACATATTTTTATTTTTATGGTATTATATGGAAGTAAGTAATAATTATAAGAAAGGAGAAGTACTCATGAAAAAATTAGCTTTAGTTCTGTTTTTAGTTTTTTCTTCATTATGCCTCAATGTAGGAATTGTTTCTGCAAATACAAAAGTAGATGTTTCTGCATCCAGCGATATGTTAGTTACAGCGACATCATATAAATACTATTTTGTTGTCGTAGAGGCTGTAGCTGTAAGGAAATCCCCAAGTACGTCAAGCACAAGGCTTGGATTACTTTATGGAGCTAACGAAGACTACGTCACATTTAGTAGTTTTAGCTCAGACGGTAATTGGGTATACGGAACAACTAGTACTGGCATTACGGGGTACGTTTCGCTGTCATGTTTAGAAGGATGTAACTCATTTACAGACCATCCAACTTGGGGTGGCTAAAGTCTTGTTAAGTTGTGTAAATATTAAAAAATAAAATATTAAGGAGGACTCATCTATGAAAGATTCGTTAAGAAAACTTATTGGACTAGCTATAGTATTTTCAGTTTGTACTGCGTTGACAATAGGAACCGGTGCTACTACTATCGCAGACAATAATACATACGGTGAAACATCTAAAGAAAATACTGTTAATTCAACCCAGAGTATTTGGCCGGGTACTTTGGTAGGACAAATGTTTGCAATAACCGGCAATGGTGTAAATGTAAGATCTGAGCCCAATACTTCAAGTACTAGGCTTGGAGTACTTTATAAGGATAACGGTGATTATATCAATTTTCTACAATTTAGTTCAGATGGTAAGTGGGTACAAGGATATACGAGTACTGGCCTTAAGGGATGGGTTTATGCACAATATATAGATTTATCCTGGCCACTTGATTAACATTTGAGAAGCAAAAGAGGCTTAACAGCCTCTTTTGCTTACTTGAGTAAAGATTTAGGGCATTCTTTTTGATAATAGGACCAGAGCCAACAGGCCCCTGCAGATGCAGTAGCTGCAAATACTCCAACTAGAGATAGAACAGTCAATACCAGTATTTTTGGTGAACTTAATTACAATCGAACAAGCAAAACGAGCGACAACTTTGGCACTCCCACATACATACTTCTCTTTACTCTATAATAATTTTACTTCTGTAAGAATATACTATAGATCAATTGAGCAGCCTCAGCCCTGGTTATTTTAGCCTTTGGGTTAATATTAGCGTTGCTGCCATTGACGATCCCCCTGTTTGCCAAAAATTCTATTGCTTTCCTGGCATAATTTGAAACAACATCTGCATCATTAAATCTGGTTAAACCATTTGTATGTACAACCGTCAGTTTGATATTTGCAGACTGGATTGCTTTATAAGCTATAACCATAAAGTCCTGCCGAGAAATTGTTTCTTCTGGATGAAATTGTCCATTATACCCTGCTACTATTCCAAGAGCTTTACCCACGGCTACAGTATCTGCATAGTATTCACCAGAATCAACATCAGAGAAGTTATCCTTAGCTTCCGAAGACAAACCTAAAGACGTGATCATCATTTTCAGTAAGTCCGCTCTCTTTATGTTTGCCTCGGGTCTGAATTCATCATTTCCAACACCGCTGATTATTCCCTTAGATGCCAAGGAGTTAATGGCTTTCCTCGCCCATTGTACGCCGTCCAGGTCCTTAAACGTCTTATCTACAAATACCACAGCATACTTACTGAAATGGGTTGTGCTGAATACGATTGTATTGGTAACTACATCAAATTTAGCATTTGGTACCGAATGTGCAACCCCATTATTGTCAATGTAGAGCACTGTCAATCCATCAGGATTCATTGCTTCTACAGGTGTGGGAGTGTACGGAATTACTACGGTTACCGGTGCATTTTCATTATTCCAGATAACTTTATTTCCTGCCACCTTAGCAATAAGGTCAATTATCGGTCTGTTTCCTATTAAACTCTGAGTTTCTGCGGGGAGTTCTATCGGCTCTGACTGAGCTATAGATATTCCCATTAGTTCATCTGCTGCATATCCCAGATTAGCCAACATATTCGTTGGTACACTTACAGCGCCCACTGACGTTTCAATTACAATGTGTGCTGCAGGCGTTGTATCATCTACTATGTCCACAGGAAGTACCTGTTCATAGCCTTTTGCACCTTCAACAGGATGGACCTTAACAACTACATACACATCAGGTTTTTCATTTGACGATTGATAAGCTGACTGTGCAGCCCCTACTGTTGTTTTTATTGTATTTATTGACTGACCTGTAAGTCTAGCCATCCCTTGACCGTTTCTTTCATCAATTACCGTTTGGGAATCAACTAATGCAGCAGGTGTTCCTTTAATAATTGGCACTGTGACAATTGGTAGCAGCGGTGGTTGGGGTGTAGTAGCTGTATCCTGTCCAACAGGTGTTGAACCACCGGCTCCGCCTCCTCCTCCCGTCACTGTACTA
>NZ_ATAY01000069.1 GCF_000421965.1 Ruminiclostridium papyrosolvens C7 | reverse complement strand
GATAGTGGGTAAATCAATCTCAACAATAAAGAGGGCCACGAGAGAGCTGTGTAAATACGGAGCAGTTGAAAGGACTCCACGATTCAGGAAGGACGGAGGGCAAACCTCAAATTTATATAAAATAGTTCCTTGTAATTTTGAAGAAATATCAATAAGTGAAGCTGAAAACAAAGTGGAACAAGACCAGCTTGAAATGTGTGAGATACTCCAGGAGGATATTTCTTTTTCAGTACTTGAAGCTAATGAACCGGCTCGTGCATGCAAGACTCTATAGATAAAAATGAGCAGGATAACAGAGAGCCAAAAGACGATGAAAACAATTCCTTTGAAGAACCAGAGGTAAATACTATTTGTAACTTGGAAAATGTACATATTTTCAATGAAACTACAGAAAACACAGCCAACCGCTTTAAACTAAGTAAATACATGATTAGTACAAAAAACAGAGTGTCATATTGGTTTGAGTCTCGCATTTTTAAGAAAAATGAACCGGGGGGAGGTCATGGGCGACCCCCCAGGAACTTATCCATTTAACTAGGGTTACTGAAAAAGAAAGTATGTATATTTATGCAGTAATGGTTTGGTGGCTGTGTGTGTTAGGGATTCTGTTTCAAGGTTAAAAATATGGGTAAGTCCGTGACAGCATATAATAGGATGAAGTGTGGGTGTAATTGACAAATAATTTAATTGTGCTTGGGAAGAATTTTAAATTTTCATAAAAATATTTGGAGGATTTGTATAATTTTAGTAGAATATAAATAATAGTGATTATGGCTATACCACGTAACCCTCCAAAAGGATATTCGAACATGTATAGATGAAGTCTCATTATAACATGCGTACATATTTAACGAGCGTTCTACTCCTATGAAAAAATTCAAACGCCTTATGGCCTTGGTAATTTTGACAGTGGTGCTTATCTCACCATTTCCGTCATCTGTTCAAAATGACAATCAAGTGCTGGCACTGAACAACAATCTGGGTTTGACCCCACCCATGGGTTGGAACAGTTGGAACATCTTTGGCGGTGACATCAATGAAGATAAAATCAAACAAATTGCAGATGCAATGGTTACAACAGGAATGAAGGATGCAGGCTATGAGTATGTCAATCTTGATGACAATTGGATGGCAAACCCAGCCCGTGACGCCAATGGAAAACTTATTCCTGATCCTAAACGTTTTCCTAGCGGAATGAAAGCTTTAGGGGATTATATTCATTCAAAAGGGTTAAAATTCGGAATTTATGGTGACAGGGGAGTGACCACTTGTTGCAATATTCCTCAGAGTGGAAGTCAGGGGTATGAGGAACAAGATGCAGCAACTTTTGCTTCCTGGGGTGTAGATTATTTGAAATATGATAACTGCGCTTCAGACAGTAATTTGAAGGCAGGCTACGAAAAAATGCAAAATGCTCTTTTGAAAACAGGACGACCTATTTTTTACAGTATATGCTGCTGGTATTTTGTAGGTCCATGGATGGTAGATTGCGGTAATTCTTGGAGAACAACAGGAGATATTAGTGACGACTGGGGAAGCATTACAAAGAATATAGATGTAAACTCAAAGTCAGCCGCTTACGCAGGTCCGGGCCATTGGAATGATCCGGATATGTTAGAAGTTGGTAATGGTAAAATGACAGATACGGAATACAAAGCGCATTTCAGTATGTGGTGTATGATGGCAGCTCCTCTTATTGCCGGAAATGATCTTAGGAATATGACTACTGCTACCAAAGACATTCTTACCAACAAAGAAGTCATTGCTATTGACCAAGACGCTGCAGGAGTGCAGGGAACTAAGGTAAGTACTTCGGGAGAACTTGAAGTGTGGTGTAAACCTCTAGGGACGGATGTAACTACCAAGGCAGTTACACTCTTGAATCGAGGAGTTACTTCGGCAGATATTACAGTCAATTGGAGTGATATAAAGCTTGCCGATGGTTCTGCCACTGTTCGTGATCTATGGGAGCATAAGGATTGCGGCACGTTCGATACGGGGTATACAGCCAATGTTCCTTCCCATGGAGTGGTGGTACTAAAAGTTCAAGCAGGCTCCACCGAAACTCCCATAATGTATGGTGATGTTGATGGAAGTGGCGTGATCGATGCACTGGATTATTCATTAGTTAAACGGTATTTGTTGGGCCAGATTTCCGAATTTCCTGCTTCAAATAGCAAACAGGCTGCCGATGTTGATGTGACGGTCAAATAACAGCACTGGATTTCTCATTAATCAAGCAATATTTGCTAAGGGCTATTAATAAATTTCAGCTACCTTTAAATAAATAAAGTAATGGAAGAAATTGAAAATATCTTAAAAATAAACAAAGCCTGTTACGAAGAAGAGTGGAGAAGTTTGATGAAATTAGATATTATTCACATAATACCTCAACGGACATGATATGTCTGGATATGGATAGCAATAAAGATGTACAATAACGCTTTACAACCGAAAAAACTCACGATCTATATGCAACCGTATCCGGTCTAATGAAAAGGTCTTGAGGAACAGAATAAAAGCTTATAAGGGGCTATGCATTAATTAATGCGATAGCCCCTTTCTGCTGAATATATTGGTGTTGTGATCAGGGGCGAGCTGATTTCTTACATCTTAGTTAACGCCAACTGCATTAAATGCAGCATTTACAGTTTGTACCTCAGTGCTTGATGTACCGTATAAATCAGCAGCGGCTTGTGCTGCATGAGCTTTAAGGTTACTGAAAGTTTCATTAGAAGTTATGTAATAGACAATTGCACGATAGAAAATATTACCTAGTTTTTCGTTTCCTATTCCGTTTACAGTGACTCCATAATGTGTTCCACCGTTTGCGATCAAATAAGCAGCTTTATTAATTATACCACTGTTAGTATGTACTCCTCCGTAATCAGAAGTTCCTGTGTATCGGTTGCTGTAATGATCAGGATCTCCATATAATGTAGGGTTGGCCAATGAGCGCAGTGCATCGCCTTGTGTAGAAGGAGTGTATATATCTTCACCCATTAGCCAGTCAGGATTATTGTTGTCATAGTATTCAACAAGTGTTCCAAAGATATCTGAAAGAGCCTCACTGATAGCGCCTGATTGGTTTTGATAAACCAAATCATCTTCGCTATCGGTAACTGCATGTGTTAGCTCATGTGCTACAACATCCAGACCACCGCTTAGCGGAATAAATGTTGAACCGTCACCATCGCCGTAAACCATTTGAGATCCATTCCAGAAAGCATTATTGTAATTGCTATCATAGTGCGCTGTAGACTTGATGACAGCTCCTGAGTTATCATAGCTGTTCCTTTCATACTTATTTAAATAATAGTCGTAGGTTTTTGCCGCATTATAATGTGCATCAACCATTGCTCTATCTGTGGAATCGTTGAAGATGTTATCGGTGCTATACCATAAAGTGCCCGGTAACGATTTGCTATTTTTCGTATTATAGGTAAATATTCCCTTACCTCGAGTATTGTCCTGTAGATAATAACGGGATGAGGAATAAGTTGCATTGATGGTCCTTGTATTCCCTAAAACTCCAATTCCTGTAGCTGTTGTGTTTGTGCCTGTAACGGTTTCGATTTTATTGTATTTATTCACTACACTGCCTGTAACTGCATCTACAAAATAATACCAGTTGCCAGGTTCAGGCGAAAGAAAATTGAGTTTAACCAGATATGTATAAGAATCATTATAAATTACCAGTTCAGAGGTTGGTTGAACATCTTCGTATTTCGGCACAAAACCAAGGTCAGCCTCTGCTGTTTTTATTGCATAATCACTTTTCACTACTATACTTTTTTTAAGATTTACAGCATTATCAAGATTTGATACAGACGCACCTGACAAGCTTTTAAGTATACCATTTTTGTCAATTATAGCTTTTTGAGTGTATCCGAAAACTGGTATGCCATTATACACCTGTTGTAGTCTAATAAGTCTTGTACCATGGCTGTCACTGAATTTTGAGTTGATTTTAAATGCTTTTTCGGCATTCGAATTGAGTTTGAATTTATTGATATTTTTATTGAGATACCCGTAAATAATTTGTTCATCACTCTTGTCTGAAACAGAAGTGAGATCGCCAGTTATAAAATCAGGTGTTCCTAATTTTTCATTTATTATGTTAAATTGATCGTTTATAGTGCCAAAGTCCTGATCATTTGCTGCAAAGGCACTTATAGTGTTAAGTAACAATATTGCTGTTATTAAAATATACGCCGAAATATTTTTTTTCATTTTGTATTTCCCCTCTCATAAGAAATTTGTTTTTTAAGTTTTTGTATTTTTGTTTATTAATTAAATATGAAGGCTTCAAATATCCTCAATTATCAGACATGCATAGTCACAAATGAGGTTATGGGGCCTTGCTAAGTTGTTTGGTGATCTGATGCTATTCACGTTATCCCTCCTCTCAAATTTCTTTTTATCTAAAAACACAATGGTGTTTTGATGCGGAAGTGCGGTTACCGTAATAATTTAAAATACTGCTGAAATAAAGATAATGCTTTGTCAATTCATTTATATAATCAAGACCAACATCATTGTTGGTTTCGAGAACAATACAGTTCTAAACAAGTACGATATACAACACAACTATGGGCTTGCTTTCCGATAAATTTTGTGAAACAAAAAGGCCAAGATTCCTTCTACTGTAGTAGAAAGAAAGCTCAGCCTCGAGTTCTTCTCGTTAACTTTTTATGTAAGGTATTCGGTCTATATATATTATTATACATATTTGTTAAATATTTGCAATAGTTTTTCTTAAAAAAGTAATCAATCGTTTACTGCAATTATTATAATAAATGTTTATATATTGTAAAAAGTTGACCGAATTATTTGCAAAATAAACTACATAAGGAGAAGTTATGTCTAAAACTATAAAAAAAATAATATCAGTTATTACTTTATCAACTTTTATAGTCTCCCTGAGTATTATTAGTAATATTAATATTTCTAATAATGCAAACTTGGTATCAGACCTCTTAAAATCTCGGGCCTAAAATTTGCACCACATTAAGTACACGAAAAGCTACGGAAATTCTCGGTAGCGAATTGGTACATATATCCACCGCAATAAGGACACGATTCAATTTTTCCGTTTTCATCATAACCAAGTTCTTTTAATCATTTTTCATTACTTTGTAAAATAAATAGAGAAAACTTTTGAAGATTTAATTGAGAATAGATGAAGGTTTTGTTAAGAGAAAATGAAGAATGAAATATATGAGGTTAATAAAAAATATTGACAAAAGCACTCCTGTGAAATAACATAGTAAACAGATAGGAATAGTGTAAATTACGATGAAAGGAAGAGTAAGTTAAAGTAGATCTACAGAGAGAAATCCTCATAGGCTGGAAGGGATTTAAGGTTAATATTAACTGAAATGTATCCTTGAGTACTGGATTGAAGTATAGTAGACTCCAGCGGCTACACCCGTTATAGTGTTGAGGTATTTTAGTACCGAAAGTGGTGAGAAGCCGGATTTTGCGTCCGGTAAACAGAGTGGAACCGCGGAATTAACTTCTGCCTCTGAATCGGGGGAGGGTTTTTTATGCGAAAATAAACAACAATCTTATATTTTTAAGGGTGTTAAGCATGATTGAGGTGACAAATAAATGAATCTTAACTGGCAATTTATAATGGATAGCTTGCCACTTTACCGGGAAGCAGGATGGACAACACTAAAACTCGGATTTTTGGGTATATTGATTTCTTTAATAATTGGTTTTGTATGCAGCATTGTTCTGTACTTCAAGGTTAAAGTGTTAAAATCAATTGTTCAAGTTTATATCGAGTTATCACGCAATACTCCGTTGCTTATACAGTTGTTCTTCTTATACTTCGGGCTTACAAAACTGGGGATCGCCCTAAGTGAGAATGCATGTGCCATTATTGGTTTGTCTTTCTTAGGAGGAAGCTATATGGCGGAGGCCTACAGAAGCGGTTTGGAAGCTATAAGTAAGACACAGATTGAATCTGGCCTTAGCATAGGGCTTAACAAAGCTCAGCTTGTGAGATATGTGATTTTTCCCCAGGCATTTTCAGTTAGTATGCCTTCGTTAGGTGCAAATTGTATTTTTTTGCTGAAAGAAACCTCTATAGTAGGAGCCATTTCAGTGGTTGACCTTATGAATATAACAAAGGACCTAATAGGTATGTATTATCAAACCTTTGAAGCCCTGTTCATGTTGGTGGCTGTATATGTAGTCATAATTTTGCCTTTATCATTACTACTAACATGGTTGGAAAGGAAGGTGCGGTATGCAGAGTTTGGGAATTAGTGTGCTTTTTAAGGGAATGAATATGCAGCGCCTTTTTGACGGCTTGCTAGTAACAGCAAAGATAGCTTTTATTTCAATTGTTATAGGATCGTTTCTAGGAATAGTTTTAGGAGTTATCTGGACATCAAAGTCAAAATGGATACGTTCGGTTTGTCGAATATATTTAGAAGTGTTTAGAATAATACCGATTCTTGTTTGGTTGTTTATTATGTATTTTGGAGTTACTACCGCGTTAAATCTACATGTAAGTGGAGAGATCACTTCTATTATTGTATTTACTCTTTGGGGTGCTGCCGAAATGGGGGATATCGTAAGAGGTGCATTGGAATCGCTGCCAAAACATCAGATTGAGTCTGGAAAGGCAATAGGGCTTAGTTTCTGGGGACTTTACAGGTACATTCTAATACCACAGGCAATAAGGAGAATGTTACCGGGTGCCATAAATTTGGCTACAAGGATGGTTAAGACTACCTCTCTGGTAGTTTTGATAGGAGTTATAGATGTTATAAAGGTAGGCCAGCAGATCATAGAGTTTTCACGTTTAGAGGTGCCTACAGCATCCTTTTGGGTTTATGGTTTCGTATTTATACTTTATTTTATAATTTGTTATCCACTTTCAATGTTAGCTAAGAGGTTAGAAAATAAGTGGAATGGATAGGGAGGTTATCATGGATAAGGGGAGCAACGAAGTATTGCTTGAAATAATGGGTTTACACAAAGAATATGACGGGATAACGGCACTAGAGAATATAAATCTCAGTATAAAAAAAGGAGAAGTTGTTGTTGCTTTAGGACCGTCAGGGTGTGGAAAGAGTACTCTCTTACGATGTCTCAATGGCCTCGAAAGTATTCAAGGGGGAGATATAAAATTCAGGAATAAAAGTCTTATCAATAAAGATGTGAACTGGCAGGAAATCCGCCAGCATATAGGGATGGTATTCCAGAGCTATGATTTATTTCCGCATATGACAGTCATGGAAAATATCCTTTTAGGCCCTATTAAAGTACAAAAGAGAAATAAATTTGAGGTGATGGAGCAGGCAAAGCAGCTATTAGACAGGGTAGGATTACTCGAGCGACTGAACTCATATCCTCGTCAGCTTTCAGGTGGTCAGAAGCAGAGAATAGCTATTGTAAGGGCTTTGTGTATGAATCCTGACATTATGTTATTTGATGAGGTTACCGCATCACTTGATCCTGAAATGGTAAGAGAGGTTTTAGAAGTCATATTGGGACTGGCGAAGCAGGGGATGACAATGGTTATTGTAACTCATGAAATGTCATTTGCCCAGGCTGTTGCCGATAAGATAGTGTTTATTGATAAAGGCAGTATATGTGAAATATCAGAGCCAGATGTATTTTTTACAAACCCAGAGACAGAACGTGCTAAGCACTTCTTAAATATATTTCAATATTAAATAAAAATGAGAGGAATGATTGCATGATTAAGATTAAAAGAATTATCCCATTAGCAGTAAGTGTAGTATTAGCATTGGGGGTACTGGCAGGCTGCAGTGCAAGTACAAATACTTCAAATGCGAAGAGTTCAATTGATGAAATAAAAGAGCGAGGTACAATTAAGATTGGTGTATTCAGCGATAAGAACCCATTTGGTTACGTGGATGCAAATGGCAAGAATCAAGGTTTTGATGTATATATTGCCAAAAGATTTGCAAAAGATTTACTAGGAGATGAATCAAAGGTTGAATTTGTATTGGTAGATGCAGCAAGCAGAGTTGCATACTTGGAATCAAACAAGGTTGATATAATAATGGCGAACTTTACGGTTACAGACGAAAGAAAACAAAAGGTAGATTTTGCAAATCCATATATGAAAGTTTCCCTTGGAATAGTGTCTCCAGACAGTGCTCTTATTAACTCAATTGATCAACTAAAGGGTAAGAAAGCTATTGTCGCTAAAGGAACAACCGCTGAGACATATTTAACAAAGAATTATCCTGACATAGAACAACTAAAGTTTGAACAATATACAGAAATATTTGAAGCATTAAAAGACGGGCGTGGTACTGCTATAGTTAACGACAACACTGAAGTAATAGCATGGGCAAAACAGAATCCTGGGTTCACTGTTGGTGTACCATCATTGGGAGGTCAGGATACAATAGCGCCTGCTGTAAAGAAAGGAAATAAAGAGCTCCTCGATTGGATTAATAATGAACTCACTGCCCTCGGAAAAGAGAATTTTATACATAAAGCTTATGATGTTACATTAGCAGATGTATACGGGGAAGATTACAAAGAGAGTCTTGTTATAGAGGGTGGAAAATAAGAATAACTAGATGAAATAAGAATATAGCCCAATGATTTGCTGGATATACTCCCCAATGGTATATAAGTTCTGTTTTAAAATAACTTATACCGGAAGGGGAGCATTTTCATGATCAAATAAAACTTCATAATGCAGTAGTAAACGTACGTTTTATAATTATAAGTACTTTAAAATAAAGGATACACTTGATAAAATAATTTGCACTAAGATATTTAAATTCTCTTCATAAAGAAAATGTCAACTCTTAATAATCATAGATAACACTCGGATTGCAGTTTTACTAAATTTGTTATAGAAGTTTTGAACCCAGAACACCCACTATGTAAACATGACCTTTTCGAAGCATGTAAGTGTTTTGGGAAAATATCGTTAAGAATGATAAAATACATTACAATCAAAATAAATATTAATACACCTAAAGGAGGGGTTCAGTATGAATTGTCGGATATGCTTATTACTATGGCAAACCAGAGCGCAAAGTTATGCTGGGGGTTGATGGTGACTGTATCGGGCAGAATTTTATTGAGGCCTTTGCTTGCTGCGAAAGTGTTGCTAATAAAATTAAAATGTAGTTCAAAAACGGTAAACTAGTTGACAGCACTGAATTAACTGTCAAAATTAAGAATACGGAAAAAGATATTAGTATTAACACATTTCCGTTAAATTGGGGCAGTATAAAAAAGGGTTTGTCATAATAATTGACGACATAACTGAGGTCAAAAAACTACAAAAGGAACTAATTCGAAGTGAAAAGTTGGCTTCATTGGGAGAATTGTCATCTGGTGTTGCTCATGAAATACGAAATCCTCTCGGTATAATTAAAGCCATAGAACAAACAATGAGCAATCATGAAGCCGTTAAAGAGCTTGACTTTGGAATACCATAAATATTATAGCATATCAAATCTTGCATGCGACTTTAACAAATAAAATATTATCGACAAAGAGAGAAAAAAGGGATATAATGTGTAAAATGTAAACGGTGGTGATTAGATGCTAGAGAATTTTACAAAGAAAATCACTAATGAGATCATTTTAAATGTTTCGGGAATTTCAGAAGAAAAAGCAGAACAAATTGATTACGGACAGTATATGGCTTTTGCAGATGGTTTGAAATTACTTGCAGTATTAGTTGCTGCTTTAATTCTGGGACAATTAAAGTATGCAATAGTTGCTGTTATTGTGTTTTCAATAAATAAATCTTACTTGGGCGGTGTACATGCTAAAATCCAAATCGGATGTGTGATTACCCACTTTACATTCATATTTGGTACCGTATACCTGGCACAGATTATTAATATAAAATTTCTAAATATAGTTTTATTCGCTTTATCAGGAATTTTGACATTTATATATGCACCTGCAGATCTGGAGTCAAAACCTATTGTTACTGAAAGAAGAAAACGGGAGTTAAGGATAAAGAGTAGTATTTTATTGGTGACATGCTTTGTAATTACACTGATAGTTCCCAATATTTACTCAAATATTATTTCGGTGATAACAATAATATTAACTGTTAACATTACACCAATAGTGTATAAAATAACAAATAATAAGAGGGGTGGGATAATTACATGAAGGGAAAAATCAAATTATTGGTATTGACTGTTCTATCTCTAGTTGGAGTATTTGCAGCTACTGCATCTGCAGGTGCCTGTTGGCTCTGGTCCTATTATCAAAAAGAATGCCCTAAATCATTACTCAAATAAGCAAAAAAGGCTGTTAAGCCTCTTTTGTTATTGTTAGTACTTGAGAGAATATCATATTACTTTCATCAAAAAAAGTTGAACTTAGAATGTTTTAACCCGTCTCCTCGATCTTTACCTTTAGATGATTTTTTTACATTAGGAATTTTATCGCATTCATTATCTATTCTAATTGTAAGGTTATTGTCCGTACTTATTATTTGCATATCAAATTTTAGTTTTCCGTTAGTTAAAACTTCTTCTAGTGCATTGTCAAGATAAATGCCTATTACCTCGCACAAATCTGAAATTTTTATATATGGAATAGAATCAACAATACCAATAATTTTTAAATTGATTTTTACTCCATTGCTTTTGGCAAAGTCATTTTAGATGATATTAGTCCAAATACCCTGAAAGAAATGGGCAAAATTGAAAAGACAATATTCATCCTCGATTACATATCCAATGAAGCCTTACGCCGTAGGATTCAGAAAGGACTTAACAAGGGTGAAGCTACAAATGCACTGGCAAGAGCTATATTTTTTGGGAAACGTGGGGAACTGCATGAAAAAGCATTGAAAGATCAACTGCAAAGAGCAAGTGCCCTGAATATAATCATCAATGCTATAACCGTATGGAACACTGTGTATCTTGAAAAAGCTATAGGATATCTGAAGGAGAAAAATACCCTGACAGAAGAGCTGCTTAATTATATCTCTCCTTTGGATTGAAAGCATATTAATTTCTTAGGCGAATACACTTTTAACATGAAAACATTAAACCACTGACTAATCTACGATCACTGAATGAACCTAGCAATTTGAATATTCCTTAGCGTACAAATTTAAGCAAAATTTAATGGGTATGAAGCTTAGCGTACGATTTTTACAAAAATCTGCCCATACCCCTAATTGTCACACATGTATTGTAATGCTACAATATCACAGAGTAAACAAATGATAATATGGTTAAACTTTTTTAATTTTATCAAGGCTCCATGACTATAAAAGTCATGGGGCCTTAACAATTACTACTGAAAAAATGGAGGCTTATATAAATATGTACATGAATGAGGCTTTTGACAGTATTTGTTTTACAGGAAGTATCGTATCCCAAAGTGCAAGGTTCGTATATCTTTGTCTGTGCAAACATGCCGATAATACTAATCAAACCTGTTTTCCATCCCTGAACAGAATCGCTCAGATAGTGGGGAAATCAATCTCAACAATAATGAGGGCCATGAGAGAGCTATGTAAATACGGAGCAGTTGAAAGGACTCCACGATTCAAGAAGGATGGAGGGCAAACCTCAAATTTATATAAAGCGCAACATATTCAATTAGTATTCCGAAATGAAAAAATCGATTTAAGCTAACAATTAATTTACATGGTTTTAATAACAAACCAATACTGATTAGTTATAGTTAAGTTGGTAATTACCTATAAATAAAATTTATACCAAATTATTCAACTTAAACATAGGAGGGTTATTTATGAAAAAAAAATCAAATTTATTTCGTCTTACCCCAATTTTATCGGTAGTTTTGGTTATATTTCTTACATTTATATCTGCTCATGCAGCAGTTTTTAATGCCTTAGATATCGCTTTAACCCCTGGCAAAAGCATATCAGAACTTAATATTTCCTGGTATTCCACATCCAGAACTGAGAGTCTCGTTCAGATTGCTTTGAAATCTTCCATGACAGGTTCAGAATTTCCCGCTGATACTGCTAATTCCTTTTACTGTACATCCAACTCTGCTGCTTCCGGTTATTACAGCAATAAATCAACTGTAACTGCTCTTTCTCCGGCAACTTCGTATGTTTACCGTATTGGTGATGGCCTAGGCAACTGGAGTTCCAATTATTTCTATACAACCGGTTCTGGAACACAGTTTAGCTTCTTTGCAGTCGGAGATCCTCAGATTGGAGCTGGTAGCATTGCTTCAGACACAACTGGATGGAATGAAACAATAACAAAAGCAATAAACCAATTTCCTAATGCTTCCTTTATTATGTCAGCCGGAGATCAGGTTAATACCAATAACAGCGAATCTAATTTTACCGGTTTCTTTTCGCCGGCAAATTTTACAAGTATCCCTCTTGCACCAGCTCTGGGTAATCATGATAACGGAGCTTTAAACTACGGATACCACTTTAATCTTCCAAACATCTCCAATGTTTATGGAATTACCTCTCCCGGTTCTGGTGATTATTATTATACTTACGGTAACACACTCTTTATGGTACTTAATACAAATAACACCAGTGGAACTACGCATCAAACATTTATAAAAAATGCTGTTGCTGCTAACCCAAATAAGACATGGAAAATAGTAACATTTCATCATGACATTTATGGTTCAGGAAGTCATGCATTAGAATCTTCTATTATAAAACTCAGAAATGCACTCTACCCCATATTTGACAGTTATGGAATTGATATCGTAATAACAGGGCATGACCATTCATATACGAGAACTTATGTTATGAAAGGCAATGTGCCCCAATTGACTCAGACATACGACACAAACGGAGCTGTAGTAAATCCTTCGGGTACAGTTTATTTTACACTGAACTCTTCATCAGGAAGCAAGTATTACGACCTTAACGGAACTCAGGCAAACTATGTTGCAGTCAGATCCCAGGTCAATGCCCCCACATTCTCATATGTAAGTATAAATGGCAGCAGCCTTTCATTTGATACATACAGAACAGATTCTATGACAAAAACAGATAGTTTTTCAATAGTTAAAAAATAGCGCTATTTATATTATTAATACTCCTAAATACTATAACAAAGTCCATGGATCAGATATTTCAAATCTCCATGGGCTTTGTTACTGCCTTGCTTATCTTTCCTGTAATTTGATTAATTATTTTATATATTACCGTAGCCAGACAGGAAACCAAAAGAAACCGCAGCAGGAGCGCAATAAAGCAATATATTCGGTATATCTCCTAATTTGTACCATTCAAACATTAATAAAACCAGTGCCATGTGAATAATATAAATAAACAAATGACCTCGCACTAGTCTGAAATTTTTATATATGGAATAGGGGTTTGAAGTATGTATGAAATATGGCTTGTGGGGAGAAGAAAAAATCAGCCATCAAGAAGTGGAAAGTTGGGGATATTCTTCTATTTATTCTTGTTCAAGTTGAAACTCAAGTTATAATATCTGAAATACCACTATCTACAGCAGTATTTAATAATTTTGAACTTCCAACGTCTTAATTTTAATTTCATTTTTTGACTTAGCAAACGTTTTTTCTGTTTTCTGCATTGCTTTTGCGTGCAAGTATATCGGTTCTTGGAAATAGTTCGGCCAATTAAAAAATACCATTCAAAAAGCTATTTCATACTTTATACTAAAAGTTTCAAAATACAATAGCAAAAATATGAGATTTATTATAAAATATTGGTGATAGAGTGAATTTTGTTAAAATTTATCGAATTTTACTAATAATTAATATATAAAATATAGTTAAATATTGGAGGTGATTTTATGATTAAACGCCTTAAATTTGTGGTACTGTTACTTTTGTCAGTACTAGGTGTTTTTGCAGCAACGACATCAGCAGGAGCTTGTTGGATTTGGGCCTTTTATCAAAAGGAATGCCCAAAATCTTTGTTGAAGTAACATAAAAATAGAAAGACATGATTAAATATGTCTTTCTATTTTTATGGCCTGAATAAATTTATTTTCAATGTCATCATACATTGTTGAGTTTAAGACGGTTTTATATTTGCTTAGTATTTTCTCTGCTATAGCCAATCCGTGTCCACGATCTTCGCCTTTTATTGAAAATCCATCTTCTTTTATCCTCCCCATCGGAGGCATATTGTCGCAGCTGTTGCTAATTTTAATATCAATGCATGTATCAAAACTAAAGATATTCACACCTACAGTTTTTTTATCGCTGAGTTGTGCGGCCTCAATAGCATTATCTAAGAAAATACCAATTATTTCACATAAATCAGATACCTTTATATTTGGTATAGAGTCTATTACACCTAAGGTTTTTAAATCGATTTCTATACCTGAAGATTCAGCCATATCCATTTTTGAGGAGATTATTGCAAATAACGCAACGTTTTTTATATTATAAATCGTTGTATTTATAGTGTTAATGGTAGCGGAAATTTCAGATATGTATTTAATCGCTTCATCACATTTCTTATTTTGTATCATATAATTTAAGACAGACAAATGGTTATTTTGGTCATGTTTAACTCTTCTTAACTCCTGCAAAGTATTACTAAGAGATTCATTGTAAAATATTTGTTGTCTCTGTTCCTCTTTTAGTTCTTCGCTTTTTTGGTACTTATTAATAAGGATTATTACCGTAATAAAAAATAGCAAAGAAGATAATAGTGCCATTATCGATGAAAAAACTGATATGTTCCGAGAAAAATATATGCTGTTGTTAAAAACCATAACAAGGATTGTTATACCAAGTAAAACAGAAATTGACTTAAAATTTTTCACTTTTTTTAATCGTGAGAATACAGGGTATATAAATATTATAATAGCAGCTATAGTGTGAATAACTATATTAACTAAAAAATATAATGTTACATTTTCACTTACAGATTTTGTTGTAATACCTAAACCGAGGGAATTAAATAGTACGGGGGCTACAAAATTGCCGACACCTGTGGCAATCATAATTATAAATAATGATAAAACTGTTTTACTCCAGTCTACTTTCAACACGAACCGAATTGATTCAATACTTAACAACATTATAATAATTGGCTTTATAAATTGTAATTCGTTAGGCATTTCAATGAGTTGTGTCCATGCAGTTGACATAGCACCATTAATAAAGCCAAACAAAGCTAAAAAAACTAACAAGCGATTTCTGGAACAGTTAAAACCAAAATTAACTTTTAAAAATACATACACAAGGATTGCTGACAAGGTTGAAAAGAGTGTATTTACCAATAAGTACCATATACTCATATAGATTTAATCCTTTCAGTGGAATGAAAATCACTAAAAAATTTAGGTCCGATATCACAGGTCGTACTGTCTTGTAAAGTAATTATTTTGCGTTTAAGGTCTATACAATAGATTTTGTCAGAATTAACAAAAACAGATCTATGACAACGTTTAATCTTCTTGCTTCCAATCCTACTGGCAAGATCTTCGAGTCCTTCATAAGTAACAAAATCACCTGTTCTTGCATGTAATATAGTTCTTCTTTTTAAGCGTTCTATAAAATTTATATCATTAATAGGAATGAAATAGATTTCTGAGTTACATTTAATTTCTACATGATCTTGATTAAGAGATTCCTTTTCATTAGCGAGTTTGACTATTGTCTCTTCTAATAATTTCATATCAGGTTTCTGAATGAATTGATAAGCTCGCACTTCAAAGGCTCGTTGAATAAAATCCAAACAACCAGTTACAAAAATAATTTCTATTGTAGAGTGGCTTTTCCTAATTTGTTCCGCTATGTACATACCATTGACGTTATCCTTTAGGTTTATATCAATAATGCATACATTGGATGTATTACTTTTAATTTCTTCTAAAAACTTGGTATGGCTTGTTGTTGCAATAACTAATTCACCATTTAGATTATTTTTTTTAAACCATTCGGGAATTATGTTTTCATACTGTTCAATCATTTGGGGATCGTCATCAAGGACTGACAATTTTAACACTAATACTACCTCCTTAATAGGGTGATAGTACAATAATATATGTTAAATTATGTGAACTCAAACATAGACTACCATATTTATAGTAGCCCTAATAAAAATAAGTTCATATTTTATCAAATATCGTCAAAAATCAGAATATTTTCAAATTTTAGACATAAAATCAAGCTATTTGGTAAATAAATGTAGACATAGTAATAAACATCAATATATACTCTAGGTGAATAAAAGTAAATAACCCCTGAAAGGAGGTAAAATATTATTACTAAGTTATTTATTCCTTACAATTTTGAGCTTTGGAAGAAGCTTAAAGTTGCATAGCCCGTATCGCTTTTATATTATACCACCTTAACAATTATTCATGTAATATCTTGTTATAAATGCAGTTAATTATTACCAAGTAATGATTTTTTTCAATCTTGGACAATAAATAGTTAGTTTTGAACAATGAGTAACTCAAATATAAATGCCGGACTGATAAATAAGCTTTTAGAATAAATAACCGCAATTCCGAATCATATACTTAACATTTTAAAGAAGGGAGAATTTTATAGATTATATTATAAAAGCTATTTAGGAGATAGGATACATGATTACGAAACAAATTACAGAATCGCATGATATAAAAAGTATCCAATATAAAAAATTAATTATTGAAATGCTTACTAACATAGATAATGTTAGTATCTTAAAAAGAATATATTTATTTATTAGTATGATAAAAGGCTAGTTATGTGCTTATTAACTAGCCTTTATCTTTATCCTCTGCCATTAAAGTAACAATTTTTTCAAGAACTTTCCAATCATCTACATCCAATTTACTTAATACATAAACAAACTTCTTCATGAATTCATTATCGTTATTAGGGCTAACCAAAGAGCCGGCCCATTTAGATAATTCTTCTTCTCTATCTAATTGGATGAACATTTTGTCTTTACCAGTTCTAAGCCAATTTTCGTTGACGTTATATATACGGCAAATATCAGATATAGTTCTATCGGTCAATTCTCTTAATCCATTTTCCAAAGAAGCGATATGCGATCTTGATAAATTTATACTGTTACCGAAACTTTCTTGGCTTAGACCTAATTCTTGCCTAATTATTTTCAATCGTTCATTCACAAAAACACCTCCCTTATTTTAGCATAATATATAATTTGTTTCTTTGCAACATTTTAGGTAACAAAACTATTGACTTACGTCCCTTTGAATCATATAATTGTCTCATAGAGACATAAAGGTAATAATAGCCATTACTTAAATTAAGGGGAGTGGTATACATATTGTCAAATTTGTCAGCAGAGGAAAAGAAGATCATTGAAACCTTTGTAAAGGTGCTACCGTTATTAGAAGAAATAGAACTGCATTCGGCGGTTCACATGGATAATGGCAATATGCCAGTCACAAATAGCTGCTGATAATACCGGAGCGGAGCCAAGAGGTTAAACCCTGCGAGGAAATTATAATTAAAATTTGAATTGGCGGAAAGATAAAAAATTCATAATAGACTATGTACTGGAGTTCCTTCAAATTGAAGTAAATCCAGTATGTAGATGTGTTATGAGAAAGAACTTAAATAGAGAACCGGATTCTTTCTTTTGAATATCATGTAGGTATAGGGGGGCGAATTAAGTGAGGACTGGGAGACAGCTATATTTATTGAGAATCAGGGATACGAAAATATCAGATAAGCAATTATCAGAATTACTGGACGTGAGTGTAAATGACATACTTATTTACGAATATGGCTTAAAACCAATTCCTAAAGATATATATAATAAATGGGAAAGAATTGTCTGTAACCATTGAATCTTGAATTATCTGTTCATGTATAATATTATTAAACCAATATAAGGTATATTTAGCGATATTGGAGAAGATTATATATGAGATGTGTTGCATATTGCAGAGTAAGTTCTGACAGTACAGAGCAGATGAATAGTTTGGAAAATCAGATAAAGCATTATACGGAATTGTTTAATAAGAATGGTTTTACCAGAGCAGAATGTGGAATGTATTATTCAAAAGATAAGAAAAATGAGGTTGTTAAATATATACCATCCATTTTTGCGGACGAAGGAATTTCCGGAACAAAGCTCAAAAATAGGGGAGCTTTTAACTATATGCTCGAATGTGCATATAGAAAAGAGTTTGATGCTATTCTTGTAAAAAATGTACAGCGTTGGGCCAGAAACGTGGAGGACGGTGCAGGAATTCTAAAAAAGCTCAAAGTAATGGGAATTAAAGTTATTTTTGAAGACGGATGGCTTGACAGCTTGAATCCGGCAAATGAAGCTACCATTAATATATTATTTGTTATGGCGCAAGAAGAAAGCAGGGCCAAAAGTACTGCGGTTCAATTCGGAATAAGAAAAGCTCAGGAAGCAGGTAAATTTACAAGTGCCTTGCCCTATGGATATAAAAATAATAAAGGTTACCTGGAACCTGTAAAAGAGCAGTTGGATGTTGTAAAAAAGATATTCGATTTGTATTTGGAAGGTTGGGGAAGCACCAAAATAGTAAAATATCTGAATAGTGAAAAGATACTTACACAAAAGGGGAGAAGATGGTCTACATCACAGATTTTTGGTATCATATCAAATGAAATATATACAGGAAAACAAATAACACATAGACAAATTAATACAGATATTAATTTAGACAGATTTGTCCATGATGGGCAAGTTTACAAAAGCAGAAAACCGGTACCAGAAGACGAATGGATAATAAACCAAAGAGAAGAGCTGAGAATTATATCTGATGAAACCTTTCAGGAAGTACAAAGAGAGTACTCTAAAAGAAAAGAGATGTATAGTACGGCATCAAGACCTAGTAATGCGCATATTTTCAGCAATCTCCTTTACTGTAGAAATTGCGGAATAGCAATGCGAAGGAAAAAATTGTGGGGCTGGAAACGTAAGGATGGAACAAGAAAATTCGGAGTTGAATGGGTCTGTATCCAACATGATCAATATCACAATGATATATGCCAGTACAGAAATTCATGGCATGAAGATGTGTTGATAGAAAGAGTAAAAAATGAAATAGAAAAACTGAGAACAAACAAGGATTCACTTGATAAAATGTTTAGTGAATATATGCAGTCATTTTATAGCAGTGAAGAAGTAGAAGAAAAAATTACTGAGCTTCAGGCGCGGCTGGATGAGATTAAAGCAGAAGTATCAGCAAATTTAAAGTTATTTTCAAAAAATATTATTGACGAAGAACAGTACAAGCAGCAAAACGATGAGCTACAAAACAATAAAAAAATGATAGACACCGAGCTTGCTAAAATTAAAAGAATTGATCACGCAAGAAATGAAGTAAAAAGAAAATATAATAACTATGTTGAATTTATTAATAAAGTTGACGTTAATAATTTAAATAATGCATTGCTTAAAAGAGTTATCAATAAAATCGAGGCATATACCATAAAAGATGAAAAAGGAAACGAAGTAAAAGATATATATATTGATTGGAATATGCTAGATAAGTCCTTTGATGATGTTTTCTATTTAAGAGCTAAAGATTAATTTCCTATATACATTTATACAATATCTCTTTTGCTTGCTCGTATGGCATTGTATATCTCTGATTAAGATAACGTAGGGATGCAGCAAGTTCTCCATCAGGCCCGCCGGATTTCAAGTTTTTATGAATAACCCATTTATCACAGTACTTCAAATAAGCAGAAATTTTAACAATATATTACTTTAATTTATGGTATAATTTAAGTTACAACATATTAAAAATATGTTAAAAACAAGAATTAAATTATCATTTGCAACATTTGGGTGAAAATTCAGAAAAGAAAGGGGGGATAAGAATAATAACCATCTACCAGAATGTCAGCGAATGAGTAAAAAACATAAAAGGAGACTTGAATTAAATGGCGAAAGTAACAAAAATGAGAAAGGTTGGAGCTTTAGTTGTTGGATCCGCATTGCTTCTTACAACTATGATTCCTGCAAGCATCTCTTCCGTAGCTGCCAGTGAAGCAATCAATGTAAGTATAGACACAACTGCTGAGAGAGCTGCAATTAGCCCGTATATTTATGGAGGAAACTGGGAGTTCAATAATGCAAAATTAACTGCAAAGAGATTCGGCGGTAACAGAATAACCGGTTACAACTGGGAAAACAATTTCTCAAATGCAGGTAGTGACTGGCAGCAGTCCAGTGACGCGTATATGTTGACAAGCAACAAAATCCCCGAAGAAAAATGGAGTGAACCGGGCGTAGTAATAACTGATTTCCAGGACAAAAACCTTGCAGCCGGCGAACCGTATTCATTGGTAACCTTGCAGGCAGCAGGATATGTTGCTGCGGATGCAAATGGAACTGTAACGGAAGATGAAGTAGCACCGTCGAACAGATGGAAAGAGGTAAAATTCAAAAAGGATGCACCTTTATCACTTACTCCGGATACAACTGACAACTATGTATATATGGATGAGTTGGTAAACTTCCTTGTAAATAAATATGGAAGTGCCTCTACAGCAACAGGAATAAAAGGCTACGCATTAGACAATGAGCCAGCTCTGTGGCCAAGCACACATCCAAGAATTCATCCTGAAAAGCCAACCTGTGTAGAGTTGGTTGACAAGAATATCAACCTTGCAAAAGCGGTAAAAGGCGTGGATCCTAGTGCAGAAACCTTTGGTCTCGTAGCATATGGATTTGCTGAATACAATGATTTTCAGTCAGCTACCGATTGGGCAGATTTAAAGGGAGACTACACATGGTTCCTTGATTATTATCTGGACAGCATGAAAAAGGCTTCTACTGAAGCAGGAACCCGTTTGGTAGATGCTCTCGACCTGCACTGGTATCCTGAGGCAAAGGGTGGAGGACAAAGAATATGTTTTGGAGAAGACCCAACAAATATTCTATGTAACAAAGCACGTCTACAGGCAGCCAGAACATTATGGGATCCTACATATAAAGAAGACAGCTGGATAGCACAGTACTGCAGCTTCGGACTTCCTTTAATACCAAAAGTACAAGAGTCCATAGCTAAGTATAATCCGGGAACAAAGCTTGCCTTCACAGAATATTCATATGGTGCAGACAACCATATAACCGGTGGTATAGCCGAAGCTGATGTATTGGGTGTATTCGGTAAATACGGTGTTTACCTTGCAACTGTTTGGGGTGGCGGAAGTTACACAGCAGCAGGTGTAAACATGTATACAAACTATGACGGTAACGGTTCAAAATATGGAGATACAAAGGTAAAAGCAGAAACCTCTGACGTAGAAAACACTTCTGTATATGCTTCAGTTGATTCAAAAGACGATTCAAAATTACATGTTATCCTGATAAACAAAAATTATGATAGTCCTATGACAGTTAACTTTGGTATAAGCGGTGACAAGCAGTATACATCAGGAAGAGTATGGTCATTTGATAGAAGCAGTGCAAACATAACAGAAAAAGATACTATAGATGCTATAAGCGGTAACAAATTAACTTACACAATACCTGCATTAACCGTATGCCACATAGTTCTTGACTCAAGTAATCCTGCAATACTTTACGGTGATGCAAATAAAGATGGAACTGTAGATGCTATAGATTATGCATTTTTTAAGAAAATTTTATTAAATCCTGATTCTAATTATGACAAAGCATGTGATTTAAACCTTGATAACGCTGTTGATGCAGTAGATTTTGGAATACTAAAACAATACCTCCTTGCAAAAATACAAAGTTTACCTTACAAAACAATAACAGAAAACAAACCGCCGGTAGCTGCCTTTACAGTATCACCAAAAGAAGCATTTACCGGAGATAATATAAATTTCGATGCAACAGCTTCAACTGACCCTGACGGAAATGTTCATATTTATTCATGGGATTTCGGTGACGGTACAGAAGGTTCCGGCGCAAATATTATTCATAAGTACAAAGCTCCCGGAACATATACAATAAAATTAACAGCTATTGATGAAAAAGGTCTGTCAAATTCAGTAACAGACACAGTTACAATAACATCAGCTACAGGTGATAATGCAGACGTCAACTTTGAAGACGGAGAATTAAACGGCTTTACAACGAATGACAGTACAACAACAAAATTATCAGTTACCTCTGATAAGGCTTTCCAAGGAAACAAGTCACTTAAATGGGAGGCTGTAGGTTCAAAAGACGGTAAGGTAGATGCTGAAATAAACAGCAGCGTACCTGTTTTAAAACCGGGACAATCAATGACATTCAGAATTTGGATTCCTGAAGGAGCTCCAATAAAATCCATTCAGCCATATGTTATGCCACATAACCCTGATTGGACAGCATCAGAATGGAATTCTTCATGGAAGAGCTACGACATGATAAAGAAAGGTGACTGGAACGAATTTACAGTGACGCTTCCTCTCACTTCCGATGTTAACTTAACCCAGTGCCAGTTTGGTATACAGGTTGAAACATCTGCAGAAGGTAACTTTACAATGTATGTAGATTCAATAGACTGGTAATATAGGTATAGTCAAAAGCTCTGAAGCGGCTAAAATCGCTTCAGAGTTTTTTTGTCTGAATAACCTTATTCACAAAAACGGTTTACCACCCATATTATAAACATGGGGTGAGTTTATGACCAAAAAGGAAATACTTGATGAAGTTATTGAAATTCTTATTAAAAGAGCCTTAGAAGAAAAAACAATAAATTCAAGGGGTGAAAAAGAAAATGGAGTATATTCCTCCTCTGGTTATTGCAAATAAATTTGAACAGTACAATGATATCAGGAATTCCATAGGAGAAGTCGGTTTGGAAGTAGGAGGATACATACGAATATCTACTAAAAAGGATAGTCAAATAACTTCAATTGAAAATCAAAAAAAATATATAGCGGAATGGGCAAGTGTTAATGGTTATAAAATAGTTGATTTTTACATAGACATGAAAACCGGTGCGTACAGTTACTTAAGGCAGGAAATGGTAAGGATGAAAAACGATATTTCATCAGGAAAAATAAAAGGAATTGTGTCAAAAGAAATATCCAGAACCTCACGTGACATACTTGACATAATTGAACTTAAAAGGAGCCTTGCAAATCAAGGTGCTTTTTTTATTTCAATAAAAGAAGGTTATGACAGCAGGACTGACGATGATGAGTTTCTTTTAATAATACATGCGGGACTTGCGCAGAAGGAGAGAAAAGTAACCGGGTCAAGAGTTAAAATAACACAGATGATAAAGGCACGTGAAGGAAAAACAAATGTACCAACACCCGCCTTCGGGTACATGCTGTCTCCTGACGGACAGCATCTTGTTATAAATCCTTTAACTGCAGAGATATATAGATTGATAGTCGATAAATTTCTTGAAGGTTGGGGGAGGCTTAAAATATGCAAATATCTCAACTCACAAGGAATAAGGACAAACAGGGGAAACGCCAATTGGAGTACCAATTCCATATATGCGATTCTGACAAACCCTGTATACCTTGGTATAACCATGTACAACATAACTTTGACAGTACGTGATGATACGGGTAAGGCAAAAAGAATGGTAAGACCCCGTGAACAATGGATAGTGAGGGAAAATACTCATCAACCGCTAATTACCAAAGAAAAATTTGATAGAATTCTGCAGTTTATTCAAGATAAAAAACAAAAAGAACTAAAAGAATGGAGTTGCACGAAGAAGTACCTTTTATCAGGGCTGGTTTACTGCGGATCCTGCGGCAGTAAATTATACGGTGGAAGGTTTCCTAAAAAGGAGACAAAGTTAAAAAACAAGTCAGAAAGAACTCAGGAGGATTACTATTACTATTACTTTGACAGAAAGACATCCGGGGTCTGCGGGAACAGTAAGGCTAATTACCATATGGATATTATTGAAAAAAAGGTAATTGAAACGGTAAAGGATATTCTTTTGTCCTACGACAAATTGGATGAAAAAATTAATAAGAAACAGTTCCTTTACGACACAGGATTTACAAGAGAAAAAATGGAACATCAGCGGCTTCAAGACAAGCTTCAAGTAGTTGCAAATGCAATGAGAAGAGAACAGACAGCATACGAAGAAGAAGTAATAACCATAGAGGAATACAAAACACGGTTGGATGAGCTTCGCCGTCAAAAGCTCTCACTGGAAAGTAAACTTGAAAGAATAAATTTAACACCTGTTGAATCAAGTTCTTTAGAGTTAATAAACAAGGTGAAAGAAATAATAGTCAATTTACATAATACGGAACCGGAATTTCAGTATGAAATAATTAGAAAGTTAATAAACAAGATATATATATATGACAATTATTCTCTCGAATTTGAATATACTTTTAATTTATAAAAACTTGAAATCCGGCCCGCCAAGCTGAGTTATTATAACTTTAGCAAGAGCTGCATTTGGTCTGGTTATTTTTACCGGGTACTCCAATTTCTTTTCATAAATCCACATAGATTATTACACCTCCCGTCCGATTTCCCACGGCCATGGATTCTCAATCCATTTCCATGTAGATAAATCATTATCCATGTGAGTAGCGGTAAGTGGGCCAAACCTTTTTGTAAATTCAGATTCTAACTGGTTTTTCATGTCACGGTACTGTTTAAAATATGCCAGCGCTGTCTTATCGTTGGGATTTGTATTGAGAAACAAGCCTACTTCTATACAGGCAAATTCATACGCCTGAACCTTCCAAAGCAATGCTTCCCTCTCATTCATAGGCTTCATACCGCTTGTCATACCCATATTGCCCATATTGCCGCAATCATCCATACTTCCCATTTGGCCCATGTCACCCATTTGGCCCATGCCACCCATTTGGCCCATGCCACCCATTTGGCCCATGCCACCCATGTGGTCCATACCACCCATATGGTCCATACCGTCCATACCCATGTTAGTATTCATACCTGTTTCCCCCTCCCAAGAAAGGCTTGTCAAGTGACGGGAAAAGAGTACCTCTGTCTAGTCCTTCATTTACATCATAAGGTGTTTCCCAAAGCTGTGCAGGAACAAATGCCATAGCAAGAGCTATTTTAGAAGGATTAAAGGGTTTTATAGCACTTTTGTCTCTTTCCTGATAATTGTATTCATTTACTAAGTCATCCATTATTCTTCTCCTTTCAAATAAAACGAATAACTTCCTCTATCTTAGGATATGAATAAACAAATATTTAAGTTACATAAAATTTAATAATTTACATTATGCGTTAGGGGTAAAGTATTTCTTGACAGGAAATATCTTACAAGTGTAATATTTAATATAAAATACATCAGTTTTTTATGAGGGGGAAGCTGCTTTGAAAAAGTCTGCAAAAAAAGTTGTGACAGTTCTTGTTTCTATTACATGTGTTTTTGCTTTAGTAATTGTTTTAGTATTTGCTACAAAAGGGAATACTCCCGGCACTATTGATTCTAACAATAGTACAAAGATAAATGTAAGCGGACAAGTTTACAATGCAGATTACTTATTTGAAAACAAAACTCCCTACGTAGGAAACAACAGTAAGGTTTTACATATTATAGACAACCTACAATTTGGGAACTATAGAGGAGAGGTATCACTTCAAACTGAAAAAATCCCTTATGGGGCAACAGTTAACTATGATTTTCAGAATTTAGTCGAAGGGGATTACCAAAAGGCAAAAATAGAAAATGAAGAGCGATTGAAGCTTGCTCTTAAAAGAAATGCTGCAATGATGTTTTGTCTCATAGAAAATCTGGACAACCTTACCTATATATGTCATACCAATAACGGACCGGCTGAATACAAATTAACCAGAGCAGAAGTACAAAAAGACTATAATGAAGATTTGAAAGAATATTCAAAGGATAAAAACAAGTTTGGCGACTTTGCGATTAAATTAAATAATGACAATCTTATTATACATTCAATGAAAAAATATTCTCCTACCATGTCCAGTGTAATTGGCTTGAAAATTATGTCTACCTATGAGGGGAAAGCAGATAATATAAGATATACAGCTACAGATGGCAAACTAATCAGCGACAGTAGTTCCGAAAATAAGGGTAAGACCCTGACAGTTGAAGAGAATACACCTATTTATTGGAGCCCTCTGGCAGGCGATGACACAAGTTTAAAAGCCGATAAAATTATTGTTAAAATTGAAGCGCTAAACCAAGGGATTAAGATTGCGGAACAAACACTTCGTATTAACAAGGACGGATTAATATATACTATAGAAGAAAATGCCAATGCCGTGGCAGATGTAAAATAAAAATAAATATATAATTGGACACGCATTATTTGTTATATTTAATCATAGAATGGAAAGGTACACTATTTTTGAGGTATTAATTACTTCATTATCATAGGGGGTGCCTTGCTTGATAGATATACTATTTTCTACAATCTTTGATGTATTAAGCAATTTTTTCGTAATGATTGGCTACGTATCAAATGTGAATTCCTTCCCCCAGCCTTTAAAGCCGGAGGAGGAACAATACTATGTTGAGGCATACAAAAATGGTAGTGAGGAAGCAAGAAATATTCTTATCGAAAGAAACTTGAGGCTTGTTGCACACATAGTAAAAAAATACGGTTCGTGCGGCAGCGACAGTGATGACCTTATCTCAATAGGTACAATAGGTTTGATTAAGGCAATATCTACATTCAACATGGATAAGGGAACCCGTCTTGCAACCTATGCTGCCAGATGCATAGAAAATGCAATTCTAACACTGCGGAAACATTCTATATATGTTAAATATAATATTCTGTCTTATCAGGGTTTTTCATATTAAATTCAGAGAATACCCTGTCACGGATTTTTAAAAAATCATGACTTGTTCGGTCACGTTTTCTTGCCAATGGAACACTGATTATTGATTTTATTCTTCCGGGATTAGGCGTCATAATAACAATCCTGTCTGCGAGGAAAACAGCTTCTTCAATATCGTGAGTTACAAAAATAATAGTCTTTTTCTGCTGTTCCCATATATTTGAGATTTCATCCTGCATTTTTAGCCTTGTTAATGCATCCAAGGCACCGAAAGGCTCATCCATAAAAATTATTTCAGGATCAACAGCCAGAGCACGGGCTATTGCAACACGCTGCTGCATACCGCCAGATAACTGAGATGGATGACTTTTGCTGAAGTTTGAAAGTCCCACTAAATCAATGTATTTACTGGCGATATCGTGTCTTTCCTTTTTGGAGAGTTTTTTACTTTCCAAACCCAACTCAACATTTTTTTGTACCGTCCTCCAAGGCAGAAGACCATAATTCTGAAAAATGGTTACATTGCTGATGGAAGGTTCCAAGACCTGTTTACCGTCTATTTGTATACTTCCACTATTAACCTTTTCAAAGCCTGCGACGGAATTTAAAAGTGTAGTCTTACCACAGCCGCTTGGGCCTAGCAGGCACAAAAACTCTCCCTTTTCAATTTGCAAAGATACGTGGTCCAAGGCTTTGAAAGTTGAATTTTTTTGCAAATATTCCTTTGAAACATCCTTAATATCAATGAACATTGTTACCTCCCAATAACTCCCCATCTTTTCAAGAGCTGTTTCTCCGCTAGGCCAATCAAACTATCTAAAATAAGTCCTATAAGCCCGATGGATAATATTCCTGCCAGTAATAAATCTGCTCTTAGATTGTTTCTTGCATCAATAATCATAAAGCCTAATCCTGTCTGAGCTCCAACCATTTCGCCTGCCACCAGAAACACCCACGCTGTTCCCAAAGCTATATGTAGACCTGAAGCAATGACAGGAAAAGCGGAAGGCAGAATTATTTTTGTCAATAGATGAGGTTGCTTTATTCCAAAGTTCTTTGCGACCTTAATATATATCTGGTCAACCTTTTCTACAGCGTTTACAGTAGTTAAAAGTATAGGAAAGAATGCTGCAATGAAAATTATGATAATGGCAGGAAGATCGCCAATTCCAAATAGAAGTACAATAAAAGGAAACCATGCTATCGGTGAAATAGGTCTTATCAGTTGTGCAACAGGATTAACAAAGCTCCATGCATTTCTGAACCAACCCAGAATTAGCCCCAGAGTAACCCCCGTAAGGGCAGCCAGAAGATATCCTACAAAAAATCTGTACATACTGGCCTTTACACCCGTAAAAAGAGTTCCTTTTGAAATAAGCTCTCCAAATCCCTTTGCAACATCAAGGGGAGAGGGAAGTAGAGCTTGATTCCAGTGTCCAAACCACACGGCTACCTGCCATAAAATCAATAATAATGCGAATGATACTAGAATATGAATCAGTTTCTTCATGAATTATTCTCCATTCTATTTGCCGGAAAGGCTCGAATCTACAAAATCATCATAAGCCGGAGGATTTGAAGATATCCCGAATTCCTTGATTTTAGAAGTAAGACTGTCATATGCTTCTCTTGTAATCTCCAGATCATTGTATGAAATCCATTTCATGGATAGATCCAGAACCTTGTCGTCAAGATTAAGATATTTCTTTGCAATAGTATTTGCCTCATCCTTGTGAGAACCGATGTATTCGCCTGCTTCTCTATAATTGGATACAACCTCTTTTGTCGCATCCTTGTTACTGCTGATAAATTTGTCGGACAATACAAGAGAGCAGCAAATGGAATCCTTCCATAGTTCATTTGATTCAAATAGTACTTTTCCTGTGCTTAAAGCCACAGACTTTGCACCAAATGGCTCGGCAACACTATATCCGGCTATTTGACCTTGAGCAAGAGCTGCTGGCATTTCAGGAGGGGGAAGCTCAACTATATTTACATCCTTGTAGGAAAGTCCCGCATTTTTGAGCATTTGTCCCAAAAGGATGTTATGTGAGGATTGTCTGTGTGGAATTGCAAATTTCTTTCCTTTTAAATCCGAAACACTTTTAATGTTTTTGGAAGCAACAATTACGTTTCCATCTTTATGTCCAAGTGCTACCGCCTTAACTCCAACACCCTGTTCCTTTGCTTTCATGGCAAGCTCTATAAGTACTGAAGCACCGTCAACATGACCCGTGTTCAAGGCATCCATCAATTCAGGCCAGGATCCATACTTGATAAGTTCAATTTTATATTTTTGCCCTGCCTTATCCTGTAATTCATTTTCTACAAACACAGGAAGGGCATGTGTTAAAGGCAGGTAGGCTATTTTTACGGTTTTTACATCTTCTGCAGATTTTCCACAGGCCGCAGTACCTGTAATTAGTCCCAACACCAAAGCTGCTGCAATAAACTTTTTAAAATTCATAGTTATCCCTCCATAAAATCATTTTAATCCCATCCCAGGGCTTTTCTCTGCTCCTTGAGGTTATTGACAATCTCATTTGCCAATTCAGTGTGATTAACATTAACAATCATTCTTGAACCCAGAATATCCTTGGTTCCATTACTCATAAATTCTGTAACATTATCTGAGCCTTGGGTCGGTGTATATACACAGTGATAAGAATCAATCCCCAGCAATCTGAAACTAAGAGCCGCACAGATACCTTTTTCGTTAGACCATTCCGGACTGGCAAAAGCATAAGGCATATCCTTGATGTAAATATCCGAAGCCTCAGCCACAGCCTTGAAAAGTGCGGATGCTCTTGCATTATCCAAACATTCGCCCATGTGCCATACAGGGGGAAGCTCCTTCAAAAATCCTTTCAAATTATCACCTGTACGCTCCAAAGCAGCAGTAGAGCAATATCCAAGCTTCATTAGCGGGAAGGAGGCACACCCGTTAGTCAGAACCAGAACATTATTCTCTAAAAGAATGTCTGTAAGCTCAACAATGGCTTTTTCATAAACAATACGTGGGTTGTTGCAGCCAACCAGGTTAACAATACCAAGAATTTTTCCGCTTTTCAGTGCTTCTGAAATAGGCTTTACGCTTCCGTAATGTTTGTTAATATATTCAACGGAAAAACCTACTTCCGCTTCAATCTCATAAGGCGGAATATAAACAGGAACCTCTCGTCGCTGGGTAAAACTCTCAATTGCCCTGTTTAGTATCTTCGTTGCAAGCTCGGCAGTCTGATTCATATTAGAGTGGTGGTGGTCAAAACCGTAATGTTCGGCACCGGGAAGTCTTGCAGAATCATTTGTGGTAACCACAGTTGTTTTAAAACAGCTTGCAACCTCCATAATAGAAGGAAAAACATCCTGGACATCAGCTATCCATAAATCCAAGGCCCCTGTTCCCAGAACAAGTTCAGCTCCTATAGCATTTGAAAGAGGAATAACTCCGCCATATCTGTACATTGCGGAAAGTCCGGAACAGCAAATACCGTAGAACTTGATTCCCAAGGCACCGTTTTGCCTTGCAAGCTCTTGGAATTCATCTGAGTTACCAAGCTTCACGATTTCACTTACCAAAACCGGAGAGTGACCATGAATTCCTATGTTAACATAACCTTTTTCCAAAGCACCTATATTAACTTTTGAAGTACTTCTGACAGGAAGTCCGAACAGACTGTCCATAGCAATAGATGACCCAAGAACACAGGACCATGCAAAGGCTACACCTGTACGCAGCATTTGCTTCATAATATTATTCCAATCACTGTCGTTTCCCGTACCTGTTCTGTTAAGACTCTCAAAAACTTCGTGGTAAGGACTGATAGGAAGAATATCAAGATCACTCCATACTTTAATACGTTCATTTGAAGCAAATGCGTTAAGGGTACGGTGAGGGCCGGGAACAGTTCTGGACAAATCCTCCAGAAGAATATCAGCAATTAACCCTGCCAGTTCCTTAGTGCTTTTATTTTCAGTTTCAAGTCCGAATGTCTTGGCTGTGGCTAATATTTTGCTTTCTCCCTCGATAGGAATATTGATTCTATCTTCAGAGGCGTACTTCAAAGCCAGCATGCTTTCACGTCCTCTTGCACCGTGCTCTGCGGCGCCGGCAGCTACGCTTCTTAGAATATTCCTTGCAACAATTACGTCAGCATCAGCCCCACAAACCCCTTTTGGACTCTTTTTAGTAATTTTACACGGCCCCATGTTGCATATTCTGCAGCAAACTCCTGCAAGACCAAAGCTGCACTGGGGCTTCTGAGCATCAAATCTGTCAAAAACAGTTTCACACCCTTTTTCTTCCATATGTAAAAGCATAGCTTTAACGGCAGGGTCGGGTGTTTGTTCAAGAACATCCTTTTTAGAAGCAAAACTTTTTCTGTATTCAGCTACGGCAGTTGCATAATCATTGCAGCCGGAATCATTATGGTGATGATTTTCTGAATGATCAAATTTAGCGTGATGATATCTAAAATCCATTATTATCGCTCTCCCCTTAAATAATTCATAGAATTCAGGTAAAAATAGTATGAAATTGATTATAATAAGCAAATAATAAAAAGTCAATGATAATTTTATATAATTCATATATAAATACTATGTAATTAGAAAGAATTTTGTGAAACACATTTGTACGAGTAGTACTGTCATATAGTTAAACAGCGAGTAAATCAGGGAGTTCAAAGATGGGGAAGCGAAAAAAGGAATATGAAATTGTTATTTTTACTCCTGAGACTAATGAACAAAAGATGTGTTTTAAAAATGAAATAGGAAGAGCATATGGTGAATTTATAATACAACATCTGATTAATTTAGATATTCCTAATAAACAAATGTCTTGTATATTTAGAAAAATAATAAAAGAAATCAGGTGATGTTATTTATGCGGGTTGCTATCTATTCAAGAAAAAGCAGGTTTACCGGGAGAGGAGAGAGTATAGAAAATCAGATTCAAATGTGCAAGGAATATGCCATAAACAATATTGGACTATCGGAAAACGAATTTGTAATTTTTGAAGATGAGGGGTTTTCAGGAGGGAATACAAACAGACCGGAGTTCAAGCAAATGATGCGGGAAGCACGGAGCAGAAAAATAGATATAGTAATTTGCTACAGGCTGGATCGTATAAGCAGAAACGTATCTGATTTTTCACAGTTGATAAATGAACTTGAAAAATATAACGTAAGCTTTATTTCTGTTAAGGAACAGTTTGATACAACAAAGCCAATGGGGAGGGCCATGATGTATATAGCATCGGTATTTTCCCAGCTGGAAAGAGAGACCATTGCAGAAAGAATCAGAGATAACATGCTGCAACTTGCAAAAACAGGAAGATGGCTTGGAGGTGTTACTCCCACAGGCTATAAATCCGAAATGTTGAATAAAAAGGACTTGTCTTTGAAGCAAACCAGAATTTTCAGGCTTAAAATTATACCTGAGGAAGCAGAGCTTGTAAAAGATATTTACGATAAATATATTATTTCCAAATCAATAACAAAGGTAGAAAAAAGCCTTCTTGAAAACAGGCTAACAACAAAAAACGGGGTGGATTTTTCTAGGTTCTCCCTGCGATTTTTACTTACAAATCCCGTTTATGCAATTGCTGATGAGACTTTATACCACTATTTATCCTCGCAAGGGTATGAGATATACTCAGATATAAAGGAATTCAACGGTGTTAACGGTCTTATGGCCTACAACAAAACAAGGCAGGGGAAGAACACACTAGGAGAAAAGTACAGAGATCCAAAGGATTGGGTAATAGCTGTAGGAATGCATCCGGGGATAATACCGTCAGGTAAATGGATAGAAGTTCAGAAATTGTTGCAAAGAAATAAAACAAAAGCCTATAGGAATGTTAAGAATACCAGTGCTCTGCTGTCGGGGATACTAAAATGTGAAAACTGCGGAAGCTATATGAGACCTAAAATAATGTCAAGGCTGGATTCTGAAGGGAAGAGGGTTTATTACTATATTTGTGAATTAAAGGAGAAAAGTAACAAAACACGCTGTGATACTCCAAATATTAATGGTAATCTATTGGACTCCTTAGTACTTGAAAGGCTAGTCAGCATCGTAAAAGACTATTATCCGGCAGTTGACCCCAGCTTATTGTTGACCCTGAATGATAACACACAGACTGCTCGAAATCCTGAAATCAAGCTGATAAAAGGCAAACTCACTGTAGCAGAAACAGAAATGGAGAACCTTATAAGACTTGCATCCAAACAAGCAGACGAAAAGGTACAATTATTGATATTAAAGCGTATGGAGAATATATCAAAAGACATTAATATATATGCAAACAGAATCAAACAGTTGGATGGTGTTCCTGAAAAGAAGGACATTGAAGAAGCCAACGAAGAAAAAATCATACAAATGCTGTCAAACCCTGGTTACTGCATTATGAATCTAATGGATATAAAGGAAAAGAGAGAGCTTTTAAAAAGTGCAATCGAACTTATTGCATGGGATGGCAGACAGGTAAAAGTTAGGCTTAAACGCAGTAAAATGTTACCGGAGTGTAAGGATTGCAAATGAGATTCTAATGCAAATCAGAGCATCCAAGAAAATTCAGAATGAGGTTTCTTTGCAAGACCCAATAGGTGTCGATAAAGAGGGAAATGAAATAACATTAATTGACCTAATCAGTAATGACTCCGAGTCCGTAGTTGATGAAGTTGAATTAAAAATGCAGGTTAAGAAGCTGTACAGTAAAATGAAAGGCACTTTGAAAAACAGAGAAAAGGTAGTCTTGGAATTAAGATATGGACTCCTTAACGGTTCAAGTAAAACCCAGAGAGAGATAGCTAAAATGTTGGGAATCTCCAGATCGTACGTATCAAGAATTGAAAAGAAAGCAATAAAGAAATTAAGTAAAGAGCTAAAACCGGAGGGCTGCCATTAATGGCAGCCTTTTGGATGTAACGACAGCAATAACCAAATATCATGGCTCAAATTGAAAATATAAGTTTGTATACTGGTTTTCAAAAGTTGCACATAATGGTTTTCAGAGTTAGAATATATGTGAAAAATGTCGAAAATTGATTACATTACAAAAGGCCGTGATAATACTTTGTATACCAAAAAGGATTTATTACGCCTCTTTTTTCCTGCTCTGACCGAACAGTTTCTTTCTACGGCAATAGGTGTAGTAAACACTATGATGGTTAGCGGATTAGGGGCATTTGCAGTATCAGCAGTAGGGATAGTAGATTCTATCAATTTTGTAGTTATGAATCTGTTTGTGGCTGTATCCACAGGTGCAACAGTTACTATAGCACAGCATTTGGGAGCATCAAACAGGAAAGACGCTTCAAAGACTGCGGCTCAGGCAATTACCGCTGTCCTTTTAATGTCTACAATAGCTGGACTTGGTCTCTACATATTTGGAAACCAAATAATAAATTTCCTTTTTGGAGATGCTGAAAACTCCGTTAAATTGGCTGCCAGAACATACATGATTTGTTCAGCTATATCGTATCCAATACTTGGATTCTTTGACGTATGTACGGGTATATTAAGGGCAAGTAATAATTTCAGGGCATCAATGTTTGCGGTTGTTGCATCAAATTTGGTTAATTTTTTTGGTGGGAGCCCTGTTGATTTTTGTATTTCATTTCGGAGTACTTGGAGCCGGAATTGGCTTGATTTGTGCCCGACTAACTGGAGCAATCATTGTGGGATATTCGTTATTTAAGTCACATCATTTGGATATTTTTCACGGCTCATTCAAAATAACTTCAAAAATATTAAAGCCTGTTTTATATATAGGACTTCCGGCAGGGATAGACAGTCTTGTCTTTAACGGAGGAAAGCTTCTGGTGCAAACAATAGTGGCATCCTTGGGAACCTCCGCACTTGCTGCGAATAGTATTGCAAGCTCTACAAACTCACTGCTGAACATACCAGGGAATGCAATAACAATAGTAGCCGTAACAGTTGTAGGCCACTATGCCGGAGCAGGATTAAAAGAAGATTTAAACAAGATTATAAAAAAGCTAATGGTTTATACAATGGTGCTACTGGGTGCTGTTTCTCTGGTATTCTTCCCGTTTGTACACCATTTTCTGAAACTTTATTCACCTGCACCTGATGTGGCAAGCCTTGCATTGCATATAACATATCTTACACTTATATGTATACCGGTTTTCTGGCCGGCGGCTTTTCTCCTGCCGGCATGTCTGAGAAGTACAAGGGATGTTGTATTTGTAACGGTCATTTCCATAATGAGCATGTGGGTTATAAGGGTTTTTGGGGGCTATATGTTAGTAAGGTTTACAGGCCTTGGACTTATGGGAATATGGATAGCATGGTGCTTTGACTGGTTAACAAGGGGAATTCCGTTTCTGGGACGAGTAGCTGCAAGGCGGTATGAAAAATATTTACCAAAAACAAATAGTGAGGTATCTTCTTAAAAAATCATTAAAAAGATTGATAAATACTTTTCAATGTGTTATACTAGCAAACGGCAAAATACACACGCATTTTTAAGTTAAGGTGTCGGACAGGTCCGATCAAACACGAATGCGGAGGTATTAACTTTAACGGAGGTGTTTATATTATGGCAGTTATTTCAATGAAACAACTATTGGAGGCAGGTGTTCACTTTGGTCATCAGACTAGAAGATGGAACCCTAAGATGGCAGAATATATCTTTACAGAGCGTAACGGTATATACATCATAGACCTTCAGAAAACAGTAAAAAAGGTTGACGATGCATACTTCTTCATCAGAGAAGTAGCTATGAACGGACAGGATGTATTGTTCGTTGGAACTAAGAAACAAGCACAGGATTCAATCAAGGAAGAAGCTGAAAGAAGCGGACAGTTCTTTGTAAACAACAGATGGTTGGGCGGAATGCTTACAAACTTCAAGACTATTACAAAGAGAATTAACAGATTGAACCAGCTGACTGCTATGGAAGCAGACGGAACTTTTGAAGTTCTTCCTAAGAAGGAAGTTAGCAAGCTGAAGAAGGAAATGGCTGATCTTGAAAAGAACCTTGGCGGAATCAAGAACATGAAGAAGCTTCCTGGTGCAATGTTTGTTGTTGACCCAAGGAAGGAAAGAAATGCTATTCTTGAAGCAAAGAGACTTGGTATCCCGGTTGTAGCTATTGTTGATACAAACTGTGATCCTGATGAAGTTGATTTTGTAATTCCTGGTAATGACGATGCAATCAGAGCTGTTAAGCTTATTGCTGCTAAAATGGCTGATGCTGTTATAGAAGGACGTCAGGGAGAACAACTTTCAGAAACTCCTGCTGAAACTGCTGAAGTTGCTGAAGAAGCACAAGAAGCTGTAGCAGCAGAATAATTTGATTAAAAAAGGGTATATTATCAGGCATAGCCTGATAATATCCTTATGTTTACAATAAAACGATAATTAAATATTAGTCTTATTTTAATATAGGATAATACGGTTTGGAGGATTCAAAGATGATTACTGCTGAAATGGTAAAGCAGCTCCGCGAAAGAACCGGAGCAGGAATGATGGACTGCAAAAGAGCACTCAATGATGCAAACGGAGATACTGAAAAAGCTATTGAATTGTTGAGAGAAAAGGGCCTATCTGCCGCAGCTAAGAAAGCTGGAAGAATTGCTGCTGAAGGTTTGGTTGAGGCATATATACATGGCGATGGAAGAATTGGTGTTCTTGTTGAAGTAAATATTGAAACAGATTTTGCTGCAAGAGGAGACGAATTCAAACAGTTCGTTAAGGATGTTGCAATGCAGATAGCTGCAAGCAAGCCTGAATATGTTAAGAAAGAAGATGTTCCTGCTTCAGTAATTGAAAGCGAAAAGGAAATATTAAGAGCTCAGGCAAGAAACGAAGGAAAACCTGAAAAGATTATAGATAAAATGGTTGAAGGCAGAATTGAAAAGTTCTACGCTGAAAACTGTTTGTTGGAACAATCATTTATAAAAGATCCAGATATGACAGTTGGACAGTTATTGACTGAAAAGATAGCTCATATCGGAGAAAATATTTCAATCAGAAGGTTTGCAAGATTTGAAAGAGGCGAAGGTATCGAAAAGAAAGATGAAAACTTTGCTGATGAAGTAATGAAACAAATAAATGGTTAATATAAAAGGGAACATATTTATTGTATGTTCCCTTTATTCGGGCCATTTTTGAAAAATTAACTCAAAATATGTAACAATTTTACTACAGATATGTATTCACCCAATGATTACATATATTACGAATTGAACGGGGGAAATATCCATGAGTGAACTAAAATATAAGAGAATAATGTTAAAAATAAGTGGAGAAGCACTTGCCGGTGATAAGGGACACGGTATCGATACCGATACAGTAAACGAGATATGTGACAGAATATCAGTAGTGCATAAAATGGGTGCTGAAATAGCTATTGTAGTAGGTGGAGGTAATTTCTGGAGAGGCAGAAGCGGAATAGGTATGGACAGAACAACTGCCGACCATATGGGAATGCTTGCAACAGTAATTAATTCTCTTGGATTGCAGGATGCACTTGAATCTAGAGATATTCCCGTCAGAGTTCAGACTGCAATTGAGATGAGGCAAATTGCTGAACCGTATGTAAGAAGAAAATCTGTAAGGCATCTTGAAAAGAAAAGAATAGTTATATTTGCTTGCGGAATGGGGAATCCTTATTTCTCAACCGACACAGCGGCAGCATTAAGAGCAGCCGAGATAGATGCGGAAGTAATATTAATGGCAAAGAATGTAGACGGAATTTATGATTCTGACCCGTCAAAGAATGCGAATGCTATAAAATACAACAAGCTTAGTTATCAGGAATATCTGAACAAAGGACTTTGTGCAATTGATCTGACAGCCGCTTCATTTTGTAAAGATAATGCAATTCCGACACTGGTTTTCGGCCTAAATGACCCGGATAACATAATAAGAGCTGTAAAAGGTGAAGAGATTGGTACTACAATATATTGAAATCCTTCATAAATAAATGTATTATATAATTATTAATTTAAGGAGGAGATTTATGGATAAGGAACTTTACAAGCCAATCGAAGAAAAAATGAAAAAAACCATAAATGTATTAAAGGACAATCTTGCTGGAATCAGAGCAGGAAGAGCGAATCCTGCAATATTGGATAAACTCACAATTGATTATTATGGTGCACCGACTCCTATTCAGCAGATTGCAACAGTGTCTGTACCTGAAGCCAGGGTTATTTTAATTCAGCCATGGGAAGCAAAACTGCTAAAAGACATTGAAAAGGAAATTCAAAAGTCTGATATAGGAATCAATCCTAACAATGACGGTAAGGTTATAAGGCTTGTTTTTCCTGCATTAACAGAAGAAAGACGTAAAGAACTTACAAAGCAGGCAAAAAAAGAAGGCGAAGAATCAAAAGTTGCCATAAGATCAATCAGAAGAGATTCTATTGAAAACATGAAGGCAAAGAAAAAGAGCGCCGAAATTACAGAAGATGATTTAAAGGATGCAGAAAAGGATATACAGAATCTTACTGACCGATATATTGCCGACATTGACAAGATTATTGAAGCTAAAGATAAGGAAATAATGGAGGTATAACTTAATTGGGTTATACGGAAATACATGAAAGCTATGGTTGTACAGGTGATGAAGAGGTTCAGATGACCTTTTTCTGTAACAGCCTGATTGGATATACAGTGGGAGATGCACTGAAAGCGGCCGGTGACAGAGGATATCCCATAGACGGTATTTTTATTTCATCGCCGCCTAAAATGAGTATTACTGAATATGATGATTCATTCAGAGTAATAAGAGTTAAGACTCTTAACAATAAAAGTTTAAATATACTTGTTTGCAAACCCCTCTAAATTGAGGGGTTATTTGCAATAATCATTACGTTTTTTATGCAAATACATATAAAAATAGGAGTTGGAAAATATATGGGGTTTTTTAACAAGATATTCCCCCACAAGAAATTAGACAATGATTTTCAATGTATTCCGCAGCATATAGCTATAATTCCTGACGGAAACGGAAGATGGGCAAAAAAGAGAGGCTTACCCAGAAACGTAGGACATCGAGAAGGCTCAATGACTCTTAAAAAGGTTGTCATTTATTGCTCGAAGGTCGGAGTTAAGCATTTAACCGTTTATGCTTTTTCCACAGAGAATTGGAAAAGGCCCCAAAGTGAAGTTGATGCACTTATGAACCTGCTTTTGGAATTTCTTCGCAATGCAGAAAGAGAACTGGACGGAAGTAATGTAGGAATAAAGGTTATCGGAGATATTAACGGACTTCCTGAGGAACTGCAAAATGAAATTGCCAGAGTTGAAAAGATGACCAGTGTAAATAATGGATTGAATTTAAATATTGCCCTTAACTATGGTTCAAGGTTTGAGATATTATACGCAGTTAAAAATATAGCTAGGAAAATTAAAGACGGAAAACTAACAATAAATGATATAGATGAAAATCAAATGGAGCAGCATTTGTATACAAAAGGTATACCTGAGCCGGATTTACTCATTAGAACCAGCGGTGAGCAGAGAATCAGTAATTATCTGCTATGGCAATGTGCGTATACAGAGTTCTGGTTTACCGATACACTATGGCCTGATGTGAACGAGAGTCATATTGCCGAGGCAATAAAAGCTTTTGAGAAAAGAAATCGTCGGTATGGTGGAATAGAAAATTAATCACACGGAACATGAATATAATTATTCATGTAGTGTTTTATAACATGGAGGGTTCTTATGGCAAGAACAAGAATAATAAGCGGACTGGTTGGATTGGTTTTATTAATTGGTGTACTGTATATGGGGTCTATCGTACTGGGAATCGCAGTAAGTATAATAGCTGCAATCGGTTTATATGAATTTTATAATTCCATATCCAAAACAAAAGGAATACATCCTATAAAAATAGTTGGATACCTGTCGATAATACCTTTAATTATTTTGGGACTTGAAAAGACAGGATGGTATAATATAGATATTGGCATTATGTTAGGGATATCCGTTTGCCTTATTATTTTTTTAAGTATGGCAGTTATTGTGTTTGGGCATAAGAAATACAATATAGTAGATGTCTGCGTAACTGCTTTTGGTATAGCATACATACCATTTCTCATGGGCTTTTTGATTATGCTTAGAAACCTGGAATACGGAAACATACTGATATGGCTGATTTTCATTGGTGCATGGGGTACAGACACACTTGCTTATACCTTCGGAAGATTATTTGGAAAAAGAAAAATCATACCTGAAATTAGTCCTAAAAAAACATTGGCAGGTGCAATAGGCGGAATACTAGGATGTATTTTACTTATGATAGCTTTTGTTATCATTGTTTATAACTTCTTTGGACTGAGTGTAAGTTATGTTGCATTGATTTTACTGGGACTATTCTGCGGAATTATATCACAGATAGGTGATTGGGCTGCATCCGCTATAAAAAGGTATGTAAATGTAAAAGATTTTGGAAATATAATGCCGGGACACGGTGGAGTACTTGACAGGTTTGACAGTATATTATTTGTTGCTCCTGTAATATATTACGTATTAGTTCTATTCATAAAATAATTAAGAGCTTTTCTTAGGTTACGGTGGTGTGACAATGGCGAAAATTATATCCATAATCGGTTCAACTGGTTCCATAGGCAGGCAAACTCTAGAGGCGGCAAAGAACCTTGGGGTTAAAGTTGCCGCATTATCAGCCAATTCAAATATAGAGCTTTTGGAGAAACAGGTGCGTGAATTCAAGCCTGATATTGTTTCGGTAGGGAATAATGAGTTGGCAAAAGAAATGTCATATAGATTGCAGGATACCGGAGTAGAAGTGCTATGGGGGCAGGACGGTATGAAAAGAGTTGTGGAGCACTCTGAAACTGATACTGTTGTTACTTCTGTAGTGGGGACAGCCGGTTTAATACCCACAATGCATGCTATCAGGCATAAAAAAAATATAGCACTTGCAAACAAGGAGACACTTGTTACTGCTGGACAGCTGGTGATGGAAGAGGCAAAAAGGAATAATGTAAAAATATTCCCGGTTGACAGTGAACACTCGGCTATATACCAGTGTCTTTTAGGAAATAAAGACAAGCAGGTAGAAAAAATAATAATAACTGCTTCGGGTGGCCCTTTTAGGGGTAAGAAAATAGAAGAGCTTAAAAATATAACACCTGCACAGGCATTAAAACATCCCAATTGGAGTATGGGAAACAAGATAACGATTGATTCCGCAACTCTTATGAACAAAGGACTTGAGGTAATCGAGGCAAAATGGCTGTTTCAGAGGGATTTGGACAGTATTCAGGTTTTGGTGCATCCTCAGAGCATAATACATTCAATGGTGCAATATGTGGATGGTTCGGTTATGGCACAACTTGGTTCGCCTGACATGAGGATACCGATACAGTTGGCATTAACCTACCCGGACAGATGCCAAAATGATTTTAAAAAGCTTGATTTTCTTAAATGTCCTCCTTTGACTTTTGAGGAACCAGACATAGATACCTTTAAATGTCTTCGTCTTGCATATATGTCATTGGAGATAGGTGGGACAATGCCTGCGGCTATGAATGCTGCCAATGAGATTGCAGTTGCAGCATTTCTGGATAATCGTATAGGCTTTACTGAAATTGCGGAAACAATAGAAAAAGTAATGCAAAGACATAATGTGAATATTTGTCCTTGCATGGATGATATAATAGAAGTAGACTGCTGGGCGAGGGAAACAGCAAAACAACTTATAATTTAAATTAATCTGCCGGTTTCGGCTTATGGAGGATTGTATGGGAATTTTACTGGCTATATTGGCCTTGAGCTTTTTAATAATAATTCATGAATTGGGTCACTTTTTAGTTGCAAAGGCATTCAATGTAAAAGTTAATGAATTTTCACTCTTTATGGGGCCTAAAATCTTCAGCTTTGTCAGAGGTGAAACAACTTACTCTTTAAGGCTGATTCCATTAGGCGGATATGTAAAAATGGAAGGAGAAGAAGAAGCTTCTGATGACGATAGGGCGTTTAACAGAAAACCGATTGGCGTAAGAGCTGCAATTATAGCAGCCGGGCCAATAATGAACATAATTATAGCAGTGGTATTTGCATTTATAATTATGGCTCACTCAGGTTTTTATACAAACCAGGTTAAGACAGTATTACCGGGTTCTGCTGGTGAGAAGGCCGGAATACAGGTCGGTGACGTTCTTGAAAAATATAATGGAAAAAATATATATCAGGTAAATGACCTTGAGATATTTGCTTACCCTCTTACCAACGAGAGCATAGACCTTCAGGTAAAAAGAAACGGTGAAAGTAAGACTGTTAGTTTTAAACCTGACAGAATGTCCGGGTATAAGCTTGGTTTTTCTCCTAAGGCTGAAAATGGCAGTGAATCCAATGTAGTTGCAAACGTAAGTAGCAAATCTCCAGCCTTTAAGGCCGGAGTTAAAGACGGAGACAGGATTGTAAAGCTTAACGGAACACCTGTTAATTCCCGTCAGGATATAGCAAATGCACTGGACAAGATAAAGTTGAATAACGTTACTATAACAGTCAACAGAAATGGTAAGGATATTGAATTGACTCCGGTAGTGCCTATGCAGGGTAAAAACCCTGAGTACTATGCAATAGGGGTTGACTTTAATCATACAAAAAGCGGAGTATTCGCAACTTTGGGTCAATCAGTGAAATATAATATATCAATTGCAAGATCAATATATTACTCAATCGGATGGTTATTTACAGGAACAGTTCCGGCAAGTGACCTTATGGGGCCTGTAGGAATAACTACTACCATAAAAGATGTAGTGCAACAGGGGCCGTCGGTAATGGATAAATTATTAAACCTCCTATCATTTACGGCTATGATCAGTCTGAACCTTGGGTTGGTAAACCTTATACCATTCCCGGCACTGGACGGAAGTAAGCTGGTACTTCTCCTTGTTGAGGGTATCCGTAAAAAACCTCTGAGTCCTGAGAGAGAAGCACTAATATCCATGATAGGCTTTGTATTCCTTATTATGCTAATGATATATGCAACGTTTAATGATATATTAAGAATAGGAAGAGGATAGGGTTTTAAATTGGAAGATTATATACAAAGAAAACAAACCAAAAAAATAAGAGTTGGAGATATCTTCATTGGAGGAGATTCTCCAATCTCCGTTCAATCCATGACCAATACTGATACAAGGGATGTTAAGGCCACTGTTGATCAGATTAAAAGGCTTGAAGAGGCCGGGTGTGATATAGTCCGATTGGCAATTCTTGACAATGAAGCTGCAACTGCCATAGGCGAGATAAAAAAGCTTGTAAAAATTCCTCTTGTTGCTGATATTCATTATGATTACAGACTTGCAGTAGAATGTATGAAAAACGGTGTTGACAAAATACGGCTCAATCCCGGCAATATCGGCGGTAATGACAGGGTCAGGATAGTAGCCGGCATGGCAAAGGAGAGAGGAATTCCTATCAGGATCGGTGTTAATTCCGGTTCGGTTGAGAAAGGAATTCTGGAAAAATTTGGAGGTGTAACAGCAGAAGGTATGGTGGAAAGTGCTTTGGCACATGTAGCTATGCTGGAAGATGTTGATTTTAATGACATAGCGATTTCCATTAAGGCCTCTAGTGTACCAATGACAATAGCTGCTTACAGGCTACTCTCAGAGAAATGTTCATATCCCTTACATGTTGGAGTTACAGAAGCAGGTACAGTATATAAAGGGACTATAAAATCCGCAGTTGGGATAGGTTGTCTTCTTGCGGAGGGTATAGGTGATACTATCAGGGTTTCATTAACAGGAGACCCGGTTGAAGAGATAAAAGCAGGAAAACAGATACTGAAGTCTCTGGGATTGTTAAAAGAAGGCGTAGAGGTTGTTTCATGTCCCACCTGCGGGAGGACTCAGGTTAATCTTATAGATATAGCAAACAGCATAGAACCTTTGCTGGAAAAATTAAATAAAAACATCAAGGTAGCAATTATGGGATGTGCCGTAAACGGACCCGGAGAAGCTAAAGATGCCGATATAGGTATTGCAGGCGGTGTAAATGAGGTTTTGCTATTTAAAAAGGGTCGTATAATCAGAAAAATTCCTCAGGAAAACGTTGTTGAGGAATTAATAAAAGAGATAAGTCAGATGTAGTTTGGTGCCAATAAAAAACAGATATATAAAATATAAGGCACAAATGATTTAGATAAAATGGGGTCAAGCTATGGACAGTACGAATAATACAAATAGATTTTTATGTGATTTATTCCCCGGTGAAATGGATTTTGACGGGGAATTTTCTACTCTAAAGCAATTAAAAGTAGAAAGAATGAGTGTTTTTATAAAGGCAAGCAAGATTGAAATACATACTATAAGTCCGGATATTGTAAGCATCGCTCTTATTATGAAAGCAGAAGAATGTCTCAAGCAAAAGCTTGGAGCACCAAATCTCACTATAAAAGTAAGGTGCAGCAGGAATTTCAGCATTGAGGAGTACTTTTGTACTATGTGGAATGAGCTTATCCAGATGCTTACATCAAAGGTAGCGTTGTGCAGAGGTATACTCCCCGGCTCTAAATATGAGATTTCAGGTAACAAAATAATAATAAACCTGCTTACAACAGGGTCTGATATCTTAAAAGCACAAAACTGCCATTCAATGTTAGAACAGCATATCAAGGATACAATAGGCCAAAATGTAAAGGTTGAATTTTGTGATATCCATGTTGACCATGCCAAAATTGAGGAGTATGTTGCAGAAAAAGTTAAGAACGAGGCAAGAGTAGTGAGTTCCGCCATAACTGCTCCGCCTGCAGATCAGAAACAGAAAAAACAAGATTTCAGATCTTCCGGGTCGGGAGAAATGCCTGTAAGGGGAGTTATAGCAGGAAAGCCTTTTACTGACAGTATTATGAAGATATCCGAAGTAACGCCCGATTCAGGTAAGGTCGCCATAGCAGGTGAAGTTTTTAAAACAGAATCCCGGGAAATCAGAGGCGGAAAATTCATTTACATATTTGATGTTACAGATTACACCAGTTCTGTTACTGTAAAAATGTTTGTTGAAAAGAAGGATTTCGCTAATATATCAGAGCGAATAACGGAAGGGGTTTGTTTACGTATACGTGGAGATGCCCAGTATGATAAATTCTCTAAAGAACTTGCTATAATGGCATTTGACATAACTGAAACGGAAAAAGAGATAAGGCACGACGATGCTGAAGAAAAGCGGGTTGAACTTCACCTGCATACTCAAATGAGTTCAATGGACGGAGTAACCGCAGTAAAAGATCTGGTAAAACGTGCTGCCCAATGGGGACATAAGGCAATAGCCATTACTGACCACGGTATAGTTCAGGCATATCCTGATGCGTACGCTGCATCAAAGAAAAACAATATTAAGGTTATTTACGGACTTGAGTGTTACCTTCTGGATGATAGTGTACCTATAGTATATGATATGAAAGAACATTCTCTGGAAGATGATTTTGTAGTATTTGACATAGAAACAACAGGCTTAAATCCTCATCAGGACAGAATTACCGAAATTGGGGCAGTCAAGGTTAGAAACGGTCAGATTGTTGACAGGTTCAGCGCCTTTGTTAATCCTGAGGTTTCAATTCCAAGCTTTATAGTTAAACTGACAGGTATCACAGATGATATGGTAAAGGACGCACCTCCTATTGAACAAGTTTTGAATGAATTCATGGAATTTATCCAAGGGAGTGTTCTCGTTGCCCACAATGCAAACTTTGATGTGGGATTTATAAAGCAAAATGCAAAATTAATGGGTGAAAAGGTTAAAAACCCATATATAGATACATTAGAGCTTTGCAGAAAAATGTTTCCTGAGCTTGGCAGGTACAAGCTCAACATAGTTGCAAAGCATTTGAAAATTGAATTGGAAAATCATCACAGAGCAGTTGATGATTCAATGGCTACGGCTAAAATATTTATGCATTGTATAAACATACTTAAAGAAAAAGGCTGCCAAAGCATAAAGGATATACAGAATGCATTTGACGGGGAGGTAAACCTTAAAGCCAGTTCCTATCATGCCATTATTTTGGTAAAGAACAAGGTGGGCCTTAAAAATCTGTATAAAATAGTTTCTCAATCCCACTTAAAGTACTTCTACAAAAAGCCCAGAGTACCTAAAAAACTTCTGATGGAATACAGAGAGGGACTTATTCTGGGAAGTGCATGTGAAGCAGGGGAGCTATACAGAGCTATACTAAACAACAAAAGTGAAGATGAGATATCTAAAATAGTCCGTTTTTACGATTATCTTGAAATACAGCCCTTGGGAAATAACCAATTTTTGATAAATAATGGAAAAGTTTCATCCCAAGAAGAATTAAAGAAAATAAATAAAAAAATCATCAGACTTGGAGAACGGCATAGAAAGCCGGTGGTTGCCACCTGTGACGTTCACTTTATGGATCCAAGGGATGAGGTGTTCCGAAGAATACTAATGGCAGGACAAGGGTACACCGACGCAGACAATCAAGCACCGCTTTATTTAAGAACAACCGACGAAATGCTTGAGGAGTTCAGCTACCTTGGTGAGGAAAAAGCCCGGGAAGTGGTTATAGAAAACACAAATCTTATAGCCGATATGATTGAGAGTATCGCCCCGGTGCTTGAGGGGACTTATCCCCCAAATATAGAGGGTGCGGAGCAGGATATAGAAAATATGGCTATGACCCGTGCAAAAGAAATTTATGGGGAAGAATTGCCGGAGGTTGTGGCACAGAGACTTGAAAAAGAATTGAATTCCATCATAAAAAATGGGTTTGCTGTTATGTACCTCATAGCACAAAAGCTGGTTTCCAAGTCCCTGGGTGACGGATATCTGGTTGGTTCAAGAGGATCTGTCGGATCGTCTTTTGTAGCAAATATGTCGGGTATAACTGAAGTTAATTCTTTGCAGCCTCACTATGTATGTGAGAAGTGCAAATATTCGGAATTCGTTCTTGACGGTACCTATGACTGCGGATTTGATATGCCTGAAAAGGACTGTCCCAATTGCGGCAACAAGCTTAAAAAAGACGGCTATGATATTCCGTTTGAAACATTCCTTGGCTTTGACGGTGACAAGGAGCCTGATATTGACTTGAACTTCTCAGGGGATTATCAGCCTGTGGCGCACAAATATACAGAGGAACTATTTGGAGAGGGTTATGTATTCAGAGCCGGTACTATAGCGTCAGTTGCCGAAAAAACCGCATACGGATATGTTAAGAATTATCTGGATGAAAGAGGAATAGTGGTAACAAATTCTGAAATAAACAGATTGGTAAAAGGCTGTACAGGTATAAAGAGAACTACGGGACAGCATCCCGGCGGAATAATGATAGTACCTAAGGATAAGGAGATATTTGATTTTTCGCCAATACAGCGGCCTGCGGACGATACGCAGTCTAATATAGTAACCACACACTTTGACTACCACTTTCTTCATGGTAGTATACTAAAGCTCGATATTCTGGGCCATGATGATCCTACGGTAATCAGAATGCTTGAGGATTTAACAGGAGTGGATGCCACAACAATCCCCATAGGCGAAGAAAAAACCATGAGTTTGTTCAGCTCCACTGAAGCGCTTGGCGTGAAGCCCGAAGATATAGGAAGTGAAACAGGAACATTTGCTATTCCTGAGTTTGGAACAAAGTTTGTAAGACAAATGCTTCTTGACACCAAACCCCAATCCTTTTCAGAATTGATTAGGATATCAGGTCTTTCACACGGTACCGACGTTTGGCTTAATAACGCTCAGGACTTAATCAGGGACGGAATTACTACTCTATCCCAGAGTATATGCTGCCGTGACGATATCATGATTTACCTGATGCATGCAGGACTCCCGCCAAAGACTGCCTTCAAGATAATGGAGGATGTACGTAAGGGCAAAGGTGTCAAGGACGAGTATGAAGCCATAATGAAAGAAAATAACGTTCCAGATTGGTATATTCAATCATGTAAAAAAATAAAGTACATGTTCCCCAAGGCCCATGCCGCTGCGTACGTTATGATGGCATTCAGAATAGCCTGGTTCAAGGTATATTATCCTGAAGCCTTCTATGCAACGTACTTTACGGTAAGAGCCGATGATTTTGATGCTGAAATGATGGCTCACGGTCAGGACAAGGTGAGGAATAAAATAAAGGAATTTGAAATGAAAGGTAATAATATTACCACGAAAGAGAAAAATGTCCTTACAATACTCGAAGTTGTAAATGAGATGTACGCAAGAGGAATAAACTTCCTCCCGATAGATTTGTACCTTTCAGAGGCAAGTAAATTCAAAATTGAAGATAAAGGAATAAGGCCGCCTTTGAATGCGCTTCAGGGACTGGGAGGAGCCGCGGCGCAGAACATTGTTGAAGCCCGCAAAAATGGTGAATTTCTGTCAATTGACGAGCTTAGGACCAAGGCGAAAATCAGTAAATCGGTTATTGAAATACTGGAAAGAAATAACGTACTTGAAGGAATGCCGGAGAGTAACCAGCTTTGTTTATTTTAATAAAACAATTACGAAAAAGTACCTTAAATAGTAGCAATTTTTTATAAAACAGCAATAAATTGTTGATAATTAGAAATAATAGTGATATAATACACTAGGATAGAGGTTTAATAGACTTGACTACCGAGAGTGGGAAATCCCACTCTTTATTGTTTATCCGAACTCTATTGGGTCTTAAAAAGAGTATAACTGGGTAAACTTATAATAAGGGCAGTAAGCTGTCTGGTTCATGTTAAAATTATTACAAGGGCACTTATAGTGCCTACGTTTTTGTGTTTCGAAAATTTGTGCCATAAAAAGAGTAAAAGGCAAAACTGAACCGGTCTTTAAACCCTAACTACGGAGGCAGAAAAAAACATGAAGAAAAATATTCAGCAAACTGTAACAGAGCTTGTATCACCGGTAGTAGAAAATTTAAACTATGAGTTGGTGGATGTTGAGTATGTTAAAGAAGGTGCCAACTGGTACCTGAGAGTTTATATCGACAAGCCCGGCGGCATCAGTATTGATGATTGTCAGGCAGTAAGCGAACAGATAAGTGATTTACTTGACAAAAACGATCCTATTGATCAGAGCTATTATTTAGAGGTATCTTCACCAGGCCTTGACAGACCATTGAAAACAGAGAAAGACTTTACTAAATATAAGGGCGAACTTGTTGAAGTAAAGGTTTTTCAACCTATAGACGGCAAAAAAATATTTGAAGGCGAATTGGTTGGCTTAAAGGATAATTTTATTGTAATTAACCAGGATGGTCACGATATCCAGTTTGAAAGAGATAAGGTTGCTATAGTAAAAAGGGTCATTAAATTTTAAATATTTGATTAGTAAACGGAGGTTGACAAGAAGATGAGCGCTGAGTTGATATTAGCTCTTGAACAGCTGGAAAAAGAAAAGGGAATTAAGAAGGAAATAATTATTGAGGCTATTGAAGCTGCACTTATTTCTGCATATAAGAAAAACTTTGGTTCAGCAATGAATGTTAAAGTAAATATAGATAGAGTAACAGGTGATGTAAAAGTGTTTGCACTCAGGAAAATTGCTGAAGACCCTGATGTCGAGGCAATGGACATATCTGTTGGGGAGGCTGCAATACTTAATCCTACACTAGAAATAGGGGATTACGTTGAATCGGAAGTAACTCCAAGATCCTTTGGCAGAATAGCTGCCCAGACTGCTAAACAGGTAGTTGTTCAAAAACTGAGAGAAGCGGAAAGAGGAATAATATACGATGAGTTCTACAATAAGGAAAGCGACATTGTAACGGGAATAATTCAAAGAATAGAAAAGAGAAATGTAATAGTAGACCTTGGCAAAACCGAAGCCGTTCTTGGACCTACTGAGCAGACTCCCGGTGAGGAATACAGGTTTAATGAACGTTTGAAGTCGTATATTGTAGAAGTTAAAAAGACTACAAAAGGTCCTCAGATTATGATTTCGAGAACACATCCGGGCCTTGTAAAAAGGCTTTTTGAATTAGAAGTTCCTGAAATACATGATGGTACTGTTGAGATAAAGAGTATTTCAAGAGAGCCGGGTTCAAGGACTAAGATAGCCGTGTACTCAAAGGATGAAAATGTAGACCCTGTTGGAGCTTGTGTAGGACAAAAGGGTACCAGAGTTCAGGCTATAGTTGATGAGCTCAGAGGCGAAAAAATTGATATCATTAAATGGAGTAACGATCCAAGAGATTATATATCCAGCAGTTTAAGTCCCGCTAAGGTTGTAAGGGTAGACGTGGACGAAAATGAGAAATCTGCAAAAGTTGTGGTTCCTGACTATCAGCTTTCATTAGCAATAGGAAAGGAAGGCCAGAATGCAAGACTTGCCGCAAAGCTTACCGGCTGGAAGATTGATATAAAGAGCGAATCCCAGCTGAGACAGTCAATTGAGAAACAACTGTTTGATGACAGCATAAACAGCGGGTTTTTGGATGAAACAGATGCAGACAGTATAAATTACGATAATGATGGCCATGAAGATAATATAATTGAATGACCCTTTACCACCTTTGGGAAGAATTGAGATATTAAATTAAAATATGGAAGGTGTGGATGGATGAAGCAAAAAAAGATTCCATTGCGTATGTGCCTTGGCTGTAAGGAAATGAAGTCAAAGAGGGAACTAATACGCGTGGTAAAAAATAATGAGGGAGAAATCAGTATTGATCTCGTTGGTAAAAAGCCTGGCAGGGGTGCATACATATGCAGAAGTGCCGATTGTCTTGAACAGGCAATTAAGGCTAAAAGACTGGAAAAGGCTTTTGAGACTACAATTGACATGGACATTTATCATATTCTGAAAAACCAATTGGAGGAAAACGATGGATAAGGTTTATTCCTTATTAGGGCTTGCAAAGAAAGCAGGTCAGCTGTTATCGGGTGATGAAACCTGTGAAAGGACAATAAAGTCCGGAAAGGCTGAACTTGTTGTTGTTGCAAATGATGCTTCTGAAAACACGAAGGACAAATTTAAAAGTATGTGTAATTACCGCTCTGTTCCGTACAGGGAGTACGGACTAAAACTTGAACTTGGCAAGTATACTGGTAAAGAAATAAGAGCGGTAGTTTCAATTATATCAAAAGATTTTAAAAATGGCCTTCTTAAATTAATAGATAATTCAACAAACGAAACAGGGGGTGAAGGTTTTGGAAAAAGCTAGAATATACGAGCTTGCCAAAGAACTTAATACTACAAGTAAAAGGTTAATGGAAAAGCTTGCTGAGATAAATGTAAACGTCAAAAATCATATGAGCCTTCTTGAACCTCATGAATTAGATGCACTATATAAGCATATAGGTGTTATAAGACATGATGATAAAAAAAATGAGGTTGGAGAAAAGAAAACTGTAGCAGAAAGTACTAATACAGTTGCAGAAAAGAAGAAAGAAGTAAAAAAAGAAGTAAAGAAAGATAATAAGAGTGCACCAAGAATTATCAGAACGACTGAAATAATTCTTGATAGTAAAACAGATGATTCGTCGCAGTCTAACAATTTTTCAAAGAATGAAACAAAAAATGTCCAAAAGAAAAATTACAGAAATGATTATGTCAAAGTGGAATCAAGTACATCAGGTTTAAGACCCGGATTTGTAAGGGATGTTAAACAGGATTTTAAAAATAAACAGAATTCGGCAGGCAATAGGAATGAAGCCCAAAAGATAGTGCCAAAGGAAGCGCCGGCACCAAAAGAAGAAATTTTAAATAATTCAAAAATAAATCAGGACATTCATAAAGAGGAAAAAATTGTGGCGGATAACAAGGGAAATGAATCTAAAGTATTAAATGATAGCTCAAATAAGGAATCAGCACAGTTAAACAATAAGGTTGCTGCCGCTGAAAAAGAAGGGCAAAAAAGCATTAGTAAGCCTGAGAGTGCTCAACCATCTGCACAGCCAGAGATTAAGCCACAGCAGAGCGTTGGTACCAAGAAGCCGGAAGAGACGGGATCATCCGGTAACGAAGAATCTCATGGTAAAACTGAAAAACAGGTGACTGCTCAAAATGGCAATTCATCTGTAAACAACGTTCCGGTAACGGAGAGACCTGTTCAAAGGACAGACAGACCGCAGGGACATTACAAC
>NZ_ATAY01000068.1 GCF_000421965.1 Ruminiclostridium papyrosolvens C7 | reverse complement strand
CCAAGAAATTCATTGCCAATGGCCAGTTCCTTGATGGTCCCTTTGCTATTTTCGAGAATCGATATGTCCAGTGTACCGCCTCCCCAATCAAACACGGCAATCTTCGAGAAAGACTTTATTTTTTCATAACTATGAAATGCTGCTGCCGTAGATTCACTTACAAATGACTTTATATGGATACCTGCCAACCTTGCGGCTTCGCGCAAGGATTTCCGTTTCTCTGCCGAAAATCCAACCGGAACTGCCACAACGGCACTATCAAACTTTACATGTTTCCCGCTATTGGCCATAACCTGTTTTTTTAAACCCAGGAAAATCTGGGACGCAATCATTTCAGGCGTCCACATTTTCCCGGCGATATGCCAGGTTTGACTGGTTCCCAAATGGGATTTGATTGACGTAAAGATCTCGCACGATTCACTCAGTTCCTGTCGTTGATTCCACGCTTCCCGGCCACAAATCACTTCACCCGTAATTTTGTCGATCATGACAACAGAAGGAAAGGGCTCATCCTCGCTATCCGTATACT
>NZ_ATAY01000067.1 GCF_000421965.1 Ruminiclostridium papyrosolvens C7 | reverse complement strand
GTCGTTTTCACGGTTGATGAAGGATTACGCGAAGTGTTTCTTCTCCACCGAGACAAACTGCTCAAAGAATTTATGGACGAGGCCGTCCGTGTAGTCAAAACGTATTTCGAGAAGAAGCACAAGGTGACGCCCGGCATCATAGCAGGGCTTCATACCTTTGGGGCGCGGATGAATTTCAATCCCCATGTCCATATGCTAGTAACCATGGGCGGGATGAAGAAGAACGGGGAATGGAAAACGTATGACTTTGTGCCGTTCGAGATGTTGCGTAAACAATGGCAGACGGTTGTGTTGAAGCTGATTCGCCGAAAGTTAAGCGCCCGAGAGAAAAAGCAAGTACAATCCCGTTTGCAAAAAGCCTACTCCGAAAATGGGGAAGGCTTCTATGTGTATGCCCCGAAACAGAAAGGGAACGTCAAGCGGCAACTCGGATATATCGGGCGATATATGAGAAGACCGGCGATTGCGGTGAGCCGGATCGAAGCGTACGACGGAGAAACGGTGACCTTTCGTTATCGGGATAAGACGGATGGGGAGGAGAAAACGGAGACGATCCCGGTGGAAGAATTCATCGGAAGGCTGATCCGACATATCCCGGATGAAAACTTTAAGACGATTCGTTACTATGGGGTTTACTCGCGGCGGATCAAGAGCCTGTGCAAGAAGTTAGTCAGCGAGTGGCAAAAAGCGGCGAGAAGATGGATCGTCAAGGCAAAGCGGATATTGAAACGCAGAACGTGGAGTGAACGGGTCAAGGAGCAGGACGGGGAAGCCGCCATGTTGTCCGAAATGCGAAAGTTATTACGAATACAAGGGAGAAGCTTGCCTTGAGGATGGGAATTGAAGGTGAAGTACGCGGTGTGCTCCACCTCAAAGGCATGTCTGGAGAGGATGATTCGGGATGTCGCCGGTGTCAAAGAAACGAAAGGTAGCGAAGAAAAAGAAAAAGCCGCAAAGCGGGCTGCATAGCAAAGCGAAAGTAACCTACATCTGTCTTCAATGTCATACAACAGAAGAGATTCCGCTGAATGTCGTTCGAAATTTCGATGCGATGGATGATGGGGATCCAACAGTACCTCCGCAATTCCGCTGCGAAGAATGTGGAGGAGGCATGTACCCGGAATATTACAAAGGAATTCATGGTTACGAGTACAGGATTAGTGACGTAAGAAAATAAGCCGGATGTAGATTGTTCCCCACACCCGGCTATTTTGCACGTATGAACTAAATCGTACGAACTAAAGGACGCCGTCAGGCGTTTTTCTTATTTTCTAAACTTGGGGTCTTATCTTGCCGTTAATATAATTAGGTATGCGCTTAATTGCCTATGTGGCTAACATACATAATTGCACGTCGTAGGAAAGGGGATTTTAATAAAATGAGAAGAAAAATCTCAGGTGTCTTGGCGCTTCTGTTAGCAACTAATTTATTTAGTGGGTCTTTGGGCGGGGGTAGCAATGCCGAATATAAAGTTATC
>NZ_ATAY01000066.1 GCF_000421965.1 Ruminiclostridium papyrosolvens C7 | reverse complement strand
GAAAAATTACTGAGATTGTCACGGCGAAAGAGGTCTGTCTTCGAAATGAAGATGAGGAAGGTGAAGTTACGTACAAAAAGTCAACAGTGAGTGAGCGTCAGCCCGTTCTTCTTCTGAAAAAGGCAGAGACGATTCAAAATGATTATGTCTATACTTATGCTTCGGAAACAACAACTGAAACGTCACCGTCTCCATGCGGCGAGTTGACAACAACGGTAACCCAAGACAAATTACAACGGATTGAACCAATGTACAGCGAAGATTGGGAGCCATTAAGAGAAATCCTTATTGCTCATGGTGCAAAGAGAGTAGAAGATCAGGACTTTCTTTTAGAATACTGGCTTTCATATCTTTCTGATGGTGACGGCGAAGGAAATCCTCTAATTGGCTGGTCTCCAGTTATTGGGGGATTAGTTTGGCCAACAGAGGGAAGTAAGATCACATCAACTTTTGGTAGCCGAGTCCATCCAATCACAGGGCTGATAAAACTGCACGCGGGCGTTGATATTGGAGTACCGATTGGTACACCT
>NZ_ATAY01000065.1 GCF_000421965.1 Ruminiclostridium papyrosolvens C7 | reverse complement strand
CGGCTTCCAAGCAAGAGTATCAAGCGCTACCACCGGAGGCAAGATTGAAGTAAGACTTGACAGTGCAACCGGAACCTTGGTTGGGACTTGCGTAGTTAGCGGAACAGGCGGATGGCAGGCCTTTGCAGATGTGAACTGTGCTGTCAGCGGTGTAAGCGGAAAGCATGACTTATACCTGAAATTTGTTGGAGACAGCGGATATTTAATTAACCTTAATTGGTTTAAATTCAGCAATACACCTGTTATTACAGGTAAATTAGGTGATATAAATTCCGATGGACAAATAGATGCTATTGACTTACAAGTATTAAAAAATATCTTCTTGGATCAGGAACAATAGAAGACACTAAGCTTGCTGATTTGGATGCTAACGGAGATGTTAACGCAATTGATTTTTCTCTATTGAAACAATACCTTCTGGGGACAATTTCTACTTTTCCGGGATCAGGTGCAGTATAGACTGAAAAGTATGTTTTATCATATTTTCAAAATTAAAATAAGGAAAGAGGTATTATTATGAAAAAGGTATGCAAGATGTTAGGGCTTTTAATTATTTTCACTACTCTTTTTTCATCCGTATGTTATGCGGACAACCCAGTGGTACAAACACTTTATACCGCTGATCCTGCTCCTATGGTGTATAACGGGACTTGTTACCTTTTTACGGGACACGATGAGGATACAATAGTAAATAATTTCTATACAATGAATGACTGGAGATGTTATTCATCAACAGACATGGTGAACTGGACAGATCATGGCTCACCGTTGGCGGCTACCACATTCAGCTGGGCAAAAGGTGATGCCTGGGCAGGTCAGGTTATTTTCAGAAATAATAAATTTTATTACTACGTACCAGTTACAAGAAAAACAGGCGGTTACGCCCTCGGTGTTGCAGTATCCGATAGCCCTACAGGCCCGTTTACCGATGCTCTGGGGAAACCTTTAGTAACAAATAACGGAGGCTCTGATATTGACCCTACCGTATTCATAGACGACAACGGACAGGCTTACCTTTATTGGGGTAACGGAAATCTGTGGTATGTGAAATTAAATCAGGATATGATTTCTTATTCCGGCGGTATCGTTCAGGTATCACCGAAGCCTACGAGCTATGTAGAAGGCCCATGGTTTTATAAACAAAATAATTTATATTACATGGTATATGCAGGTATGGGTTCAAACGGTGAAGATATACAGTATGCCACAAGCACTAGTCCTACCGGACCATGGACATCTAAAGGTGAAATCATGCCTTCAAAAAACAGCTTTACAAACCATCCGGGCGTGACAGATTTTAAAGGGAATTCCTATTTCTTTTATCATACAGGTGATTTGCCCGGAGGCGGAAGTTATCACCGTTCAGTAGGTGTTGAGCAATTCAAGTACAATGGCGACGGGACTATTCCAACCATTCCAATAACTCAAACCGGACCTGCTCAGGTTCAATACCTTAATCCATTTGTCAAAAACGAGGCTGAAACAATCTGCTGGGAGTCCGGAATTGAAACAGAAACATGCAGCGAAGGCGGAATGGATGTAGGTTTTATCGAAAACGGTGATTATATAAAGGTTAAAGGTGTAGATTTTGGTACAGGAGCAGCATCCTTTGTTGCCAGAGTTGCTTCAGCAACAAGCGGCGGTAATATAGAACTAAGACTTGACAGCCCCACAGGTAAACTGGTGGGAACTTGTGCAGTCAGTGAAACGGGCGGATGGCAGACTTGGAGTGATAAGTCCTGTACCATCAGCGGCGCAGAGGGAGTACATGACTTATACCTGAAGTTTACAGGAGGAAGCGGTTACCTGTTTAATTTCAATTGGTGGAAATTCGAAAAAAGCGGAACACCTACAGTTGTCGGAGATCTCAATGGAGATAACAGCGTAGATGCAGCAGATTATGCATTGATGAAGAAATATATTCTGGGATTAATTAATGATTTTCCGGTAGATAACGACATTGAAGCAGGAGATTTAAATAAGGACGGAACTATTGATGCACTGGATTGTGCTGTCTTCAAAAAACTTCTGTTGGGTATTGTTTAGAAATTACAGGTTGACACTATGGTGATTTTGGATTATAAGTGGTTGTCAAATTGTTATATCTGAATTTGTAAAATTTGTCAAGGAGGGAAATATGTTAAAAACTATGAGTATACTTCTGCCATGCTTATTGATATTTTTACTTATATTCAGTGTACAAATACCTTTATCGGTTTCAGCAGCGAACGTTGAAGTCCTAAAGCAATTCGACATGGAACAGGTAAAAATCACAGATGCATATTATGTAAATGCATTTAATAAAGAGGTTGCTTACCTTAGGGCAATTGATCCAAACCGTTTGTTGGTGGGCTTTAAGAAAGCAGCCGGCTTATCAACAACCTATAGCTATTATGGAGGGTGGGAAAACAACACCCTGATTCAGGGCCATACCATGGGGCATTACATGTCAGCACTTGCGCAGGCTTATAAGAACACCAAGTCCGATCCTACAGTAAATGCAGATTTGAAAAGCCGTATCGATTTGATTATATCCGAATTGCAGGCTTGTCAGAATAAAAACGGCAATGGATATTTGTTTGCAACTCCAGTTACCCAATTTGATGTTGTAGAAGGAAAGGCTTCCGGTTCAAGCTGGGTACCGTGGTATACCATGCACAAAATTATGTCCGGTCTCCTTGACATTTACAAATTTGAAGGCAACCAATCCGCATTGACAATAGCAACCAATCTGGGAAATTGGATATACAAAAGAGTAAATGCCTGGGATTCTGCAACACAGTCAAAGGTATTGGGTATTGAGTATGGAGGGATGAATGATTGTCTCTATGAATTGTATAAGCTGACAGGTAACAGCAACCATTTGGCAGCAGCACATAAATTCGACGAAACCTCACTATTTAACACCATCGCTGCAGGCACAAACGTTTTACCCGGAAAACATGCCAATACAACTATCCCAAAATTCATCGGTGCCCTGAACCGCTATCGCACTCTTGGAACAGCAGAATCTTCATACTTAACAGCAGCACAAAAGTTTTGGGATATAGTATTGAAAGACCATACATATGTAACAGGCGGTAACAGCGAAGATGAGCATTTCAGGGCCCCAGGCCAGCTGGATGCATACAGGGATAATGTAAATAATGAAACCTGTAATGTCAATAATATGCTGAAGTTGACCCGAGAGCTGTTCAAGGTAACAGGCGACGTTAAATATGCAGATTACTATGAGAACGCATTGATAAATGAGATCATGGCTTCCCAGAATCCGGAGACCGGAATGGCCACATACTTCAAGGCTATGGGAACAGGATATTTCAAGGTGTTCAGTTCCCAATTCGATCATTTCTGGTGCTGTACGGGAACGGGGATGGAGAATTTTACAAAGCTGAATGACAGCCTGTATTATAATAATGGCTCAGACCTGTATGTAAATATGTATCTGAGTTCTACCCTGAACTGGAGTGAAAAGGGTCTTTCACTGACACAGCAGGCCAATCTACCAATATCAGATAAAGTAATATTTACTATCAACAGCGCTCCTTCATCAGAAGTAAAAATTAAATTCAGGTCACCATCATGGATTGCAGCAGGACAAACTGCTACGGTCAAGGTTAACGGCACTCCTATTAATATTTCCCAGGTAAACGGCTATCTTGATGTCAACAGAGTGTGGCAGGCAGGAGATACAGTTGAGTTGACCCTGCCCATCGAAGTAAGAGTTTCCAGACTATCTGACAGTCCCAATACGGTAGCCTTTACGTATGGTCCCCTAGTATTGAGTGCAGGCCTTGGAACTGAAAGCATGACTACTCAATCACATGGGGTTCAGGTTTTAAAAGCAACTAAAAATGTGACTATCAAAGATACTATTAATATCAATACCACTGCCAGTCCCAGCATTGATAATTGGCATGCAAATATTAAGAACAATATGGTTCAAACGCCCGGTAAACTGGAATTTACACTTAGAAATACCGATGAGGATAACCATTTGGTATTCACACCCCATTATCAGAGATACAAGGATAGGTATGGTATCTACTTCAAACTGGGAACGTATGTGGGTACACAACCCTCGGACAATTTGCTAGCAAATCCGGATATGGAGTCAGGAAGCACCACAGGCTGGACTGTCAATGGTGCAGGTTCAATTGCCACATCAACAGTGCAAAAGCACTCGGGGAGCTATAGCCTGCTGCATACAGGCAGGACGGGAGCATGGAACGGGCCTATTCAGAATATTACAGCAAAAGTTCAGAACGGTAATACGTATACTTGTTCCGGCTGGGTAAGACTGGACAACACTGCCAGTGCTCCAGTAACAATGACTATCAGGAAAACGGATGACAGCGGAACTTCCTATGCCAATATTGCTACTTCTACAGGAAGCAATAGCTCCTGGGTGCAATTGTCAGGCAACTATAAGTTAAATGTTACAGGCACATTAACTGACTTGAGCATATATTTCGAAGGGCCTGACAGCGGAACCAATTTATATGTGGATGATGCATCAGTTAAGATTTATGGGAAAACAACCTTCTATCAGGATACTGCTTTTGGTGGTACTGCGGTGTCGCTGAACCCCGGCAGCTATACAACTGTTCAGCTCACTGCTGCAGGTATTTACGACAACTGGGCATCTTCGGTGAAAATACCCGAAGGTTATACAGTTGAGATTTATGATAATGACAATTTCACCGGTACGAAATGGTCCTTTACCGCAGATAATTCAAACTTTATAGAAGCCGGATGCAATGACAGGATGTCTTCTGTGAAAATTTTCCCCACCGTTATTCAGGTGAAGCATGGGGATGTTAATAGGGACGGAACTGTAGATACAATTGACCTTGCTCTACTAAAGCAGTATTTGCTGGATGATGAAGGCACAATTGATTTGGCTGCAGCCGATTTGGACGGTGATGCAGCCGTGACAGCAATGGATTTTGCAGTATTGAAGCAGTATCTGCTGGGACAAATATCAGAGCTTTAAAACAAAAACAAAATTAGGGGGGATATACTATTATGAAAAAAGTTCGTGCGGTCATTACACTTGTCCTTTTAGGGCTTACATTTACTATAATAATGGCCCTGAATACCGGGGCATGGGATAACGGTCTTGCCAAAACACCACCGATGGGGTGGAACAGTTGGAATATCTTCCATGGAGATATTAATGAAACCAAGATTAAACAGATTGCCGATACAATGGTAAGTTCAGGAATGAAGGATGCAGGCTACGTGTACCTGAATCTGGATGATAACTGGATGGCAAATCCGGCACGTGATTCCAATGGAAACCTGCGAGCGGACCCTACACGTTTTCCAAACGGAATTAAGGCTTTATCGGATTATGTACATGCAAAGGGTCTCAAACTCGGAATATACGGATGCCGTGGAACCATGACCTGTATGAATGTTCCTCAAAGCGGCAGCAAAGGTTATGAGGATAAAGATGCAAAGACATTTGCTTCATGGGGCATTGATTACCTTAAATATGATAACTGCAATATACCAAACGGAAGTGACATGAAAACCGATTACCAGAAAATGCAGACCGCGCTTGCAAATTGCGGAAGGCCAATCGTATTCAGCATATGTGCATGGGGATATCAAAGTTGGATGCCTGCAACAGGTAATTTATGGCGTACTACCGGAGATATCGCTGATAAGTGGGATAACGGAACCGAATGGTTCAAAGGTATTATAAATGCAATTGATGGTAATGCCCAATACACAAGTTCAGCTGCTCCAGGAGCATGGAATGATCCTGATATGCTTGAAATCGGAAACGGTGGATGTACAACAGAGGAATACCGTACCCAGATGAGCATGTGGAGTATGATGGCATCTCCTCTAATTGCAGGAAATGATATAAGGACCATGTCACAGACAACAAAGGATATTCTATTGAATAAGGAAGTAATAGCAATAGATCAGGACCCCGCAGGAGTTCAGGGAAAAAGAGTTAAAAGTGCAAATGGTCTGGAGGTTTGGGTAAAATCACTGGGTACAAATGGGACAACTAAGGCAGTTGCTTTATTGAACAGGAATTCGACAACATCCAATATTACAGTTAATTGGTCAGACATAGGTGTAAGTGGAAGTGTTACGGTCAGAGATTTGTGGGCTAAAGCTGACAAAGGCAGTTTTACGGGCTCATATACAGCATCTGTTCCTTCACATGGAACAGTTTTGCTTAAGATTTCCACTGAACCGCCTGCACCTGTTGATGCAACCAAGCAAATAGAGGCAGAGAACTACAGTAATCAGTCAGGAATCCAGACAGAAACCTGTTCGGAAGGCGGGGAGGATGTAGGATTTATTGAAAACGGGGACTATACTGTTTACAGTAATGTGGATTTTGGTGATGGTGTCGGAGGCTTTCAGGCCAGAGTAGCAAGTGCAACCAGCGGAGGCAACATTGAAATAA
>NZ_ATAY01000064.1 GCF_000421965.1 Ruminiclostridium papyrosolvens C7 | reverse complement strand
CTGAATTGTTTTGCCACGGGTTTGTCGGGCGGGGAATCCTTGTACCACCCATATACAGCGTACCAAGTTTAATCACATCTCCGTTCGCCAAATTTCATCTCTCCTTCCACGTTGATATAAGGATATGGAGCGAATATTTTCTTCGCTAGATTATAGGAATTACTATGGCGTGCATGACCAAGCCAGCTATCAACAGCTTGTTTCACTTTCTTTTTCTGTCAATAATCCAACCTTCAATTTGCGATCCATCGCTTTTATCCGTCGTTTCATTGCCCGTTTTGATTGATCACGCACCTTTCGGTGAGTTGTCCATATTTTAAAACCGTACGCATTTACACCTTGCTTTAGAGGAAATATCTGTGTTTTCTTCTCATTTTTCTTTTAAGTTCAATTTTGTTCGTAAAAACCAAATCATCCGCTCTTTTAACAACTTCGCATCTTCTCTCGTTGGTACTATCGCTACACAATCATCCATATAACGTACATAATATTTAATTCCTAAATAACGCTTT
>NZ_ATAY01000063.1 GCF_000421965.1 Ruminiclostridium papyrosolvens C7 | reverse complement strand
CAGCTCGTCATATTATTGCATATACCTGTATTACCAGAAGTACTATGGTTTGCGGTTTTCTAGCACATATCTGGAAAAATTAAGTGAGGCCTGTGCTTCTCTGTCCAGCTTTTCCTCATCTGCACCGTTGCTAATATCACGCCAAACCTTAATATTGGATCCGACAGTTCCGCCCATTCTTACAAAAGGTTCCATAACAACGCTGCCGTTATAACCTATATCAGCAAGTGCCTTACCAATTTCTATCCATGGAATTCTTCCTCTACCGGGAACTTTTCGATTACATTCGCCGGTGTGTAAATGTCCCAAGTAAGAGCCTGCAGTCCTGATTGCACCTCCCATACTATCTTCCTCGATATTCATATGGAAGGTATCAAGCATTACCTTTACATTGCTGTGACCAACCTGTTTTACAAAATCTACACCCTCTTGTGCGGTGTTAATTAAATAATTCTCAAATCTATTAAGAACCTCAAGGCAGAAATCCACTCCACAAGCCTCAGCTACCTGGGCAACTTCTCGAACATTTTCAACGCTGCGCTCCCAATCACCTTTTTTATCAATTGTCTTTGTGTAATCTACCGGCCAATAAGAATATATAGCTCCACCTATCAAATGTACATCCAGCTTGTAAAGACGTTTTAGTAAATCTGTATAAAAGGCTTTAGCATTTTTGCGAATATCAGGGTCAGGAGATGACAGATTTTGTTCTGCATTGGGTCCATGACCCACCGTAAGAGTAATTCCATTGCCACGGGCACATGCTTTTAGTTCGTTAATCTGATTGTCACTGTAAAAAGGTAGTGGTGAAGCTGCTATCTCTAGAATATCAAAACCAAGTTTTGCAACCTTTTCAATATAATATTTATAATCAGCTTCCCATTCTTGCTCCCAATATGCGTAATATATACCATGTTTCATGTTAGTCCTCCTTAAAGGCAGAAATCACTTCGACACATCTGACAATACTCCCACACTTATATGCTGATTTTATTCAGCGGGTTCAAGAATTACGTTGGCATTGCGGAGGATGTTACGAACTTCCTTCACATCCACCTGAGAGGGAAGGATATTCTGCTTAACTGCCAGTGCAGCACCTACGCCGGCTGCCTCTCCTATAGCCATACAGGTTGGCATAACCCTTGCAGAACTCATAACTACTGCATCCAACGAAGCGCATCTGCCGCTGAACATAAGGTTGTCAATATCCTTACTTACTGTACATCCGTATGGAATACCGTAGGGCTTTATGCGCTTAACAATTGTACCTGCGCCGTTACCTTCATGTATGTCAATGATGTAGGAACCCAGCGCCACTGTGTCTTCCGGCACGTCACCCACCATGATCTTTTCCTCAGTCAATTCACAGAGGCCGGCGAAACGACGTGTTTCACGGATACCCATTGAAGGATATATCTGAGTTATATAGCAATTTTCAAATCCGGGAACATACTTTTTGAGTGTTTCCACCAGCTTTGGAATCTGTAAATGGCCCTCAATTTCTGAACGAGTCAAATCCAGTACATCACTGCCGTTAATTCCCAGATGTCTAGTAGAATTAATGTGTACCTCCCCAGGAATCAGACTTTTAATGTAAATAAGGGTGTCTCTATCAACAGGCAATTCGCCTTTTGCTTTAAGTTCAAGGAATAGCTTACGTAGACCAACCATTACATGGTATGGGTTTGAACGGAAAAATTCAGCATTGTACTTGTCAAAGTCACATTCAATAGTATTACATAAACGCATCTGTTCAGGATCACTTGCTATGAATTCTATTGTTTTGTCGGTATCAACATTACCTAAAGTAAACATAAGAGTAGGTGGCTGCAATGCACCGGTGTCCTTTTGACCCATGTTGTAGGTAGCACCTGCCATATAGCCCATGTCACCATCTCCGCTGGCATCTATATAGACAGCAGCCTCTACCTCAATATGATAACCCTTTCCAAATAGCGTAACTGCTTTAATCTTACCATTCTCTACGTTGGTATCAATAATTTCAGTATGCAAAAGTATTTCAACGCCTGCATTAAGACACATCTCAAATGCAACGACTTTAAAAATCTCATGGTCGTAAAGAGTTATAGAATTGTGCATAGGGCAGGGATAATGATCTGTACAGGAATTACGTTTTTTCAGTTCATCAACAAGTTCTTGTGCGATACCTGCAGTTACAGGTTTACCGTCTTTGTCCAGATACCCTAACAACGGTAAACCTATCGTCAAATTACCGCCAAGATATCCGCTCTTTTCTACCAGAAGTACTTTTGCACCATTTCTGCTTGCTGCAATTGCTGCAGGGATGCCACCTGGACCACCGCCAATAACAACTACATCATATTTTCTTTGGAGGGTTTTCATAGTTTTTGTCTCCTTTAATTTTATAGTTTTATATTAGAGAGAATTAATCCTTGATAACTGCACCTTGCTCAATCAAAGTATTACGAAGATTAACAATGTCCACATTCTCAGGACAAACACCACTTTTAAGTGATATTGCAGCCGCTGTACCTGCTGCCTGCCCCATGGCTATACATGCAGGCATAACTCTATAGCTTGCTGCGGCTTCTGAGGAACCGCATATACTGCGCCCTGCAACAAGCATATTGTCACAGTTTTTAGGAATAAGACATCGGTAAGGTATTGTGTAGTATTTATCAACACAGGTAAATGTAACACCGCCGCCTGTTGAATTGTGTACATCAATTGCATATCCGAAGGTACATATTGCATCGTCGAAATGTTTACGTGAGAGTATATCTTCTGCTGTTAGCTCGTATTTTCCGACAATGTGTCTTGTTTCACGAACTCCTAGTGCAGTAGCTACTTGAATAAGCTGAACATTCTCACAGCCCGGAAGGTATTTTTTCATAAATGCTATAACTTCCTGCACTTGACGTCTGCCTTCAATAAGCGCTTTAGTTATATCTGAAGTCTTGGTAGCATCAATATGCGCAATACGAGTGGTATTTATCTTCCACCTTCCGGGTATATTCTGCTCATAGTTACCTAATTCGTTACGGTCAAGTGTCCAGTCACCGTTAGCCTTAGCTTCTTTTACATACTTAGCAAAACAATTGGCAACGTGGTTGTCCAAATTAGATTTATTAGCTTCAAGCTCCCCTAAATATTTATCACGGTCAATATTACCAACTTCAAAGAAAAGAGAGGTAGGCTGCATAATGCCCGTTTCCTTTTTGCCAAGCCACGTAGGAACTCCTGCGAAATAGGCCACATCAGCATCACCGGTGCAATCTATGTATAGTTTTGCACGAATTGCTGCAATACCTTCCTTCATATTAACAATTACATAATCTATTTTTTCGTCCTTAGTAATGCAGTCAGTAACCTGTACATTGAATAGTATTTGTGTACCTGATTCTTCAAGCATTTCTTCCATTACAACTGCAAGTATCTCCGACTGATAAGGAGTAACGTGTCTATGGCTTGCCATATAATATGAAGAATAAGATGTCATACCTTCCACTTTGGAAGGATGAATAGCACCACCCCGGGCCTCAGTCCGAAGGCAAAGTTCATCAAAAATACCCTTTACTAATTGTTCCTCAGCATCGTTATCATAGCAGGTCATAAACGGACCCACCAGACCTGCTGTAGCCATTCCACCAAGAATGCTTAAACGCTCAATAAGAAGTGTTTTAGCTCCGTTACGTGCCGCTGCAATTGCCGCTCCGAAGCCCGCTGTACCACCACCGATAACAAGGACATCTGTTTCTATTACAGTTTTAATGGTTTTTGTGTATTGAATTTCATTCATGGTATCCTCCTGAAAATCTTATTTTTTTATGTTAACAAATTAAATTTCAATATATACTTTAACGAAATTATTGTAATCAAAAACTACTGTATAAGCATGGAGGATTATCATTTAAAAGATTATTTTCTTTAAATATAACATTTAATACTTTCAAGTCAACAGAACAGGAAAATGAGTAAAAGATAGTGATAGTTTTTAAATAAATAGAACATAACTTCTATATTTTATCTCTGTATAAATCAACAAAATATAACAATTTATGATATAACATTTGATATTTCTACATTTAAATATTGTTGGGCCGTAATCATTTGTGGTATACTATGACACATAGATTTCCTGTATATTTGTTATACAAAAAAGTTTCAAATCATCGCATGTATGTAAGTTAAGCATGGTTTCTATGATAGATATCCAATTTCAGGGCGTGGATTTATAATAATTCGGGTATTAGATTCAGATGGGAGAAAATTATGTATAAAGCGATTATTGTTGATGATGAAGATTTGGTACGCCAAGGCTTAAGAAAACATTTCGATTGGAGCGAACACAATATCGAGATAGTTGCCGATCTTTCTGATGGTCAGAAGGCGTTTCAGTTTGTGAAGGACAATCATGTTGATCTGGTGCTTACTGATGTCCTTATGCCTTATATGGATGGAATAACATTGGCAAAGAATTTACGAGAGCTTTATCCGGAGATAAAGATAATATTTATTAGTGGTCATGATGATGTAAGCTACCTAAAAAATGCACTTAAAGTTGAGGCTGTGGACTATATTCTTAAGTCCATTGATTTGGACGAGCTTAAAGATACGGTTAGCCGTGTGGTAAATACTATGAATACTGAGAATCAGAGTAAAAAAACCATGGCTGATATGGAAAATCTTTTGAATCAGAGCTTTCCACTTTTACAAGAGCGTTTTTTTATAACAATGATTCGTGATGATTTCGAAGATCCGAATATAATGAAAGAACGTATAGAATTTTTGAATATTCCACTTAATGATGAAATGTATTATTGTGTACTGGTAGTGCAGATACAGCGTATTTACAGCAAGTTTCATGTCTTATCGGAACGTGAGCGTCAACTTCTTTCCCTGCAGATACAAAACGAATGTACAGAAGTTGGTAAACAATATAGTGATACCATCTGCTTTGAAAATAAGCAGGGTGAATATGTTATGATATTGTCCTTATCAGAAGATGAATATGAAGAAACTCTCCTTGAAGTTTCTGAAAATATTGACAAGCGTCTCAATGGTTGTATGAATCTGCCGGTATCCATTGGTATCAGTGACAGATTTAAAGGGCTTGAAAATATAAAAACATCTTATGAGAATGCAGCTAATGCCATAAGTAAAAGGTATTTACTTGATGACGAACTGACTATTTCCGTTGATAAATATGAAATGGACGAAAGTCTCAAAGAATATAAGGAGAGAGCTGAAAAAAGTCTTCAGGAATGTTTAAGCTGTGGAAATACAGAGCAGGTATCCGAGGTTCTTAGAGAGCTTTTTAATATTATAAGAGAAAAATTTCATCATGATGAAGAGCAGAATTTGATGATTTTTTTACTGCTGCTCCCGACACGAATAGTAACTGATATAAAAATAAATAAAAAAAGTGATTATTCGAATCAACGGATGATTTTAGAGAAATTCCTGTGCTGTGGGGATTTTGAAGAACAATGTCTTCTGATACAAAAGCTTTATTTTGAGGTGGCAACCCTCATGAGCAGCATGAGCAAAACGTATTCCCATACAATTATCAATCAGGTCCGAAAGACTATTGACGAACGCTTTAAGGAACAGATATCAATAAGTACATTGGCAAAGGATGTTTACTTAACACCCACATATTTGTGCGTATTGTTTAAACAAGTTACCGGAACTACAATAAATGATTATTTAACTCTGACCCGACTTGAGAAAGCAAAGAAACTTTTATCAGATCCGTACATTAAACTGTATGATGTATGTTATGAGGTTGGTTATTTATCACCAAGCTATTTTTCCCGTTTATTTAAGAAATACACAGGAATCTCGCCTAGCGAATATAGGAATGTTGCAATAGCATCTTCTGAGCAATAGCATTTGCATAAGAAATCGGTGTATAGAAAGGAATTATCTATGAATCGAATAAAGTTACGCGAGAAAATTTCCAAACGAATCATATATAGTGACAATATGCGCTTATCAAAACGAGCAATAGCTCTTTTTGCTTTTAGTGTGGTTATACCCCTCACAGTTATCGTATATTTGTATTCCATTCATTCGGCAAATATCATTGAGAATGAGCTTTCAAACAATATGCAATTGGCGGTCAGTCAAATAAAAAACAATTTAGATTACCGTTTTGAACAGATTTCTGAGAGTGCACTTTCAATTCTTAGTACAGCCTATCCTTACGTAAGAAGTGGCAGTACAAGTGTTGAAACTCAGTTAAAAGAATACGATGAACTAAAATCTCTGGTTTCAGCTTATGAAGGAAAACACATGATAAGTAAAGTACGTTTATATGTGCCCTCCGGAAAAATTTATGCAAACCAGCAGGAAACATTTTATTCTTTGCCGGAGCTTACGGAGCAATCCAGTGAAACATACCAAAGGGGCGTTGTTTGGCTTAAAACCTATGGCTCGCGTATTTATGAGGGAAGAGGGTTAACAAATATTATATCCTGCCGTATGACAATTTCCAGTAAAACCAATTATGATGAAATTGCAAGTATACTACAATTAGATATAGAAGAGACCAAGCTTAGCAGAATATTTTCAGCGGGTATAAGCATTGATGAGGAAATTTATCTGGTAGATTCAGATGGAGTTATAATATCTCATCCCGATTCAGACATGATTGGCAAGAATGGCCTTTCTACTACTGAGCTCAGTACTGTATTGCTGAATAAAACGGGACATTTGAGTGGAAGTATGAGTCAGGATGCAGATCTTGTGGCGTTTTCAAAATTGAGTGCAACGGACTGGTACCTTATTATGAGATTACCTTCAACTGCGGTTTATGGCTCTGATGTTTTTTCATTTGATGTTATGCGTGCACTTCTGATTATTGCTGTTGTAGTGGTTTTTGTAATCTCACTGATTTTGATATATTCCAGCATTATTGAAAATACCATAAAACGAATAAATAAAGCTATCATGGTACTTAACAATGAGGGTATTGATCAAGTTGACAGTGCTTTTTCAAAGAATAATAATAAATCACTTGCATTACTGGAGAATAATGCTAACCAATTGGTTGTTACTATCAAAAGGTTAATGGAAGAATCATATGAAGCAAAATTGAAAGCACGTGATTATCAGTTAAAAGCTTTACAGGCACAAATAAATCCTCATTTTCTCTATAATACTTTAGATTCCATCAAGTGGATGATATTGGAGGATCGTAAGAAAGACAGTATATGGATGATTAACGCATTTTCAAAATATTTCCGTCTGAGCTTAAGCAAAGGCAGAGATGTTGTTACTCTTCATGATGAAGTGGAGCTGATTCAGGCTTATATTGGAATTATGCAAAAAAGGTTTAGTAATATTTCTACCATAGATATTAATATAGAAGATAACCTCAAGGAGTGTCTTATTCCTAAATTATCTCTGCAACCGTTAGTTGAGAACGCCCTCAACCATGGAATTCTCCACAAACAAGCAGACGACGGCCGGCTTGTAATTACCGCAAAAAAGGAAAACGGTAAATTAGAAATCATTATAAAGGATAATGGTCAGGGAATGAGCCTGGAGCAGCTGGAAAGGCTTTTAAACCAAGAAAATAGCAATACAAAAGGCTATGGCCTTGGGAATGTAGATGAAAGACTTAAGCTATTCGGAGGGGATGATTGTGGACTCACGGTAAGCTCGGAGTTGAACATAGGTACAACTGTAACCCTGTCGTTACCTTTAAGATATATGGAGCAAGAGTAAATATATAGCTAAACATAACTCTGTGGCGTTAGTAATATTATTAGCGACCGTAAAATAAGTAAAAGAACATAGGGACTGCTAGAATACTATATCTGTGGCTTATTCTAGCAGTCTCTAATTCTATATATCGACTTTTTTAGTGCTATTTCAATAAAATCCATCACAAAATGAGCATATTTTTATGCAAATATAACAGTTTTGGATAAGAAATCAGAAGATTGAGTCATTCAACTCACAATGTTTGTATGCTAATATAAGAACATAGATTGAATACAAACTTGAACTGAAAGCTTTCAAAGTCTATATTCTACACATTTTAAAATGTTCTATTATGTAAAGTTTCTACTGACAGGCAATTTTCGGAGGAATAATACTATGAAAATGATTGCTTCAAAATCAAAAGCAAAAAACGAAATACAAAAGCATTCTAAATTCGGAGCATATTTGAGAGAGCATTATCTCATGTATATAATGTTGCTCCCCGGACTATTCTTTTTGATAGTCTATAAGTTCTTGCCACTGTATGGTATTACAATTGCGTTTAAAGATTATAGCATTTTTGCTGGTAATAATCCGTTGGATGCAATTGCAAAAAGCGAATGGGTAGGATTGCAGCATTTTGAGCGATTGTTCGCAAGTTCAGCGTTTATCAAAGTCCTTTTAAATACTTTGATTATTAACCTTTATAAGATTGTGTTCCTATTCCCAATTCCTATAATATGTGCGATTTTACTAAACGAAATTCGTAATAGAGTTTATCGTAAGCTGGCACAGACGGCAATATATATTCCATATTTCTTTTCCTGGGTTGTTACGTTTGGTATTTTCTATTCCTTGCTAGGAACTTATGGAATTGTAAACACCGGGTTATCTGCGTTCGGGTTTGAAAGGATTAGTTTTTTCTCGGATACAAACGTGTTCCGGGGACTGTTAGTCTTTACCGAGGGTTGGAAAGAAGTTGGTTGGAATACAGTCATTTATTTGGCGGCTATCACAGGTATTGACATTTCCCTCTATGAAGCAGCTCGAGTGGATGGTGCTTCCAAGCTACGTCAAATCTGGCATATAACATTGCCGGGAATGGCATCTACCATCGTATTGATGCTAATTCTAAAGGTAGGGTATATCCTGGATACCGGATTTGAACAGATTCTCGTATTCTACAATGCAACAGTATACGATGTAGCGGATGTAATCCAAACTTATGTTTACCGTATGGGCTTAGGTCAATCAGATTTTGCCTTAGGAACTGCACTTGGTTTATTTAATTCGGTTGTAGCATTTATCTTAATTGTTGGTGCAAATTCTATTTGCAAGAGGTTACTTCATAGGAGCATTTGGTAATTAACTGAAAGTATATCTTGTTAGAGGTGAAAACTATGTTTATGAAGAAAAAGAAAACGGGCACTCCGCTGGAAGCAAGTGAGAAGGTTATGATAGTAATTTCCTACATTATCATGAGTATACTTGCACTGTGTGCGATACTTCCTATTTTACATGTGCTATCAAAGTCATTCAGTAGTGCATCTGCTGTTACATCGGGTTCTGTGTTGTTTTGGCCGGTTGATATACAGTTTGAAACAATGAAATATGTTCTCAAAGAGACTACATTTTTACATTCCCTTAAAAATACCATAATTGTTACGGTTTTAGGTACAATCATCAGTATGGTGGTAACAATTACAACTGCGTACCCACTATCTAAACCCTCATTCAAAGGTCGTAAAGTATTTATTATGTTATACATTATCAGCATGGTGTTCTTTGGTGGAATAATTCCTGCATATATGGTGGTTCGTACCCTAGGTATTATTGATACATTTGCTGCGCTGATACTTCCGTTTTTTATAGTCCATTTCAATATGTTCATAGTTAAGAATTATTTTGAAGGCTTGCCTGAAAGTATTGAAGAATCAGCAAAAATTGACGGTGCCAGTGATACAAGAATATTGATATCCATTGTATGTCCAATGTCTACACCTGTATTGGCGACAGTAGCTATGTTGTATGCTGTTAATTATTGGAACAACTACTTCCACGCAGTTATGTATACCAATAGTACCGAAATGCAGACCTTGCAGCTATTTACCTATAATACTATAAGTAATACACAGACAATTGTTGAGCGTCTTGTAGCAGGTAATTACTCTAATGTTTCAATCGATGGGATTGTTTCAGCAGTAGTTGTTCTTTCACTAATACCTATTGTTGCATTATACCCATTGGTTCAGAGATATATGGTTCAAGGTATTACGATTGGTTCAGTCAAAGGTTAACCAAATTTAATTTTATTCCACATTGTAGTTTATCGGGAGACCGATAAAAATAAAAAGGAGGAAGGGAAATTATGAAGAAGATTTTTGTATTGTTTCTTGCGGTTTTGATGATTGTGTCTAGCTTAGCAGCTTGCGGACAGAGCAGTAATTCCACTTCAAGTAACACCTCAACAGCAGGTACAGCAACTGGGGCGAAAGCTCTGGATGGCGAGAAGCCGGAACTCAAGTATCTTGGCTATAATGTCAGCTTTGATCCTAACACTGACGGCATGGCAAAAATCTATGAAGAGAAAACCGGTTACAAAGTAAAGTACAACGTACTTCCGGCTGAAAATGCAGATGAAAAGCTCCTTATGGAAGTTGCATCCGGTGCTGATTATGATGTTATTCAGGTAAGTGTATCCCAGTTCCAAACGTTACTCTCACAAGGTGCATTGAAGCCTCTTTCAGATTTACTTAATCAGCATGGTCAGGATGTCCTCAAAGGTGTAAATGAAGATTCCTGGAAGGCTTGTTCGGGTCCTGATGGTAAAATCTATGGTATTCCTTACAAATATCCATACCCAACTGAAGTAACAACGTTCATGGTAGCAAGAATGGACTTGATGAAAGCAGCTGGCATTAATGAACTCCCAAAAACAATAGACGAATTCTATAACACTCTTGTTACTCTTAAAAAGTTTTATGGAGATAAATACATTATCTTCACCGGCCCTTTCCGTGCTGCTTCAGAAGCTTCAGTTAACTGGGATATCCCACAGAGTATAACCTCTGCATTTGGTATCTATAATGACTGGATGGTTGATGAAAACGGTAAAGTTTACTACATGACTGAACATAAGAATTTCTCTAAAATGATTGAATTCATGCAAAAACTATCAAACGAGGGACTTATAGATCGTGATTGGGCGGTTAACAACACAACCACGGTAAATGAGAAATTATCTGCAGGAAAAGCAATCATTGCGGCTTCAAACCGTGTTGGGGTTGCTGTTACTACTCCAATCATGACAGGTAAAGACGGGTTAGGCCTAAAGAATGAGGATCTTGGCTATATTGGTGCACTGGCAGGTTCTGATGGCACTTGCAAATATATGAAGACTGAAGCAATTAATCAGGTAACCTGTATACTGAAGAGCTCCAAAAACGCTGAGCATGTTATTAAATGGATAAACATTAAGCAGCAAAATCAGCTCTATCTGAATATCGGTGTTGAAGGTACACACTTTACTTATGATACTGATGGTTCAATAAAACCGATTAACCCTATCTTTGCAGAGGAACGTGGTAATTCCTACTGGTATCTTAACAGTACTAACGAGGAAGAGTTTGCAAAACAGTGGCCTTCTCGTGTTAGAAAGAGTGATGCAATGTGGGCTGCATTCGATGCAGTTACTAACAAAGCAAACAAAGAAACACCAAATATTTTTGTAGATAATACCTTCGCATTCATGCCTTCATTGGAGAATTACTCAAAATATAATCAGTCATTATTTAAGGCTACCAGTGACTTTACCCTCCAGCTTATCGGTGGAACAAAGAAAATTGGTGATCTCAAAACCTTCCAGTCAGACTGGACAAATAGTGGTGGTGAGAAAATAAGAACAGAAATGCAGAATTGGTATAACGAGTTCTACGGTAAAAAGTAAATATATAGCTAGTGTATTATTTGTAGCAGTCCCAATGGGGCTGCTACAAAACTAAATAACGAAATATATGATAAGGAGAAAGAGCATGAGTAAAATAAATTATACAAAAGAACTTCCTGTTTATCGTGATATAGATATTCTTGTTGTTGGTGCAGGACCTGCAGGTATCGGCGCCGCTATATGTGCAGCAAGAAACGGTGCAAAGACGTTAGTAATTGAGGATTCCGGCTGTGTGGGAGGACAGGCTACTAATGGTCTGGTAGGCCCTTTTATGACTGTATACGATGCAAAGAGTGAAAAGCAGATTATTAAAGGTATCTTTGAAGAAATAGTAAATCGCATGGTTGAAATGGGTGGTGCTATTCAGCCCAGTGAAGTGAGATCCAGAACATCTCGTGCAGGATTCTATAAAATTGGTCATGACCATGTAGGTCCCTTTGATCACGAGGCTTTAAAAATGGTTGCTTCAGACATGATTCTCGAAGCCGGTGCAGAACTTCTCCTGCACACCCAGTTTATAGATGTACTAAAAGAAGATGATAAGATTGTTGGAGTGGTGATTGCTAACAAATCAGGAATTTCCGTCATACATGCAAAAATTATAATCGACTGTTCAGGTGATGCAGATGTAGCAGCAAGGTCTGGCGTAAAATATGAACTAGGTAACATAAATGATGGCAACATGCAGCCGGCGACTATGTTTTTCAGAGTTTGTAATGTTGATTCAGAAAGATTGAAGGCGCATATTAAGGAGCATGAGGAGGAGATCCGTCCGTTCTATGGCCCGTTCAGCTGGTTAATCAAGGAAAAACAGGAGGAATGGGGAGATGTCCCTCGTGCAGAGGTGTGTCTCTTTGAAAGTCCTGAACCCGGTGAATATCGTTTAAATGTAACCCGAATTTTAGATATTGATGGAACCAATGCCGAGGATCTGACTAAGGCTGAATTAATCGGTATGAAACAGGTTCATAAAGTATTTGATTTTATGAAGAAATACGCCGTTGGTTTTGAGAATGCAAAGTTTATGGGTACAGCTGCCAGAATAGGAATTCGTGAAACTCGCCATATTGAAGGCCTGTACAAGCTGACATCAGACGACGTTATAAATTGCCGTGTGCCTGAAAACTCCATCGCTGTTCTGGCAACAAATATGGATACTCACAATAAGAGCGACCCGGGTGGAACATATTATACCTTAGAAAATGGCCCTTACTTTGGTGTACCATACACTTGCTTGGTACCAAAGGGTGTAAGCAATCTCCTTGTAGCAGGACGTTCTCTTTCAGCTGATGCCATAGCCGGTTCAGCTACCCGTATGATACCTTGCTGTATAGTATTTGGTCAGGCGGCTGGAACTGCTGCGGCATTAGCCATTAAGGAAGGTAAGCTCCCGGCCTCTATTGATGTAAACGAACTCCGTACAACATTGAAAGAGCAAGGTGCATTTTTAGGCGTATAGGAATTTATATGTTTTTAATATTGATGTTTCACTTGATTTAACTAAGTTTGAAACATTACACTAGAAAATTCCAATTGGATAAATTCCTATACTGCGGGGATTGAAAAAAGGGGAGTCCCCCTTTCAGGAGGGTGCTCAGAAATGTGAAACATCTCGTCCAAGAGAACCTAGGGTTCCCTAACGAAAAAGAAAATTTGTGTGCTACATATAAATACGCACATAAAAAACTGAGCGTAGCGAATTTTCTTGATGAATAAACATAGGAGGATACAGGCATGAGTTTTGAATCAGTATCATATCAGAAATCATTAGAGATAGCAGCACATTATGATGTTGTTGTCATCGGCTCCGGCCCTGCTGGTATTTGTGCAGCTGTTTCAGCGGCTCGAATGGGAGCAAAAACTGCACTAATTGAGCGTTATGGTACCCTTGGCGGTAATTTGACAAATGGTGCGGTTGCACCAATCTTGGGAAGTGTATCAAAAGGAACATTGCGAGATGAGCTTATTGTACGTCTGGGTGTTCCCGACAGCGACGAAACAGGTGTAACTCAACAAACACACGATTTTGAAAAAGCAAAGCGCGTTCTTATAGATTTTGCGCATGAAGCAGGTGTTAAGATATATTTACAGACCCCTGTTGTGGATACAATAACTGATGGAAAAAAGCTTACAGGTATTATCATTTCTCAAAAGACAGGTATGAAGGTAATTCGGGCAAAATCCTTTATTGACGCTTCCGGTGACGGTGATGTTGCGTATTTTACAGGTGCTGAATATGAAATGGGACGTGAAGAGGATTCCCTGTTACAACCTGTTACCTTAATGTTCCGTTTGCAGGGTGTTGAGGACGATGCACTAACTTGTATAGGTGAACTTGACCATGTTACTTACAAAGGTGAAAGATTCCTTGATTATACAACCAGACTTTGCAACGAAGGCCATTTACCGTCTAATGCAGCATCAGTACGTTCATTTCGTACTGCAGTTCCCGGTGAACGTGTTATCAACACAACACAGTCAAACGGTATTTCTGCGCTGTTAAGCGATGATTTGGAAAGAGCAGAAATCGATTTACGTGCCCAGATTGATGCTGTAACTGATTTTCTGAGAAAGTATGTTGATGGATATCAGAATTGTTTTGTAAAGAGTACGGCAAATACTCTGGGAGTTCGTGAAACTCGCCGTTTTATCGGCCAATATATGCTTGAAGACTCAGATCTTCGTACAGGACGAAGATTCGAAGATGTAGTTGTTCACAAGGCAAGCTTTATTGTGGATATTCATAATCCGGCAGGTAGTGCACAGGCTGAAGGAGTGCCGGAGGAAGTAATCCCCTATGATATTCCGTTGCGCAGTTTGATCCCAAAAAGTTTAGATGGTTTAGTTCTTGCCGGCAGATGTATTTCGGGTACACACCGTGCACATGCTTCATATCGGGTTATGTCAATCTGTATGGCCATAGGTGAGGCGGCCGGCATAGCAGCTGCACTGGCGGCACAAAAGGATATAGAACCTCGTGAAGTTGATTTCCAGGATGTGCAGAAAGTTTTGAGTGAACGGGGAGTTGAGCTTTTCGATTGACTTGTCCTTTAAGCTATAAGTTTAGCCATATAATTATTGAGCACTGCAAGGAGGATTTATGTTTACTATTGAAAAAGAAAAAAAATACAAGTTATAGATAGCTACGATGTAATTGTATGTGGAGGCGGACCCTCTGGTATTATTGCAGCAATTGCTGCAGCCAGAAACGGTGCAAAGACATTATTGATTGAGCGTTATGGATTTGTAGGAGGTATGGCATCAAGTGCCCTTGTAACTCCTATTAGCATATTCAAGAAAAAGAAAAAGTTAATTATTGATGGAATCCCATTCGAACTTATGAAGCGGATAAGTGCTCTTAATGGGGCTGATATTTCCCTTGATAGCGGAAATGTTCCTATAGACGATGAGATGTTCAAACTGGCTGCTCAGCAATTGCTCCTTGAAAGCGGTGTTACGCTGCTATATCATACTTATTTTTCGGATTGTGTTGTCACAGATGGAAAGGTTAGTCATGTAATCGTACAAAACAAAGCGGGACGGGTTGCATATGAATGTAAGGCTGCCATTGACTGTACAGGTGATGCAGATCTGGTTCGGGCAGCAGGATTTGAAACTACCAAGGAAACCAAGCTTCAGCCTGCATCTCTATGGTTTCAACTTGGTGGTGTGGATACTGATGCACTCAAAGATTTATTTGCTGATGCCGTAGATGAAAAAATGCCTATCAGTTCTGAAATACGAGGAAGATTGAGTGAGCTTAACCAAAAAGGCGAGATGCCGATATTTGGCGGGCCATGGATAAGCAGGCATTTTCGTGATGGTATAGTTACTATTAATTTGTTACGTGAAAGCACTGATGCAAGCTCTCCGGAACAATTTACAAGGACTGAATGCAGCTTGCGAGAAAATCTGTTTAAAGTAATAAATATTATGCGTGAGAATTTTTCCGCCTTCAAAGATTGTTGGCTTCTAAAATCGGGAACACAGGCAGGCGTACGTGAAACCTACCGTATCATCGGAATGTATAAGATGACAGCAGACGATGTACTCAATCCAAAGCAATTTAAGGACACTATTGCAAAGGGAACTCACGTAATAGATATTCATAAGCCGGATAGTATTGAACAGGACTGCATTAGTTTAAAACAAGAATATAATATACCTTATGGTGTACTCGTCCCTGTAAACAGTGAGAACCTGATTACTGCCGGTCGCTGCGTATGTGCCGATAACTCTGCTTTTGGCTCAATTCGAGTTATGGCAACCTGTATGGCAATGGGTCAGGCCGCAGGTACGGCTGCATCTATTTATGTGCAGAAGCATTGTTCTATGAGCAATATGGATACTGAGCTTCTGGTGAAAAAGTTGACAGAACAGGGGGCCATTATTTAATTAACATAAAACGATTTGAAAAACTTCCTATAAATGGAAAGGAGAAGCGCTATGAGCAATGTGCCAAAAACAATGAAAGCTTTAGTGGCCTATGGAAAAGGGGATTACCGTTTTGAAACGAATTATCCTACACCGGAATGTGGGCCGGATGATATCATCATCAAAACAGAAGGCTGCGGTGTTTGTGCAAGTGACCTGAAATGCCAACATGGGGCAGCAATGTATTGGGGTGATGATAACCAACCGGCATGGGTAGAACCACCATTTATTCCGGGGCATGAATTTTTAGGTCATGTCGTTGAAGTAGGCGAAAATGTAAAGGATTTTCATATTGGAGATAGAATTATAGCAGATCAGATTGTTCCATGCGGAGAGTGCAAATTCTGCAAGACGGGTAGATATTGGATGTGCCAGCCCCATGCAATTTTTGGATTTCAAAAAGGTAACAACGGAGGTATGGCTGAATATGTAAGATTCCCTAAAACCTGCGTGATTTCTAAAGTACCTGAAGAAATACCTCTTAGTGCTGCTCTGTTAATTGAACCTTATGGATGTTCCAAACATGCAGTAGACAGAGCACAAATTCGCAATGATGATGTTGTAGTTATCTCCGGTGCAGGAACTCTTGGTCTTGGTATGATCACATATGCAAGAATGCAAAATCCTCAAAAACTAATAGTACTTGATATGGTTGATGTGCGTCTGGAAAAAGCAAAAGAATTTGGTGCGGATATAGTTTGGAACCCATCAAAGGTTAATGTGGTGGAAGAAATTATGAAGCTGACCGAAGGTTACGGCTGTGATATTTATATTGAAGCCACAGGACACCCATCTAGCGTTATCCAAGGGCTTAACATGATAAGGAAATTAGGACGTTTTGTAGAATTCAGTGTATTTGGAGAACCAACTATAGTAGACTGGTCAATTATAGGTGACAGAAAGGAGCTTGATTTACTTGGCTCCCACTTAAGCCCATATTGCTACCCATTTGTAATCGAAAACATCAAAAATGGCAATTTAAAAACAAATGGGCTTGTTTCAAAGACCTTTACAATTGAAGAATGGGAAACAGCCTTTGAATACGCTTCTGGAAAATATGGTGATTTTAAAGTTGCAATTACCTTTAAATAAAAAAGGAGGGTTATATCGTGAAAGCTTTTTTTATTGAAAAACCCAATTTGGGTAAAGTACGAGATGCTGAAATACCTGTTCCTGCGGATGATGAGATATTGCTTGAGGTTAAGGCCGCAGGTGTTTGTGGTACTGACGTTCACATATATAAGGGTGAATATTTTGGAAGCTATCCTAGAATTCCGGGCCATGAATTTTCTGGAATAGTAGCAGGCGTTGGAAAAAATGTTACTAAGTTCAAGGTTGGGCAGCGTGTTGCAGCAGATCCGAACATTTTCTGTGAGTCATGTGATGCCTGTAAGGAAAATCGTCAAAACTTCTGCTCAGATATGGAAGTCGTGGGCGTTACAAGACATGGTGCCTTTGCCCAGTATCTAACTGTACCTGAGCGTTGTGTATTTGATGTTTCAGGACTAACCTTTACTGAGGCCTCAATGGTAGAACCGTTGTCGTGTGTGGTTTATGGACAGGAAAAGGCAGGTATACCATTAGGAGCCTCTGTGCTGATATTTGGTGCAGGACCAATAGGGCTTATGCATTCTCAGCTCGCTGCAATAAATGGTGCCGCAAGTGTTACTGTTGTTGATCTCTTTGAGGATAAGCTTGCTTTAGCAAAAAAACTCGGAGCAGACTACACCTACACATCAAAAGAATTTGAAAAGCTTGGATTGGTTAATTCCTTTGAGGTTGTTATTGATTGTACCGGTGTACCAAGAGTTATAGAGGGCGAAATAAAATATGTAAAGGACTCGGGTACAATACTTTTCTTTGGTGTATGTCCTGACAATAGTGCAATAACAATAAATCCTTATGAAGTGTTTAAGAGAGAAATAAAGATTTGTGGAAGCTTTGCACTGAAAAAAACTTTTGGAAAAGCAGTTGCCTTTGCAAAAAGCGGTAAGATTAATTTGATGGATCTTGTAGACAAGAAGCTTTTATTGGATGATGCACCGAAACTTTTTGAGGACATTGTATCTGGCAATTCAGGTCTTAAAACTATTTTTTACCCTAATGGAATTGAAATATAATCTAATGGAGGATATTATATGTTACGTGCAATAATGACGAAACCTGGTAAAATTATATTTGAGGACGTTCAGGTTCCATTGGTAGAAGATAATAAAGTATTAGTTAAAATGGCAAGAATAGGTGTGTGTGGTTCAGATATGCATGTTTATCACGGAAAACATCCATATACCTCATATCCGGTTGTTCAAGGACATGAAGTAACAGCAGTCGTCGAAAAGTGTGGTGCTGGAGTTGTAGATTTTGCTCCGGGGGATAAAGTAACTGTTCAGCCACAAGTATTCTGTGGTAAGTGTGCAATGTGCAGAGAAGGAGATTATCATATTTGTGAGAACCTTAAGGTAATGGGATTTCAAACAGAGGGTATGGCAGCGGAGTACTTCCAGGTAGACCAATCAAAGCTTGTGCACATACCCGATGAGCTGGATCTTGACTCCGGGGCACTAATAGAGCCTGTTGCTGTTGGTATTCATGCGGTAAGGCGATTAGGAAATGTAAAAGGCAAAAAAGTATTGGTATTTGGCGCAGGTCCTATTGGAAATCTAACAGCTCAATCTGCAAAAGCAATGGGTGCAGAAAGTGTTATGATAACTGATTTAAGTGATTTTAGAATTCAAAAAGCTGTAGAGTGTGGCATAGATTTCTGTGTTAATACGGCAAAGGAAGATTTAAAGGAAGCAGTTTTAAAGAATTTTGGTAAAGATGGTGCCGATGCAATATTTGAATGTATCGGTATTCAACCTACAATGGATCAGGCTGTATCCATAGCCAGAAAAGGTACTACTATAATGGTGGTGGGAGTATTTGGTGATATACCAAGGGTGGATCTTGGGCTTGTACAAGACAGAGAGCTTACTTTGCGGGGTACTCTTATGTATAAAAGAGAAGATTTTGATGATGCTATAAGATTCATGGCTGATAAGAAAATTGTAGTAACACCACTTATATCACGCCATTTTGCATTTAAAGATTATCTTAAGGCATATGAATTTATTGAAGAATCTAAAGATTTAGCTATGAAGATTTTAATCGACATATTCTAAATAATTATAATAATTATTGAAAGTTGGGTGAATTATGATTGATGTTGTAGCTCTTGGGGAGCTTCTTATAGATTTTACACAGATTCGTTCCAACGATGATTCAGTCAGACGCTTTGAACAGAATCCGGGAGGAGCTCCGGCCAATGTATTGGCAGTATTATCTAAATTTGGAGTAAAGTGTGCTTTTATTGGCAAGGTAGGAAACGATGTGTTTGGAGAGTTTTTAAGGAAACAGCTTTTAGAGCTTTCAATAGATTGCCGAAATCTTGTTTCAGACCTAAATCATAATACAACCTTAGCGTTTGTTACCTTAGATGATAAGGGGGACAGAAGCTTCAGTTTTTATAGAAATCATGGTGCTGATACATGTCTTTCAGAAGAGGAAATTGATTTAGAACTTATTAAGGATTGTAAGGTATTCCATTTTGGAACGTTATCAATGACTCATGAGCCTTCACTTACCGCAACAATAAAAGCTGTTGAATATGCTAAGTCATGTGGAAAAATAATATCCTTTGACCCAAATTACAGAGCTCTTTTATGGGAGGATATTGACAGTGCAATATCAGCAATGAAATCAGGACTAAAGTATGCTAATATTGCAAAGCTGTCTCTTGAGGAAGCACAAATGGTTACAGGAAAAACATTGCCTGAGGATTGTTTGAAAGAACTCCTGAAATATGATCTAGACTTTATAGCAATAACAATGGGCCCTCAGGGCTGTGTTTATGCTACAAATAAGTACATGGGTTCTTTCCCGGAGTATCCGGCTAACGTCGTGGATACAACAGGTGCAGGAGATACTTTTTGGGGAACCCTTATATTAGGATTTTTAAATAACGGTGCAAATTTTGATGGGATTTCAGAAGAAAGACTTTCAGAAATTGTGCTAATGGCAAATATAGCTGCTGCAATGAGTACCGAGAAAAAAGGTGCAATACCATCAATTCCGGAATTTGCTAAAGTCAGAGCGGCTTTTGAAGAAATTAGCAGAAAGTAAGCAGTAAAAAAATTCAGGCTGAACAGGGTTGTTTAGCTAAAAAACGCTCATTTAAGATTGAATGTATCTTAAATGAGCGTTTTTTAATTTCACTGTAATAAGAAATCGTAAAAAGTATTTTAGAGCGCTGGTTGACTTGGCTATAATACATACAGAGGATGATGAGGATTATATTTAAACATATTGCCACCGCTGCTTCTTGGGAATAAAACCCAAAAGATATAAGTGTTGCAGCACGTGTGAAAATAAAGGTAAAATTATTTCTAGTCATATAAATTGGGTTTTACGCGGAGGACATTAATCTTGGACTTATTAACAATTATTTTATTATTAATGCTTGGACTACTTATATCTGATATTGTCAGTCATTATATTCCGTTCGTCCCTACAGCCTTGACCCAAATTTTGTTTGGGATAATCATAGCGTTTGTGATTGGAGATTTTACTTTTGAAATTGGAGCAGAATGGTTTTTGTTATTGTTTGTTGCACCACTATTGTATAATGACGGGCGGCATTTTTCACGCACGGAATTATGGGGGATGAGGTCTCAGATTTTTGGCAATGCTTTCATTCTTGTTATACTAACCACAATACTTGGCGGTTATGTAATTAACCTGCTTATACCCGGTATTCCAATAGCTGTTGCCTTGGCCTTGGCAGCGGTTCTTTCGCCCACAGACCCTGTAGCTGTCAATGGTATTGCCAAAAGGATAAGAATACCCGAAAAGGTGATGGTTCTTGTTAGAGGTGAATCACTAATCAATGATGCTTCCGGACTTGTAGCCTTTAAATATGCTATAGCAGCCGCTGTTACAGGTTATTTTTCTCTACGAGAGGCGCTTTGGGACTTTTCCTATACATTCCTGATTGGAGCTGTCGCCGGCATATTACTCGGTTTGCTTATAACCTTTGTACGCTTCAGATTGCGTAAAAACGGTATAAATGATAAGGTGTTCCATTCGTTGCTGCAGATTCTGACTCCCTTTGGAGTTTATATAGTTGCTGAGGATATCCTGCACGCTTCGGGAGTTATTGCAGTTGTAACTGCCGGAATTATTCACTCCATTGTCAAGGAACAGACAGAAACATACATTGCTGAAGAACAGTTGCTCACAGAAAACACATGGTCAATCGTTTTGTTTGTCTTAAACGGATTTGTGTTCTTATTATTAGGGATGAATATTCCGGCAGCAATGTTTGATACTATTTCAGACCCTGATATAGGGAACTGGCTGGCTTTTGGCTATGTTGCAGTTATCGGACTTGTAATTCTCGCAATTCGATTTGTCTGGTCCTTTTTGAGCAGTGCTTATAGTTATTATTTCAGGAAAAAAAGCGGTGTTGAAAAGCCGAAAGTAAGAGAAGCCATGATTACAACCCTCGTGGGGGTCCGCGGTGCGGTAACCATGGCTGGAATCCTTACCGTGCCTGCTTTTTTAGGAAACGCAGAAGTATTCCCATCACGTTCGCTGCTTCTTTTTATTGCCGCAGGAGTAGTTCTTTTGTTATTAATTCTTGCAACGATATTTTTGCCTTTGCTCTGTAAAAAGGATGCACTTGCAGGAGTTGAGGGGGAGTGTGAGGATCTGACCTGGGCCAAGAATAGACTTCTGCTGACGGCAATTAAAAAAATCAAATCAGAAACAAATGCGGAAAATGAGTTGGTGGCCTCAGAATTGATAAACGAATACACCGTCAGTTTTCAGAGAAATCTTTCGGGACAGCAATCTGATGAACAGCAGGCAGAATATTATAACAGGAAAACAAATGAGGCACGCTTACTGGCCTTAAACCTGCAAAGAAAGTATATCAACAATCTTTTGACCAATGATGAAATAGATATAACGGTTTTCGATACCATAACCAAATTTCTGAATCTTCGGGAAGAAACCCTGGATAATAATTTCCGTTTCGGAACCATAGTTTTCTTAAAACGAGCCATACGTGATTTCCGTCGCTTAGGTGTGAAAAAGCACATTTCCGGAGGTGCCGATTTGGATAATTTACATTTCGTAAGGGACATCCAAATTAACGCTATAAGTGTAGCCGTTACGGGCTTAGAGGAATACGCCAAAACACAGGAACAGCCGGAGTACGTTTATGCCGTTCTTCTGGATTATGAAAAAATGTTGCAGAGATTAAAATATACCGGAGAAAGTTATAATGAAAGTCTCGAAAACCAAAAGGAAGAATTGCGGTTTGAAGTAATGGATTCAGTGCGTTCTGAAATACACAGCATGTATGAAGACGGCGAGATAAACGCGGATCAGGAGAAGAACCTCAGAAGATTTACGAACTATATTGAGAGTATCGTTTTATATGAGCATAACGAATAATGTAAAAATTTCTAAAAATTAAATTCTCACTACTTTTTTATCTGAATATATTCAATTTCCAAAAGTATTTACTATTTACCAATAATAGGATAATATTTTAATACAAATTAGTAAGTAGAGGGGGATTAATATGTTTAAAAAGGTATTATTGTTAACTATTGTGGTTAGCAATATAGTTGTTGGGGCAATGACAACGGGAACAGTGGCTGCGGCGCAAATGGTAGAACCCGCTGCAACAGCGACTGCTAATAATTTTAAATATGGCGATGTTAATATGGATGATGCAGTTGATTCGGTAGATCTGGCATTAATGAAAGCTTATCTCTTAGCTAAAGCAAGTACTTTGCCAAATATTACAGCTGCTGATGTTACTGGTGACGGTACCCTTGATGCACTTGACTACGCTGTACTTAAAAAATATCTTTTGGGCTTAATTACTACACTACCTGCTGATGGCAGCGATAAGATACTTATTCCCCATGAATCATGGACTTGTGGAATGGCTGCTGGAATCCCCAAGCCTGAAAAAGGGGTGCTTGTTTTTGAAACTACCATGAAACTGCAGAACAGTTATGATCTGGGAAAAACCCAATATGGGCAGAGAAAAGTTTTTGTAGTTCAAAGCGGCAGTATAACCGGTTCGAAAATACAAGGTTCTGTATTGTCGGGCGGAATTGACTTTCAGTTGACTCTTTCAAATGGTGCAATGGAAATAGAACAATTATTGATGATAAAGGTCAATGACGGGAATTATATTTATCTAAGAAGTGCCGGTACCGCCGTAAATGAGAATGACGTGAGGATGGTGTGGGATTTTGAGGCTCCAAACTCAAGCTCATATAATTGGCTTAACTCCGGTAAATATGTAGGCAGACGTATTATAGACTCAGTTGCCGGAACAATGAAGATAAGTGTTTATGATGTATCCGGCATAAATTTTACACAGGATTCCACAAATTCATTAATAGTAACTGAACCCAGCGATGTACCGAACCAACCATGGGACTTTAGAAAGGCATCTTCTGAGAGAAACGGCAGTAAATTTATAACAGAGGCAGTCAGTCTTGGAGGGAGTCAATCGGTAGGAGCAAGCAAGAGAGGGAACAGAAACATTATTCCCATAACGGGCGGAACGGTTACCGGAAATTTAACTGCTAAGATTCTACCGGCAGGTGCAGATTATCAGAACCTATCGAATCCTATGACAATTGACGCAAGATATCTTTGGCAAACTGATGACGGAGAAATCATTATTGTTCGAAATGGAGGTCAATTTGGATCTCTAGTACCTACATTCGAAGTTCGGGCAGACAGTAAATACTCATACCTGAACCAAAAGTTATATTTGAGCTCAGATCCTGGTGGCGGAGCAGGCGGTGTTACAATTACGTTCTATGAAAGTATAAAATAGTTGAAGAAACATAGCGTCAGGTTTTTATTGAGTTGCGGAAGGCACTGGGTGTACAGCCGGTGATTTGATGAAACTGCCTGACAAAATGTTCTACATTGTTATATCCGCAAAGCACAGATATCTCTGCAATCGTGTGTGGGCTATGAATAAGCTGGTCTTTTGCAAAACGAATACGGCAATTTATTACGTCTTTCATGCAGGAGACCCCAAACGTTTCTTTGTACAGTGCTTGCAGATAACCTGCACTTAAATGCAGGCTATCTGCCATGGCGGGAACAGTCCAAGGATACCCCGGATTGTTATGAATAATTCTGCGCAATTCCAATATTGATTGAAATTGACTGGAGTTTTTAGTATACTTGGAGGCTTCGTGGAGTTTGATAAACAATACTTTAAGCAAATAGTCAATAGTAAGTTCTCTATAGCTGTTGCTCAACGTATTCTCTGCCACAAGTAACTGAAACAGCTTGTGGCAATATCCCGGATCAGACAAAGGGAATGGAATACCCAGAGGGATTGCAGTATCAATAAGGTATGGTTCTGCGGAATCAAAGCGAACCCAATCGTTAACATATTTGTCCGAGCAGGCCCGGTAAAGTATTTTATGATGTGGAGGGTATAAAACAGCACTGTTTGCAGGGTATTCTGTCATTTCTCCATTTACCCAGAATTGTGCTGGAGTCTGTGTAAGCACCAGCAGCCAACAATCATGCCCTCCAGGCATATCAAAAGCAAAACTTTCAGAGTGAGTGGCATCGTACTCCACGTAGTATATATGAGCCATTATCTTTCTCCGATCTTAGAATAAATCAATTTTATCTTAGTATATATCATTGCTTTAACCGGTTCAATATTTTACAATTTTGTTGATATAGCTGTGTAGCTAAAGCACGCGGTCTATTAATACTAGCTTCTGAGTATTTTTTACAACTATTTGAAATTATCAACCATAGTAGCACTGGCTATATGATGTTATACGAAAGGCAAAGTTTATGAGTGTTAAAAATCATAGCAAAGGAAGTGTAGATAATGATGGTAAAAAAGCAAGGTTTCAATCCATATCTTCCTTCATGGGAATATATTCCTGATGCCGAACCACATGTTTATAATGGCAGAGTATATGTTTACGGCTCTCATGATCGTTTTAACGGTTATGTATACTGTTTGAATGACTATGTATGCTGGTCGGCACCTGTGGAGGATTTGTCTGATTGGCAGTACGAAGGTGTGATTTATAAAAAGACTGATGATCCGCTGAATCCCGACGGCAGTATGTGTCTCTATGCACCTGACGTTACTGTAGGTCCCGATGGACGCTATTATCTGTACTATGTACTTGACAAGGTTCCTGTTGTTTCGGTAGCAGTATGTGATACTCCGGCGGGCAAATATGAATTTTATGGATATGTACATTATTCCGATGGAACACGCCTTGGTGAAAAAGATGGGGATGAACCACAATTCGACCCGGGTGTATTGACAGAAGGAGATAAAACCTATCTGTATACTGGCTTTTGTGCAAAAGGTGACAAATCAAGGAAGGGCCCTATGGCAACAGTGCTTGGGGCGGATATGCTTACGATTCTAGAAAGCCCGGTATTTATAGCGCCAAGTGAGCCTTACAGTGAAGGCAGCGGGTATGAAGGACATGAGTTCTTTGAAGCCCCTTCCATTCGCAAGAGGGGAGATACCTATTATTTCATTTATTCCTCGATTGTTTTTCATGAATTGTGTTACGCTACCAGCAAATACCCGACGAAGGGCTTTGTTTACGGCGGAGTGATTGTGAGCAACTGCGATCTTCATATTGATACTTACAAGCCGGCAGAAAAACCTATGTTTTATGGTGCCAACAATCATGGAAGTATCTGTGAAATCAATGACAAATGGTATATTTTTTATCATAGACATACCAATGGAACTAATTTCAGCCGTCAGGGCTGTATTGAGCCTATTATATTCTTAGAAGATGGCTCCATTCCTCAGGTGGAGATGACTTCTTGCGGCCCAAATGGAGGGCCCCTTGCCGGATGCGGGGAATACCCGGCATATCTGGCTTGCAATCTGTTCTGCAAGGAGGAATCCGTTTATACGGATTGGACCGGGGCATGGATGGATCATCAGTTTCCAAAGATCACCCAGGACGGAAGAGATGGGGATGAGGAAATAGGCTATATTGCTAATATGAAGGAATCCGCTACAGCCGGATTCAAATATTTTGACTGCAAGGGTATCAAGAAAGTCAAGATCAAGGTTCGCGGATACTGTCAAGGCGAATTTGAGCTAAAAACATCATGGAACGGAACTGTTCTTGGAAAGATACCTGTAGTATTTTCAAACATATGGAAGGAGTATTCCGCAGATATCGTTATACCGGACGGTATACAGGCGTTATATTTCTCATATGCAGGGTCGGGCAGTGCAAGTTTGGCTTCTTTTACACTAGAATAAAAATGTGACGACAGCTCTTTTGTCCGGTCAAGACAAACTAAATAAAAAGCAACTAAACATAGACTAATCCTCCAACCGAGTTAAAAGCTCAAATTGGAGGATTAGTTTTTGTTAATTTATATATATATAAATTTATACTCATAAAAAGTACCAACAAAGGAATTTACAGGGTAAAATGTTTGATATATAATACATTTAATATTAAAAAAAAGGCAAAGAATGTTATTTGTTGCGGAAATTTTATAGAAAGGAATTTATGATATCAAATGTATCATATAAAAAAGTAAAAATGCAATTAAAAATTAATCAACCACCGATAGTTTGTTACCTGCATCATGCCTATCCGCTTACTTCAGCAATGCATCACGAAGACTTTAATTCATGGTTTTTCAGTAATTACATACAATTGGAATATCGCTGTCAAACTAAAGAAGTGAACTTTTTTACTTATGTTATATGTGGGAATAGTGTTTTTATTCCTATATTAGATTATAAGATTTTAGATTTGGAATTTATATTTAAAAGTAATATAGATATTATTGAATTTATCAAAAATAGTATTGAAAATGGATATTATGTAACAACATATATAGATGAATTTTTTATACCCGAAAGAACAGCATATAAAAATAATCATTTCCGACATGATATAATGATATATGGTTTTGACTTAAATAAAAAAATTTTTAACGTAACAGGATATAATGATAGGAGCGATTATGCTACGTCATCTGTAGATTTCTCTGATTTCAAGAATGCTTATTTAAATTCTATTAATAAGCAAAACGATTTGATATTATTTAAACCTAAGGATAATGGCTCATATAATCCATCATTTACCTTCGACATTGAAAATGTAAAAAATCTTCTGTATGATTATGTGTTTTCACAAGATTCATCCCATCGATTACGGGCAATAGGAAATCCCAAGGAAAATTTTACTTATGGTATTGAAGTGTACAATGAGTTAATGAATTGTTATCGTTGGGCTATTGAAATTGATAAAAAAGTATGTGATATAAGGCAGCCGCATTTACTTTATGAGCATAAGAAAACAATGGTGGATCGCATACATTTCCTTGTTGCCAAAAAATATCTTAAAAGAGAATATGACTTTGCATCTACATACACAGAGTTAAAAATTAATGCTTTAAAAATGAGAAATGTAATAATTAAATATAATAAAGTTAACGATAAAAGTTTAATCAACAGAAGTATAGAGAACTTGCAAAATATGTTTGAAAAAGAAAAAAAGACAGCTCAAGATTTACTTGAGGCAATTTCAGATAACGTTGCTGTTACATCCCAAAAGTGAAAGCTTTTATCACTAAACAATAACTAATCCTCCGACTGGGGCTAATGTCCCAATGGAGGATTTTTATTAAGTAATTACATAAATACAAATATATTGAAAATTGATAATGTATATTGTATTATATTTCTATTAACTGAAATATTATGTATTTTGAGTAGGTTTATTTCAGTTGAAAGGAAGATGTAAAATTAAAAAGATACTTAGTTTTAATAAACCATATATACGATGCTATCAGCATTATGCCTTTCCATCGGGTATAATGGAGGCTAATTTGCCTAACAAAGATTATCTGTATAATAATTTTATGCTATGTTTCCAAGTGAGTTTTGTGATGATCAAAACTTAGTAAATTTTATAAAAAAATGTATTAATAATAACATTTATGTTAGTGGTATATGGAATGAGTTTTTTATACCATCAAAGCTAGGCTATAAGAATTTTAATTTTGAACGTAATTACCTTATTTATGGATTTGACGATGATACAAAAAGCTTTTTGGCATCGGGGTATATATCAGATGATTTAGTGGATGATAACTTTCTAGCATCTACCAATACTGTTTTGGATCATATTACTTTTATACACGATAGACTCAAATATATATTCAGATTAACGGAACAGAATATAAGAATATTTACTCTATCCAATGAAATAATGGACTTAATATCTGAATTGAAAAAAACGATTAATTCATTATATATAAATATTAAACTATCTGAAAATGATAAAATCTATTATATACAGAAATTTACATATATCTTGGATAAGGAAAAGGATATATTATATGAAATTTGTTTGAATCTTAGTCGGCAATAAAAAGTATATGGAATAAAATCATTCATAGTGTTAAATAGGCGGAGGTATATAAAGTAATATGAAAATCATTATTTTAGCAGGGGGAGGGGGGACAAGGCTGTTTCCTGTTTCGCGGGCTAACAAACCAAAACAGTTTATGAGTGTAAATTCAGGCTTATCTTTATTGGCTCAAACCGTTAAGAGATATCTGCAATTAGTAAAGCCTAGTGATATTTTAATTTTAGCAGGAAATAAGTATTTAAATGATGTTAGAGAAGAACTGAGAAAAATAGAGGCGTTAAACGTACATATAATAGCAGAGCCATGTGCCAAAAACACTGCTCCGGCAGTTACATTAGCCTTAAAATACTGTATTGAGTTTCTTTCTGTAAATAAGTATGAAGAGATAGTTGTTGCCCCTTCTGATCATATAATAGAGCCTGAGGACATATTTGCTGAAAAGGTAAAACTCTGTTTGGAGTACGCCGGGGATGGAAAACTTGTTACAATAGGTGTATCTCCCACCAGGCCTGAAACCGGCTATGGTTATATAAAAATAGGGGGAAAATATAAAAAAGGGTTTTATTGTGAGAAATTTGTGGAAAAACCGGATATAAGGACTGCGGAATTATATCTGGAGGAAGGTTGCTACTACTGGAATTCGGGTATGTACATATTTACTCTGGATACATTTGTTAGTGAACTAAGAGAACATTGTCCAGAATTATATAACTTTATTACAACAAAATCATATTCACAATTTAATGAAAAGTTCGAAAACTTAGAAAGTATATCAATTGACTATGCTATTACCGAAAAATCTACAAGGACTATTACTGTTTTACTTGATATTTATTGGAATGATATAGGCTCATGGGATTCAATTTATGAATATCTTGAAAAAAATGAAGAAGGTAACATACAAATAGGTGATTGTAAAATTATTGACTGCAAGAATTCTATGCTCATTTCTAATGACAGGCTTGTGGTAGCTCTTGGCCTCGAGGATATAATTATCGTAGAAACCGATGATGTAATAATGGTAGCAAAAAAAGGTGAGACACAAAGGATTAAAGAGGTTTATGATGCCATAAAAGATAGGAACGTTGCTCACGAATATATAAATACAAAAGATTGTGGGAAAGTGGTACTAGGCTTCCATAAGGAACAGATTTTAAAGTAAAAAGGTGTAATATACTGACAAATTGTGGTTGAAAATATGAATTCTATGTTGTCATATATATGTAAAATATTGACTTAAATGTAATGACTGGGGTATAATTGAGGAAATACTTAGTAACATTGCTAATCGATGGTGGGTCACGTTAGCTAATGATAAGGAACATATTTACAATTAGCGTAGCTTATTTTTTAATAAGTGAAAGGGCGAAGCTGTGCAAACAGCAAAGTTAAATTATGAGGACGTGAAATTATTGTACTGGTATGTGTTATCTATCCGGACAGGTATGGAGGAAAAAGTTAAAAAACTATTAAATAAAGTACTGGATAATGATTTGTTTATTCCATTTATACCCCTCTTAAAAACTGTATTTAAGAAACAGGGCGTTATAAAATATGAAGTAAAACCGTTATTTCCGGGATATATCTTCATTGAGTCCGAATTGTCACAATCTGAATTTATAAAAGAAATAAGCGAAATTATTTCTTTTATAGATAATATAAACCACCTTTTAAGATACTCGGATACTGAAATCGCCTTGAGGGAAAATGAAAAACAGTTATTACTTAGCTTATGTGATGACAAACATTGTATTGAGTCATCAATTGCTATTAAAGAAGGTAGTAAAATTTATATAGAAGAAGGGCCTCTCAAAGGAAAAGAATGCATTATTAAAAAAGTAAACAGGCATAAACGCTTAGCAACGATTGAATTAAATTTTATGGGAGAGATAAGGCTGGTTAGTGTGTCACTGGATATTATTGAGAAAATATCATAAATTTTTTTAAGGATACATAAATAAAATAACACATCAACATGTTTTCTAATTTCTGGATGATTACTAAATCAACTTTTACAGTTTTTATATAAAATGGGAAAATATTTAATAGATTTAATTATTCCTACATATAATAAATCTACACGATTAAGGCTGGTACTTGAATCGTTATGTAATCAAATAATGCCTACAGAACAATTTAAAGTAATTATTGTTGATGACGGTTCAACGGATGATACATCAAATGTCGTAAATGATTATATTACTAAATTGAATATAAACTATATATATCAAAATAATTCCGGACGCTCACATGCAAGAAATACTGGTTTGAATGCAGCAGATGCGTCTATTGTGGTTTTCTTTGATGATGATGTTATTTTGTCAAATGCTTTTATCAGTGGCCATTATGAATTACATCAGCAGTTTAATAATTCTATAGGTCATGGAAAAATATATGAACTGCCGTACTTGAAATTTTTTAGTGATCCGTCTTTGGGAACTATTTTAAAATCAGATAATTTAACACTTAATACTGATACTTCCGGATTAACAAATTACTTGATTTCCCCAGAAGATATCAGAACACTCGAAAAAATTGATAAACAGAAACGGACATCCTCATTTGAAAAATATATTTTTACTATATTAACAAGAGCAATACAACATGAAAACCTGCATAAGCTAGACTTTATAGGGTGTACAGGTGCTAATCTTTCAGGGAAAAAGGAAGTTTTTGAAAGTGTTGGCGGTTTCGATGAATCCTTTGGCAGACTGTGGGGATGCGAAGATGTAGAAATGGGATACAGACTTCAAAAAAAGGGAGTTAAAATTTTATACTTAGATAAAGCTTCAAACTATCATATAACTCATTTAAGACAGAATTATAAAGAAGCTTTATTGATAGCATACGACCTCTTTTATCAGAAACATCAGGACCCTATCATTAAATCGCTACCAAGGCTATTACTTAATGAGATAAAAGATGTTCATAAGTTTTGTGATTATTTAACAGAGAAAAGTTAATAAATAAATTCTTCCGGCTTATTTATGGAGTAAAGGGATATGACAAGAAATCAAAATCAAGGCATTTTAGAAATAATAAAAAATAATTCTTTTAACAGTATGTTATTTGGAAGGGTTATTCCTGCAAAACGCATCCTCGTATTATCTCCCCACTGTGATGATGAGGTATTGGGTTGCGGAGGAACAATACTTGAATATTTAAAAAAGCAATGTCAGGTTGTAATTATATATCTCACTATGGATAAGGAGAAAAAACGTAAAATAGAAGCCCTAAATGCTTGGAACTCGTTTGACAATATAATTCAGGAATTTTTTTGCTTCGAGGATTCTATGCTTTCTTCATTTGAAAATGATTGCGTAAACAAACTTTGTGAATTAATTGAAAAATATAACCCGGATATTATTTTTACACCTTGGTTTATTGATATGCATAATGACCATCGGGCAACGAGTATCTTTCTGGCACATTCTTTAAAAGCTATTTTAACTAATACAGCCATTAGTACTCAATACATAGCATGTTATGAAGTGAATTTTCCGGTTTATATTAATTATTCTATCAATATTACTAAATCATTTGAACAAAAAATAGAGATTCTTAAAAATTACGTTAGCCAAAACCCTGAGCACCTTGAAAACGTAATTAAGAATTTAAATAAATACCGTGCTGAACAAATCGGACTTAGGCAGATTCTTTGGACAGAGGCCTATTATGTGTGTAATTGTGAAATCTTCTGCACGCTGATTGAAAAGTTTTTATAACAATTTTAAGTAACATTTAGCTACATGTATTATCAAATTAAGTATTTAATAGAGAACTCTATTAATATATATTCTAAATCTAAGAAAGGAAAGAGTATACATATGGATATATCTCAAATTTATGAAACAATAAACAAAGCTATAAAGGAGACTGTAAATCGTGATATTAGTGATGAGATGCTTCGCGATGATGTGGATATTGTTCAGAGCATTGGAATTAATTCAATTGATGCCATCAGTATCCTTGTAAAAATCGAAGAACTGTTTAATATTCAGGTTGATGATGATGACCTAAACACAGAGCTTATACGAACCACCAGAAATTTGGCAGAGTATGTTGAAAAGAAATTGAGCGAAGTAGGTTGATTTTAGGTAGAAAAACAGGACGAATAGTATTATTTTATTAGGAGCAGAAAATGGATTTTATTAAAAAATATAGTGCCATATTAAAAATGGGGTTATCTGATGCTACAGAATATCGTTTTAACTTTTTTACCCAAATTTTATTATGGTACTTTCCATTAGGCATCCAAATTTTACTTTGGAGCGTAGTTTATAAAAATTCAGGAAGTACTACCATTGTAGGTTATTCACTAAGTGCAATGATTACGTATTACATTATAGCAATGATTGTAAATGAATTAGTGAAAACTGAGGGAATTGAATGGACTGTAATATCTGACATCAGAGATGGATTTTTGCAGCGTTATTTAGTTCAACCTGTAGATTTTATTTTTTTCAAACTTGTATATGTGTTTTCCAAAAAGCTAGTGGTTATTATTTGCATTATAATAAATCTTATTCCAATGGCATTATTCTTTCGGAATTTTATACAGTTACCTGAATTTTCACAGAATATATTGTATTTTGTTTTTTCTCTGATTTTAGCATTAATTATTTTTTATTTTATTCAAACAACTATTGCAATGTTGTCCTTTTGGTTTACTGAATTTGCATCAATTTTTCATTTTATACCCTTTATATATTCCATATTAAATGGATCTGCATTTCCGCTAAATATTTTACCTGCTTGGATTCATACATTATTGTCATATACTCCATTTTATTATATGGTTTATTTCCCCACACAATTACTTGCGGGTAATATGGATAACGCTGCAATAGCAAAAGGACTTACAGTCGAAACCATCTGGCTTTTAATATGTTTGGTATTGTGTAAATTTGTTTGGCACAAGGGTGTAAAAGAATTTTCTGCAACCGGAGGTTGATAATGAAAAGCTTAATTAAGTACATAAAATTATATTTTGCATTTTTTAGTTATTCGTTGAGTCGAGAACTACAATATCGGGTCAATTTTATTGTAGTAGTTATCGGATATATTTTTTATCTGGTTGCAAATTTAGCACTGTTTGGTGTTATATATCAATGGACTAATAATATAGGAGGATGGACCTTTAATGAAATCCTTATTTTCTTAGGTACATATCATGCAGTTCACGGATTGTGGGATTTTAGTACTGCTTTAAATGTTGAACGTATCTCTGAATATGTGGGTAACGGTTCTTTGGATCTCATTTTGGTTAAGCCTGTGGATTCACTGTTTTTTGTTATTTTCCGTAACATGAATTTTGCTTCAATTATAAATGTTTTTTTAGGAATTATTTTAACCATAATGGGTGTTGTTGCAAATAAGAGTAGTGTAAATATTGGAACCGTACTTATATATATTGTTTTAGCTATTAATGGTGTTATTATTTTCACTATGATTCAGCTTTTGGTTCAGTTGATTTCATTTAAAGTTATTAAAACAAATATGCTTAATAATTTATTTTACCAAGGTATCAAATTTGCTGAAAAGCCTGATGTAATATTCAGCGGTATTATTCGTCATGTCCTGATGTTTTTAATTCCAATGATAGTAATTGTTAATTTCCCAAGTAGAATATTAATGGGCAGACTAAATGTTACATTTATACTTTATGACCTGTTAGTGACAATAATAGTTTCAGCTATCGGTATAATAGGTTGGCGGCTGGCAGTTAAAAATTACAGCAGTGCGAGTAGCTAAGGAGTACTATGAAAAAGAAATTATTATTATGTGATATGGTAATTGCAAAAAATCTATGTAATGCTTCCTGTGAGTATTGTCTAACAAATTACGACAATTATGATCCGGGTCAAGCATGTTTAAGAAATGAATATAAGTATGAAAAAGGCACTAACTTGTACCAACGTTTGAATTATATCATAGATACTCTTCAGCAGAAGCTTGATATAGGAGCACTTAAAATCAGTGGGGGAGAAATTCTGCTGGTAAAGAATATTATTTCTTTATTGGAAGAACGCTCATCACAATTTATTAATGTTCAGTTAATGACTAATGGTATTTTATTAAATGATGAATCTATTTCAAGACTAAAAGCAATTCCCAACTTCTATCTACAGATTTCCTTTGACAGCAGTGATTTCGAGGGAAATTTTTATCGTAATAAGAACAGGAATATGCATGATAGACTCCTGAAAAATATTGATAAAGTATTAAAAAGCGGAATTCCGTTGGAAATCAATTGTGTTGTTACAGATCGTAGTATTGCCCACTTAAGCAACTTTTTAGATTACTTGAAGCAATACGAGGGTTATCCCTTAAAGGTTTTTCCGTTCCCGGTCCGGGGTGATGAGGTTGAGAAGTACTTTCCAAAGGAAGAACAGATAAGTGAAATCGATAAAATTATAGATAATTACCATAATTATGAAAGTATTATCCCACCAGTACAGTACTGGGAGGGATTAAAATTGTTTCTCCAAAACAAGAGAAGACAAAGAATTTGTATGATTCCATATCATACATTCCAATTTTTCGATGATGGTAAATTTACCCCATGCCCATATTGGTGGACTGTTGAGCTTGGAAATCTGTTTCGTGACAGTGAAGCTGTAATTGATAATTTCCAAACTGCTCCCGTGTACCGCATGTTGCTGGCTAGTAAGCCTAAGTTAGGTTCATGTGACCATTGCTACATACGTTCTGAAGTGCTCAATCTTTATTTTGAAGGTGTACTTTCAAAATCAGATATAAAAACGATTCCGTTCTATGGCAAACCTGAAATGTTGGAATTTTTAGAAAAAGTTAAAGCGGACTATCTTGAATTACATGGGAGGAAGCTGGTATGATTGAGAATTTAAATGAAACGACGGAATTATATCAGCGTTGTATCAAATTTAACGGATATAAGCCTTGTTCTCCTTACAAGGTCTGTGAGGATTGCAATACCCCACAGCTTATTGAAAAACGTATTTTAGTTATCAGCTTGCTTGGCTTAGGGGCAGTTTTGATGGCATCCTCAGTGTTACAGCCGCTGAAGCGAGAATTCAAAAACAGTAAAATAACGTTTTTAACCTCAAAAGCTGCAGGGCCTATATTGGAAAACAACCAATACATAGATGAATTGATTTTTTGGAATCCGGAAACTGTTTTGATTTTATCACAGTTAAAATTTGATATCGTTGTAAATCTAGACAGAACACGTCATGTATCTGCACTGGCAAATATAATTAATGCTGATAAAAAGTATGGATTTGGCTTGGACAGTTACGGGAATATCAATTATTTCAATGAAGAATTTGAGTATTTATATAAATTAGGGATTGATGACAAGCTCAGATTTAAAACAAATACAAAGTCTATGGCACAAATCATGGTTGAAAGCTTGGGATTGGCGTATCAGAATGAACCCTATACCATTACAGTAACCAATAAGCATGAGAACATAAAGGAAAGCACTTTCAAGGAAAAAGGAATACGTGAAGATGCGTATCTTATTGGTATTAACACCGGATGTTCTGACTTAATGCCTCTTCGTAAATTACCAAGGGATGCAAATGAAAAAATTATTAAAAGTCTGTTAGAGAAAGAAAAAGATTGTCAGGTTTTATTATTGGGAGGCAAGGAAGAAGAAGAAATAAATCAATATCTTTCTTCCATTGATAAAAATGTAATCAATTTAACAAATACAAAAGACTTATCCTATGGAATAGCATATACAAGTATGTGTGACATAGTTTTCAGCGGATGTTCATTGGGATTGCATATGGGCATAGCATTAGGAAAACCGTGTGTAGCTTGGTTTGGGCCTTCATGTGAGCAAGAGGTACAATTATTCTTTGGAGGCAAAAAATTTAAAGCTGATGTGGAATGTGCTCCGTGCTGGCAAAAAACATGCAATCAGAAAGTACTATGTAATACCCGGGTACACTTGGATGAAATCGTTGAAGAATTGCTGTTATATAAAGAAAAAATACATAAGTAAGCTGGGTAGGGTATATGTTAAAAACGGAAATAAAATTAATTGGACTATACAAACAGGCTGTACCGGAACAAAGAGAGATAGCTGATAAAACAGAGTATTTGTTTGATATTCATCAGGACAACATTACATTTTATGATTTTGTTCAAGGAATTCCAGCAGACTGGATTTTATTATTGGATAACTTTTTGACATTGAGGGATGATGCCGATGAATGGCTCCAAAGCTATGTATCAGGCTTAGAAGATGGCACTCGGGTTGTAGTTGATGCACAGGCATGGTTACCTGTCATAATTAATAAAAAGTGGCTATTAAGCAAAATTCCAGTAAATTATAAACTAAAATCTCTGACAGAATTACATACCTTTATTCGAGAAGAAGGGTTTGTAAAGATAAATAACTCTGAATGGCCTGTAATGTCTATTATTAGGCCATCCGCAAAGGAAAGATACAATCAGAAGATTTTAAAGCGTTGGTGGGATACCTATAAATATGACTATATAATACAGCAGAATGTTAATATAACAAAAGAGGATTCACAGGATAAATCGTGTATCCCATGGGAGTATTTTGAGAAACAGAAGGAAGGCTACTATGACATTGTAGTCATTGATAACATTCCGGCAGAGATTGAAAAACAATTATGTAAGGAGTTGTCTGAAACAAAAACGATTATATCGTGGAAGGGACATTCTCTATACTTAACTTCAGAAAACACTCTCAATAAGAAGCGAAAACAGGAAGAGCGAAACTTGGAGCAAGCTGCATGGCTTTTATTTATAAAAGCTAAACTTGCAGAATATAGCTTTTTTATAAGAGCTATCGGAACAGATGAAAATTGTACAACTTATTTTATTTTCCAACATGTCAGTTTTATCAAAATAAAGAAGAATGCAGATATGCATCGTGAAAAAAGATTGGCTGTACTAATTGATATGCCGGGAATCGGTGATGCTGTTCGGCTTACCAGCCTGCTACCGGGGATAAAAAAGAAATATCCGGAATACAATATTACATTAATTATTAATGTTAAAGCTAACATTATTTATAGGCAAAATCCTAACATAGATGAAATGTTCATTTGCTCAATGCGCCCGGACCCGCCTGGGTTTCCATACATTATAACAAACCTGATATCAGATTTGTTAATGACCAGAAGGTTTGATCAGGCAATATCATTAACATGGGATACTACGGCTTATTTTAATAATGAAAAATTAAATTTTATTGATGTTTATGCACGGATAGCCGGTGTAGACGAATATACCAGCCAATGTATTACAACCAGTGAGAAAATTGATGAGCATATATGCAGCTTGTTAAAATTAGCTGGAATAGATCGTACAAAGATGACGATAGGACTGCAATTTAATGCATCGATGGAATCAAAAAGCTGGAGCAATGATCGTATCCGGGAATTAATTGATGGTTTAATATCGGTTATACCAGACATTCAATTAGTTAATTTGGATTTTCGGGCTATTGAACATGATCGGGTATTTAATGTTGGAGAAAACTTAAGTATTTTAGAATTTATTTCTGCCATAAAGAATTGTGATTTTTTTATTGGGGTCGACAGTGCCGGAGGACACATTGCTGCAGCATTTAATATACCAAGTATTACAATATATGGTAAAGAAAAACCGAGAATAGGTAACGACCATCGTCCCCTAAGTAATATTAATATAGGAATTATACCTCCGGATGATTGTGAATGTCCAGAATATGCCATTGTATGTACAAAACCTGAAAGGTGCATTAATCTTGTGTCTCCAAGTACTGTAATATATGCACTTTGGAAAAGCAATCAACTTAAATATTATAAACAAGATAAAAAATTTGAAATAACCATACCAAAACAAACGCTTTGGGACACACAATGTAATTTAGAAAATTTAAATATTAATAACAGTATTAAGGCTTGGGATTTTGATTCTTCGATGGGGCTTGGAATAGACGTAACAGATTTATCCGGCGAGAATTTAATCTGTGATTTTAAATTAGATAGAGAAATAGAGATACAAAACAAAATACTTGGAATAGATGTTTGGATAGAAAAGGGTGTATTCAGACTCTCAAGTTATGGGATGATGAAAGTTACAGTTGAAACCTCAGAGAAAAGAGAGACTATTCTTAGAGCACACCGATTACATGAAGGATGGAATCTACTACGTTTTCCAATTCAAGTAGACTTAAAAGCACATGAATTAAAAAGTATACATTTGTATTTGGATTCTCAAAAAGTATTATGCGGAAAATTATATATAAATACTATATATTTCGTTTTTGATAAAAATGATTAAGGAGAAAAGTCATATGGAAACGATTCAAGTGAACAACTTAACTAAAAAATACAGTTACTACGAAAAGGAACAGGGTTTGTCAGGATCATTTAAAAATTTGTTTCATAGGAAAAAATTATTTAATGAAGCAGTGAAACAGGTCAGTTTTTCAATTCAGGAAGGAGAATTAGTGGGCTTTATCGGATCTAACGGTGCCGGTAAAACTACTGTTCTGAAGACCTTGTCAGGGATACTTTACCCTACCAGCGGTGAGGTAAACGTATTGGGATATCAGCCATGGAAGCGAAAAAATGAATTTTTGAAGCAAATTTCTATTGTTATGGGTCAAAAAAATCAGTTATGGTGGGACTTACCTGCACAGGATACCTTTTATCTGAACCAGAGGCTTTATTCAATCCCCAATAAGGATTTTATGAATAGGTTGGATTATCTGGTCGAAAAACTTGAGGTTGAGGAAAAAGTAAATATACAGGTAAGAAAACTATCACTTGGAGAACGTATGAAAATGGAGCTGATTGCAGCACTGCTTCATAACCCTCGTGTTTTATTGCTGGATGAACCGACTATAGGACTTGATGTGAAATCCCAAAAGACAATCCGAAAATTCATTAAAGAGTACAATCAGCAAAATGGAAATACTATAATCCTTACGAGCCATTATATGAAGGATGTTCAGGAACTTTGCAATCGTATAATAGTAATTGATAAAGGTAATATCATATTCGATGGAAATCAAGAGGATTTAATTAAGAAATTTAGTGATGATAAGATTGTTAATGTTTCATTTAATGAGCTGCCCACTAAGGAAGAATTGAGTACATATGGAGAGGTTGTTGATTTGAGCGATATGAAAGCCTCCATTAAAGTCTCCAAGAGCAGCGTAACCAGTGTTGTGAACGTACTTCTGACCTCTTGTGATATCCATGATATTAGTATAGAAGAAACTTCTTTGGAAGATGTTGTAGAAAAAATAATATAGAAGACAGGTGTTTATGAAAGTTATATTATTACAATGTAATTGGCGCTATCATGACAGTATATATCCTGATTTAGGCAGTACGAGACCATATCAGCCTATAGAGTTATGCTATATTGGATCATTGTTAGAGCAAAATCATTCAGTCTTTCTTATTGATGCTTTTCGTGATAATTTGTCTTTGGAAGAAATTGCATTGAAGATATCCGATATAGAACCTGATATAGTGGTTACTTGTACGGCAAATACATACTTATTCTGGAGATGCTGTTTTCCTGATATTGAAGTTGTCAGCCAAACTATCAGAACAATCAAAAAACAAATAAAAGTTAAAACACTACTGATAGGACCTCATGGAACAATAGAACCGCAGTGGACGTTAAAGAAAAGCGGAGCTGATTTTATTATATGCGGTGAGCCTGAACTTGCTGTAAAAGAATTCATTGACAGCAGTTTTCAAAATATACATATCACAGGCTTATATGGCCGTGATATAAGAAATAATACCTCTGCCGTTGTAAGTGATCTTTCGGAATTACCACTGCCGGCATTTCATTTGCTTGATATGGAAAAATACCATTGTCATTCATGGGTTAACAACCCCGAGTTCAATTTTCAAAGAGGAGTTCTTCTTGAATATTCCAGGGGTTGTATGTTTAATTGTGCTTTCTGTTTCAGAAAAGGCTTTCGTCAGACATATAGGGTAAAGCCTGCAGATAAAATTATTAATGAAGTAAAGATGGTCAAGGATGAGTATGGAGTAGATTACATATTCTTTATTGACGATATTTTTAATGTTGATAATGATAATTTCCGTAGATTTTTAAGGCAATTAAAGGATTTGAATATTTCATATGGATGCCAGTGCCGCCCGGATATAATGACAAAGGAACTTGTTGATTTGATGCAGGAATCCGGCTGCATATATATCGAGTACGGACTGGAAAGCCTAAATCCTGTTAACCGTAAAAGGTTAAAGAAAAATGAAGAAATAATAAAAACTATGAGGATAATCAATTATACCAAAACAAAAATAAAGTTTGTAACATTTAACTTGTTGGATTTTACAACATTTGATTTAATTACCGAAACTGAAAATATCAGCAGAACAAATGAGGGAGATTCTATTTTACAGATTACTTCTGAAACGGACGCACTGGAAACTATCATTCTATTTCCTAAAACAGAATTAAGCGAATTTGTAAGTGAGCTTTTTCATATAAAGGACTATGGATGGGAGGATACGATAAGGCTTTACTGGTTATCCTCACTTTTTAAAATGATTTCAAATCCTAAAAAATCTCAGATTGTTTTATGGAGATGGATTTGTTTGCATATGCCCTTTAGTCTTTTAAAAAAGGTAATCAGATATAAAATTAAGTCAAAACCGCTTCCCTTGACATATGTCAGAAAATTAAAAGCGAATTAAACTATATTATTATCGAAAAGAGAGTAATTCAATGAAAACAAAAGAATTTTCTATTACATTTTTAACGCCTCCAAAAGATAAAAAAGGAGACATAAGAGACTTACGAGATGATATTCTTGATAACTACGGATTGAATTCAATTATAGCAACCCTAAACGATAATGGTTATGATGTTGATTATTTTAATGCTGACCTGTTAAACCTTTCCTGTGAACAAGTAGTAAAGATATTGCTTTACAAACAGCAGCCCTCGTTATTAGGAATTTCCGTATTGGAAAATAATATAGAGATAACCTGCAAATTAATTCATGAACTGGCAAAAAACGATTATACACCTAAAATTGTTGTAGGGGGCTTTTTCCCAACATTAAATTATGAGGAAATAATGAAAGAATGTCCGGAAATTGACTTTTGCATTCTTGGTGAAGGCGAAATCAGTATGCTGGAATTAGTTAAGAGATTGGAAAATGACAATCCGATTCATGATATTCCCGGTTTGGTTTACAGAGAAAATAATGAGATAAAAGCCATACCACAGCAGGAATTAAAACTAAACGAACTACCGGCTGCTGCTAAAACACACATGCCATATTTGTTTGAACGTGGAGGAAGTGCTTACGTAGTCACTTCAAGAGGATGCTACAGTAATTGTACATTTTGTTCAATTAAAGCCTTTTATAACTATATAAAAGACAAGGCGTGGCGTCAGATAGAAATTAAAAAGATTGTGGATGAAATTGAAGTACTGGCTACAAAGTGGGAGCATCGTATTATTCCTATTTGGGACGATAATATTATCTCGGGGAAAAGCGGTAAAACAAGGGCATATGAGTTTATAGACGAAATAAAAAAGAGAAATTTACATGTGAAATTTTTCATAAATTGCCGTGTGGATGATGTAGATAGGGATTTATTTATAAAATTAAAAGAAATAGGTCTGGCAAGAGTAGGATTAGGTATTGAGAATCTGGTTCCGGAGCACTTGAAATTTTACGGGAAAGGTATTAATGTTGATAAAATAAAAAACGCTGTAAATATCCTTGATGAATTGGGAATCAAATCTTATTTGACCTTTATCTTATTTAATCCCTTTACAAAATTTGAAGATATCAGAGTGAATCTGGACTTCTTTTTAAACAGGCTGGAGAAAGAGTCAGGGAGCTCTTTCGGGAATCTACTACTCCCGTCAGTTTCTATTTTGGGACTGTCAGTAGGCTCAAGTATATTATCCCATCCTACCATTAAAGAAATAGCTGTAAAAAAAGGCTTTCATTACGATTATAAGATAATTGACAAAGAGGTTGAGCTTTTTAAACGTCTGGTATTCTATATGTCCACACAATGGTGGCCTGTTTATATAACTCTGGTACATCTTGAGTATTATATATTTAATCCTTTTTATGAACCATTGGCTAAACCTGTTTCAACTGACACTATTGGTGAATACAACTCCATTTGGCACGATTTGGCGAAGCTTCACTTGTCATCCTACAAGAATATACTGGACAACCTCAGTGAAAGTAAATTAAATTGCGAAAGTATACTTTCTGGATTTATTACAGAATTAAATCAATTGATACAAAGGCTTAAGAGTTTTATTAGTGATAATAAATTTGATAATTCTTTTATGAAGATTCAGTATTATACTTTCAAAAAGGATATTGATTGGGTACTTTTTGATATTACAAAGTCTGAGTTCTTTATTATTACAGAGTTAGATAACAAGGTGATACAAAAGTACAATTTGTTGGATGAAAAGCAGATTATTAACTTATTGATTAATGAGTATGAATATTCCAGCATTACGGCTTCACTGGAAAAGATAAGGACGTTAATCTCGAATGGAAACCTGGTTTATTCCAACTATCAATTAACAGAGATTAGTGAAACCCAATTTAAGCGTACAGCTCAGATTATTCTTAAAAGTAAGTATTAGTGATAAAGAGGTATTAGCTATGATACTCTATTCGCCTGCAAATTCAATAAAGGAAGCAGAAGAGGTTATTAAGGCCGGAGCAGACGGTATTTATATTGGAGGGGTAACAACAATTTACTCAAATTATCCCTATGGCAGTAATGGCTGGACAGTAGGAGAAAATAAACTTTCAGTGAGAGAATTTAAAGAACTTGTTGAGTTCTGTCACAGGAACAAGGTTTTAGTTCAATATAATGTCTACACGGATTGTCTAAGTGATTCTGTATCGGCAAAGCATAATTTAGCAGAGTATTTTTCGGATTACGTAAAGTTTGGATTGGATGCCGGTGTTGATAGTATTTTATTGGATGATATCAGCGCAATAATGAGAGTTAACAAGATCGATCCGAACGTAGATATCCATGCCAGTTTTTTATTTGACATTGTAAATGCTGAGCAACTAAAGTTTTTTAAAAGTCTTAATGTAAAAACAATTGAACTATCCCCTCAATTAGCAATAAAGGAGATTTGCGAATTAAGTGAAAATTCTCCCATAAGTCTGGGATTGATTAGTCATTTAAATTGTGCTGCTTACGAGGGATCATGCTATATTGACCATTTTATTGAAGATGACCATAAAATGATTCCAATAGGACTTCCCTGCAAATCAAACTATAGATTAACTATTGATGATAAAACAGTTGAAGGCTCCTTTATTGATATGACACTCAGCTGTTCTGTTTGTAATATGCCGGCTTTGATAAACTCTAATATTAATTATATAAAAATACCGGGAAGGCATATCGATTTCAGTTTGATTTTGAATTGGACAATGGTTTATCGGGAAGCCATCAACTTGTTAAAAGGCGGACATATAAACACCGGACAAGAACTTAGGGACAACATAATTAAAAAGTATCCAAACTGGAATCTTTGGTGTCGGTTAAATCGTAAAAAAGGATGCTTATATGATAATGAAAATAGCGTAAGCAAATTCTGTATGAGCAGGGTGATTTAAAAAATAATGGAACTTGAAATAAGGATTACACATAATAGCTTAATAGATGAAGCAATAGCGAAAAAACCATATGCTATTTCATTGGGGCATGAGGGATGTCTGGGAAGATTGCCTGATTTAGACGATTTGGTTGAGGCAGGAAAACGGACAAAAATAAAGTTGGTCTTGCCAAAAATTTTAAATCACTCAATGACCTATGTTGAAAATTATATAAGAGCAGCAGCGGCAAAGCTTGGCACCTTAGAGGTTACTGTCAATGATTTTGGAACTATGCTTAGACTTTATGATATTAAAGGAATTAAATTAATTGCAGGAAGACTTCTGATTAAGGCATTTGAAGAACATCCGCTGGGGCACCTGGTTTCTGAACGTTATCCGGAAGAGTGGCGCCAGAATATTTTGCAGTCATGTATCTTTTCCGAAGATAAAATCAGCCTTCTGAAACAATATAATGTTGTCGGAATTGAAATGAATATATTTGAAAATACAGCAAAAGCATTGCAGCAATGGAATCTCAACGAAAAAATAGCAGTTCATGGCTTCTTTAATCAAGCTATTCTGGCAGTATTCCGTTACTGTCCTCATGCAAGGCTTAACGAGAAATTGCCACCGGATTGCAGATGTACCTGTGAGAGATATATCCCTTTGGAATATGTAAATAATCAAAGGGATTCAAACCTGACAAATTCAAATTCCTGCAGCAATTTGACAGGAATATTGGACGGCAATGTGTTGATGAGAGAAGTAAAATCAGACCATTTTGTAAAAATAGACAGGCAAGTTGCTTTATATCCTGAAATAAGTAGAGGTGAAAGAATTAAATGAAAAAAGTATTACTGATATATCCTATGAGTCGTAGTGCAGATACTATTGAACATATCGGTTTAGGCTATATTGCTTCTGCGTTACGACAAAAAAACCATCAGGTAAAACTATTCGTATATCAAGTTAACCAGAATACGAAAGCCCTGCTGGAAGAAATCAAATTATTTAAGCCTGATTTTATTGGTTTTACAACTTTTATCGAAAGTATGGAAAATATTATAGAAGTTTGCCGGATGATAAAAAATATAGATAAATCAATAAATATAGTTTTCGGAGGACATGCAGCTGCTCAGGAAGCTGAAAGTATTTTAGAAAATAATGAATGCGTGGATTATATTGCTCAGGGAGAAGGTGAGATTACTCTATGCGAACTTCTTGATTCCTATGACGATTCCATTCGGCTCAAAGAAGTATCAGGGATAGTATATCGGCTTGAGGATAGGAAAATAAGGTTTAATCAACCTCGTGAGAGTATAAGTGATCTCGATTCACTGGCTTTCCCGGCACGGGATATCTACAAAGAGGCTGAGGTAAAGCCACCGATTGCATTACTTTCAACGAGCAGAGGATGCCTGGGTCATTGTTCCTTTTGCAGTTATTCCAGTAAGAGGAATGCAGGAACTGCTGTCTGGCGGGGGCGAAGTCCGGAAAACGTGGTAGATGAAATTGAGCAACTGGTAAAAGAATATGGAATGAGTACTTTCTTTATTACTGATGTTACATATGAAGATCCCGGCCCAAAAGGTAAAAAGCGTATCGAAGCAATTGCCCGTGAAATTATTAAGCGAAATTTGGATATCAGTTATGAAGTGCACATGAGAGCAGAAAACTGGACAGAAAAAGATCAGCCCTTACTTGAATTGCTCTTTGAATCTGGACTTGAATCAGTTGTTGTTGGAATAGAATCAGGAAGTGCTCAAACCCTGAAAGTATATAGCAAGATTGCCACACCGCAGGATAATGTGCGTATTGTAAAGCTACTGAAAAATGCACATATCTCATTAGAGTATGGTTTTATAATGTTTCAACCCTATACTTCTTTTGAAGATTGTTACGAGAATATACAATTCTTTGAGAATACAGGGCTAGGTTATAATATCAAATGTATTTTAACACGATTGGAAGTTTACCCCGGCGTAAGTATTGAGGAAAAGCTCGCCCAGGATGGACTGCTTGAAAAAGGCTCATTTAAAGAGGGAAACATATTTAATTATCGTTTTGTAGATGAAAGGATTAAGGTTTTATCCGATAGTTTATGCGAATTGCCTTCAAAAGTCCCATCTATTGAAGAATTTGATTTGGTGAATACCCGGTTAAGAATTCTATTAGCTAGAATTTGGCGCAGACTTTATGCAAAAGGGCTGATGCAGGATGAAATTATACAGTTTGCAGATAATATCGATAAATTATCAATGGAAATGATGAAAAACAATACTAGATTTTTGGATGAATGTTTGAAATCAGCTAAATCTACTTGGTCTGATGACATTTTTAATAGTTTGGTAAAAAGCTATATTGTAGATTATTTGCCTGAAAAAATTGAAGAAGTTAAAAGAATTCAGTTTGATTTTTGGCGCAAGCTAAATAGAAATAAAATTGATATTTCAAAATTAAAATTTTAAATGATACCTGAAAAGGAGAATGTAAAATATGTACATATTAGGTATGGGAGGCTCTGACCACAGTTTCGCGGCTTGTTTGGTATCAGATAATGGAGTTGTTTGTGCAGTAGAAGAGGAAAGAATTACACGTGAAAAATATAGTTTGGGACCTAATTCACTGTATGCTAATTGCCGCAAGTATTGCTTGAATGAATTAAACTTGAGTATTGATGATATCGACATGATAGTTGGAAATGATATTTTACATCCAATGACATACTTTCCAGTGAGAAAACGTATTGAACTTATAAATCATCATCTTGCTCATGCATATTCCGCTTTTTATACAATTCCACATGATGAAACGGCTATACTGATAGTGGATGGGACTGGAAGTAAAGTGAACAAAGAAAGTAAAATCGCTGAAACTGTAACATATGCAGTAGGGAAATCCGGTGATGTGGAAATTATCGATAAAGTAGGCGGATTGGGATGGTCAAAGGATGATGAGCGTGAAACATTAACTGAAAATTCCCTTGGAGATTTTTATAGGAAATTTACTGAGGAAATCGGGTTTGGTTATTTGCAGGATGGGAAAACTATGGGACTGGCTCCTTATGGAACTGATAAATTCTACAATGAGGTTAAATCATTTGTAAAGTTTTTAGGGGATGGCCAGTTTGAAATCAAAATCAATGAACCTTTTATTGGAGAATTTGTACAAAAAATATTAAGTAGTCAAGCGAATGAAAAGGATTTATTCCAAGCTAAAGCTGATATAGCCTGGGCAGCTCAGACTGTTCTTGAAGACTGCATGTTCTATTGTGTCGACTATTTATATCAGAAAGCTCCAAAAGATGTTTTGTGTATTGCCGGAGGAGTGGGCCTGAACAGTGTAGTTAATGGAAAGATTAAAGAAAAGTCTAAATTTAAGCATGTATATGTACCTCCGTATACTTCAGACTCCGGTACGGCAGTGGGCGCGGCGCTCTACGGATACAATCTGCTTTCAAAAAATAAACCTCTTAAAAAGAGTACTACATATAATGCATTTACAGGACATGCATATTCCGAACCGGAAATTCTTGAAGTGTTAAAATCATTTGAGAATGAAGATATCGAGTATACATATTATGATAATGTTTGCCCTATAGTTGCGGAAGCTTTAAAGGATGGCAAAATTATCGGCTGGTTCCAGGAAGGGTCAGAAATGGGGCCCCGTGCTTTAGGTCACAGAAGCATATTAGCAGATCCGAGAGATCCCGAAATGAAGGACAAGCTGAACTATAGGGTTAAGAAACGTGAAGGCTTCAGGCCGTTTGCACCGGCTGTTCTGCAAGAACAGGCAGCAAATTACTTTAACATTGATTTTCCTTCACCATTTATGTTGTTTGTAGTAGATGTAAAAGAGGATAAAAAGAAAGTCATTCCTGCAGTAACTCATGTTGATGGTACTGCCAGAGTGCAGACTGTAGATCAGAAAGATAATCCGATTTTTTATAATTTAATAAACGAATTTTATAAAATAACAGATGTACCGGTTTTGTTAAATACGTCCTTTAATATTTTAAAGGAACCTATTGTAGAAACACCAAAAGATGCTATTACATCTTTTTATAATTCACAGATTGATTTACTTTGTATTGGTAATTGGATAGTTACAAAGACAAAAATAAAGGATTAACTGCTATGGAAAACAATATGAGCATAGAAAATTTCGATATTGCAGTTGTCATATTAGTTTATGGGGAAAATTATGAAGTAGCGGATGATTTGGTAGCAGGTTATATCACAGCAATGTTAAGAAAGAATGGGCATTCCGTAGATATTATTGAAATCGACAAGGACAATGAGAATATTGGCTTGGATTACTTGACATCTAAAGAATACAAAATGGTTATTTTTACAATACCAACATCATCTAATATTCCTGAGCTAATTAATTTCAGTAATTATGTAAAGAGTAAAAACCCTATTTGCAATACAGTTTTAACCGGTTGGGATCATCATTCTGCCCCAATTGATATTGATGCTGTGATTCGCTCCAGTGAAGCCATAGATGTGATTATAAGAGGAGAGGGAGAACAGACAGTTGTTGAGCTGGCTGAGCTGCTTTATAAAAATGAAAGCCTTGATAACTGCGAAGGTATAACATACCGAATTGGAGAACGCATTGTTACAAACAACAATCGATCTCCAATAGCTTGCTTGGATGAATTGCCGTTTCCGGCAAGAGATACACATACCAGGCATGCTTATGAATCATTTCGCATATCATCCGCCCGCGGTTGCCTTGGGAATTGTACATTTTGTCCTGTTCCTGCAGAGAGAGTCAGCGGGAACTTGCCTTGGAGAGGGAGAACGCCTGAAAATGTTGTTTCTGAATTAAAAGAGCTGGTTAATACTTTGGGGATAAGGCACTTCATGTTCATTGATCCAACTTTTGAAGATCCGGGAGAAAAGGGTAAGGAAAGAATCAGGGAAATATCCCGATTAATTATAAAAGAGAATTTAAATATTAATTTTCTGGTAAACATGAGGGCTGAAAACTGGTCCGATTCTGATAGAGAATTATTGGAATTGCTTTATCAGGCAGGTTTGGAATCTGTAACTGTGGGAATTGAAGCAGGAAATGAAAGAACCTTGAGACTTTTTAACAAGCGTGCCCACATACAGGATTTCTTTACTTTTATCAACCTTATGAAAGACTTTAATATATATCTTGCGTACGGGTTTATTATGTTTCACTCCTATTGTGAAATCCAGGATCTCAGGGACAATAATAATTTCCTGAAAGACGCAGGTATAGGGCATATGATGGGAGCATACTTGATAAAACTAAAGGCTTTTCCAAGGACTCAGATTTTTCAGAAACTGCAAAGTGATAACCTTGTTAAAACAACACAAAACGGAATTTACAGTTTGTTCGATTATAAATATATCGATCCCCGTGTTCAAAGGCTGGCGGAAAAAATGGACTGGGTTGGACAACAGTTAAATGTCAGACCGGATATTCACTTTTATAATATTCAGAAGTTTACAACCTTTGTATCCAGAATACGCAGAAAAATAGAGAAATCAGACAATCAAGAGTCCATGAAACATCTGTTACCTATAGAAAATGCAGTTGAGCATATGAAAAGCTCACTGAATGAGCTAAACCATAAATGGTTTTCACAGTGCATTGACTGGGTTGAACATAATGGTAAGGATGAAGAATTTGATAATATTATGAATAAGCATTTTGCTGATTTAAAAGTGGAATACGACAAGGTGAAATCTGTGCAGATGAGAAGTGGAAGAGGATTGATACGGGTTATGAATATGTAATACTAATATTGACTATTGGAAATGGGCCAATTAAAAATAAAAAAGAAGGTGTAATATGAGTAAATATCAAATAAATGTTGTGTCATTATTATATGACTACGAGGATTATGAAGCAGCTGACGACTTGGTTGCCGGGTATATAATCGCAATGCTTAGAAAAGAAGGGCATACAACTTCTTTAATTGAAATAAGCAGAGGCTGTGAAGATGAGGACTTAGTAAAATTAATGCAAAACATGCCGGATGTCGTAGTTTTTACAATACCTCGTACTTCAAATATTCCAGAGTTGGTATCCTTCTCACGTTACGTTAAATCAATAAATCCTGAGTGCAAAATAGTTCTCGCTGGTTGGAGTCATCATTCAGCACCTATGAATACAGAACTGATTATGGAGCAATGTTCTGATATTGATGTGATAATTCGTGGTGAAGGTGAACATACGGCTACAGAACTGGTTGATTTATTTATCAGAAATGAAAATCTGGGTTCTTGTTTGGGAATTACATACCGGGACAATGGACGAATTATTGCAAACGATGATCGGCCACTCGGCTCATTGGATGAATTACCTTTTCCGGCAAGAGATTCACAGCTGCTCCATAACTATAGCTCAATGTGGGTTTCTTCTGCAAGGGGATGTCTGGGCAACTGCGCCTTCTGTGCAATTCCGGCTACAAGAACCAAGAATGACCCGGTTTGGAGAGGAAGATCCCCGGAAAATGTTGTTGAAGAATTAAAGTATTTAAATAATACCTACAATATAAAGCAATTTAATTTTCTGGATCCTACATTTGAAGACCCGGGGCATAAGGGTAAAGAAAGGATAAGAAAGATAGCAGAATTAATTCTAGAATCAGACCTTGACATTACATTTCTGGCGCATATGCGTGCAGAAAATTGGTCAGAGGATGATTGCGAGTTAATGGAATTGCTGTATCTTGCCGGACTTGAGTCAGTGCTTGTTGGTGTAGAAGCAGGAAACAACAGTAGTCTACAGTTATTCAATAAACGGGCAAAAGTAGAAAATTATTTCTCATTTGTTGATTTAACAAGTAAATTCAATATAAATATTGATTGCGGTTTTATTATGTTCCATCCATACAGCACCTTTGAAGATTTAGCTGCCAATGCTGATTTTCTTAAAAAAATCGGACTCGCTGATACATTGTGTACATATTCGTCAAAATTATATCTATTTCCGAATACACGCATATATCAAAAGTTACAGGAAGATAACATGCTGTTAAATCAAGGTGAAGGTATTTACACGTTATATGATTATAAGTTTTTAGATGAGCGGGTTAAGAGATTGTCGGATAAAATGCTGACGGTTAACGCGGTTTTAGCTGAAAAAGCATTTTTCCATTTTAAAGGTATCACTAAGTTAGTAACATACATCTCACGTATGCGTAGAAAATTATTGAAATCAAGTGTTTTGGGACAGGAGTACCTGTCTGACAATCTGTCCATTCTTGAGGAAGCTGTCAGGGATATGAGAAAGGACATAGATGATTTAAATCATACTTGGTTTTTAAAGTGTATTGATTGGGTTAAAAATGATGGTTCGGACAATGAATTTTCCGAAATCCTGAAAGATCACTTACTGAGAATAGAAGAGAAAATTTATAAGGTTCAGAAAATTCAATTGAAATATGGAATGAGTATACAAAGGTCATTAAAAATTTAAACACGCCTTTGGATGTTCATAACCAACGATATGAGGGGTTGAATGAATAAGATTTCTTTAAAATTAACTAAAACCTATGATGAAAATGAGATTCTGAAAGCATTAAGAGAATCCTTCGAGTTTATAGGCGGATTGGACAGTATTGTAAAGTCGGGAGATACTGTTCTGCTAAAATTAAACTTAACCGGGCCGTTTCGTCCGGAACAAGCAGCTACAACCCATCCGGTTCTTGTAAAAATGATGGTTAGACTGATTAAGGAGTGTGGAGGACATCCGATTATTGGAGACGGCCCTGCTACTATTAAATCTCCCATTAAAGATACCGGAATTGAGGACGTCGCACAGGAAGAGAAGGTACCGGCTTTTGTGTTCGAAAAATTCCAACAGGTGCATCTCTCAGATTATTCAATTGTAAGAGATATTTCTTATAGTACTGATGTACTGCAAGCCGATAAGGTGATATCAATGCCAAAATTAAAAACCCACGCTCTTACATTATATACGGGAGCAATCAAAAACATGTTCGGTGCGGTAGCTTTTGAGCAGAGAAAAGCATTGCATAAATATAAAACTCAGGAAGAATTCTCAAAGCTGCTAACAGATATATTTAGTGTCCGAGTACCTGATTTGACGGTAATGGATGGTATTTGGGGAATGGACGGCATTGGGCCTGTACATGGTAATCCTGTGAATTTTGGTGTACTACTTGTTTCCCGGGATGCAGTTGCAATTGATGCTCTTAGTGCCACCTTATTGGGTTATAAAATTGATGATGTGCAAATGATTGGGCGAGCTTCGGAGCGGAATCTTGGTGAATCTAATCTGGATAACATGTTTATAGACGATAGTTGCTATAAGGAAAGAATATTGCATACCGCAAATTTAATACCTACTTTACAGGGAGGATTACGTGAAAGATTCCTAAAGTTGGTTCTTGGTAAGATTCAGTGCGATTCTTCCAAATGCTCCAAATGTTCTGCGTGTCTCGACGGATGTCCTGCCAATGCAATTACCATGAATCCTTACCCCGTAGTAGATGAAAATGCCTGTTTACATTGCTTCAGATGTTATGAAATATGCTTCCATGGGGCGTTATCTATAAAATATAAAAAAATAAATTCTTGAAAGGTTAAGACTGTACGGTATGAATAAAGATGAATTAGTCGGTAAAAAAGTAATCTTGTATCCTGATAACTATATAGCCCGCAATTTGCTACAGCTACAGGATGTCTTATCATTTAATATTATTAGCATAATTAATGAACTTGATATGAAGAAAGACAAATCCGGCAGTTTTAACAGTAATATAATAAGTACGCTGGAACAATGCGATTTAGTATTGATCTTGGAAAGTAGTCCCAAGACATTGCTGTTACCACCATGGACTGAAAAATATGATTGTTACTTAATGATACTCAATGCTGCTACAGAAAGAGGCATTCCTGTAGCCAGTCCATATTTTGAATTATCCATACCCTGTGATACTAATTGCCGAAGGTCTATTTCAGTTAATAAAATTAATCATTCCATTCTTGATGTTATTGAAGATAACCAGATGGTGGTAAATGAACAGCCATCTATTATGGTTACTGCCACAAGAAAAGAAATTAATATTCATTCAATGGACCTTAAAATTAAAAAGGCACTGGAAAAGTATCACTTACCAAGCTTTATTATGAGCAGTAATCCCGTATCAAGTCTGCTGCCGTTTGATACTTCAAAAAACTTGAAGGAAGAATATGCATATACAAGTCCCATTATTATTTTTGACGGGCCAGCCCAAGGCTTCCCATTTCAGACAGACAGTAATTTAGTTGACTCTTTCAAATCATGGGATTTTACAGAATTTTTCAGACTTGATGGGGTCTTGCTTGCAATACATTCCAAGGATTCAGCAGAAATGGTACAGGAAACTGCTGAATACCTTAATAGTTGTGGTCTGAAAGTTTTTGGGTTAATCGAGGAAAAGGCATCTAGCCCTTGGTTTCAGGTGTATATGGAGGGTAAAACAGGAATACCTGTAACTGATTTGGATTCATCGGAACAGCAATATAAATTAACCTCAATAATCCTGAATTTCTTGAGCGATGATATTGAAATACCAAACAATAAGGTACTAAAGTAATCCTTAATATAAATGAGAGTGAGTTTGAATATGAGCAAAACATTACCAGCTGCGTTTATAATCGGTTTTATGAATGATAAAGATGTGAGGATAATAGAGAGTGATGAGAAAATAATTACCTTTGAGACGGATGAAAAAATTCCTGATATATCTTCATTTAATTTAAAGGTATTCGATTTTCAAACATTCCAATATATGAGCTTTTCCTTTTCAGAGATAAGGATAATTGAACTTCAAGAAAAACCCTTTTCGGTAATATATAAAATTGAACTGCTCAGACCCTCGCAAAAATATATTACCTGTATGAAGAAGCTATTTCTCATAGATGACAATGTAAAGGGTGCCGGTGATATTGAAACATTAAAAACCATAGTTGAGCCTAATCCAATTTATCCTAAGGAAAACGATAAAAATTTCTGTACAGACTGGGAGGAACAGGAGAAAAAGTGGTTTCAGGTATCTGTTACTACTGAAGATAACCAACGTTTCCGAAAACTTTCACAGAAATTTGAATTATGCTTCACTCTTGATAATAATGAGCTATATCATCAATTTTTAGAGTGTCCGGCAGATAAAATGTTTGCTGAAAGATTGCAAGAGAAGGGCTTACAAAACCATGGGATTATATCCGAATTTAAACGTGTATATATCGGAAGTGAATTCTGCTGTAACTTGTTTCCGTCTATAGATTTACTTGAAAATTGTCTTGAAAAGGCCTGGCAGCAGAATTTGGGGATTACTGTTGTGTTTTCGTTTATTAGGGAAGATAATGTAAACTCTATGGAAAAGGTAATAGAGTTTTTATATCAATGGCAGGAACAAAAGGAGATTACAATAGAATTAGTAATCAATGATTGGGGGATGCTGCATTATATAAATACACATTTTCCCAAGTTTACCCTGGCATACGGCAGAATGATAAATAAGAAACTCAAGGATACAAAAATACCTTGGAAGTGGGGAATCGACAAGGTAAAAGACAAATTAGAAGAAAATAGTTTGAACCTGAGTCACTTTACAAATTTTTTGCAAGAACTGGAAATCAAAAGAATTGAGTTTGATTTCCGGAATAATAGGCCTGATAAATTTAGTGGAGGGCTAAGTTTTCACTTTCCGTATTTTCAGACTAATTCATCTCTATACTGCCCACTCAATGCTGAATGTACAACTTATAACCGAACCAAACAGGGGGTAGTTGCCAGCTGTCCTCAATTTTGTAATGAATTTGTATATCTTTACCCCGAACATCTATATATGGTAGGAAAAGGTAACAGTATATTCGGATTTAACCGTGAGGTTATAACTGGTGCTGAATTATTGGAAGATTTATGGAATCAGGGCTATGACAGATTAGTACTTAATTTGTAATTAATATAAATGTAGTTTTGAAGGAGTGATGAATTTGAAAGTAGTAACTCCACTATCGAATATGGATTATTATATTCCACTGGTAGAAGCTGGTGCTGATGAGTTTTTTTGCGGGATATTACCTTTTGAATGGTTGGACAAGTATAACGTAACAATGCCTTTAAATCGTCGTGAGTATTTATTGGATAATTGTAATATATGTACCTTGAGTTCAGTTAGAATATTAAAAAAAATGATGGAAACTTACAAGGTTAATGTTAAAGTAACATTAAATTCCTTGTATTACATTAAAGAGCAATACCCTTTAATTGTTAATCTGATTAAAATGTTACAGGACTGCGGAATAAATACCTTTATTATTGCAGATGTGGCATTAATCTGCTATTTGAGGGAGAAAAATATAGACTGCAATATCCATTTAAGCGGAGAATGCGGTGCTTTAAACCATTATACTTTAAACTTTTTTGAACCGTTAAATATAGAGCGGTTTATTTTTCCGGGTAAGGAGTCTATAGATAATATAAGGGCAAGCATAGAGCAGTATAAAACCGGCAATAAAAAGGAATATGAGTCCTTCATATTGAATGACTGGTGTATGTTCCTGGGGGCCTTTTGCAATACTGTCCATTGTGATGAGATACCTCATTCATGCCACTTGCCTACAAAAACAGTACGCATAGACAAGAATTCTACAAAATACAAAGATATCTATCATGTTTTAAAATTACGAAATCAATTAGCCAGTAAAACCGATATTGTAGATAGGAGCTCCTATTATAACCTTTCCAAACGCAGGGCAGATACATACAATTTTGCTGAAAAGGGCTGTGGAATATGCAAAATGCATAAGTTAATGAGGAGTGGTATTACTCATATAAAATTAGTTGGGAGAGGCCACACTCTGGATATGGTAAAACGGGATTTGGAATTCCTTAAAAAAGGTATAGCTATAATGAATACTGCTTCAAACTCAGAGGAATTTGAAGAGAAAATCAAGCTAAACATTTTTAACAATAAGTGTCCCACAACTTGCTTTTATAATTAAATTTTCGAAGGTTAATTATGATGAACTTATTTGATTATATTAAAGAATACACAGATAGCAACCCAAGCAGCTTTGCTGTAGTTGCCGAAGATAGAACCATTACATACAAAGAGCTGTATAATTATATAAAAAGTAATAACGTTACACTAAAAAAATATGGTTTCACACCAATGCAAAAAGTAATAGTTAAAATTAGCAGACAAGTTGATTTTATCATTGCTTTACTAAGTCTTCTATCAGTTGAGTGCTGGGTTATACCTGTTCCCGATGACATCAAACAGGATGAGTTGGAAAAAGTGATAAATTTAACCGGCGCAACAATATTTCCATACGAAAACTGGGAATTTTATAATTGCTTGGAGTATGCAGATGCTGTAAATATATCTGATTCAAATAACACCGGAATATTGCACCTTACTTCAGGTTCAACCGGTGCACCAAAGCTTTGTATTCGTACCCTTCACGGACTAACCTGTGAAGGCCTGAGTTTTAAGAACACTTTTTCTATCACCACTCAAGAAAGGGTTCTAAGTGCATCTCCACTTTATCACTCATATGCACTTGGGGCTGCAATTATGGGAGCTTTTGTATCCGGAAGCTGTATTTATACTATTGACAGCTTTGTTCCAAGAAAAGTGTTAAAAATAATTCAAAATAATAGTATTACATTTTTCATATTAGTACCGGCTATGGCCAGTTTGATATGCAATACAATATCTGACCAGAAATATGATTTGTCTTCTCTTCGTATTGCACTGGTTGGGGCAGGTCCAATTAAAGAACAGGTCTATAATAAGTTCAAGGAGAAATATGGAGTAGCTTTATTAAGCAACTATGGGAGTACAGAGACTGGTGCGCTAGTATCACGTCTTGATCCGTTGACCTATACTTCTATCGGAAAGCCTATGGATGGAGTGGAAATCAAGCTGTGCAATGAAAACGGGGAAAAAGTGGGCACTGGTGAAACCGGAGAAATAATGGTTAAATGCGACGGTATGCTTAAAGCTTATTTTGGTATATCTGAACCGCCTTTTGACAAGGATGGTTTTTTCGCAATGGGCGATATTGCTGTTCAGGATTCTGATGGCTATGTGTATATAAAAGGAAGAAAAAAATTGCTTATTAATGTTGGAGGAAAGAAAGTAAATCCTTATGAAGTTGAAGAAGTATTAATGGAATTAACCGGGGTCAGGGAATGTATGGTTACAGGATATATCAATCAGAACGAAGAAGAAAGAGTCAGCGCATATATTGTAGGAGATGGAGTTACTGAGAGCCAGATTCGAAGCTTTTGTTCTGAAAAACTGAGTCAGCACAAAATTCCTAACGAAATAATATTTACTGATTGTATCCCCAAAAATAAGCTTGGAAAAGTTATTCACCAAGAATTGAAAAGGTAGTGATACTTTTTCGGAAAAGAAAATAAGACTTGGATTTATAGGGTGCGTATGGATAGTAGAAAATGCGAATATCCCAGTTTTTTCAAAGCTGGATACTATTTAGATTTTATCAGTATTCGATGTTGATATCTTTAGAGTTAAAAAAATATCTGAAATAATTAATATTATAAATTTGATATTGAACTACGCTAAAAGGGTTTAACTCAGCAGTTAGGGGTTAAGCTCATTTTTTTTCAGTCAAATGAGATAGCACAAGGCTAAAATTAAAATACTGAGATAGGTGATAATATGAGAAAAGCAGCTATTTTTGACTTCGATGGGGTTATTATTAACTCTTTGGATATTCAAAAACAGGCACTTGAAGAAAGCTATAAAATAGTTGTTGGAAAAGGAACTCCTTCTTTTAGAGAATTTCTAAGCCATAGTGGGAACAGTCTGGAAAATATATTTAAAAACATGAATTTACCGCTGGAAATGGTTAAACATTATAGAAGGATTAGTCAAGAAAAAGTCGGTACAATAAAAATTTATCCGGGGATAAGAGAAATACTTACAAAGCTTAAAGATGATAAGGTCATCTGTGCTCTATGTACCGGTAAGGATAGAGTGAGAACCTTGGAGATTCTTGAGAAATTTTGTATGGAAAAGTTTTTTTCAATTGTTGTATGTTCAGATGATGTAAAGCATCCAAAACCCCACCCGGATAGCTTAATCCATATTTTAAATCAATTGGATATAGATGCTAATAGTGCATTAATGATAGGTGATGCGAAGAACGATATAAAATGCGCAAAGAATGCAGGAGTTAAAAGCATTGCTGTTACGTGGGGAGGATTTTCACAAGCGGATTTGGAGCAAGAATCCCCAAACCTAATTGTTAATAATATGTTTGAGCTTTATACGGGAATAAATATGTTTTTAGATATAAAACAAATCGACTTTGTGAATTAATTAACGGTAGTCTTTTCACCCAATGATGCTGAGTGTCTTAAATTAAATATTTTTATTTTACTTTATTTTTTGTTATTATAAACTCTATAATAAGTTAGAGCAAGTTGTGCCTTTGATTTTTATAGAAAGTCGGAGGAGAGACACCATCAGAAATATACGAGTTTTAGGAGGATTGACATAAAATATGGGTTTTACATTAGTAATAGCAGAAAAACCTTCGGTAGCAAGAGACTTGGCAAAAGTTTTAAACTGCGGACAGAATGCCAATGGTTATATAATGGGAAAAAAATATATCGTAACCTGGGCTTTGGGGCATCTTGTTACCCTTGCAGACCCTGAGGCTTACGGTAACAAGTACAAGACATGGAATCTGGAAGACCTGCCAATGCTTCCAAACAAAATGGAACTTGTTGTAATAAAGCAGACCGCAAAACAGTACGGTGTAGTCAGAGGGCTACTGAACAGGGCCGATGTGGACGAGCTTGTAATAGCAACTGATTCGGGGCGAGAAGGAGAACTTGTTGCCAGGTGGATTATAATGAAAGCAGGGTTTAAAAAGCCCACTAAACGTCTTTGGATATCTTCTCAGACTGACAAAGCCATAAAGGAAGGTTTTGCAAAATTAAGACCTTCCAACGAATACGACAACCTGTATTATTCGGCACAGAGCAGGGCTGAAGCCGACTGGCTGGTTGGGCTTAACGTCACCAGAGCATTGACCTGCAAATACAACGCACAGCTATCAGCAGGGAGAGTACAGACACCGACTCTTGCCATGATTGTTGAAAGAGAAGAGGAAATTCGTAAGTTCAGGCCAAAAGACTACTGGACTATTTCTGCACAATTTAACGGATTTTCGGTACAGTGGCAGGATAGTAGAACCAATCAGACCAGAACCTTCAACAAAGAAGAAGCAGACGGAATAGTAGCAAAAATAACAGGGCAGATGGGTGAAGTGGTTGAAGTAAAAAAAGAAACCAAGAAAGAATTGCCTCCATTGGCTTATGACCTGACAGAGCTGCAAAGAGATGCAAACAAAAAGTTTTCATACTCAGCAAAACAAACCCTCAATATAATGCAGCGTCTTTATGAGTCACACAAGCTGGTTACGTATCCCAGAACAGATTCCAGGTACATAACAGATGACATTGTACCGACCTTGAACGAACGCTTGAAAAGCATAGCAGTAGGCCCCTACGCAAAGCTTGTGCAGGGAGTTATGAGAAACAGAATAAGTGTTACAAAAAGGTTTGTAGATAACAGCAAGGTTACAGACCACCATGCTATAATACCAACAGAACAATTTGTTGATTTGTCCTCACTGAATCCAGAAGAGAGAAATATATATGACCTGATAGTCAAGAGATTTATAGCAATACTAAGCCAGCCCTTTGAATATGAGCAGACTACGGTAAAGCTTGATGTCGCAGGAGAAAGCTTCTATGCAAAAGGAAAAATTGTCAGGTCATCGGGCTGGAAAACTGTTTATGACGGTTTTGGAAAACTGGATGAAGACAGTGATGAAGACGATAATGACCAGTCATTGCCGGATATTCAAAAAGGGTATAAGGCAAAAGTTGTTGCACCTAAAGCAATAAATGGAAAAACTAAGCCGCCTGCAAGGTATACCGAGGCCACTTTACTTTCTGCAATGGAACACCCGGGGAAATTTGTAGACAATAAAGCGTTAAAAGAAGCTCTGGAAAACACCAGCGGACTTGGTACGCCTGCAACAAGGGCAGATATAATAGAAAAGCTATTTAATACCTTCTATATAGAAAGACGAGGCAAGGAAATCTATCCTACCTCAAAGGGAACGCAACTTATTTCCCTGGTTCCGGCTGACCTGAAATCTCCCGAGCTTACAGCAAAGTGGGAGCAACAGCTTTCATTGATTAGCAAAGGTAAAGTCAACTCAAATGCATTTGTAGGTGAAATGAAAAATTACGCAAAAAAATTGGTGGGAGCAGTCATAGCAAGCTCGGAGCAGTTCAAACACGATAATGTAACAAGGGAAAAGTGTCCCGAATGTGGAAAATACCTTTTGGAAGTAAACGGCAAGAAGGGGAAAATGCATGTCTGCCCTGACAGAGAATGCGGATATAGAAAATCGGTAACCGTAATATCAAATGCCAGATGCCCTGAATGTCACAAGAAGATGGAAATCAGGGGAGAAGGCGAGAATAAATCCTTTTACTGTTCCTGCGGGTACAGGGAGAAGCTGGATGCCTTTAAGAAGCGCAAGGGTGAACAGGTAGACAAGAAGGATGTTGCTAGATTTATGAGACAACAGGAAAAGGACGAAAGTATAAATTCAGCTCTTGCAGATGCGTTGGCCAAGTGGAAAAAATAATTGACACGAATATCCGATTATTGTATTATCATTATAATTTATATAGGATAACTAGGAATAATATTTCCGGGAGGATATTATGAGCGTATTTGATAAACTTGATTTTCTGAAAACTAATATAAAATCATTGGGAAGTGCAGCCGTAGCTTTTTCCGGCGGAGTGGACTCTTCCTTTTTATTAAAGGTAGCATTTGATGTACTTGGAAAAAACGTTGTAGCGGTAACGGCACATTCTTCCACATATCCTGAAAGAGAGATGAATGAGGCAAAGGAATTTACTGCAAGCTTTGGTATAAGACATAGGATAATCGACTCAGAGGAGCTGGATGTTGAAGGGTTCTCAGATAATCCCGTTAACCGCTGTTATTTATGTAAAAACGAGTTATATGATAAAATTCAGACGGTTGCCAAAGAGGAAAATGTAAAACATATTCTGGAAGGCTCCAACCATGACGATTTGGGAGATTACAGACCCGGACTTCAGGCAGTTAGTGAACATGGTGTCCTTAGCCCACTGAGGGATGCTCTGCTTACAAAGGACGAAATACGTTTTCTTTCAAAGGAAATGGGTCTTAATACATGGGATAAACCTGCATTTGCGTGCCTTTCCTCCAGGTTTCCATATGGAGAAAAAATTACTCACCAAAGGCTCAGAATGATAGACAGGGCAGAGCAGTTACTCATGGACTTGGGTTTTAAACAGGTGAGAGTAAGGTTCCATGGTGATATAGCAAGAATCGAAGTAGGACAGGAACAGTTCTTGAAATTTCTTGATAATGGAATAAGAGAAAAGGTTTATTCTGAATTTAAAAAAATAGGCTTTATGTATACTGCTTTAGATTTAAAAGGCTATAGAACAGGCAGTATGAATGAAGGGTTAACATTATAAAAACGTCAGGGTACACTGCTGCAATAATTACGTGGTACAACAGGATTTTTGCAGCAGTAAACCAAACTAGATATAAAACATAAAGGAATCATCTTCCGGGTTTCTTTCTGCTTCATCAACAAGATCGGTGAGAGTAGTATTCTTGAGAACTTCGGAAATTGATTTATCTATCTTGTTCCAGACCAAAGCAGTTATTGATTTCTCAATTCCCTCTGCCTGCTGGGAAACGGAACGCTCGGTCTTTTCAAACAAACTTATTTCAACTGCTTGCAAAATATCATAAGCTGTAATTTTTTCTGGTGGTTTAGCCAGTTGATATCCGCCCTGAGACCCTTTGATTGAAGTAACAAGCTTTGACCTTTTTAAAAGCGAAAAAACTTGTTCAAGGTATATTTTTGATATTCCAAGTTTTTCCGAAATGCTTATTACAGTAACAAAATCACCGTTTCTGCCTAATTGTGCAACACATATCATAGATGCTATCCCGTATCTGCCCTTTGACGAAATTCGCATAATTACCTCCCATTTCATACTAATTATATATGTTTTATTGAACCACATACTTTATAATGTGTCAATATTTTTAGTTTTTATTCACATTTATTCCCAAGCAGTTCCATTGGAATAGTAAAAAATAACATTGACAATATTGGAAACAGCCATTATACTAAAGAAAACAATAGAATACATATATGAATTATATGAATAGTATGAATATATTCTAACAGGTAGGTGAATATATAATGGACAGCAAGCCTGTAATTAAAATAGAAGGACTTACAAAAATATTTTCAGGAAAAACAAATGAAGTTAAAGCACTTGAAAATGTAAATCTTACAATCAACCGGGGCGACATTTTTGGAATAATCGGAATGAGCGGAGCAGGAAAGAGCACTCTGGTTAGATGTATAAACTATCTTGAAAAGCCCACAGGCGGAAGGGTAGTAGTAGATGGGGTAGATTTGGCAGGTCTCAATGAAAAGGAATTAAGAAAAGTCCGCCAGTCTATGGGAATGATATTCCAACAATTTAATCTTCTGATGCAGCGTACGACAATAGAGAACATAACGTTTCCTCTTGAAATATCAGGTATAGATAAAAAAGATGCTTTGAAGCGTGCAGAAGAGCTGCTGGAACTTGTTGATCTGGCAGACAAAGCCGAAGCCTACCCGTCCCAGCTGTCAGGCGGACAAAAGCAGAGGATTGCAATAGCCAGGGCATTAGCAACAAACCCTAAAGTTTTGCTGTGCGATGAGGCTACGTCTGCACTTGACCCTAATACTACAAAATCAATCCTTTCCTTGCTGAAAGATATTAACAGCAGACTTGGAATTACCATTGTAATAATTACACATGAGATGAGTGTAGTTGAACAGATATGCTCACATGTGGCAATCATAGATAAAAGCGGCATTGCAGAGCAGGGAAAGGTATCTGAGGTTTTCTCACACCCAAAGACACATGCGGCTCAAAGATTGGTTTTCCCGAATGGCAATAAAAATGAAAGAGATATCGGAAGTCGCTGCTGCAGGATAGTATTTGACGGCAGTTCCTCTTATGAGCCTGTTGTTGCCAGAATGATATTGGATTGCGGAGCGCCTGTTAACATAATGTTTGCTGACATGCGTGATATAGATGGGAAAGCATTTGGTCAGATGGTTATACAGCTTCCTGAGGATCAACTGACCTCAGAAAAAATAATCAATTACCTGAAAGAAAGAAATCTTGCGGTAGAGGAGGTTTTTGACCATGTGGGATAGTTCAACGTGGATAATGATATCCAAAGGTCTTCTTGAAACAGTATATATGACATTGCTTTCTACATTTGCAGCGTATGTGATAGGTCTTCCACTGGGAGTACTGCTTGTTACAAGCGAAAACAGCGGAATCCTGCCTATACCCAAACTAAACAAGGTTCTGAACGTAATAGTAAACCTGCTTCGTTCAATTCCTTTTCTTATATTATTAATTGCCGTAATGCCAGTTACAAGAACACTAATCGGAACTACCATCGGGTCAACTGCTACGGTGGTACCCCTTGTAATAGCGGCAGCACCTTTTATTGCAAGACTTGTGGAATCCTCTCTTCAGGAGGTTGACAAGGGTGTTATAGAAGCGGCTGTGTCAATGGGCTGCAGCCCGTTTCAGATAATCCGTAAGGTCATGTTGCCTGAATCAGTACCATCCCTTATTACCGGGGCTGCAATAGCAACCACAACAATACTTGGATATTCTGCAATGGCAGGAATAGTAGGAGGCGGAGGACTCGGCGATATTGCAATACGCTATGGTTATTACAGGTACCAAAATGACATAATGTTTATTACCGTTGCACTGCTTGTTATCGTTGTACAGGTAGCACAGGAAGCGGGAACAGGAATAGCCAGAAAGCGCGATAAAAGAAAACAAAGTTAATACATTCAATATAAAAAGGAGGTCACAAAATGAAGAAAAAATTACTTGCATTATTACTTACAACGGTATTTGCAGTCTCCGGTATATTATCCGGCTGCGGATCCCAATCCAAAAAGCTTGTTGTTGGAGCATCGCCTTCACCTCATGCAGAGATACTTAAAGAGGTTCAAAGCGTACTTAAGGACAAAGGATATGAGCTTGAAATAAAAGAATTTACTGACTATGTTCAGCCAAATCTTGCATTACAGGACAAAACACTTGATGCAAACTACTTTCAGCACAAGCCATACATGGACAATTTCAATGATGAACATAAGACAGAATTGGTATCCGCAGCGGGAATCCATTACGAACCTTTGGGAATATACCCCGGGAAGATAAAGTCACTTGATGCTATCACTGAGGGAGCAACTATTGCCATTCCAAACGACACCACAAACGAAGCAAGAGCACTTTTACTTTTGCAAACAGTCGGGCTGATAAAAGTAAATCCTGATTCGGGCCTGAAGGCAACAGTAAAGGATATTACGGAAAACCCAAAGAATATTAATATCAAGGAATTGGAAGCCGCTCAGCTGGCAAGAACTTTGCCTGATGTGGAGTTGGCAGTTATAAACGGAAACTATGCATTGCAGGCAGGCTTCAATGTTGAAAAGGATGCTCTCGCAAAAGAGGAAGCTAATTCAGTAGCTGCAAAGACATATATCAATATTCTTGCTATCCGTAAGGGTGACGAGAACAGAGAGGATATAAAAGCGTTGGTGGATGCTCTTAAAAGCGAAAAGGTTAAGAAGTTTATAGAAGAAAAGTATAAGGGAGCAGTTGTACCGCTATTCTAAAATTGATGAGTTGTAATAAGGTGTACTGTAAACAAGGGCTGTTGCACAGTGAAAAAATTCTTCATTGGCAGCGGCCCTTTCCTGTTTTCCATAATCATTTTTCGGTTGTATAAATACTGTGTATCCAATGTGATAATTATGGTTAACTTATAATTGCATTGTAATTGCCGTCTGTATCCGGGAAAGCAATTCCTTGGTTGTAAAAGGCTTTTTAATATAATCCGCACCTAAATCAAGTGCCATTATCATATCTTGCTCATTGCTACGTGCAGTGTTTACTATAATTGGTGTACTCGATTTTTCACGTATTCTTTTCAATACATCTAAACCATCAATGTCCGGCAGTCCCAAGTCAAGAAGAATAATATCCGGGGAATGGGATGTAAACAAGGAGAGGCCTTCTTTCCCTGTTTTTGCTTTATCTACCTTAAAGTTGTGTGTGGTTAAAACTATTGATACAAAATTGCGTATATTATCATTATCTTCAATAATTAAAACCAAAGGGTTTATACTCATTAAATCGCTTCCTTTCAGAGTCACTAAGTACACACGGTCCGGTGGTACAGGTCTTATTATAATTGCTTTTCAATTAAATTAGTGTTAGGGTTAAAGTGACCGCATAAATAATATATTAAGAGACAAAATTTAAAGATATGTAAAAGGTTTGATTTTTTCTATTAAATTGGGATAGCACTTTATTATGTCCTTTCTGGTAATTATCCCAATGAACTTTCCTCTATCATCAACTACCGGGACAAAGTTTTGGTCTATAATACGAAGAAGAAGTTCGTCCATGGTGGCATTAATTTTTACTGCGGGAATCCAGCCAATTCGGAGTATATCAGAAATTGAATAATCTTCCTGTGATTTTATAGAATACATACCACTATCCAGCATATGCCACAGAAAATCTCCTTCACTGACTGTTCCTACATAACTCCCATCCTCTGAAATTACAGGTATAGCGGTATATATATGAAACCTCAATTTTTCCAGCCCCTGACGCAAGGTGCAATGATTATACAAAAATACCACTGACGATTTAGGCGTTAATAAATATATAATGCATTTATGACAAAAATTCTGGTCTTTTAAAGATTTTAAAACAAGCTGCATACTCAAGTCACCTCAATAAATCTATTATTATATGATAGTCTACTTTTAAGAGAATTAGGCTCATAAATGAGTTGCTTTGCCATTTGAGCTGGTGGACAAATCTTTTTAATGAAACCTAAGTAATATATTATAGATGATTTTTAATCAAGATAGTGTAAAGGTAAAATCAGTAACATAAAAATTGCATTAACATACAGCTAATTTGTATGCAACCTGTTATGAAAATTCATATAGATGCAAAGATGAACTCTCAGTTTTATTTACTTTGATATTATCTTAATACAATCTTAATGCTACAGGTAAAGTTATAATGCTATGCTGATTTTGCTTATGTTATACTAAGGTTAAAAAAGTTATATAAAGAAAGGGGCGTATTTCAATGGCAATCAAGCAAACAGATTCAGGTTCTCTGCTTGAGCAGCTTTCCACCATTCCGTCAGAAAAAAAACGCGGCAGGCTGAGAATATACTTTGGTTATGCCGCAGGTGTAGGAAAGACCTGTGCCATGCTGAATGACGCCCATGAAGCAATAAAAAATGAAGTTGATGTGGTCGCAGGGTACATTGAGCCACATGCCCGACCTGAAACCATGGCACGTTTAGATGGGCTTGAAAATATTCCTTCTCTTGAAGTATCCTACAAAGGTGTTGTATTAAAAGAATTTGACCTTGATCTTGCAATAAGAAGAAGGCCTGAGCTTATTCTGGTGGATGAACTGGCACATACGAATGCCTCAGGTTGCCGTCATAAAAAAAGATATCAGGATGTGGAGGAACTCCTGCGGGCAGGAATTGATGTTTATACAACAATCAATGTTCAACATATCGAAAGTTTGAATGATGTTGTAGCGTCTATTACCGGTATTAGTGTGAACGAGCGCATCCCGGACAGCATATTTGACAGCGCAGATCAAATCGAGCTTGTGGATATAGAGCCGGATGATCTGATTGAACGACTGCATAAAGGAAAGGTCTATGGTGAAGAACAGGCGAAGCGCGCACTTTCTAATTTTTTTACCAAAGAAAAACTGGTTGCATTGCGTGAAATCGCCCTACGTCGCACAGCAGATAAGGTAAACCGGGTCGCAGTTCAAAACAGTGAACCGTCAAGGAATAGCAGCCCTTATACTAATGAGCATATTTTAGTTTGCTTGTCGTCAGCTCCATCCAACACAAAGGTCATCCGTACTGCCGCGAGAATGGCGGATGCTTTTCACGGTGCGTTTACGGCGTTGTTTGTGGAGACCCCGGAAACAAAGGAAATGAAGGATAAAAACAAATCAGCCCTGAGAGAAAATCTTAGACTGGCAGAACAACTCGGTGCACAAATTGCCACTGTATACGGAGAAGATATTCTCGGGCAAATCGCAGAATATGCCAAGGCAAGCCGTGTTTCAAAAATAGTGCTGGGGCGCTCCAGCCGCATAAGAAGATGGTTTATAAAGTCTAGCTTTGTTGATAGACTTGGGGCTTTGGCACCAACAATTGATATTTATATCATTCCTGATTTGCAGCCTTCCTCCCATATAAACTTTAAATTTAAAAGGCCATCAAATCCGTCATTAGTCGATACTGCTAAATCAGTAGCTTTGTTGTTAATCTGTACCTTGATAGGATTTCTGTTTACTTATTGGGATTTTAGCATAGCAAATATAATAACTGTTTATATTCTTGGCATCCAATTAAATGCGGTAGTTACGAGAGGAAGAATATACAGCGCTGTATCATCGGTATTAAGTGTCCTCATATTTAACTATTTCTTTACAGAGCCCCGCTTTTCTTTCCAGGCAACTGACCCGGGTTACCCTGTGACATTTTTAGTCATGCTTACAGCTTCCTTAATCACAAGTACATTGACAAAGCGGGTCAAGGAACAAGCCTACCAATCAGCACAAAAAGCCTACCGTACAGAGGTTCTCTTAGAAACAAGCCGCAAGTTGCAGCAGGCAAAAGATAAATCAGATATTTTAAATGAAACTGCACACCAACTGGTAAAGCTGCTGGACAGAACCGTAATTATCTATTCTGCACAGCAGGATACCCTATCAGAACCTTTGGTTTTCCAAAATGAAGAGTTGCCGGCTAATTCACAGGCGTATATTGAAACGGATGAACGCGCAGTAGCAGAATGGGTATATAAGAACAATAAACGTGCTGGGAACACCACAAACACACTTTCAGCTGCTAAATGTCTCTATCTTGCAGTACGCGGTGGTAAAGAGGTTCTTGCTGTGGTGGGAATTGTTATGGATAAACAAGCTCCTTTGGAGTCTTTTGAAAAGAGTCTGACTATTGCTATGCTTGCAGAATGTGCTTTGGCACTGGAAAAAGAGCAACTCAACGAAACACAGAAACAAATTTCTATACAGATCCAGCAGGAACAGCTTCGTACCAACCTGCTCCGGGCGATTTCTCACGATTTACGTACCCCTCTTACCAGCATATCTGGCAATGCGGGTGTTCTCATGGGAAATTCTAAAGTGCTAAGTGAAACACAGAAAAATGTGCTTTACACTAATATTTATGATGATTCCATATGGCTAATCAATCTGGTAGAAAATCTGCTTTCTATTACACGGCTTGATAATGGCACATTAAATTTAAATATGCAGCCTGAGCTACTGGAAGAAGTTATTGCAGAGGCACTGCTTCATATAAACAGGAATAGCGTGGAGCATAAAATAGAGACCGTCTTAGATGACGAGCTCCTCATGGCAAAAATGGAATCCCGGTTGATTATACAGGTTTTGATAAATATTGTAGACAATGCCATTAAATATACACCAATGGGATCTCATATTACTGTTTCAGCAAAACATCAAGACAAAATGGTACTTGTAGAAGTTGCCGACGATGGGCCCGGTATGTCAGACGAAGTGAAGGAAAGGCTATTTGGCATGTTCTATACGGCAAATAACATCCGAGGTGATAGCAGGCGTGGTCTTGGGTTGGGACTTTACCTGTGTAAATCTATTATTGATGCCCATGGAGGGAATATCTATGTAAAGGATAATTTCCCACAGGGTACTGTATTTTGCTTTACATTGCAGGCCGAGGAGGTGACCGTACATGAACAAACCCTTAATTCTTGTGGTTGAGGATGATAAAGCAATCTCCAAGTTGATTACAACCACTTTAGAAACACAAGGATACAGATATCATACAGCCGGGACGGGTGAAGGCACAATTTTTGAGGCTGTTTCCAAGCAGCCGGACATTATGATATTGGACTTAGGACTTCCGGACATGGATGGTGTAGATATTATCAAAAAAGTGCGGGCATGGTCTAACATGCCTATTATTGTGGTAAGTGCGCGAAGTGAAGATAGAGATAAAATTGATGCGTTGGACGCCGGGGCTGATGACTACCTGACTAAACCGTTCAGTGTGGAAGAATTACTGGCAAGGCTCCGGGTCAGCCTCAGGAGAGTTCGGTATGACAGTGAAAAGTTACAAAGAGATGCGTCAATATTTATTAATGGAAACTTGAAAATTGACTATGCGGCAGGCTGTACATGGCTGGACGGAGAAGAAATACACCTCACTCCCATAGAATATAAGCTCCTGTGCCTTCTTGCAAAGAATGTTGGAAAAGTGCTGACACATAATTTTATACTGCATGAAATCTGGGGCAATTATGCCAGTGACATTCCCGCCCTTCGTGTTTTTATGGCAACCATGCGAAAAAAATTAGAAAAAACACCATCACAGATAAAGTATATTCAAACCCATATCGGTGTCGGCTACAGGATGCTTCGGGTAAGTGATGATGGCAATTCCTGTGATATGAACTCATAAATCTGGATTGAATGAGCTTTAAATTAAAACTAATCCATGTCTGATTAAAAGGCATGGATTAGTTTTTTTTGACCTTGAAAACTAATTCAAAAGGGTATCTTAATATTTTCTTAATTCCCCGATAGAAACCCTAACCCTAAATTTATAACAGAAATGATACACTGAGTCAGAAATAATCAATAAGGAGGAAGTACATATGGATTTTTTAATGATTGGTATCTTGGCAGTGTGCTTTATATCAACCAAGTTGTTTACCGATTGGTGCGGGTGTCAGATTGAGAAATCATAAAGGAGGAGGGTTTTATGCTGTTTCTTGGAATTTTAATTGTAGCTTTGGGAGCATACCTGGTATTTGCATTGGTAAATCCCGAAAAGTTTTAACGGAAAGGTGGAGAAAAAATGCTACAAGTACTTATATTTTTGGCAGTGTTTATTGCCGTCATATTTCCAATGGGGAAATACCTATACCATATTGCGCTTGGTCAACGCACCTTTGCAGACCCTGTTTTTGACCGCATGGACAATGTGATTTACCGTATATGCGGTATAGATAGAAAAGAAATGAACTGGAAGCAGTATGCGATAGCCATGCTAGCTACTAATGCTATCATGGTATTCGTTGGATATCTTATTTTGAGAATTCAATCCCTTCCGATTTTAAACCCAAACGGTATCGGAAGCATGGAATCAAGTCTGTCATTTAACACAATAATAAGTTTTATAACGAATACAAATCTCCAGCACTACTCTGGAGAATCCGGCCTTTCTTACATGAGCCAGATGCTGGTGATAATCTTTATGATGTTTACATCAGCGGCTACCGGCTTTTCTGTTGCCATAGCAGCTATCCGTGGTTTTGCAGGCAAAACAAAAACAATGGGCAACTTCTATGCAGACCTTGTTCGCATTACGACACGTGTTCTACTTCCGCTTTCTTTTATGATCGGGCTTGTGCTTGTGTCACAGGGGGTAGTACAGAATCTGTCTCCGAATACAACTGTTCAGACAATTGAAGGGAAATTTCAGGACATCGCTATGGGGCCAATTGCTGCATTAGAATCAATCAAGCATTTGGGAACCAATGGTGGCGGCTTCCTGGGAGCCAACTCAACCACCCCTTTTGAGAATCCAAACATTCTTACCAATATGATTGAAATGCTCTCCATGATGATTTTGCCGGGAGCCTGCGTTGTAATGTTCGGACTTATGGTCCGTAGCCGTAAGAAGGAGACTGAAAGAGGCATTGAGAAAAAGAGGGTTCTGTTTGGCAGTGAAGCCAAACCTATCTTTGCCGTTATGCTTATCATTTTTGTTGTGGGTATTGCTGTCTGTTTTGGGGCGGAGCAAGCCGGAAACCCGGCACTAGAGAAGGCTGGGTTAAGCCAGAGTATGGGTAATATGGAAGGTAAGGAAATGCGCTTTGGAATTGCTCAATCCTCACTATTTACCACCGTAACAACAGCTTTTACTACAGGCAGTATTAACAATATGCATGATACACTTACACCATTGGGTGGCATAGTCCCGTTGATGAATATGATGCTTAACCTTGTATTCGGCGGTAAGGGTGTCGGGCTGATGAATATGATTCTGTATGTAATTCTGACGGTATTTATTTGTGGGCTTATGGTAGGTCGCACACCTGAATATCTGGCCAAAAAAATTGAAGGCAAGGAAATGAAGCTTACTGCACTGGGAATAATCATCCATCCACTACTTATTTTAGCTTTTTCAGCGTTAGCTCTTGCTGTACCGGCTGGTTTAGCTGGAATCACCAACTCCGGTCATCATGGATTGACTCAGGTAGTATACGAATATGCCTCCTCAGCTGCCAATAACGGCTCCGGTTTTGAGGGCTTGGCAGATAACACTTATTTCTGGAATATCACTACGGGGTTGGTCATGTTCTTTGGACGCTACCTGTCCATTATCATATCGCTGGCCATTGCAAGTTCGTTGATGTTAAAACAACCGGTCAGCGAATCAATAGGAACATTAAGAACCAATACAAGGACATTTACCATATCACTGCTCATGGTCATTATAATTATTGCTGCGCTGACGTTCTTCCCGGCATTAGTCCTTGGCCCTATTGCTGAGCATATGAACTTGTGGAGTTAAGGAGGATATTTTCATGAGTGAAGAAAAGAAAACAAAATTATTAACAGGGGATATCTTTAAATCCTCTATTCTCGGAGCATTTAAGAAATTGAATCCACAATACATGATGAGAAATCCCGTTATGTTCGTGGTAGAAATAGGTTTTATTGTAACGTTACTACTCTGTTTTTTCCCGAACCTGTTTGGAGATGAAGGAAACAATCTGCGGTTATACAATGCAATTGTATCGGCAATTCTTTTGATTACTGTGCTTTTTGCTAATTTTGCAGAAGCGGTAGCTGAGGGCCGAGGCAAAGCGCAGGCACAAAGCTTGAAAAAGACACAAAAGGATATGCAGGCCCGTATTCTGAACAGTAATGGCAAGGAAACCATCATAAGTGCAAGTGGATTAAAAAAGGGCGATGTTGTGCTTGTTAAAGCTGGGGAACTAATCCCTAATGACGGAGAGGTAATCGAAGGCATTGCCTCGGTGGATGAATCAGCAATTACCGGTGAATCTGCACCGGTATTAAAAGAAAGCGGCGGAGATTTTGCATCGGTCACAGGTGGAACAACCGTTGCCAGTGACTGGTTGAAAATTCGCATTACATCCAATCCGGGGGAATCTTTTCTGGATAAAATGATTTCTCTTGTGGAAGGTGCAACTCGTAAAAAAACACCCAACGAGCTTGCATTGAATACTTTGCTGGTCAGCCTTACCATCATCTTCTTAATTGTAATTGTCAGTCTCTACCCTATCGCAGCATACAGCGGCGTTCGTTTGCAAATTTCTACAATGGTTGCACTGACTGTTTGCCTGATTCCCACAACCATCGGTGGTCTGCTTTCTGCCATAGGCATAGCCGGTATGGATCGTGTTACACGATTTAACGTCATTGCTATGTCCGGCAAAGCTGTGGAGGTATGCGGTGATGTAGACACCATGATCCTTGACAAAACTGGTACCATCACCTATGGAAACCGTAAGGCCTCGAAATTTATGCCTGTAGGTAATTCAAATGAACAGGAGCTTATGTATTATTCCGTTATCAGTTCACTAAAAGATGATACTCCCGAAGGGAAATCGGTCATAGAACTTGGAGAACGCTTAAGCGGAAAGCATCAAGAGGAAATACTAGGTATGGAATTTCAGGAGTTTACCGCCCAGACACGTATGAGCGGAGTCAATCTTCCCGACGGCACTATGATACGTAAAGGCGCTTCCGATTCTATTCAAAATTATGTACAGGAACATGGTGGCTCTATTCCAAAGGATTTAGAAAGTAAAGTCAATGAAGTTGCCAAATTAGGCGGAACTCCTTTGGTAGTGTGCGTAGGAAATCGGATTTTAGGGGTTATTTATTTAAAGGATACTATTAAAGAGGGATTGGTAGAGCGTTTTGCAAGGCTACGTGCCATAGGAATTAAAACTATTATGTGTACAGGAGATAACCCGCTCACAGCGGCCACCATAGCACAGGAAGCCGGTGTGGACAGCTTCATTGCAGAATGTAAACCGGAGGATAAGATTAAAGCGATTAAAGCCGAGCAGGCAGAGGGAAAGATTGTAGCCATGACAGGAGATGGCACTAACGACGCTCCTGCTCTGGCACAGGCAAATGTGGGTATTGCCATGAACAGTGGTACCTCTGCAGCAAAGGAAGCAGCGAACATGGTGGATTTGGATTCGGACCCTACCAAGATTCTGGATGTAGTAGAAATAGGGAAACAGCTCTTGATTACAAGAGGCTCACTGACAACCTTCAGCATTGCCAATGATATCGCAAAATATTTTGCAATAATCCCCGCAATGTTTATGGCTGTCATTCCACAAATGAGGGTGCTGAACATCATGGCATTGTCCACGCCTTACAGTGCTATTCTTGCTGCTTTGATTTTTAACGCTATTATTATACCGTTGCTGATCCCGCTTGCAATGAAGGGTGTCAAATACAGGCCCATGGGAGCGGAAAAGATGTTGTCCCGCAACATGCTGATTTATGGGCTAGGCGGTGTCATTGTACCCTTTGCTGGGATAAAGTTGATTGATATTGTCATTACTCCGATACTGGCATCTTTGGGGCTTTAGCAGTAATGAAGCGGGAATTGTTTTTACTTGAAGGGAGGTCGTTTTATGGAAAGTTTTTTAGCGAACGTCGGTCTTATTTCCATTGTCATTGTAATTATTTTCGGCTACAAGAAAATACGGGATTACTATTACTTTAACCATTCGGGCTTTTATGAGAATGAAAAGGTCTATAAGGCAGCTGAAGAATTTGTTTATGGAGCATCTTCCAGCGATGTCAAAGCTATTCTGAAGGGTTGTTTTGATTTATCTGAAGAAGATGCCGAGGAAATTCTGTCAAGGTCAGCCTCGCACAAAAATGACAAAGACAGGGGCTATAGTGCATTTATAAAATCTGTAAACAAACTATTAGGAGAAGAAGTCTACAGCGAGAAATGCCGCTGTTGATACTTTGTGTTTAAGAATAGGAGGTTCTGATGTAATGAGTTCATTTTTGAAAGGAATAAAAAAGCCATTTTTGGTGACTATAGCATTGCTTCTGATATGCGGAGTGGTTTATCCACTGTTGCTTACTGGAATAAGCCAGATAATCCTGCCTAAGCAGGCAAATGGCAGCATGATTATTATAAACGGTCAGTCTGTCGGTTCTGAACTTGTGGGTCAGGATTTTTCAGATGCCCGGTTTATGAAAGGCCGTCCTTCTGCTGTGAATTACAACACATATACACAGAAGGATAAAGAGAGCGGCGATTATACTGGAGTTGGCTCCGGTTCAAAAAACTACGCACCGACAAATCCGGATCTTGTCAAACGTGTGGAAGCCGATATTGCTGAGTTCCTGAAAGCAAATACGTCCGTAAAGAAACAGGATATTCCTACGGATTTATTGACGGCATCCGGCTCAGGACTTGACCCGCATATCAGTCCCGCAGCGGCTTCAGTTCAGATACCGGCTCTGGTTAAAACGACTGGTTTATCAAAGGAAACACTGGAGGGCATAGTCGAAGCTAATACAGAAGATAAGTTTCTAGGATTTTTTGGGGAAGAAACTGTCAATGTATTGATGGTTAACCTCGACATTGCCAAGAAACTGGGGCTGCTTAAATAAGCAGCTATAAAACAGGCCCTTTACAAAATCGAAGGAGTATCGCTAGCTACTTTTAGTGTAGTTACGCGGCACTCCCTCAGTTTTATTTAAAACCTACTTAACCGCCTTGTCGGCGTAGGTGTTGACAACCACCTTATCATAGGGAGCTTTCTGCTTGAGTTCACCTGCCTGATTCATTACAGTCTGGAGCAGTTCGAAGGACTCCTTCTTCATAGCGGGTTCCTTGCACCAGGCATCGATTTTCTTGTACCTTTCGGCAACAACCGCCAGAAGCTCAGTATCAGTATCCGGAAAGGACGGTTTTAATACTTCGGCAATTTCTTTGGGAGAATGGGTGTCTACCCAGACTTGGCCTTTGTAAAGAGCATCTGTAAACTTTTGAATTATATCCTTATTTTTTTCAATAAAACTTTTTTTTGCAAAGTAAGCAGTAAAAGGTATCTCGCCGCTTTCCTGCCCTACGGAAGCCAATATATAGCCTTTTCCTTCCTTTTCAAGAGAGGATGCAACAGGTTCGAACAAAGTTACATAATCGTCCTTTCCACCGGTAAATGCGCCGGCCATAAGTGCAAACTGTATACTTGTATCAACATTTACATCGGCTCCGGGAGCAAGCTCGTTTTTATTCAGGACATATTCAAGAGTCATTTCGGGAACTCCGCCTTTTCTTCCACCTATGATATTCTTGCCTTTGAGGTCACTCCACTTGAAACCGGGTTCGGGTTTTCTTCCTACAAGAAAGGAACCGTCCCTTTTGGTTATCTGAGCAAAAACCTGTGCATAGTCTGCTTTACCTTCGTTATATACGTATATACTTGCTTCGGGGCCTGCCAACCCTATGTCGCATTGTCCCGACAATACAGCAGTCATAACCTTGTCGGCACCTTGACCGTTCTGAGGCTCGATATCCAGTCCTGCATCCTTGAAAAAGCCTTTATTTAATGCAACATACTGTGGAGCATAAAAAACTGAATGAGTCACTTCACTTAACTTTACTTTAGTTAAATTATCATTACTGCCGCAGGATGGCAGTAAAAAAATACTACTTGTTAATATAGCTAATAAAATAAATAATTTCTTCATATACAACTCCCCTTTCTTTTATAAAACTTAGATTAGTATCAGATATGTTTCTTTATAAGAACTTTTTGAAGCAGTACAACTGCCTGATACATGATACCTGCGGCAATGCATAGTATAATAACGCTTGCCATAACCAAATCAAGCTTGAAAACCTGCCCGCCATACACTATTAGATAGCCAAGTCCTGATTTGGAAACCAGAAATTCACCTACAATTACTCCTACCCATGAAAGACCAACATTTACTTTCAACGAGTTAATTATCACTGGGAGGTTCGCAGGGAAAACCACTTTTGTAAAAACCTGAAATCTGCTGGCACCAAAGGTTTTAACCAGCTTTATCTGCTCTTCGTCGGTTGCCATGAATCCATTTAGTACTTCCAGAATAGACACCACAATGGATATGGCTAGTGCAATAATGATAATTGAAGTAGTCCCTGCTCCGAACCAAACGATAAAAATAGGCCCAAGAGCTATCTTTGGTAGACTGTTTAGGATTACGAGATAGGGTTCAAGCACCTTTGATAAAAACTCCGACCACCAAAGCACCACGGCAATCAACGTACCCAACACTGTACCCGCTACAAAGCCTACAACGGTTTCCCAGCATGTAATGCCAATGTGGTGGAATAACTGCCCTTCTCTGTAAAGATTGATTATTGTATTAACAATACGGGACGGCTGGCTTGTAATGAAGGAGTCTACAATATTTAACCTTGCAAGTATCTCCCACTGTGCAAAAAACACCACAAGAATCACTATTTGTGTTACAAGGACAGATACTTTTCGTCGCTTTTTGGACTTAAGATACTCAAGTCTTTCCGATGACAAATTCGTTTCTTGTTTATGCTTAAACATGTACATCCAGCTCCTTCCATATTAAATTAAAATAGTGTCTGAATTCGGGAGCTTCACGGCTGTTAAAAGGGGTCCTTACGTCATTGCAGGATAACAATATGTTGTGCTCACTTCTAATAGATGACGGTCTGCCCGTAAGAACAAAAATTCTGTCAGCCATACTAATACTTTCAGCTATGTCATGAGTAACCATAATTGCAGTTTTGTTTTCTTTCTTGATGATATAATATATATCCTCTGTTACTGCCAGTCTGGTCTGGTAATCCAAGGCAGAAAATGCTTCATCCAAAAGAAGTATTTCAGGCCTTAAAGCCAGAGTTCTAATCATAGCGGCACGCTGCCGCATTCCTCCTGACAGCTGGGAGGGATATTTATCTTTGAATTCACTGAGTCCATATGTATCAAGAAGCTTATAAACATACTCCCTGTTTTCAGGTGTAAGGGCTTTTTTAATATCAAGCCCCAGCATGACATTCTCTAGTATAGTACTCCACTCAAAGAGAAAATCCTTTTGAAGCATATAACCCACCTGCTGCAAACATTCACCGCTACGGCCGCCATTTATGACAATATTTCCGCAAGAAGGTTTAACAAGTCCTGCGATGATAGATAATAGCGTTGATTTGCCGCATCCGCTGGGCCCCACAATACAAATAAATTCGCCTTTTGATATATTCATACTGATGTCAGCTATGGCAGGAATTTCGCCATTTGGTGATTGATAATTCATTCCAATGTTTTTAATTTCAACTATATATGACATAATAGACACCTCCCGCCATTTGTATTAATTTATATACAAACTCTTAATACAGTATATAGACATAATGCCGAAATGGTTAAAGATTTATATAAAATAAAAAACGCATAGACCAAGAAAGTCTATGCGTTAAAGGAGAAGTGGATGGCATTAGCTACCAACTGCTAATACACTTAATGTTGCATTCATAATTGATGCTCCCGGCGTTATATCAATTATGGAGTTTGTAGAGAGTTGTACGGAATAAGTGTAGTTGCCGGGTGCCAGCAGGCATCAACAAACTGGAAACTGAAGGATTCTGCCTCCAATACGTCAACAATAGTTGAGAACGTAAAGGAAATAGTTGTCACCGTCTGGCATAAAATTCACTCCTTTAAATATTGCAAAGGTTTACATAATCCTTTGCAATATATAATATTAAATAAAACTACAAAAGGTTACATAATTAGGAGTGAAATATGCCTAAAAAACAGAAAATTTCTATAAATTTTCTGTTTTCTCAAGCCTTTTATTCCTATAGTATAGACAGATATCTGTAGACACCATAACAAGGTTGATTATGTAAAGTATCATAACAATATCTCTTTGATATAAAATCTTGTTTGTTATACCGCACAGGTAGCCGAATATTAGTATGTAAAGGAAGGCAACACTCTTTCCTGCTGTCTTCCTTGATTTATAAGACCTGTATATCTGCGCAGGCCATGCCGCACCGAAACTTAAAAGCATTAGTGCTTCAAAAATACTCATATGTGATTAATCTCCAGATTCTTTTAAATGTGGTCTCTGCCTTGATAATTATACACCACTGGAGAAAAAATGGGTATCTATGGGCAGAATTTTTTAAAGAAACTTTCTGTGGAAACTCCGTGGGGACGATTTTTCCGCTTTAAGCCGTAAAGAATGTCTTTTTTATTTCTGTTAATGATATTAACACCTTCAGAGCAAGATAAAGTTGCCTTAAAGCCCATTTCCTTTAAAATAGGTATTGAATCACTACACATATAACCAAAGGGGTATGTAAAGGTATTTGGCTCTATACCTGCAGATTCCTTAAGTCTTTTCTGAAGGAGTCCTACGTCAGAGTACAAAAGGTTCTTGTAGGCTTCAATGGACTCGCCTCTGTTCTTTTTTGCACCCAATCTCTTTTTACCGTATTTGTGAAGATTATATGTATGATTTTGTATCTCATAGATACCTGAGTCATTCATGTTTTTTATTTGCTCCCATGTCACGTAGGAATACTGTACATTGTTTTCCGGTATTCTGGTGGATGCTTCCGTAAACTCTCCCACAACAGATATAACGGCTTTCATATCGTAGTTTTTGAGAATAGGCGTTGCATATATATAATTATTATAATATCCGTCATCAAAGGTTAACATAACAGGCTTGGATGGAAGTTCTACGTCATTATATACATAGTTTATAAGGTCCGTCATTGTAATAGAGGTATATCCATGATTCTTCAGATATTTAATATCACTTTCCAGTTCTGCAGGAGTAATCACAAATTTGCCCAAATCCTTGGATTTTGGAACTGTCCCATGGTACATTACTATGGGTACTTTAATTCCGTTGTCTTTTCCCAAGCTTTCAAGCGCCTCATCAAAAACGCTGGTTGTAGCAGACAAAATAAGAGCCAAAGGTAGTATCAGAATTAGAATTACGGCAAAAACAAGTAAAATATATTTAATTATTTTTTTATTAAACAATTCATACATATAAAAGCCTCCCAATTTATATAAAATTTTAAAAGTGGTAGTTCATATTCGGTTCGATAATGTCGTAAGTACGATAGAAATCACGGGTTTCTTCGTCCTTTGTAACTGCCGAACGATTCTTTTGAAGAAGGTTTACAATATTGTATACATCAATCCAGATTTCATTATTGCTTTCTTTTTGAGATTCATCAAAAATAAGCTGCATTCCAAAATGAAGATGAGGTGTGGTAATGTTGTTAACATTTTCACGTGTGCTGTAGCCGGTCATTCCAAGGTATCCTATAACATCTCCGGCTTTCACAATCTTACCTTCATAGAGGTCTGCATGAAATGGCCTGTCTTTTCTCAAATGCGCATAATAATAGTATCTTTTCTGGTCAAAGCTGCGGATGCCTATTCTCCAACCTCCATACATATTCCAGCCCATTACCTCCACAATACCGGATTCCACCGCCATAATAGGAGTTCCTATAGAACCCATGAGGTCGTTGCCCAAGTGCTTTCTGGAAAAGCCGAAAGAACGGCTACTGCCAAAATCTTCGTAATGACTAAAGCTGTATCCTTTGGCGATAGGAGAAAAGACTTTTAGACCGTACTTTTTCTGCCAGATTGTCTTTTCACTGTTATCAGGGTCTTTTACCTGAATGTCGTATTCACCGACAAAGTTACCCAGGATAGCGTCGTAAGCCTGATAAAAATAGTTGTAATGCTTCATATTTGCAGTGAGCTGTTCCATAGTCTGCCCCTGATTCAGCTTGTCGGCAAGTTCATCCAAATCCTTTGCTTTATATTTTTTAAAGTTTCCCCCGTATTTGGTAGCAATATATGCCAGCATTTCAACCCAGTGAAGCTGAACAGGTTTCTCATGGGATTTTACATCCATGCTTAGCGCCTTTTCCATTGCTTCATAGGGTACATTATATTCCACCCATTTTATATAGCCCTCGTTACTCACCGATAACACCTGACCTGTGTTATCTCTCAATAATATTGCAGTTGACCCGGCAAGGATACAAACTATTAAACCGAAACACATTATTATTTTAAAGAACTTGGTTCTAGCCAAATAAAGTCACCTCTTAACCGTTTAATGAAAGACAAGTATCTACTATTTAAATTTATGCAGTACAAACCCAACATATCCTATTAATTTATTTACAGTTAATAAAAAAGTAATAAGATTCATTAACTTATTACTTTACTTTATTAAAGTTATGACGTAAAATAATATGTAGAAGAAAGACGAAAATAGAGAGAAAAAAGAAAAACATTATTTTATTTGAAGGGATTGGTTTTTGTGAAAAAAGGTAGGATAATCAAGGCTTTGGCCAGTGCCATGGCATTGACATTTTTAGTTTCAGGGTGCGGGACTCCGGGAGAATCTTCAAAAAGTTCAAGTACAGCTGGTGAAAGCACAGCTTCTTCAAGTACTGCGGCTGTTGAACAGTCATGGGACAAGGTCAAGGAAAAGGGTGAGCTTGTACTGGGCTTGGATGAGAATTTTCCTCCTATGGGATTCAGAGATGAAGACAATAATATAGTAGGGTATGACATAGATCTTGCAAAGGAAGTTGCATCACGTTTGGGTGTAAAGCTTACGATTCAGCCTATTAACTGGGAGTCAAAGGATCAGGAACTGAACACCGGAAACATAGATTGTATCTGGAATGGTTTTTCCATTAACGAGGAAAGAAAGCAAAATATACTTTTTTCAGATCCTTACATGAAAAACAATCAGGTGGTTGTCGTAATGGCTGATTCGAAGTACAATACCTTGGCAGACCTGAAAGGAAAGTCAGTTTCACTTCAGGCACAATCAAGTGCTGCCGATGCATTAGATAAAAATACTGATTTTAAAAGTTCCCTTAAAGATGTAGTAGAACTCAAGGACAACACACTATGTCTTATGGACCTGAAAACAGGCAATACCGATGGCGTTGTCATGGATGAGGTAGTAGCAAGATATCAGATTAAGATGAATAGTGAAAAATACAGGATATTGGATGAATCACTGGCTGCCGAGGAGTATGGAGTTGGTTTCAGAAAAGGTGACGTTCAACTTATGACAAAAGTAAATGATACCCTAAAGGCAATGGCTAAAGACGGCAAGATAACTGAAATATCAAACAAATGGTTTGGTAAGGATATATCTATTATAGTAAAGTAATTATAAAGGCTTACAAGAAAAATTGATTATATGTACAAACTTTAAAGGGCCGATACCTCATATATCGGCCCTTTTTTCAGGTGAATAGTTGCAAAATGGCAGTAAATGATGCAATATAAATGTAGAAAATTGCTCTATTGTAATATAAAATAGATAAGCACGGGTATAGGGCCCGGCTTAGTTAATGACGGAGAGGGGATTTATCAGTGAAGCTGGTATTGTTGTTATTGGAGGGAATGGTAGTTTCTTTGCAAATATTTGCATTAACGCTTATTTTTGCAATACCTTTAGGACTTATTATATCCTTTGGTAGAAGGTCAAAAAACATAATTATTAGCGGAATTACAAGTATTTATATCTCAATAATGAGAGGAACGCCATTAATACTGCAGCTGCTGGTTGTTTATTTTGCACCGTCCTATGTTTTTGAAGCTAAAGTAGGGAGATTTACTGCTGCCGTTATTGCATTTATACTTAATTATGCGGCTTACTTTGCTGAAATATTCAGAGGCGGAATTGAATCTATTCCTAAAGGGCAGTATGAAGCAGGAGAAGTTCTGGGCTTTACGAAACTACAGGTGTTTTTTAAGATTGTTTTGCCTCAGGTTATTAAGAGGGTATTGCCGCCTATCAGCAATGAGGTAATAACCCTTGTTAAGGATACTGCACTTGTAACAGCAATCGGTGTGGAAGAAATGTTCAGAGTTGCCCAAAATGCTTCCAGCAGGGTATCCTCGGTACAGCCTTTGTTTGTTGCCGGAGTCTTCTATTATGTAATGAATCTTATTGTGGCTCAGGCGTTTTCATTTGCAGAGAAAAAGCTTAATTACTATAGATAGGTAAAAAGGGATTTATCCGGAGGAAATGTATGGAAATGATAAAAGCAACAGATATATATAAAAGCTTCGATGGCAACGTCGTACTTTCAGGAATCTCATTTGAGGTTAACAAAGGCGAGGTTGTTGCAGTAATAGGCCCATCGGGGTCTGGGAAGAGTACATTGCTCAGATGTATTAATCTTTTGGAGAAGGTAGATATGGGTTCCATTACCGTTGAGGATGACGTAATGGTTTGTACCAATGCACAAGGTAGAGCTGTCTATGCAGACAAGAAGAAGCTGAGGGAGATACGTTTGAAAATAGGTCTTGTATTTCAGAGCTTCAATCTTTTTCCTCATTATAGTGTTTTGGATAACATTATGACCGCTCCTATAAGCGTTGCGGGGGTGAGCAAGGCAGAGGCCCAAAAAGCAGCCATGGAGTTGCTTATAAAGATGGGACTTGAAGACAAAGCAAATGCATACCCATGTAACCTGTCAGGAGGCCAGTGTCAGAGAGTAGCTATAGCAAGGGCACTTGCACTCAAACCTGATGTTCTTTTTTTTGATGAGCCAACGTCTGCACTTGACCCACAGCTTACAAACGAGGTGCTTAAAGTTATCAGACAGCTTGCAGAAGAACATATGACAATGGTAGTTGTAACCCATGAAATGAATTTTGCACGAGAAGTTGCAGACAGGGTTATTTTTATGGATGGCGGCGTTATTGTAGAAGAAGGGAAGCCGGAGGACATATTTACAAATCCCAAGAAAGAAAGAACAAGAGCATTTATAAGAGGTTTCATCGGATAGAAAGATGTAAATTTGTGTAAAGCAGTTGTACATTCAAAAACGTGCAGCTGCTTTTTTAGTGGATAAAAAGCCATCATTTTAAGTACATGTTGTATATTTATGCAAAAAAACGTTAGATTTTATTGACACTGATAATATAATATGATATACATTTATTTGTTGTTTAATTGAAGTAAACAAAAAGTTTACTTATGCTAAATGAGGAACGTCAATGAAAATCGGTGAAAAAATAAAAGAGCTAAGAGTTAAAAATGGTCTTACACAGGAAGAACTTGCCGGAAGGTGCGAATTGTCAAAAGGCTTTATATCACAGCTGGAGAGGGACTTAACTTCTCCATCAATTGCAACCCTGATGGATATTCTGGAATCACTGGGAACCAATATAAAGGACTTCTTCAATGAATCTGTCAACGAAAAGGTTGTTTTTAAAAAAGATGATGTTTTTACAAAAGAAGATAAGGATTCTGGTTACGTGATACATTGGCTTGTTTCAAATGCCCAGAAGAACGCTATGGAGCCTATTCTTATAAAGCTGGACCCGGAAGGAAGTTCAGAACTTGACAACCCCCACGATGGTGAGGAATTCGGGTATGTTGTCAGCGGAGGTGTAACTGTTTATCTGGGTACACAAAAGTACAAGGTAAAAAAAGGCGAATGTTTCTACTTTAAACCTGTCACAACCCATAAAATAGTTAATTCAGCCAAGAGTCAGTCCGTTATTCTATGGGTATCATCACCGCCTAGTTTTTAAGATGGAAGTTAATCAGTAACAATTGTTGGAGGAAAAGAATGAGCGAAAATCAACAAATTATATTACTACAGGATGTTAAAAAGAGTTTTGATGATAGCCAGGTACTAAATAATATCAATTTATACATACTAAAAAATGAGTTCATTACCTTTCTCGGGCCAAGTGGCTGCGGAAAGACAACGACCCTTAGAATAATAGGCGGGTTTGAAAAGCCTGACAGCGGAGATGTTTTTTTTGAAGGTAAAAGGATAAATGATCTTCCTCCATATCAAAGAAAGGTCAATACAGTTTTTCAAAAATATGCACTTTTTCCTCACATGAATGTATATGAAAATATTGCATTTGGACTGAAAATCAAAAAATTGGACAAAGCCACAATAAACAAGAAAGTTGAAGAAATGCTGGAGCTTGTAAATCTTAAAGGTTTTCAGAAGAGGTCTGTGGATTCCTTGTCAGGGGGACAGCAACAGAGAGTTGCAATCGCAAGGGCCCTTGTAAACCAACCGGAGGTTTTATTACTTGATGAGCCTCTTGGGGCCTTGGATTTAAAACTTCGCAAAGAGATGCAGATAGAGCTGAAAAACATACATAAACAAACAGGTATAACCTTTGTCTACGTTACTCATGATCAGGAAGAAGCCCTTACAATGTCCGACACAATAGTCGTTATGAACGCAGGCAGCATACAGCAGATAGGCACGCCTCAGATGATTTACAACGAGCCTAAGAATGCTTTTGTAGCTGATTTTATAGGTGAGAGCAATATTATAGAAGGCAAGATGATAAAGGATTTTACAGTTGAATTTGCAAACAGAGTCTTTGAGTGTCTTGACAAAGACTTTTCAGAGAATGAAGAAATAGATGCAGTAGTGCGACCGGAAGATATTAAGCTTGTCAGTGAAGATAAAGGAATGATATCAGGAATGGTAAAGTCAGTTACCTTTAAAGGAGTTCATTATGAAATGCTGGTGGAAGGACAGGACTATGTCTGGACAATCCACAGTACTCAGATGGTAGAGGCCGGATCAAGAGTAGGCATGGTAATGAACCCCAATGATATTCATATTATGAAAAGGATGGGCTGATAATGAAAAAGAAGTGGTTGTCTTATCCATACCTTGTATGGATGGCTATTTTTATAATTATACCTTCATTGCTGATCCTTTTTTATGGATTTACAGTAAAGGATGAGCAGGGTTTCAGATTTTCACTGCAAAATTTTTACAGATTCTGTGATCCGATATTTTTCAGCGTTTTGTTTAAGTCGCTATGGCTGGCTCTTTTAAGTACCTTCGTGTGTTTAATTGTAGGTTATCCGGTTGCACTTATACTTGCCAGTAAGGAGTACAGTAAAAAGACTACCATGTCAATGCTTTTTATAATACCCATGTGGATGAACTTCCTGCTTCGTACATATGCATGGCTGACACTACTGGAAAAGCACGGGATAATAAACTCTATACTATCATTTTTTCATCTCCCGACGATTAATATACTGTACACAAATGGGGCTGTTGTTCTGGGAATGGTATATAACTTTCTTCCATTTATGATACTTCCCATATATTCAGTACTAATGAAAGTAGACAACAAGTTGGTAGAGGCTGCACAGGATTTGGGCGGAAACTGGGTTACGGTATTCAGGAAAGTAATTTTGCCTCTGAGCCTGCCTGGGGTTATGTCAGGGTTGACCATGGTATTTATGCCGGCAGTTACAACCTTTGTAATATCAAAGCTGCTGGGAGGTGCACAGTATACACTTATAGGAAATCTCATTGAGAGACAGTTCCTGACGGTGTACGATTGGAACTTTGGCGCTGCTATATCAATTATAATGATGATATTCATATTAATAAGCATAGCAATTATGTCCAGATTTGACGAGGACAAGGGAGGAGGGGCAGCGCTATGGTAAAAAAGGTTATAATGAAGTCATATCTTGGTCTGATACTGCTTTTTATGTATCTACCCATAGTAGTTCTGATTGCCTTCTCCTTTAACAAGTCCAAGTCCCGGGGTAACTGGACCGGCTTTACCTTCAAGTGGTATGAGGAGTTGTTCAGAAACTCCCAGATAAAAGATGCTCTTTACAATACTATTATCATAGCTCTGCTTTCATCTGTAATTGCTGTTGTAATAGGTACATTGGCGGCAATAGGAATACATAGTATGAAGAAGGTAAAAAAGACCGCCGTAATGAATCTGACTTATCTGCCGGTTCTGAATCCCGACATAGTTACAGGGGTTTCCCTTATGCTGATGTTTGTATTCATAGGTACATTTGTCAAAATGCAAATGGGTTTTTTAACAATGCTTCTTGCACATGTGACATTTAATATACCATATGTTATTTTATCTGTTTTGCCAAAGCTAAAGCAAATGAATACAAATTTGTATGAGGCAGCTTTGGATTTAGGTGCAAGCTCATCATACGCACTTAGAAAAGTAATAATACCGGAAATAATGCCGGGTATTGTATCGGGATTTCTTATGGCAATAACCCTTTCAATAGATGATTTTGTCATAAGCTACTTTACTACCGGTTCGGGAGTTTCAAACCTGTCCATCACCATATATTCAATGGCAAGGACAGGGGTAAAGCCAACAATTAACGCATTATCCACTCTTATGTTTGGAGGCGTACTGCTTCTTCTTTTTATAATAAATATACGCTCAGACAGAGAGGAAAAGAAAAGGAAGTCAATTAAAACTGGTGGCATGGAGGTTTAAAATGAGAAGAATATTATCAGGTATTTTAGCAGCAGCTGTGGTTACTGTAAGTGTAGCTTTAACAGGCTGCGGAGGAGCTTCAAACGATAAAACTACCCTAAAGGTATACAACTGGGGAGATTACATCGGGGAGGATGTAATTCAGAAATTTGAGGATAAATTCAACATAAACGTTGTGTATGATACATTCCCTACAAACGAAGAAATGTATGTAAAGCTTAAAGCAGGAGGAAGTGACTATGATGTTGCCATTCCATCAGACTATATGATAAAGAAAATGATAAATGAAGGTATGGTTAAGAAAATAAATTTGAATAATATACCAAACTACAAGTATATTGAAGAAAAGTTCAAGAATCTTTCCTTCGACCCCAATAATGAGTACTCTGTTCCTTATATGTGGGGTACGGTAGGTATTATTTACAATAAAACAATGGTTAAGGAACCTGTGGACAGCTGGAATATACTGTGGGACAAAAAGTATGACAAACAGATATTCATGTTGGATAGCCAAAGGGATTCTATAGCAGTTGCATTAAAAAAACTGGGTTATTCCCTTAATACTAAAAACAAGGATGAACTGGAAAAAGCCAAGAACGAATTAATAAAACAGAAGGATATTGTACAGGCCTATGTTGGAGACGAAGTCAAAGATAAGATGATTATGGGCGAGGGAGCCTTGGCAGTAGTCTGGTCAGGGGATGCAGTATACATGAAGAGTCAGAACAAGGACCTTGAATATGCAATACCAAAGGAAGGAAGCAATTTGTGGTTTGACTCTATGGTTATTCCAAGTACCGCAAAGCACCAGAAGGAAGCAGAGGAATTTATAAACTTTATGTGCGATACCGAGATTGCACTTGAAAATACCAACTATATTGGATACTCAACTCCACAGACGGAAGCAAAGAAAAAGCTTGACCCTGAATTATTAAAGGATATTGCAGCTTATCCAACCGATGAACAGATGAAAGACTGCGAAGTTTTTATTGATTTGGATGCTTCTATCAAGGATTATGACAAGATATGGACTGAGATTACTTCCAGATAAATTAACATTTAAAATTATGAAAACCCTATGGGACAGATAGTGAAAAAAGTCTCCCCATAGGGCTTTTTCGCTTCTTTGTAAATAATTACCTTATCTATAATATTCGGAATTAAAATACATTTCTGGATAATCTGCATAAATTGCTTTTCACAGGAAACAATATACATTAAATTCTATTATAGGAGGACATCTATGGGAAAGTTATCAGGTACAAGAACTTCTGAAAACCTAGCTAGAGGGTTTGCAGGAGAATCACAGGCTAAAAACAGGTATACATTTTATGCGAATTATGCCAGGAAAGAGGGACACGCTGTTATCGAACAGGAGTTTCGACAAATAATAAAAAACGAGGAAGCTCACGCAAAGGTGTTCTATGATTTACTTATTGACGGGATGGGTCCAGGTGAGAGTAACGTTAATGTAGACGGAGGTTATCCCTTTGAACTGGGAGATACACTTGCAAACCTAAAAGCTGCTGCTGAAGGTGAACATGAAGAAAATTCAAAAGTATACCCTGCTTTTGCTGATGTAGCCAAGGAAGAGGGATTTCCCCAAGTAGAAGCTGCTTTCAGAATGATAGCAAAAATCGAAGGGGGACATGAGAAAAAATTCAAACAGATGGCAACTGAACTTGAAAATCAGACATTATACAAAAAGAATGCACCTGTTAGGTGGGTCTGTACCAACTGTGGACATATACATGAGGGTACTGAGGCACCGGGAATCTGTCCTGTATGCAAACATCCTCAGGGTTGGTTTGAAGTATCAAAGCAGTCATAAAGGAAAACGGTTAAAAGATTAACAAAGTTATGTAATCCTCTATTTAATTAATATAATAAGAGCAGACAAGGTAAAATTGTGTTAAAATATAGTTAATGATTGTTGTTTTTTTAACAAAGTAGTTATAATATTAGCATATAATTAAAAGTTATCAAATAAATTACAATATATGGAGGGTAAAGATATGTGGGAAAACAAGATTGATATTAACCAGGTAGTGGAAATAAGAGCTAAGACAACTACGTTTTTTGGTGTAGGAGCTATCAACAAGATGGCGGATGTTGCAGCAAACTTGTCCGGAAGAGGTATAACAAAAGTTATAGTTATGACAGGAAAAAGTTCACATGTTAAGACAGGTGCATGGGACGTAACAAAGAAAGCTCTTGAAGACAATGGAATCAAGTACTTATTGTACAGTAAAGTTACTCCCAACCCTACAGTTGATCAGGTTGACGAAGCAACTAAAGAAGCAAAAGAATTTGGTGCTGAGGCTGTTATTGCAATAGGCGGAGGAAGTCCTATTGATGCAGCTAAGAGTGTTGCAATACTTCTGGCTTATCCTGAAAAGAATGCTACAGAGCTTTATGAACTCAGCTTTGCTCCTGAAAAGGCGGTCCCTGTCATCGCTATAAACCTTACCCACGGAACAGGTACTGAAGTTGACAGATTTGCAGTTGTAAGTATTCCGGCTAAAGAATACAAACCTGCAATAGCATATGATTGCATCTATCCTTTGTTTGCTATTGACGACCCTGCATTGATGACTAAATTACCGGCTGAACAGACAATATATGTATCAGTTGATGCTATAAATCATGTTGTTGAGGCTTCAACAACTGTAGTAACAAATCCTTTGGCTATTCTTCTGGCAAAGGAAACAATAAGGTTGGTTGCAAAATATTTACCGATTGCCATAAAGGAACCTGAAAATCTGACTGCAAGATACTATCTTTTATATGCTTCATTGATAGCAGGAACTTCCTTTGATAATGGTTTACTGCACTATACACATGCCCTTGAACATCCTTTAAGTGCTGTAAGGCCTGACCTTGCTCACGGACTTGGACTTGCAATGCTGCTTCCGGCGGTTGTAAAGGAAATTTATCCGGCTTCAGGAGAAGTTCTGGCAGAGATTTTTGAACCGATTCTTCCTGGCTTGAAGGGTTCAGCAGATGAAGCTGACAAGGCATTTTCAGGGCTTAGAAACTGGATTGAGAGCGTAGGCATTAAGTCACACTTGAGAGATGAAGGGTTTGACGACAGTGTTGTTGACAAACTTGTAAACCTTGCGTTTGAGACTCCAAGTCTTGACGGACTGCTGGGTATTGCACCAGTTAAGGCAACTAAGGAATCAGTGAAAAATATTTATGTTAACTCACTATAACAACCAAATATAATAACTCAATATTTATAAAAACAGCAGTTGTGATTCTACAGCTGCTGTTTTTTATGTGTGGACGTTTGTAATGGAGTGGGCAAACGGCTGAAAGTACTATGTCATGCTGAGGTTTGGTCAGTATATCACAGAAGGAGGTATTTGCTAAAAATGTTAACGAATCCGTCCAATAAGGTGTGTGTAATCGAAATAAAAACTTATTCCTTATTTAATCAGTAATTTTACTTTAAAATAGGAACTTTACTTTAGACACAAATCAAGTATACAATTGTTGTTATAAATCTATTGTAAAGGATATGATACTATGCCAACAACTGTCATCGATAATGAAATCTTGGCTGCATTCACTAAGGTTTTACCTTATATGGCCACATTTTTTGACAATGCAGCATCAATAGCAATAACGGATAGGGAAAGATACGTAATTAATCAAAGCTGTCCCAGTCTTAAGCTAAAGGCAGAACCCGGAGATCCTATACCGGAGGGAGGTGCTGCGTTTAAGGCAATTCAAACAGGCAAAATGACAATTAGTATTGTTCCTAAGGAAGTTTATGGTGTACCATTCAAGTCGTATGCACTACCAATAAAAGAAAATGATAATGTAGTCGGTTGCATTTTACTGGGAAAAAGCTTGCAAAAAAGCTCTGATTTAAATGAGGCCTATAAGCACCAATCTACAGCGTTACAGCAGATTTCCGGCGCAATTAGTGAGGTATCCGCAGGGTTACAGAACGTTGTGACAATGAGCAATGAGATTCAAAAAGAAGCTACTGAAGCAGATGAGAATACAGGGACAACTGATGAAATACTTAGTTTTATAAGGGGTATTGCATCACAAACAAATTTGTTGGGCTTAAATGCAGCCATTGAAGCAGCACGGGCCGGTGAACACGGAAAAGGCTTTAATATAGTTGCACAGGAAATTCGTAAGCTAGCCAATTCAACAAATGACTCTATCAAGCAAATTGACTCAGTACTAAAACAGATAAAAAATTCTATAAAGGAAATTAGTGAAAAGATAAACAATGCAAATGATATCTACCAATCCCAAGCAGCATCTTTTGAGGAGATAGCGGCTTCGGTAGAAGAATTGACTTTATCTGCAAAAGTATTGGAAGATATGTCTAAGGATATATAACTTTAAAGATATTTTACGTATAAGATAAAATTTACAAAATATAAATAATAACTAAGAAGTAAGGCTGGGGGAATTCTATGCTGAAAAAGTATGAGAAATTATTCGAAACCATTAAAATTGGTTCTGTAGAAATAAAAAACCGGTTTGCCATGGCGCCTATGGGGCCTTTAGGTCTGGCAGATGCAGAGGGAGGTTTCAATCAACGTGGAATCGACTATTATACTGCTCGTGCAAGAGGTGGAACCGGATTGATTATTACCGGAGTTACCTTTGTAGATAATGAGATTGAAGAACATGGAATGCCCAATGTCCCGTGTTCTACTCACAATCCGGTGCACTTTATCCGAACTGCCAGAGAGATGACAGAACGTATTCACGCTTATGATTCAAAGATATTTTTACAACTTAGCGGAGGCTTCGGCAGAGTAACCATACCAACAAATCTGGGGGAATATCCTCCTGTCGCACCCTCACCAATTAAACACAGGTGGTTGGACAAGACTTGCCGTGAATTGACTGTCGAGGAGATAAAATCAATAATTAAGAAATTCGGAGACGGGGCCTATAACGCAAAACGTGCAGGGTTTGACGGGGTACAGATTCATGCTGTACACGAAGGTTATCTCATTGATCAGTTTGCAATTTCTTTTTTCAATCACCGTACTGACGAATATGGAGGATGTCTTGAGAACAGGCTTAGGTTTGCCAGAGAAATTGTTGAAGAAATTAAAAGAAGATGCGGAAAGGACTTTCCTGTTACATTAAGATACAGTCCTAAGAGTTTTATTAAGGATTGGCGTGAAGGGGCTTTACCCGGGGAAGAGTTCGAAGAAAAGGGAAGAGATATACCTGAAGGTATTGAAGCAGCGAAATTACTGGTTTCCTATGGGTATGATGCTCTTGACGTAGATGTGGGTTCTTATGATTCCTGGTGGTGGAGTCATCCTCCAATGTATCAGGAAAAAGGGTTATATATACCTTATGCTAAAATTGTAAAAGAATCCGTAAATGTTCCTATCCTGTGTGCAGGGCGTATGGATAATCCTGATTTGGCGATAAAAGCTATAGATAATGGCGCTTGTGATATTATCAGTCTTGGACGCCCCTTGCTTGCTGACCCGGATTTAGTTAACAAGCTTAGAGCAGGTAAACTAAAATCCATAAGGCCTTGCTTATCCTGTCAGGAGGGTTGCATGGGACGTATTCAGGAGTATTCTGCTTTGAACTGTGCAGTAAATCCTGAGGCGTGCAGGGAGGCTATACATAGCTTGACTCCGGCTTTAAAAAGCAAAACAGTGCTTATTGCAGGCGGAGGAGTGGCAGGCTGCGAGGCAGCAAGAGTTCTGGCTCTCCGTGGGCACAAGCCGGTTGTGTACGAAAAACGCAGTCGTATTGGAGGTAATTTGTTACCCGGAGGAACACCGGACTTTAAGGAAGATGATCTTTTATTGGTGGCTTGGTATGAGGAAACTCTTAAAGAACTGGGAGTAAAGGTGAATTGCAATACAGAGTTAACTGCGGAGATGGTAAAAAACAGTGAAGCGGATACGGTTGTTATTGCAACGGGTTCAAAACCTAAGATATTCAATCTGGGTGAATATAATAATGTCTTCACTGCTGAAGATGTGCTGCTGGAAAAAGATGAACCGGGTAGGGCAGTAATTGTTGTAGGAGGCGGCTTGGTTGGCTGTGAGCTTGCACTTTGGCTTGCACAAAAAGGGAAAAAAGTCACCATAGTTGAAATACAAAACAAACTCCTTGCATTAAACGGCCCTTTGTGTCATGCGAATTCAGAAATGTTGGAAAGATTAATACCGTACAAAGGGATTGAGGTGCTTACTTCTTCCAAGATAATAAAAACAACCGAGAAAGGTGCTTTGGTTGACGTCGCCGGAGATATTAAGGAGATATGCGCCGATAGTATAGTTTTAGCCGTAGGCTACAATTCCGAAAGGAATATTTATGAGCAGATCAAATATGATATTGATGACATACATTTGATAGGAGATGCACGTAAGTTATCTAACATTATGTACGCTATTTGGGATGCTTATGAAGTTGCCAGAAACATATAGGATTAAAATTTAAAATGAAAGGGTGTTTAGAGTGGATAAGCAAGCAGCCTATTTTGCAGCAAATGAAATGCCGGAAGGGACTCAGATTTTATTCGGTGAGTTTTCTGAAGGTGGAAAGTACTATTCATGTACATATCTAAAGGATATTACCTATGCCGAGTATGGTGATCTGGAATTGAAACTGCAAGTAATAAAACCTTGTCAGGACGGTCAAAAATTTCCACTTGTAGTTTATGTACAAGGTTCTGCGTGGAGAAATCAGGATTTATATTGTGCTATACCAAATCTATCACATGTTGCTGCAAAGGGATATGTAATAGCAAGTGTTGAAATCAGAGATACCGATAAAGCTCAATTCCCGGCATCGTTGGAAGATGTAAAGTGTGCTATCAGGTTTATGCGTGAGAATCAAGACACCTATGGAGTTGACCCTGAGAGGGTTGCAGTATGGGGAGACTCATCAGGCGGACACCTTTCATTAATGACCGGACTTACGATTGGAGAGTACAATAACGGACTTTATGGCGAACAATCAGATGAAGTATGTGCTGTGGTGGATTATTATGGGGTTTCGGATTTACTTACATTAGGCAAATATAATGATATTCTTGACCATGATTCTGCAGATTCTCCTGAAGGTTTGCTTATGGGAGGAAGAGTAAAGGACAATATTGAACTGTCCAAGAAGGCAAGTCCTGTTTATCAGGATTTAACAAAAAAACTTCCTTCATTTCTTATTATACATGGAGATAGTGATAAAATAGTTCACATTAATCAGAGTATTGAAATGTATAAGGTACTAAAGGAACATGGCCAGAATGTTATTTTTTATAAGGTTGTAGGTGCAGACCACGGTACAGGCATATGGAATCCTCAGGTACTTAGCATAACAGAACAGTTTTTATCTGCAAATCTTAAACGGCATGACAAGCGATGATTGCATTTTTAATAATTTGATATTGATAAGTTGAGGAGAAGTCCTATGAATTTTGAAGAAGTATTAACAGTAAACGTCAAAATAGAAAGTGCAATCGATTTAAAAAATGATAATGGTGATTCAGTTGTAATGATTTCTTTTACAGGTGATGTTAAAAGCAAGTATTTTGAAGGACAAGTACTTCCGGGCGGAATTGATACTCAAATAATTGGAAAGTCCGGCGACAGACATACCTTGTCGGCAAGATATATGCTTGAGGGAAAGGATTACACAGGTGAAACCTGCAAGATGTTCATAGAGAATAATGGCCATATGAACAAAAATCTGCAAGGTGTCCTCTTTAGAACGTATCCAAAGATAATAACAGATAGTAAGGCTTTAGATTTTATGAACCATGATATTTTAATAGGGGAAGGATTCCCCGCAGAGGATGGGGTAAAAATAGTAATATATAGGGCTATATAAAGGTATAGTTTCCACATTATAAAAAGAACTATGCTATGGCATAGTTCTTTTATATATATGTTGTATTTAGTTTTACAGGGCATCCGTACAATGGTACATTCCAAGCATCACCTATTTTTATTATTGCACAAGGTTGATCATGTGCCTGAAAAAGAGGCAGAGCCTTTAGAAAGATGTATAGTGCATGATGAATGGGATAAGGATACAATATGGAGGGCTTACAATATGATTGTTTATATAGCATTTTTAAGAGGTATTAACGTAGGTGGAAAAAATATAATTAAGATGGCAGATTTAAAACAAGTATTTGAATCAATTGGGCTTTGTGAAGTTAAAACATATATTCAAAGTGGAAATGTTCTATTCAAATCAAATGAAGCAGAGGAATCTCTGTGTGATAAAATTGAACATAAGATTGGGGCTGTTTTTGGGATTCCTGTAAATGTTATTTTGAGGACGTCTACAGAGTTAGAGCATATTATTTTGAATTGCCCATTCTCGAAGGATGAAATAATAGAAGCAGAAACATTATCCAAAGTTGAGAGTCTATATGTTGCATTATTGACACATAATCCTTTAAAAGAAAAGATTGAGTATATAAATGTTTATAGAAGTGAAAGTGATAAATATCATATTGTAGGGAGAGATATATATCTGCTATTCCATCATAGTATTCGAAATTCAAAGCTTTCTAATAATCTTTATAAATTGAATGTATCAACAACTGTGCGTAATTGGAAAACACTAAGCAAACTTGCTGTATTAGCAAAAACAATGCAAATATGAAAAGATTACCATGTGTACGTACTGGAAAGGAGTTTAAGAATGAGTATGTTTTTTTATGGTTGTATAACTTTAGACGGCTATCTTGCTGATAAAAACCATAACTTGGACTGGCTTTATCAAACCGGTACAATAGAAGAAACTGATTACGAAAGTTTCTATAAAAATATGGATATTACTATCATGGGCAAAAGGACATTTAATGAAATTAAAAATATAGAGAATATAGATAGTTTTTATCCGACTACTAAAAACTATGTTTTAACGCATGATGAAAGCTTATCAGTTGAGGGATTTATTCCTATTAATTGTGACATTGTAGAATTTGTTAAAGAAATAGAAAAGGATAAAAACATTTGGATTGTCGGAGGGAACACAATATTAGCTCCTTTATTGGATAATGATATGATAGATAATATAATAATACAGATTGCTCCTGTGTTGTTAGGGAGCGGAATACCATTATTTTCACAGAAAGAAGCATTAAAGCGATTTTACTTGAAAGAAGTAAAAAAATACGGACAATTTGCAGAATTAATTTATGCACAATTGCAAAAGTAAGTTCTGAACTAAGTGACAATAATAGTGAGTCCGGTATTAAAGGTCTTTTACGGGTAAAAATATAGATGTCATGGGTTTTTTGAGCCCATGGGCGAATTTCTTAGAGAGAGGGAGGCGAATGCACTATGTGGCAATGTCCTAATTGTAGACGGGAGTTTAAGAACACAAATCAAGACCATTACTGCGGCGAGCCGCCGAAAACGATTGATGCCTATATTGCTGCACAACCTGAGGATGTTCAGCCGTTGTTAAATCAAGTGCGAGAAACGCTCCGTGCCACACTCCCAAATGCGGAAGAACGTATTTCGTGGAGTATGCCAACTTACTGGCTTAAACAAAACATAATCCACTTTGCGGCATTCAAAAAGCACATCGGCCTGTATCCCGGTGATAAGGCTGTTGCACATTTTAGCGAAAGGCTCACTGAATATAAAACGAGCAAAGGCGCCATACAGTTTCCGTACAACAAGCCATTACCACTCCAGCTTATCGCCGAAATAGCGAAATGGAGTTACGATAATGGAAAACATGACTAGAGTATTGTCTCATTTTTAAATAATAGATTTAACCGGATTGAAAGTTCTTTATAAAGATAGACGGATATAGCTGTTTACTAAAAATCAGCGGGGAGTAATTTAAAGCGGGAATACCCCCCGCTTTTTTATGCCCTTTTTTATGGATTTAAATAAATAATGTTATGAAAGAATGATTAAATCAGAATGCTCTGCCGTGAACTGGCTGATCTTAAAGACATGTCAAGAAGCGGCTATTATGATTAGAAAAGGAAACGCCTAAAATGAGCTTTGAACTTAGTCATACAGCAATCCAAAATGGAAATATGCCGGAATATTTGCTGACGATGGCAAAATTGGACTTGCTACTGATAAAATCAGCATGAATTTTAAGAAATATTAAGAAATAAATTTTAAATTACAATATTTAACATATTTTTCAAAATATGTATGATATCATTGGATTTATAAAAACTTAGGAGGTCTTGTTTATGAAGAACAGGTCAAAAAAAATACATAGGATTAGCTTTGGTAGTTTCAATTTGCACAGCATTAACAATTGGGACTAGTGCAGCAACAGTCAGTAACAACTCTACATCGAGCATTTCAGCAAGTAGTACGGTAACTGCAATTTCTTCCTCAAAAGCTGTAAGCATTATTAAGGGGTTAATTGCGAATGGAACAATTGTAGTGGATGCTCCAACTTATCAAGTCCAATACTGGGATACTGGTTCGTATAATAATAAATCGTATTACATAATAAGAATTGCTTATATAGACCCCAATTACCCAGAGATGACCGAAACATTAGGACGTTATTGGGTTTCAACAGATACAGGGAGTATTGTTTATGAAGAAAATATATACACATATGAGTTAACTCGAATTCTTTAATGATACTGTAAAAACATTGAGTATTAAGTTTATTTAGGTAAATTCGTAAATAGTAATCAAATAATTTTATTGGAGGTAATAAGATGTTTAATGAAAGTATGAGTGTGTATCAAACACAAGTAGCGTGTCACAAAAATAGACTAATAAAGAGATTAATTCCCGTTGTCCTCTCAGTTCTTGTTTTGGCAATGTCTGTTTTACCTATATTTGCAGCATCTCCGTCTAAAACTGTAAGCGCTTCTGCAACACTTGCATATAATATCAAAGGTCTTAAACACAACTTGGCAGTTCAAAAGTTCTATATTGCTTCAACGTATCTTTACGTAACTCAAAGATCTGGGGGAACAGTCTATCTATCAAGATGCCTTATGAATGGAAGTGATGCTACATATGTTGATGAAATGACACTCAACAATTGCGGTCATGGGCAAACCTTAGATATGTATACATACAATAATATAAATTATCTTTATGTCAGTTCAAAAGCTGACTCATCAACAACATATTACTGGTCGCTTCAGGTAGCAAGACTTCAATATGAGGCCGGTGCAACATATGATTATACGGATCTTCATCGGTTAACATACATGAATTACGCTAATAAGACTGGTTCGAGTTTAGGTACAACATACCGTGTTGATGGCGGTGGCAATAGTACCTACACTGTCTTCCGAGTACAAACTACAGCAGGAACAGTTACCTACTCAATTTATAACACGGTAGCATTGAACCAGCTACTTGACAGCAACGAACAGGTTCAAATGAATAGTGCAGCGGCGGTAAGTGCCTGCGTTACCAGCTTTACACAATCAGGCGACTCTATTGTCAGACCAAACTCATCCTTCCAAGGTATTGATATGATTGATAATACAAAAATATATGTAGTAGGAGGTGGGGAAGGTCAAACTCCACAAATTGCTTTGATGTCAAACACAGGAGCATATAACACCCTTGTAAAAATTACAAACGTAGGCACCCATGAAATAGAGGGTGTACAAACCAAAGACAGCAACGTTTATTTTAATATAGTTTCAGACCCAACTAATAAAACAGATACACAAAAAATTTATTATGTTTCTGATAGTATTTTTTAAATATTTTCTAAATATAACTTTAGAAACTGTAACGTAGAATATTTTAATTATTATACCAACTCTATAGCTTTGCAATTTCCCTTATTTCGGAAATGCAAGGCTTTTTATTTTGAATTTAAAAACGTAAACAGTAAAGCATCGTAGAGCCAGTTTCAAGGTTGGGGGGATAATCATTTTGAATTGTTGCTGACCATCCTAGGCTTGACCCCGCGATTAATAATCTATGATTCTGTTATATTTTTCAGGTATTTTGCAAAATGCTATATGATTTTATGAATAAAAGCTTTTCGAGAATCCAATTAACTATAAATTGACATATATACCATAATATGGTATTGTGATATAGTAAAGTCTTTACGCAACGATGGTATTTTATTTGTAGGACAATATCCCGAGAAGCCATTAATTTAGAGAAAGTATATAGTGGTTTTTTAGTATTTTAATAAAGCAAGCTCAGTTTTATGCTAAACAAGATACATATAGGTGCTGTATATCAATTATAAAACACTTGGAGGATAAAATTATGAAAAGATCAATTAATTTATTAATGGTTTTGGCAATAGTATTTTCAATTTTTACTATGCCTACATATGCGAAAGATATTAAAGCTGACGATGGTACTGTTACTGTTCAATGGATGGATCAGTTTGAAGTTACAGCATCGTCCCTAAATGTCAGAAGTGGACCAGGCACCAGTTATTCAAAGGTAGGCTCCTTGTTTAACGGAGATACTGGATACTTATATGACACAAGTGAAGTAAGTGCAAATGGGTATACATGGGTTCCTATATCAAAAAGTGACGGTTCTTTTTGGGGCTGGATTGCATTGGAGTACATACAAATAATAGGTTAACACCTACTCACAAAATGTATTAAATATACAGCGCTTATTTGTATATATTTAAATGTAGCACAGTCATTCAGAGAGGTCTGCTTCTTCGGTATAGAGTAACCTTTTTTTCGTCTTTTTTCAAGGATTCTTGAGTCTTATGTAAAAGGGTTCTATGTTGTATTTCTGTCGGATTGATCTTACCCCTCCAGCTGATACAAGAACTCCATTATGTTCTTAATTCATTATTTGCTCTGAATTGCCCATATTCAGGTTTTTCATATGCAATTTCAGAAGCAACTTGTTTTTTATACAAAATTTTATTTTTGTACTGTCTTTTAACCCTTCAAGACTATTTTACATGTTAGTTTTTTAACATCATAGAAATGCTGTCTACTTACTTAATGAAACTTACACGATTCACACACGTTCTGAGGATATTCAGCCAATTCAATCAGGCTCATCTCGTATTTAAATATACGGTCTTGTATTGTCTAAATCGAAATCTCCTTCTTACAACATAATTAAGTGCAATATTACATATCAATTTAACAAAATTCGTACAAAACAACGGAAGGACATAGATTTATTTTCTCCATTGGCGAGAGATACAGCGAAAATAAAGAGAATAATATATACACAAATTGGAAAGGTATAAGTAAATATATTTGTTGTAATATTGATTGAAAAGGAATACAATAATATAATTATAACCAGGTAATAATTATATTATCTTCTTTCAGGAGGGCATATGGCCAAAAAGGGAATCTCCATAACTAGCGAAAAGGACAAAAGAATTGTAAAGGGGCTTGGGTATTATGAAATCAGTCCCGTGGAAAACATTAAGGAACTACTTAAAACAAGTATAGATACATTTGGAGATAAAACTGCATTTATATATAAATCAGGGGCAGATACCATCACAAAATCATATAACAGCTTTGGTGAGGAAGTAGCGGCCGTAGGAACTGCACTGCACAAACTTGGCTTAAAGGACAAAAGGATAGCAGTGATTGGTGAAAACAGATATGAATGGGCAGTGAGCTTTTTTTCTATTGTATGCGGCACAGGAATAGCGGTTCCTCTTGATAAACACCTTCCTGAAGTTGAAATTGAAAAACTAATTATCAGAGGCGAAGTAGATGCAATATTCTACAGCAGCCACTTTGATACTCAGATGCGTAGTCTGGCAGAACGAATGAAAGGCATTAAATATTTTATATGTATGGATGAAATAGGTGAGGGTTACCCTTCTTCCTTTACTACTATAGACCGACTTGTTGCACAGGGTGAAAGCCATTTAAAAAATGGTGACAGAAGCTTTACAGATGCATCGGTAGATTCAGAAAAGCTGTCTGTTCTGCTTTTTACATCAGGTACAACCAGTATGTCAAAGGGGGTAATGCTTAACCATCGTAATATTTGTACAGACGTAAGTGCCATATCTTCCGCAATAAAAGTTTTGCCCAATGACGTGCATCTCTCAGTACTACCGTTGCATCATACTTTTGAATTATCAATAGGAATGCTTTTTATGATAAAAAATGGTATATGTATTGCATACAGTGAGGGCATAAAGCACATTGCCAAAAATTTAAAGGAATTTAATGTAACTATTCTTGTGGTAGTCCCTGCAATACTGGAAGCAATGTATAAAAAAATGACCGAGGGCATAAAAAAGTCGGGCAAGTCCAATCAGGTTGCAGTGCTCGCCAAGGTTTCAAAAGCACTTAACTGCGTTAATATAGATTTAAGGAGAAAGTTTTTCAAAAGAATTCTGGAACAATTAGGGCCTGGTCTGAGGCTGGCCGTGTCAGGTGCCGCACCAATAGGCAAGGAGATAATTGAAGGTTTTGATATGATTGGATTAAAGGTTATACAAGGCTATGGTTTGACTGAAACTTCGCCGGTTGTTGCAGCAAACAATGACTTTTATAATAAGGCGGGAACCGTAGGACAGCCATTGTATGGTATAGAGGCGGCAATATATAATCCTGATGAAAACGGCATGGGTGAAATTATCACAAGAGGCCGGAATGTAATGATGGGCTACTACGATGACGAAGCAGGAACGAAAGAAGCTATTGATGAAGAAGGCTGGTTTCATACAGGAGACTTGGGACATATTGATAATGAAGGGTTTATAACAATTACAGGTAGGGCCAAATCTATGATTGTCCTCACTAATGGTAAAAAAGCCTTTCCGGAAGAGTATGAAACACTTCTGAATAATATTGAAGGTATAAAAGAATCCTTTGTATGGGGTAATGAAGCCCCAGATGGAGATATACAGGTATGTGCAAAGCTGGTGCTTAATGAAGCTGTTTTAAAAGACAAATATGGAAGACTACCATCTGAAAGTGAATTAGCAGACATTATTCAGCAGGAGATAAAAAGGATAAACAAGGACATACCTCAGTATAAAATTATAAGATATTTTATTATGAGCTACGATGAATTAATTAAAACAACTACTCTTAAAATTAAAAGGCCCGTCGAGCACAAGAAAGTAATGGAGGTGCTTGATGAAGCAGGATTAAATATGAGGAAGGCGAATGGAAAGCTGTTTTAGAAATACAAGCCTATTAAAGAGCAAAAGCCGTAGCGTACAAGGTTTTTGCTTTTTTTTTGCGGGTGTAGTATAATCACGTGAGGATAATTATGGGTATTCAAACTAATTGTACTTTTCGTTAAAGCATATCAGGGGGATAAATGCAAAGGTTACTAGGTAAAAACAAGGAATTTTATTTGAAGCTTCTTACACTGGCACTACCAATAACTATTCAGAACTTAATTTCTTCATCTCTTGGCGTCGTTGATTCTGTAATGGTCGGTTCTTTGGGGAATCAGGCATTGGCAGCTGTTGGTGTTGCCAACCAGTATGGTTTGATAGTATTTTTACTTTATAATGCTATCCACAGCGGATGCAGTATTTATGTTGCACAGTTCTGGGGTAAAAAGGACCATGAAAATATAGGCAGAGTGGTAAATATGGATATTGCAATAGCTGCAGGTGTTACTCTTTTGTTGGCAGCCATAGGGCTATTGCTGCCCGAACAGATTATATCCATTTTCAATACAGACCCTGTGGTTATTAGTCAGGGTGCCGGTTTTTTAAGAATACTCAGTGTGAGTTTTGTATTTGCATCAATAAGTTTTGGATTCAGTGTGGCTCTCAGAAGTATTGGAAAATCGGCCATGCCCATGATAATAAGTGCGTCGGCGCTGGGGTTAAATACGCTTCTTAATTATGTACTGATATACGGAAGGTTTGGTATGCCGGCAATGGGCGTGAGAGGTGCCGCAACAGGTACATTAATAGCAAGAGTAGTTGAATTGATTATATTTTTAATTGTTGTGTCTAAATACTTTCCGCTCCTTAGATTTAGAATCAGTGAGCTTAGAAAGGTTACAAAAGATTTGCTTAGCAGAGTAACCAGGACTATGATACCTGTAATTCTTAATGAAATGTGCTGGGGTCTGGGTGTTGCGGTATATTCAATTGCGTATGGCAGAATAAGTACTGAGGCATTTGATGCAGTGCAGATTACAAACAACGTAGTAAACCTGTTTATGGTTGCTGCTTTTGGTATGGCCAGTGCTGCAGCGGTTATGACGGGACATGTTATAGGTGCAGGAGAGGAAAAGAAGGGCAGGCAATATGCCTGGAGCTTTGTCCGGCTTTGCATAATCGGCGGATTCATTCTGGGCGGACTTTTATATCTGTTCTCTCCGTTTATTGTAAGTTTGTTCAAGGTAAGCAGTGATGTTATTGAAACGTCTATAATTCTTATGGCAATGAACTCTATTATTTTGCCCATAAGATTTACAAATATAGTTGCCATTGTGGGAGTTTTACGTGGAGGGGGAGATGCAGGATTTGCTTTTGTTGCAGAAGGCTTAACTATGTGGCTTATTGGTGTTCCCCTTTCTTTTATCGGGGCTTTGGTTTTGAGACTCGATGTGCAGTGGGTTGTCCTCATGGTAATGGCTGAAGAAATTGTTAAAATGATTTGCGGTGTTGCCAGATTAAGGTCCAATAAGTGGATAAAAAATGTTGTCAGAGAAATTTAATTTTGTTCAGATGAATTATTGGGCATTATAATAATAAAATTGTGAAATATCGGAGGTTTTATGAATATTAAGAATGCTTCACACGAAATTACGGCTGTAAAGCCTAATCAATACCCTGTTACGGGCTTTCCGGAGATTGCTTTTGCAGGAAGGTCAAATGTAGGCAAGTCTTCAATAATTAACACTTTGGTTAACAGAAAAAGTCTTGCAAGAGTGGGTTCAACTCCGGGTAAGACCAGACAGATAAATTTCTTTAGTGTCAATGAGAATTTTTATCTTGTGGACTTGCCTGGTTACGGCTTTGCTAGTGTATCAAAAGAGATGAAGGCATCCTGGTCGAATATTATCGAAACATATCTGTATTCAAGGAAGGAAAATTTCCTAAAAATGGTTGTATTACTTGTAGATATCAGACATTCTCCAAGTAAGGACGATATTGTGATGTATCAATGGCTTAAAGGTTTTGGACTCAATACACTTATAATTGCCAACAAAGCTGATAAAATATCCAGAGGACAGATAAATCCTCGCATAAATGATATACGCAAGGTGTTGCAGCTGGATGGAGCCGAAAAGGTTATACCATTTTCAACGTCAAACCGTTTAGGTCTTGAAAAGGTCTGGGCGGAGTTTGACAATGTATTGAATGTAACGGGTGAAGAACAGAAGGTTTAAGGTAGGGATTTTGATATGGAAAAGTATACTTATACAGATGAAAATGAAAAGCTTAGAAAAAAATTAAGATTGATGAAAATTATTGCAACGTCTCTATTAGTGTTTATGACCATTGTGTTTATTATTTTCAGAAGATTAGAGGGACGAGGACTTCTGTATTCGTCTATAGCGGCCTTTGCAGAAGCCTCAATGGTAGGTGCCCTTGCGGACTGGTTTGCCGTAGTGGCACTTTTCAAGCACCCCTTAGGACTTAGGATTATTCCTCATACAGCTATTATTGCAAACAACAAATCCAGAATAGCAAAGGCCTTGTCAAACTTCGTTGTCTCCAATTTTTTTACACCTGAGATTATTAAGGCAAAGCTGGACAAGGTAAGTATTTCAAAAACTGTTTCAGGCTATGTTGAAAAAAACAGAGACATGATTGTAAAAGCAATAGTTGTGAGACTTCCTTCTTTGGCTGATTCCTTTATAAATGATGAAAAAGTGAGTAATTTTTTAAAAGCACAGCTCCATACCAAAGTTGAGGATATAAGTCTTTATCCTCTGCTTGGAAAAAGCTTAACCCCGCTTGTTGAGTCGGGATACCATAAGCCACTTGTAAAGGGGCTTCTTAACGCTACATATAAATTTATCAGTGAGAACAAGGACAAGACAATCCTTGTTCTTGGGGGAATAAATAAAACTCTTGCGCTGCCTTTTATTGGGGATTTGGTTTACCGAAAGATACTTGAATTCTTAATCAGGCAGACTGAAGAGATAGATACAAATGACGAGGCTGAAATAAACAAACTTTTGATGTCTGTTATTCCTAAGCTTATTGATGATATGAAAAATTCTCAGGAGCTTATTGAAAAAGGGGAGACACTCAAGGGTCAGATATTGAATTCTGATGTTTATAATAAAGCTGTAAATATGCTGACAGAAGTAATAGTTGATTACAAAAATTCATATTTTGAAAATGAAGCTAAACTCACGGAAAAAGTCAGCTTGATGATTGATATGGTTATCAATGGAATAAATAAGAATGATACACTGCGTGAAACAATTGATAATTCCGTAATCGGCGGTATTGAAAGTATAGTTTCCCAATACGGTGATAGAGTGGGTTCTCTTATATACGATACTATGGAAGGCTGGGAGACAAAAGACATGGTGGATAAGCTGGAGGTTCAGGTTGGAGCCGACCTGCAGTATATAAGGATTAACGGAACTGTTATAGGTGGCTTGGCAGGTCTTGTTATACATCTTCTATCCCAGCTGTTTTAATATTTTTTAAAAGAGGTTATTTTATGGATAGGTTTAAAATTACCCGGCTTGTTGCGATACTTGGTATTGCAGCAAATATTTTTCTTCTTTGCATAAAGCTTGCAGCTGGCTTCCTAAGCCGGAGCCAGGCTATGATTGCTGACGGCTTTAACAGTGCCGGGGACGTTTTTGCCTCGGTTATGACACTTGTGGGAAACAGTATTGCCAGCAAGCCTGAAGATAGTGACCATCCCTATGGACATGGCAAGGCAGAATACATTTTTTCCATGATTATAAGCATTTCACTTATGTTTGTTTCCTTTACGATCTTTAAAAGTTCTCTGTCCTCAATAATAGACAGGTCTTCGTTTACTGTATCCTGGTTTCTGATAGCAGCTGCAATAATTACTATAGCAGTTAAGCTTGTATTATTTATTTATACCAGACGAGTAGGAAAGTTAATGGATAATCTTCTTGTTATTGCAAATTCGGAAGATCACAGAAACGATGTTTTTGTTACCTCCGGAACTATCTTCGGTATTATTATGGGATACGTGGGCTTTGGATGGGTAGACGGTGCTGTGGGTATACTTATTTCTTTGTGGATTTTCTATACCGGAATTAAAATTTTTATCTCGGCATTTAAGGTTCTCATGGATACCAACATGGACCCTACCTTCAAGGAAAACACACTTAATATGATTCAAAGCATCAGTGGAGTTGACCACATCGATTCTATCAATGCAAAACCAGTCGGAGAGGGCTTTATATTAATTATAAAAGTGTCTGTAGACGGAGAAATGTCTGTAAACGAGAGCCACAAAATTGCCGGTACAATTAAAGCAAAAGTGAAGGATATAAAAGGAATAAAGGATGCGGTGGTTCATATTAATCCATGTTGAAAACAGCCAAGGGAGTTTACAACTTTAACCTTGGCTGTTTTGTAAATACCCTGTCATTCTTAATCACTTATTACAATGTCGGAGCCAGAAACATTAACAGTTTTCATGCCAAGAACATCTTTGAAAAAACTTAGCGGAACAAAAGTCTTTCCATCTACAATTTCAGGGGCTGTTCCCAATTGTAGCGGGGTAGTTTTCATAAAAATGTAGATATCTTTGCCTATTGTCAAAGAAATATCTTTACCTAGCATTACAGTTTTCGTCTTGCCTTCCCAGTTTACATTAAATCCTAAATTTTCAGCAATTGCACGTAGAGGAACCATAAAAGTACCCTTCTTATTAGTATATGCTGAAGGGGCTTCAATTGCCTTGCTGTTAACAACTATGTCCATAGAAGTAACATTACCGCTTAGTATAGCTTTTTCCTCATCTGTAGGTTCAACTGCTTTCTCAAACAATACAACTATTTTATCCGGATTTGTCTGGGCAGGAATGCTTCTGGTTGATATGCCGTAAAGCACTACAAGATTTCTGTTTGCAAGTTCACCTTCAAAAGCTTTTCCATCCTGTGATATTATTTCTGTTTCCTTAGAAATATTCAATTTTAACATATTATCAGAACTGATTAAATCTTTACCGAACCTGTCAATTTTTATGCACTGAACTTTACTACTGGCAACATTAACAACTTCTATGTTATATTGCGGAGGGTAAATCATCAACATTGGTGCATTCGCATCATAAAATCCGGTTATAACAGACCCTGTATCGATTTTTTCATTATTAACAACGTATGTACTATTTGATATTATCAGGTTTGCTTGCTGTCCGTCCTGATTTTCTACCAGAACAAACTTTGAGCCTTCAACACCTTTAAAATCAGTTATTTCCTTAACTTTACCCGTGAAAGAGCTAAAGGAAGATTGGTTCTCTGTAGAGTCAATTTGCTCAGAAATATTGACTGCCTTGAGATTTTCTGTGTAGTTTGCTAAAGATGGAACAGATGAGAGTGATAAAATGGTGACTGCTAATAATCCTGCTACTATTCTTTTGTTTTTCATAGTACTAAGCTCCCTTCAATGTGTATTACATATTTAGACGTTAAAATATCATAAATGTTCCCATAAAAAGATTGAAAAGATTTTTGTTTTAAGTTATCCTCACTGGGTACATATATAATTGTCGTTAAGATTTCAAATAAAATAAAAAATAATATAAAAGTATATTGGGAGGATTTTTGAGTATGAAGAAATTTGTTTGTTCAGTTTGCGGATATGTACATGTTGGTAATGAGGCGCCGGACGCTTGTCCTCAGTGTAAAGCACCAAAGGCAAAATTTATTGAGCAGTCAGAAACATCAGAACAGTGGGCTGATGAACATAGAATTGGTGTGGCACAGGGTGTTGATGCCGAGATACTTGAAGGCCTGAGAGCAAACTTCATGGGAGAATGTACAGAGGTTGGCATGTACCTTGCTATGGCAAGACAGGCTGAGCGTGAAGGTTATCCCGAAATCGGTGCTTTTTACAAGCTTGCTGCATGGGAAGAAGCTGAACACGCTGCAAAGTTTGCAGAATTGCTTGGTGAAGTAGTTCATGCTGATACTAAGAAAAACCTTGAGTTGAGAGCAGAAGCCGAAGCAGGAGCATGCAAGGGCAAGAAGGATCTTGCAACACGTGCAAAACAGCTTAACCTTGACGCAATTCATGATACAGTTCATGAAATGTGTAAGGACGAAGCAAGACACGGAGCAGGGTTTAAGGGCTTGCTGAACAGATATTTTAAATAAAAATTAATACAATATGATATAAAAAAATACAATTCTCAGTCATGGGGGTTGTATTTTTTTTGTGGGAATACCGTCGTATTTTCCAACAAATAGGTTTAAGAGCAGAAAGGAGTGCGGGTGCAAGAGTTGTAGTAGCCTAAGTAAAAATAAAAACTTTGATATTAATATAATTGTAAATAATCATAGAGCAAGGCAGAGGGAATATTAATCCCGGCTGATGAGGATATGGTATTTGAGGCATTTAGATATGTATAGTATATGTCTTATGGATATCTGCCCAAAAATTGGTTGACTTAAAAGAGAGAATGATATATATTACTGTTAATGTAAATAATTTACAAATAAATTAAAATATGGAGGAAAACATGACAAAGAAAAAGCTTTTATGTGTAGTAATGTCATTTGTAACAATTTTAGGTTTTTGCTTAACGGCATATGCTGCAACAAGTACCGGTTTTGCGGTTTTTTCAAGTAATACGGCATTTGTACAAAGTTCAACTTATACAAATTATTCTACAAGTTCAACCGATGCATTATATGGCCGTTATAACTCTACTAGAACTTATGCAATACCTGGATTATTGTCTACAGATTATATTAATAGTAGTAATACCACAAAACAGCATATAAAGTATGTACCACAGGGCTTATGTATTTATGATTCAGATTACATGCTGGTTACGGGCTACGATTTCACAAACACTACAGATGATACCAGTGACAATGGCACTGACACTGAAACCGGTAACTCTGTTATTTATGTAATGAAAGACAACGGAACCACATGGGTATATCAGAAGACATTGGTCATAAGCGGCTCAAAGGCTCATGTAGGTGGGATTGCATATGATAGTGCACATGGTTACATATATGTAAGTAAAGGAAGTGCCGTTGGCATTATCAAAAAAGCGGATATAGATAAGGCAATCAGTAGTACCGGCAACCCTGTCACTATCGCATACAGTTCTACATCTACAGTTAATAATGATGCATCTTATATGGCTTATAATAGCGGTGATGGGAAATTATATGTAGGAAACTTTGATAATGGAATTATGTATAGTTATACAATTAACAGTACTACCGGAGCATTAACAGTAAGCAAAAGCTATACATTCCCGACAGGCGTTTCCCAAGTTCAAGGTATAGGAATCAGGAATAACAAAATATACATCAGCTGTTCGTATGGTAGAAATAATGCTGCTAAACTGTACATTTATAATTTCGCATCTGGTTCGTTCGGATCACAAGTCAGTGATTTAAGATTGCCGCCAATGTCGGAAGGGATTGCGATAGGAAGCACATATTCGTATGTATTGTTTGAGTCAGCTGCTTGGCCTTATTATGGCGGAGCAACACAATTGGGTGGAACTAAGTGCCCTTATCCTTGTGATCGAGTAATAGCGTTAAATGGTCTAGTGTAGAATAATGTAAACGCTTAATTGCGAAATGAATTTAAAAGACAGATAAGGCCTACTTAACGGTAGGCTTTTTCCTTTACTAAAACATAGGCCAACTTTTTTTTCTTATTTACTATAGAATAAATTACAGTTACTAAGTTGTGCTAAAATATGAACAAAGTAAAATTAACGATACTATGGGGAATAATAACAAGTACACTCTTTGTAAACTAACTATGTAGCCGGGGATGGTTATGATAATACTAATTCATCGTTCATTATCTGCATCCACATGGTGCGCATTGGACATCAGTACAATGGCAAATTGTGTTAGTTCAAGGGGCATGGTATGGATAGACTAAGTGAATAAAAAGCAATTATCAGTAAAGCCGAACAATTATCTTTCTGAAAGGCTAAATTAAATGAAAAGAAAAATTTTAGTTTTATTTATATTACTGTGTTTCATAATTTCCAGTACAGGTTGTTTCAATAAGAAGAGCCAGGCAAAGGTATCAAGCTATCATACCAAGGATACTAAGCTAATGCCATCTATTAATGGATCATATTTAATTTGGCAAGACAATATTAGGGCAAAAATAGTGGTCTATAATTGTAAAAGTAATAAAATGTATAGTTTAGCCCAAAAAGTTGGTAATGACGATACTGTCAGTTGTATAGGAATATATAATAACGTACTCTTTTGGTATGAAAATTATAAGAAAAATACTATATATAAATATGCAGTTTTGAAATAGCTTGGCTTTTAATCTATAGATGATTGGAATTATTCTCGCTACAACATTCCTTATTTATTATATAACTCATATAAAAGGGTCTAGAGTTGTATTTGCACTTAAAAATCACTATTTATCCTACTTTTATTATATCATAAAAATTTGAGAATTATCAGTCTTATATTTATCGTTTATTGTGTGTATCATAGGAGCAGATTTAAGCATTATCCAAGGAGGAGATAAAATGATTCCTGAAGCAAAACAGAGCGTTGTTAAAGATGCATTACAGTCTACATTTGGTGTAAGTGAATACGAAGATATCAGAATGTTAACCGCAGGTCTCTCATCTGCCCTTGTTTTTCGCATTGTTGTACAGAAGACCCCATACTTGCTGCGTATTATTACCCGTACTGATGCCGCAAGTGACCCTACACGCCAGTTTGATTGCATGCAGATGGCTGCCAAGGCAGAGATTGCTCCGCGCATATGGTACACGAATATAGAAGACAGAATTTCAATTACAGATTATGTCGAAGCTCAACCATTACCCATTGAGGAAGCAAAAACTAAACTGCCTAAGCTACTTAGACAGCTACATTCACTACCTCCTTTTCCAAAGGTGATGAATTTCCAAGATACTGCCGATATTTTCATTCGAAAATTTCAGGAAGCCAAAATTCTTCCGGAGAATATGACGGAAGAACTCATTAAGCAATACAGTCGCATCGTAGCTGTTTATCCTCGCAACGATGAGGATTTAGTTTCTTGCCATAACGATCTTAAACCAGAAAATATTCTGTTTGACGGAGAGCGGGTTTGGCTTGTGGATTGGGAAGCAGCTTTTTTAAATGACCGCTATGCGGATCTTGCAGTTGTTGCGAATTTTCTAGTAAAAGACGAAGAAGATGAAGCTGATTATCTAGGAAGCTATTTTGGAGAACCAGCGGATGAATACAGGCGTGCCCGATTCTTATTAGCGCGACAAATAACCCACATGTCCTATTTTACTGTTTTCATGCTGTTCGGTGCTAAAGGTAAACCAATTGATGTTAGTATTGAAAAACTGGATTTAGATTTTCGAAGCTTCCATGACCGTATATGGGCAGGTGAAATCAGTTTAATTAGCGATGATGTAAAAATTCAGTATGCTTTGGTTCATATGGAACAAATGTTACGCAATATGCGAACAAAGAGATTTGAGGATGCACTGAATATTGTATCGAGGCACCAAATGAACGATTTGTAGAATTGAAATTATCAATTACTTTTTATTATAAAATAGAAAGATTTAATGAGAAAGTAAAAGGATTTCGCAGGGAAAAAGGAAAGGCAATATATAGAAATAAATTAACAGTAATTACAAATATTTACAATATAAAAATAATAATGTAAAATATTTATATGGACAAGACTTATGTCGTTATTCTTGATACTTCTTCGCAATTAGTTACATCTCCAAAAACCTAAATTACAAGGGAAAATTAAAAAATCCAAAATTGACAAGTAGGTTATGTCAAAGAAGCTCAATTTATAGGGGGAGGGGTATATTTTGAAAAAGAAAACCTTTTTTATTGTTTTGGCAATATGCTTGATGTTTACTATCAATGTTGCTTACGCTGAAGTCTTGCAAGGACCGGTTTGGGAAAACACAGAAGTAACAAATCTTGGGACGTTAGGTGATGGTTCCACAATGGTCTTTGGTATGAACGATTTAGGTCAGGTTGTGGGTGCGGCGACAATAGATTCGGCAAATATGAAGCTTCATCCATTTTTATGGGAGAATGGGCAATTGAAAGATATGTCTGGTGTCACAGGTGAATTTAGTATGTTTTTTGATATTAATAATAATGGTCAGATTGTGGGTACTGACGGGAATTCACAGGTGTTTTTATTAAAAGATGGTCAAATGACAAATTTGGGGAATCTTGGTACTTTAGCTGCAGCTCCTGATGCTATAAATGATAATGGTCAAATAGTTGGCGAGGCTAAGGTATCAGTAGGAGCGGGAAAAACTGAGTATCACGCATTTTTGTGGGATAATGGCCAGATTGTAGACTTGGGTACGCTAGGTGGGAATTATTCTCATGCAACAGATATAAATAACAGAGGGCAGATTGTAGGTTACTCGTATATGCATGACGGGCAAAGACATGCGTTTTTGTGGGAAAATGGTCAGATGAGTGACTTAGGGACACTCGGCGGCTCGTCTTCTATAGCAAATGCGATAAATGACAAAGGACAGATTATTGGGAATGCTACAATGCCGAATGGTAAGTCCATCGCATTTTTACGGGATAATGGTGAAACGACAGTGCTAGACGTACCGGGAAGCAGTTCGACAAGAGTATCGGACATTAATAATTTAGGCCAGATTATTGGAACGTCAAACTATAATGGTAATCGTGTTATTTTATGGGAAAACGGTCAAATGAGGGATTTGGGAAGTGAGTCAGGGGGATTTGATATTTTAGGAGAAATAAATGATCAAGGCCAAATAACTTACGATATTATGAAAATAAGAGCCGGAAATACAATAGAAAATTCTTTTTTAATTAAACTATTACCGGTTGAATATTAATTATAATTAAAACGTAATTGTACCGTCAGTAAAAAGGAGCCGTTGCAAAACAAAATTGTTTTGTAGCGGCTTATTGCCATTTGTTTAAGATACAAGTTTATAAGATTTTAGTCAAATCCGATAAGTAAATTATCGGTGTTTTTGTAGAATAATCAACTTTTGACTTCATTTAGCTATTATTTTATTGTAATAAAGTGCATTGTTTGCTATTATTTATATAGTTGCAAAAAACATTAAATTAGGTGGCATACGTAAAGCTTGTGCCGTAATATCTCCCAAAACTTCCAATAAACTATGAGTTTCGTTAAGGAGTGATGCTGTGAAAATTAGATGGCATCTATCTGGAACGCAATGGGGCGGTGAATATGAAATTGTGTCTATTCTTGTGGCAATTGCTGTAAATCAGGAGGGATACAGAGGTTATTGGAGCCAGAGGGAGTAATATATAAGGAGGACAAAACATTGGGAAGGATTTATAATTTTTCTGCAGGACCGGCGATGTTGCCGGTAGAGGTACTAAAGGAAGCAGCAGACGAGATGCTGGATTATAGAGGTACCGGGATGTCTGTCATGGAGATGAGCCACAGATCCAAGGCCTACGAAGTAATCATAAAGGAAGCTGAGAAGGATTTACGGGAATTAATGAATATTCCTGATAATTATAAAGTGCTTTTCTTACAGGGCGGCGCGTCACTGCAGTTTGCCATGATTCCGATGAATTTGATGAAGAATAAAGTAGCTGACCATATAATAACCGGTCAATGGGCAAAGAAAGCGTATCAGGAAGCTAAAATCTATGGAACAGCAAATGTAATTGCTTCTTCTGAGGATAAGACATTTTCCTATATTCCGGATTGCTCCGACCTTCCGATTTCTGAAAACGCAGATTACGTATACATTTGTGAAAACAACACTATATACGGAACAAAGTTTAAAAAATTACCGAATACTAAGGGTAAAATATTAGTATCCGACGTTTCTTCCTGTTTCTTGTCAGAACCTGTTGATGTAACAAAATATGGCGTAATCTATGGCGGCGTTCAGAAGAACATCGGACCTGCAGGTGTTGTAATTGTTATCATCCGTGAAGATCTCATCACCGAAGATACGCTTCCCGGCACTCCTACCATGATGAAATATAAAATTCATGATAAAGAGGGTTCTATGTATAATACCCCTCCTGCTTATGGTATTTATATTTGTGGTAAGGTATTTAAATGGATTAAGAATCAAGGCGGCTTAGAGGCTATGAAGGCTCATAATGAGAAAAAAGCAGCGATACTATATGATTTCTTAGACCAGAGCAAGATGTTCCATGGAACTGTTGTTAAAGAAGACCGTTCCTTAATGAATGTTCCTTTTGTTACTGGGAATGAAGAGCTTGATGCAAAGTTCATTAAAGAATCCAAGGCTGCAGGTTTTGAAAATCTAAAGGGCCACAGGACCGTAGGCGGTATGAGAGCTTCTATCTATAATGCTATGCCCATCGAAGGTGTTGAGGCGTTAGTTGAGTTTATGAAGAAGTTTGAAGCTGAGAACCTGTAATAAGACGTCGAAAGGGGTATAGTCATGAAATATAGTTGTCTTAATCCGATAGCAAATATTGGTTTAGATATTTTTAGCGAGGAACATAAAAAGGTTGAAAATGTCAATGAAGCAGATGCGATTTTAGTTAGAAGTGCAGCGATGCATGAAATTGAATTTAGCAGTAATCTAAAGGCGATTGCAAGAGCAGGTGCGGGTGTCAATAATATTCCCCTAGAAAAATGTGCCGAGCATGGGATTGTCGTATTTAATACACCAGGAGCAAATGCAAACGGTGTAAAGGAATTAGTAATTGCAGGACTTATGTTAGCTTCTCGTGATATCATCGGAGGAGTTAACTGGGTGCAGACTATAAAAGAAGAGCCTGCTATTTCTAAGGCTGTAGAAAAAGGAAAAGGTAAGTTTGCGGGGAAGGAAATAAAGGGCAAGAAGTTAGGCGTTATCGGTCTTGGAGCAATTGGTGTTCTAGTAGCAAATGCAGCTAACCGCCTAGGAATGAAAGTTTATGGATATGACCCGTTCATTTCCGTAGACAGTGCATGGAATTTATCCCGCGATATTGTACACGTTAAAACCAGAGACGAAATTTATAAAGAGTGCGATTGTATCACTCTTCATACTCCTTTGATAGAGAATTCGGATCCTAATGTTAATACCAAGGAAATGATTAACGAAGATACGATTTGCAAGATGAAGGATGGTGTTATCATCCTTAATTTTGCAAGGGATCTGTTAGTAAGTGATAACGATATTGAAGTAGCTCTGAAAAATGGTAAGGTTGCTAAGTATGTGACGGATTTCCCTAATGATAAGACTGCTAAGATGGATGGAGTTATAGCAATTCCCCACCTCGGAGCATCCACTGAAGAATCAGAAGATAACTGTGCAGTAATGGCTGTAAAACAATTGATTGATTTTATTGAGAATGGTAATATTAAAAATTCTGTAAACTATCCAAACTGTGATGCAGGTATCTGCATGACAGACGGACGTATTGCTATCTGCCACAGAAATATTCCGAATATGCTGGCTCAGTTCGCCGGAGCGGTTTCTTCCATGAATCTGAATATTTTAGACATGGTTAGTAAATCAAGAGGTGAATATGCATATACCGTACTTGATATTGAAAATGAGACCAATGACGAGGTTGCAGCAAAGATTGCAGCTATTAAAGGTGTATTGAAAGTAAGAATTGTAAAATAATTAAGGTTTATTATAAACCAATAGACCGGGATATAAGTACAATGTTTAAACTGATATTGTACTTATATCCCGGTTTTTATTAGTTTGTTTATGCCGAATAAAGATGAATCAAGCAAAAAAATATTGACACACGTCTCAGTAATGATATAATAAAAAACGGAAGTTTTAGTAAATAAGTGTAGATTTGCGACTAAAGTCCAAAACAAGTCATTGAAAAAATCACATCTTAGAGAACATTCGGTAATATTTTATATATTTTCATATTTGTTCAACAATGCTATAGCTATTAGCATCTAAAAGTTGTATCAGTTTTCATCACCCTGTAAGCTATGGAGTACACATAAAAGATTACACCTATTTATCTTATGTACTTGTCAAAATGGAACAGTCCAAATTTGTATAAAAACAATTCAAAAATAAACATTCCAAACAAAATTTTATGTTAATTTAAAAAGGAGAATAGTAAGCATGTTGAAAAAACTTTTATGTGCGATAACAGTTTCAGCAATTTTATTATCAGCACTTTTGCCGGTAACAGCTGAAAATGCAAGTACATCAGGTAGTACAACAACAGCAATGCGGATGCAGCCACTTTTTGACAAATACAACGGTCTGACACAATTAAATATTGATATTGAGCGGGCTAAATACCCGGATATTAAAAATCACTGGGGGAGCAATTATATAGCAAAAATATCGGCACTTGAAATAATAGCAGGATATACTGATGGCAGGTTTGGCCCCAACGATAAGCTTCTGGGAGGACAATATATCTTAATGCTTATGAGGGCAATAGGATATAGCCCTGAGGTACCACAGGGAGTGCCTTATTACAAGCCGTTTACGGATTTAGCCCTAAAAGAAGGTATTTTGACAAAAGGCGAGATATCAGATTATACAAAGCCTATTACACGTGAATTGGCAGCAAGTTTGGCAAGAAGGACTATAGGAAAGTACGAAAATGTTCCCCATGATTACTTTGTAAAGGGAAGTGACCCGTATCCGTCCAAGGGAAACAAAGGCTTTTTTGATAACGTATATACAGGTTACCAGAAGCTTAAAATGACAGATTATCCTACTATCACAAGTAAATATCTTCAGGATGTAATCGACTGCTATCGTATTGGGCTTTTGACAGGCAGTAACAACAAATTCAATCCCAAGGGTACTCTTACAAGGGCCGAAGCCTCCGTCATAATAATAAAGTTGTTGGATAAGAAGGCAAGGGTTGAAAGTATCCCGTCGGCAAGCGAAAGCTTTAAATGGAAAAACAGTAATACCAACAATGGTGAATATGATAATGAGGCAGCAGGCTTCTATGAAAACAAGGAATATACCTTGTATAAAGGGTTGTTCCCAATGATGGAGATATGGGAAACAGCACAAACAATGTACAAGAACCGTAGCCTTATAACAGGTGGGAAAATAGATTTTACTTACAGTGAAAAAAATAAAAGTTTTGCAATTAATTACTTTAATAGTCAGGATCACTTCAATCAATACATGAATGATATTTATGGACTGATTTTACCTTTAAACGGAATTGGTATAGCTACTCAAAGGAGCCAAATAAAAAAAGGGCAGAAAGAAAGCTTGTATGACAACGGTAATGGATGGCTATATGAAATATCAAGCTATGAGGTTGATAAGTACAACAAGGACTTGAAAAATTACAGTTATGAATTATTAAAACTCTGGTTTGGGAAGGACTACGAACAGGCGAAGAATATCCATGACCAGTATTTAGGGTATGCATTGAATGATATTGATTGGAAACATCAAATTTATTTGCTCAATGGTAGACAAATCTCTGTTGTTGGTGGAAATGGTGACAGTGGTAATGTTTTTTCATTTCAGGTTTGGGCAAAGGGGTTTATAACAAAGGATACAATGCTTAATTTAAATTAATGAGAAGGTGTTTAATTGAATAAATATATAAAAGTAACTTCATTTATTCTTTGCCTTATAATATTTATAACTGGCTTTTCGGATATAATTGTACAGGCTGCAGATAACTATGCTCTACTAAAATACGAAAATGGTGGCATAGAGTTTTTCAACCAGTCCACATACGATAACTATAAAAGGAATAACCTGCTACCGACCCAAATCAATGGAAGTGTCGTCCCGTTGTCAATAAAAAAGGATACTAACACTTACTATTTGAACTACAGGCTGTTTACACAGAAGAATCTTATAGTATACGGTAGCTACAGGAGTATGGCAGGGAACTATTTCAAATGTGGATATCAGATACATAATGATTTGGATATTAAAGACCCGGAAATTAAATATGATGGAGGTTACTTCTTAAAGCCTGAAGGAATTTCTTGCAAAGGTAAGGAGCAGAACCCTAAAACCCATATAGAAAAATGCCAGACTACCCGTGGAGAGTGGAAGTACCTTGGCTTTGATATAAATGGGGAAGTATTCAGTAATATGTGGATGATTAACGTAGCAACTGTAACTACCTTCAGGGAGAGGAACTGGATTAAAGAGCCTTGGAGTGATACAAATGAAGTAAAAAAAAGGCTTACAGCTAATACAAGTACTTATAATGAAGCAGCATACAATTCTTCAAATCGTTATAAACAGCAAACAGTTCAAAGGCTAAAGGATTGGATGTACAAAACCTTTAATTCCGTAGATAAGTTTTCAGGCATACCTGACGGTAATGGCCATTATGATGCAAATGTTTACCAATATCTTTATATCCAATCAGCACCGACAATTCAGAAAGCCGGCAGTGGAAAGATGTGGCACGTAAGACCTGACGGCTCTATCTGGTATCAGACGTTTTCCGTACCAAATCTGGGACAAATAAAAACATTATCTGATAGTGGTAAAAGAGACCTGCCCTTACAGTGCTTCGTAACTACAGTATCACCTATGCCCGACATTCCTAAAGGCAACGAGGTGGACAAACAGAAGGTTAAACTGGAATTTCAGGTTAAAGGTGAACTAAAGGATTATGTTATCCTCAAAGAAAAGGAGCCGGCACCGGAAGGCTGGATTCCATATTATAAGGATTCGGTGTCCAGAACCGTATATTATACAAGACAGGATATAGAAAGCTGGGATTTAAATATCGATAAGATTTCCGGAATAGAACTTACCGCTACTGAAAAGGAATCAAGAAAGGTGGTACCCAAAAGTACAGCAGATAATACAGTTACTGCAACCTTTAGTATTGAAACCACCATAGAAGAAATCAAAAAGCTTCCCAAGCAAGGGGGCAATTACATAGTATGGGTAGAAGCAACAGCAAAAGTAAACTATCTGGATGGACATAATAATTCCAAAAGCGGAAGTAATCAATTTTTAACAGGCACAATTCCAACCCCTCCCGAGCCTGATATCGAACCTCTGGTTATAGACATTCCAACACTAAAAATAAATAATCACATCAGAGAAACCGCATTTGACGGAGTTCAATTCAACGATGTTTCTGATAGCACAGATATGTCGATAGTTAAAAGTACTCAACTATACGTTAATGGGGAACAGGTTGACTATAACGAATTTTTTTCAGGGTCATACAGATTTCCGGCCACAACCAGTAAAAACGGGTACTTTGCAGAGGTCATCTGTAAATACAACCTTGATAAAAGCAAGATTGTACTGACGGGGATACCGGAAGATAAAAAGCAAGAGATACTTGGTGCTGCCGTGGTTGAATATGTTTCAACAGATTATGTATACGTATATCCTACAAAACCTGTTTCACAGTTCAAACTTTCATCAAGCTCTTGGAAACAGAACAGAATTATAAATGTTGAGAACAATTCAACTGATGGTAATATACAACTTGTTATTGATAAATATCCAATAGTAGAATACAGATGGTCTTACGGCGGCGACACTTCACAACTGTATAAAGGTACCGATACCGACTTAAAAAAGCAATTGCAGTACAAAGAGCCGGGTTCATATTCCTTAATTTTGGAGTGCAAAAACACTCTGGGTATATTGTCTGACCCATATACCATAGAATACCGTGTGCTAGAGGATATTACCCCAAATATAGAATTGAACCTGTCTGACAGTGTAGTAACAAGAAATGATGAAATAAGTGCATGGCACTATGTTGTTAGCAGTACTGACGGTGACAAAATAAAGGTTGCAAAAATAGAATTGTGGTATGACAGTGACAATAACGGGGATGTTGAAACGATGATTCAGTCATGGAACGGCCTCGGAGATAACGGCATGTGTGAATTGACGGACTTCCCTGCTTACACTCCCACAGAACTTGGTTACTATAAATTCTTTATATATGCCCAAGATGAGTTTGTTGATGTAAAAGGACAGGATACCCTAACTCAATTTGTTACCGATTCTGATAAAAAGTCTGCAAGTCTGGACTGTGATTTTTGGGTAGACAACTACCAACCCATTTCAGATATATACGTTGATGCCCCCATTGAAAGACCTAATGTGGATTTATATATCATGCGTGATAAGGGTTTGGCACAGAACAAATATGAATATATCTCAAACAATAGGGTTTCAATAGAGAATTCATTACTGGGCAGAAACATGATTCCTAATGTCAATATATGGGACCTGAAAACTTACGAATATTCTACCTCTGCAAGTACATCAAGCAATACCGGAACAAGTTACCCTGATGAAGAGATCCAATATACCGGTGCGGGATATTCAGGCAAGTTGAAGAGAACCAGCGTTACGGACAACGGAGGTTATCACGACTTTGGCCATTATGAAACAAAAACCGAGACTAAAACCGCCAGTGCAGGTGGCCAATTAACCAGCGGACATGGGTACAGCGGAAGTTACCCTCCCTCATCCGTATCCTACTCTGATAGTCAGGGATATAGGGGTATATTATCAGGATATGGCTATGTATATACCTCAACAGCATGTTCCGACAAAGCAGGAGACTTTGACTGGACAAGAAGCTATGCAGGTTACTCAGGTACAGTTTCCAGAACCATATCCTACTGGGTTCCCAATATGCAGTGGATTTCAAACTATACCGGCTACTACAACGGTACTATTTACAAATATGTACGTCAGCCTTACACCGATACGTGGAGGGCAAACAGCAGTAAATATATTCTTTATGTAAGTGATGGTAATATTTCAGAACTTTCCGATTTTAATGCAGCCACATCAAAGACCGATGCAAAGATAATTCTGGCAGGAACACCCGAAATACAAAAGCAATACCCGGATTGTACGAAATTTATAGATGTAACAGACAAGACAGTTCAGGAAATTTTGAATGAAGCTCTGGAATACATTTCAGAGAAAACACCGGCTATTGAGCAGATATATGTACTTCGTAATCAACAGTTTACTCTTAATGTCGGCGAAGATGACCTTGAAAATGATGAAATAGTTTTAAGAGAGATGCAATATGTACATGATAAAGACTATTTTGATAACCCCACCGGTCAGGAACCTGGAACACAAACTGATTTCAACTCTGATTCAGGATGGAAAGCCGAAATAAAAAATTCATTTAACAATGTAGGAAAGTACCAGATATACAGAAGGGTAAAAGACAAGCCGGCCGGAGCATATGGAGATTATTACTCATATTACAGCGGAGCCACAGAGGTTGACATATTTGTACACAGAAAGCCAATTGCCAAGGCAACACTGGATTGGGATTTCGATGGGGTTACAAACACCTATAAGACAACCTGGGAGGATCTTAGCTATGATCTGGATCATAATATTACCAGAGCCAAGTCTGACAAAGGCATATCAGACCGGAAAATCATGTGGAAAAAGGAAGGAGGGGAATGGAACTACACAATCCCCGACGAACTGAGCCCCGGTACATATAGAATCAGATATTATGTAAAAGACATAGAAAACACTTGGTCAGATGTTTTTACAATGGATATAAACGGAACAACCTATAAGGACGTCCCGGAGGTTACATTTACTTTAACAGATACCCCACCAATGCAGTTTGAAGCTGAACTCCGAGGAATGAAAACTACCTTCAGAGATCCAACCTCTCCAGTCACTCTACCTGCCAGTGAAGACTTGGAGGTCTTTAATCTATGGACAAGATATCCGTCAAATCCGTATTTGACAATGGCCCTGTACAATTTAAGCGGAACTCAGGTGTCAGGTACTAAAACTGTCAGATACAGTACGGCCACTGGCAGTAAAAGCGGAAATGACATCAGCTGGAACATTGTACCTTATAATGTACCCGATACCCTTATAGACGGTAATTACATATTTAAGATAACGGCAAATGCAGAACAGAACAAGACAATATCCTTCCCTGTCACGGTACAAACCCCTATAAACCTGAAAGGATATATAAACGGCAGAGAAACCGCAGCACAGATTAATACCGGGGATACAACTCTGTTTAAATTTACAACTTCTCAATATGTATCCAAAACCCGATTAATCTTTGAAGGACATACATACACTTCGGATTCCGGAAATATCAAGCTAGTCTCCAATGCGGGATTGGTAAAAATCTGGGAATTAAAACTTGATATTTCGGATGGAGCATATCCGGACGGTAAGCTCGGAAGTGCTGAGTTTAAAGCATGGCTTCCATCCGGAATGAGTGAAACAGTTAATGTAGAGTATAAATTCGTAGGAATAAGGGCATACAGCTTTGCAATCACAATGATGCAGGACCCCGGGTGGAGAACCTATTATTTTGATACAAGCAAGGGTGTGGATGACAATCGGGACGGAAAAATCGACAGGTATCCACGAAGAAGCAACACAGATATCCCTGCGATAAATATGCCAATAAACTATTTCTCAAAGATAGGACACAGCAGGACGTATATCAAAGCCGGTTACAGGGTAAAAGGAAAGACTGATATTCAGGGTGAACCGGATTATGCGGCATTCAGAATACACTATATTATCAAAGGGAAAACATACACTGATACCGTTATATTAACAAGAACCTCAGGAAACACATATACATTTGAATGGATTATCCCATTGGAGACGGATGATAAAACCTTTATAAGCTTTGACCTGGTAACAAAGAAGGGTACTTCTACTTATGGTAGTGAGAAATGGATTGACACTTGGGACAGCCGCAATCCATCAAGGCAGGTTTTTTATGTCAGGGGTAAAGCTACAGAGGATTTAATTTATGTCCAAAGTCAATAAATAATATAACAGCCTGAAAATGGGCTGTTTTTTATTTTTACAATTAGGAGTAAGTTGAAGCTAATTTGAAATTAATATAGTATATTAATATGAGTCGAGAAGAAAGGTAAAAATAAATGTTTAATATATTAGTAGTTGAAGATGATCAGTCTCTGAGCAAGTTGTTTTGTACTGTTTTAGCCAAACAAGGTTATTCTTATTATGTGGCAAATGATGGCCTTGAAGCTTGGGACATTATTGAAAAACAATATATTGACCTGGTTATATCAGATATTATGATGCCAAATATGGATGGATACGAATTGGTGAAAAGTTTAAGAGATAGTGGATATAATATGCCGGTACTTATGATTACGGCTAAAGATACATTTGAAGACATGAAGACTGGGTTTCGCGTAGGCACTGATGATTACATGATAAAGCCTGTAAATGTAAACGAAATGATTCTGCGTGTTAATGCTCTGCTTAGAAGAGCACAGATTGTAAATGAAAGAAAACTAATTTTTGGAGATATGGAATTAACTTATGACGAATTAACTGTATTTATTAATGGGGAATATATGCTTATACCTCAAAAGGAATTTTATATCCTTTATAAGTTGCTCTCCAACCCTAACAAGGCTTTTACAAAGCAGCAACTCATGGACGAAATCTGGGGAATGGATACTGAAAGCGATCCACATACACTGGATGTCCATATTAGCAGATTAAGAGAACGTTTTAAAGACAATACTCAATTTGAAATTAAAACCATTCGCGGTTTGGGATATAAGGCGGTAAAGCCATGATATTCAATAACAAGGAAAATTTCACCATATCCCGTATATTTGCACTTATTATGGCTATAATTATGACTGCATCCATGGCACTTACATTTGTAATTATATATATACTATTGAAGTTCAGTTTTGATCCGATTACAGGAGCACTTACATCTTCTTCATTTATTGCACTTGTGTGTATCGCTGTTGGAACTATCATTTCTTCATATGTTTCCAGTAAGATGCTTCGTCCCATACTAAAAATCAATGATGCAGCTAAAAAAGTGGCTATGGGAGATTTTTCTGTAAGACTGGAAGAAAAAAGTATAGCCAAAGAAGTGAAACAAATAGCTGAAAATTTCAATATAATGGTTAAAGAACTGTCAAATACCGAAACTTTAAGGAACGATTTTGTAAATAACGTTTCACATGAATTTAAAACCCCCCTTTCTGCAATTGAGGGTTATGCAACTTTATTGCAGGATGAAACCTTACCAAGGGAGGAAGAACAAAAATATATTAAATATATATTAGACAACACAGCAAGGTTAGCAAAACTTACCCAAAACATTCTTTCATTATCACGGCTTGATAATCAGGAAATTGTTTTACAAAAGGAGCATTTTCTACTGGATGAACAGATAAGACGTATTCTTTTAAGCTATGAGAGTAAATGGGAGGAAAAGAACCTTACAATTGATTTAAATTTAGAAAGGGTTATGTTTTATGGAAATCCGTCTCTTCTTGCACAGGTTTGGAGTAATATCATCGAAAATGCTATTAAATTTTCAAATTATAATGGAGTACTGACTATTGATTGTCTGACAACTAATAATATAGTATCCATTACTGTAAAAGATAACGGTATTGGAATGGATGACGAAGTAAGAAGACATGCTTTTGATAAATTTTATCAAGGAGAACGTTCACACCATGTAAATGGGAATGGACTCGGTCTTGCTCTGGTAAAGCGAATTGTAGAATTATGTGGAGGTACTGTTTCAATAGAAAGTAAAAAAGGCATCGGAACAGTTGTAATGATTTCATTTCAAATGTTTTAATTTTTTTAATAAATATAGAAAGTTGATAATTAGTTGAATTTATATTGATAATATTAAATATAGAGCAATGCACTTATATCATAGTTACCAAATTACTCAAAGGGGAATTCTAAATGGAAGAATTTTATAAGGTTCGTAAAATTAATGATCTAAAGGATTTATTGACACAAAGCTGCACTTTATATAGCGATAAGCCAGCTTTTTTAATTAAAAACAAAGGTGATGTATATAGCCAAATAAGCTATAAACAATTTGGTAACGATGTAGAGTATTTTGGTACTGCATTATTGAAACTTGGTCTTTGCGGCTCTTCTATTGCAGTTTTGGGAGAGAACCGGTATGAATGGTGTGTTTCATATTTATCAACAGTCAACGGAGTGGGAACTATTGTACCTTTAGATAAGGAACTACCTGCAAATGAAATTACTAATCTTCTTGAAAGATCTGAAGCTACCGCTATAATCTTTTCTGGAAAATACAGAGAACAAATAAAAATGCTAAAATCAACTATTACAACTGTTAAGATTTATATAGATATGGACGCTCAAACTAATGAGGATGGAATACTTTCATTTCACGATTTAATAAAATCAGGAAAACAACTTGTTGAAGCTGGTGACAAAAGCTTTGCTTCCGTAAAAATTGATTCGGATGCTGCAAGGATTTTGATTTTTACTTCAGGTACCACAGATATAGCAAAAGGGGTTATGCTTTCACATCAAAATATTTGTGCAGATATAATGGGAGTATGCTCTACTGTTCAAGTTAACAGTGATGACAAAACTTTATCTATATTGCCATTGCATCACACATATGAATGTTCGCTAGGGTTTTTAGCATTTATATATAACGGGGCTGCTATATCCTTCAATGACGGACTCAGAAATATAACAAAAAACTTTAAAAATATTAAACCTACTGTAATGATTACAGTACCTTTGCTGATAGAAAATATATATAAAAAAATACAAGATAAACTTCGAAAAAGCAGGACAGTTAAAATCAAATTTAATTTTGCTTTATTTTTAACAACCATTTTATCAATTTTTAAGATAGACCTAAGCAGAAAATTATTTAAAGAAATACATGATAGCTTTGGTGGAGAAATGAGGCTAATTATTGTTGGGGCAGCCCCGATAAAACCGGAAGTTTCAAGATTTTTCAGAAGAATTGGGATTAAGGTTCTGCAAGGTTATGGATTAACAGAATGCTCACCTCTGGTAGCCGGTAACAGAGATAAAAGCTTTAGAGATAAATCTTGTGGAAAAGCTATTCCTGGTGTTGAAATTAAAATTCTAAAACCAGATAATAATGGAATTGGGGAGATTTTAGTCAAAGGGAAAAATGTAATGCTGGGTTATTTCCGAAACGAAAAAGCTACTCAAAAATGTTTGGATAATGGTTGGTTTTACACAGGAGATCTTGGGTATATGGACCGTAAAGGCTTCTTATATATAACGGGTAGGCTTAAAAATGTTATTGTAACCAAAAACGGTAAAAAGATTTTTCCTGAAGAAGTTGAAAACTATATAAATTCAGACCCATTTGTACGAGAATCTTATGTTTGGGGCAAGTATGACGAAAATTCCGGTGATACTGTTGTATGTGCTCAGATTCTACCCAATGTAGAAGCAATCTCCGACAAGTTAAATGCTATGAATATGTCTAAAGATGAGCTGACGAAAATTTTTAAGAACATTGTTAAAACAGTAAATGGCAAAATGCCGCTCTACAAACATATAAAGGAGTTCTCCCTAAGAGAAAATGAATTTCTTAGAACAACTACACATAAAATCAAGAGGTATGTGGAAGAACAGAAAGAAGGTCTTGCTCAAGTAGAATAATAAAACAACCCCCTTACTTATGCCAGTTAAAGCTATTTGGCTGGCATAGGTAATTACATATTATCCTTATAATTCAAATACTTACCAATAACGGGGTATTACTTTTTACAGATTAATAAACAATGATTACTCATTCCTAAGATACTTTTCTCTCTGCAACTGGCTAAACTATAATTAAGCCAAGTAGAATATTCTACATCGTTCATATTATCTATAAAATTACTTAATAGCGGACTTATTCCATCACATGCTATATGGTCAATAATTTCCATGCCAAACTTTGAAATAAAGGTTTCCATTTCTAGGGGAGTCGTAAAAAAGTTATCTGTCCAAAAACACTCTTTTTCTCCTTCTTTAATAACTCCTGTATTCATTACTTTTTCTACAAAGCTATTCGTAAGAAATTTTTTGTATCTTGGCATAATAAAATTCAAGACAAAGTGCTTATTTATATATGCAGTTGCTAATATACCACCTTTTTTTAATACCCTTAAAGACTCTTTAATACATTTTCTTCTATCGGATTCATTTGTAAGATGATACATAGGTCCAAGATTTAGTACTATATCAAATTTTTCAGATTCATAATTACATAGATTAGTAGCATCTGCTAATTCAGTAGATAAATTAATTCTTTTATCTCTTTGGCTTAATTTTTGATTTATTATATCAACATGTTTTGGCGTTATGTCTGTAGCAAATACATTATTTCCTTTATCAGCATAATAAAAAGAATACACCCCTGTACCGGCACCTAATTCAAGAATATTATTCTGAATTTTTATATGTTGATTTAAAATAGCAGTCGTAACCTCAAATTCAATCTTTCGGGCACTATTAGTTGTAAGTCTGCTTTCCTCGTCGGACTGTTCATAAAAGCTTACAATGTTATTCATATAACATATCCTCCGGATTTACTGTTAAATATATCCAATTTTTTACTCTGGATTATTATAAATTATTCAACTTGTATTGTAAATAGCGAAGTCAGTCGTAACCACTTACCTTATGGCAATCATTTAATTCTGATTTCTGTTGATTCAACAATTCAAATAAATCTCCCTTAGAATCCTTATTTATTTTTTAAAAAGCACATAAGTACCCAAATTAATGTTATAATGAAATGATTACAAAAACAGGAAATAAAGTAATTGAATTTTGAATTATAGATTCGCTGCAACTAATATAACATTTAGTGAATACTATTGTAAGAACTAAAAAATTTGTGGAGGTGTTTTTTATTAGGAAAAACCAAGTACCAATTAATGAAGAGATAAGGGATCCTGAGGTCAGGCTAATTGATGCGGATGGTGCCATGCTGGGAGTTATGTCATCAAAGGATGCACAAAATATGGCTGTAACAAAAAATCTTGATCTTGTAAAGATTGTATCGAACTCGGAACCACCGGTTTGTAAGATTATGGATTACGGTAAATTTTTGTTTGAGCAGGGTAAAAAAGAAAAGGAAGCCAAGAAGAATCAGAAAATTGTTTCAATTAAGGAAGTAAGGTTGTCTGCTAAGATTGAGGAGCATGATTTTGATGTCAAAGTTAAAAGTGCCTATAAATTTTTACAAGACGGGGATAAAGTCAAAGTCAGCATAAAATTTCGAGGCAGGGAAATGAAATATACATCAGATGGGAAAGAAATTCTTGAAAAATTTGCCCAAGCGGTTAATGATGTTGGGGTACCTGAAAGACAGCCTAAGCTTGAGGGTAAAAACATGATAGTAATATTGAACCCCAATAAAAAGTAATGAGCTGTCAGAGATTTTGTGGTAACAAATAGAGCAGCCACAGGGTCTTAATGTAAGATTATAGTAAATTTCATAGTGTATATTTAGGAAATATTGAAATATCTGTTGCTTTACTTAGCGTAATATGTTAAGCTGACTAAGTAAACTAAATATTTATGGATTGATTTTTTGATTACCACTCTCTTTAATTTATTGGAGCGGGAAGTTATAAATTAATGATCCAAATAAATTAAGGAGGTATTTAGATATGGCTGATAAGATAATAACTTGTAAGGATTGTAATTCACAATTCACTTTCACTGAAAACGAACAGGCTTTCTACAAAGAGAAAGGGTTCGACAATGAGCCTCAAAGATGTCCAGACTGCAGAAGAGCAAGAAAGCAGCAAAACAACAACAGAGGCGGCGGAAGAAGCTACGGCAACAGATGGTAAATTAGAGGAGAGCTAACGCTCTCCTTTTTAATTTGTTTATAGACCTTAAATTCTACCCAAGCATCACTATAGATACGGTATTTGTTTTATCCTCTAATTAATGCCTTATCTTCTTATACGAATGTATATTTTGTTAACCCTAAACAGAAACAAAAAAAGCTTCAATTCCTTTTGTACATAAGCCTTGAGGGATTTTTCCAGCGGGCAATAGTCATTCAATTCACACCCAAATTAATCGTTAATAACCGTAATGCAAAGCAACATAAGATTGACAAAAAATAAACAAATAAAGTACAATTTTATTATAAATTATATTAACCTAACGAAAAATTATTAGTATAAGGAGATCTAAGCTATGGCAGGATTATTCGATTTAACAGGAAAAATTGCAGTTGTTACAGGAGCATCTTCAGGTTTGGGAGTTCAGTTTGCAATGGCTCTTGCAAAACAAGGAGCAGATATTGCTATTGTTGCAAGAAGAGTTGAAAAATTAGAAGCAGTAAAGAAACAAATTGAAGAACTTGGAGTACGTTGCTTTGCAGTAAGATGCGATGTATCAGACAGTGCTGATATTAAAAATGCAGTTAATGAGATTAAAGAATACTTTGGAACTATTGATATATTGGTAAACAATGCCGGTATTGGTTTAACAGGGCCTGCTGAAGAGCAATCAGATGAATTATGGCAGACAATGATGAGTGTTAACATAAACGGAGTTTACTATTTCGCACGTGAAGTCGGAAAGATTATGCTTGAAAAGAAATACGGAAAAATAATTAACATCGGTTCAATACATAGCACCGTTGCAATGCCGGGACTGCCTATTACTGCATACTGTACTACAAAAGGTGCAGTTGAAATGTTGACAAAATCATTGGCAAGCGAGTGGGCTAAACACGGTATCACAGTTAACGCAATCGGCCCAGCATATTTCCCAAGCGAAATGACAGATGATGTACTTGCAAATGAAGATTTCCATAATCTTATTAAAGCAAGCTGTCCAATGGGAAGAACAGGAAGAGACGGAGAATTAGACGGTGCTATTGTTTATTTTGCTTCCGATGCATCCAGCTACACTACAGGACAGTTATTATCAGTTGATGGTGGTTGGACAACAATCTAATACAATTGTAGACAAAATACAATTCTCATGAATAGGTGACTAACTTATTTGGGGATTGTATTTTTTTATTTTTAAATAAAATAAAGGCTTAAAGCTGACAATTTGTCCATAATGACAAAGATGCCCCATATTATTAAAAGAATACCGCTAAAGGCTGAAAAAGCTGGAAAGTACTTATGGTAATCTCCGAGATAGTGGGACAGGCTGCCAATGGCCAGCGCAGTTAAAAGGAACGGTATGGCAAGACCAAAAGCATAAAGCAACAATAGTAGTAAAGCTCTTCCCATAGTAAGCATATTACCGGTATATTTAAAAATAGATGCTAATATAGGGCCTACACAGGGAGTCCACACTGTTGCAAAGGCCATCCCCCAATAAAATGCCCCAAGCCTGTTGTGATGGCTGCCAATAGGAACAATTTGCTCGTCATAGTACAGAATTTTTAGTCTGAAAAGGCCTGCTGTGTGAAGACCTAATAAAATAATCAAACCGCCTCCGATTTTACGAATAATATCTGTATTATTTAAAAACAAATCCCCAAGAATGCTTACTGATGCACCTATAATAATAAATATAAAAGTAAACCCAAAAACAAATGCAACTGACCTGATAATTACATTGAGTTTTGCATTTGCAGGATTTATCTCCGGTATAGCCGAACCCGTAAGATAACAAACATAAGCAGGAATAAAAGGAATCACGCAAGGAGAAAAAAAAGTCAGTAATCCTGCTGACAATACCAAAATCAAAGTAAAGTTATTTGAAATAAAAATCACCTCTGTCCAAAAGTACAGCTACTGATTAGTTTCAACAAAAGAGTAAAAAACTTACCGAAAAGAATACAACAATTTATTCCAATAAATAATTTACCAAAACAGCAAATTAATCTATTGTTAACAGGAGAATATGGAAATAAAATGTATTTAAATAAATAGAAAGTCAGGTGGGAGCTATGATAAGTATTTATGTGGTACTTGCTGTGATTCTCCTTTTTGGAGTAAAAGTCCGGATAAGGGGATGGGACGACGGTTTTTTGTCCCTCAGTAATACAAAGATGCTACAAGGATTCTGTGCGGTACTGATTATTATACACCACATTTCTCAAATTCTATCTGATTCTAAGCAATTGTCTTTTTTTAATGAATATGGAGTTTTATTCGTAGGAATATTCTTTTTCTGTTCAGGCTATGGATTAATAAAAAGCTTCAAGACCAAAGATAATTATATGCAGGGCTTTATAGGCAGAAGACTTCCGTCTGTTTTAGTCCCGTTTTATATTACAACATTCATTTATATGGCTATAATTTTACCATTCAACCCAATGCCCTCTTTATTGCAAACAATCCTTCTTCTTACAGGTGTACAGCTTATTAATCCCCATGCATGGTACATAGTGGCAGTGGTGATTTTTTACATAGCTTTTTATTTTATATTCAAATATATAAAAAATGAAAAAACAGCATTTGCGTCTATGGCAATATTTATTGTCTGCTATATAGTATCAAGCATTATTCTGAGACATGGGCCATGGTGGTTGCAGGGAGAATGGTGGTACAACACCTGTTTTCTGTTTTATATTGGGATGCTGATAGCTAGATTTGAAAATAGACTAACAGCAATAGTAAAAAAGTATTATGCTGTAATATTTCCTTTAGCTATTGCAGCGTTTGCGGTTATGTATAAGGTTTCAAATTATACCATTGGAAAATTCTCATATTACGCACAAACTGAAACTGCTTCCGGATACCCTGAAAGCTTGATATGCTTTTTCACTCAGCTTCCGGCAGTGATCCTTTTTGTAGCGGTTGTTTTTATACTATGCATGAAGATTACATTTAGTAATATAATACTCAGATTTCTTTCAAAGATATCTTTGGAGCTGTATCTTATACACTATCTTTTTCTGTTGCTTTACAAATCGGATATATTTTTAAATATTACCAATGACCTCTTGTATGTAACACTGGTAGTTATATCTTCAGTTGCAATGGCATTCCTGTTGCATATAATCGATAAGCCTATAATTAGATTAATAACTCCAAAAGGAGGAAAGACCAGTGGAAAAGGTACATTCTGTTGATTGTATGAGAGCAATAGCGGCATTTCTTGTTGTCTGTATACATATCCCGTTTTATGGTATGGGAGGTAGTATTGCAATAGCATATGGTAAAATTGCTGTTCCCTTCTTTCTTGTGGTTTGCGGGTACTTTTGCTATAGAACAGACAGAGAAGAATTTTCAAAACGACTGAAAAAGCAAATAAGGAAAATAGCAATACTAACGGTTTTGTCCAATTTTTTGTTTTTAATATTTGATATTTTGTTGCAGTTTGTTTTCAGTAATGATTCTGTATATGAAATCAAACAGTATTTTACTTCTGAAAAATGGTTTGATTTTGTGGTCTATAACCAATCTCCTTTTGCTGATCATCTGTGGTATTTAGGTTCTCTTCTATATGCCCTTATTATCATTTTGGTGTTATGCAAATTTAATTTATTAAACTATATTATGTTTTTAGCTCCCTTGCTGTTATTGTGCTATATACTTCCTGTAAGGGCAGGAGGAAATATGATTGTCTGGCGTAATTGTATTATGGTATCGGTACCATACTTCATGTTGGGTTGTATAATCAGGAGGTACCAAGAATTTCTTACACGGCTGAATAAGTCGATTCTTCCGATTATAATAACAGTATTAATAATTACCAATTATATTGAATTTACTATATACAATTCTGTGGCGCCTCCTTTTATAAGTTCGGAATTGCTGGTAATAGCCCTAGTATTGTTTTTACTTAAACATCCATCGATTGGGAAAAATACAATTCTTGAGAAAATAGGTCGGGAATATTCACTTTTTATTTATATATTCCATATGTCAATTGTTATTTTGATATTTAGGTGGTATGAAACAGGATGTTTACCGGACTTTATCTTATATTGTGCTCCTGTTGTGGTATTCTTGTTATCCTTGGGGGCGGCATTTTTGTATAAGTCAGTTAAAAACGTAATTAGTTCTAAAAGAATCAACAGGTTGTCACATAATACTTAAAGCAAAATCAGGGAGTGTACCGAATTTAAGCTTTTTGGTACACTCTTATATTAATTTCTACTTCCGTACTGAATTCGCCGGTTGTTTTGAGTTTATTCTCAGTCTCAGCATCAGAGTGACGACTGTACGGAGTCATATTGAACAGGTTGAAAATGTCCTCTTTGTCGTTGATAGTTATTGAGTAGGACACGATTTTATGTTCCAGAAGCTTAAAGTCTTCTTCCACGGTACCCTTTTGACCTATTATGTCCGGACTATCGTAGATAAATTTTCTTAGACTATACAGGTGTCTGGGGCCGGGTGCAGCTACTAACAGCTTCCCGGAAGGTTTTAATATACGCTTGAACTCCTGCTCATCTCTGGGGGCAAATAAACATAAAATACAGTCAACGGAATTGTTTAGCATAGGTACATGGTAACTGCTTGCAACCGCGAAATGTATATCCTTGTCACGTCCCGCAGCATATTGTATTGCCGGTTTAGACACGTCAATACCATACATGTCCAAATTCTTTGTATTATAAAAAGCAGAGAAATTTTGTTTCAATCTGCTGACATAGTAGCCTTCACCGCACCCGGCATCAAAAATACTGATATTGTCAGAATGTTCAGCCTTCAGTGTTTCAACGACCATATTATTAAGGGTATCGGAAAACTCCTGATAATAACCTTTGTCAAGAAATTCTCTCCTGCTCTTAATCATTTCCTTACTGTCCCCGGGTTTGCCTGTCCCGATATGACTTGCAAGAAGAAGATTTACATAACCTTGCTTTGCTATATCAAAACTGTGTCCGTTTGGACAAAAGTACTGCTTTTGCCCCTTATTTAAAGGTTTTTTACAATTAGGACACTGAAATAAAGTTTTATTTACCAAAAATGAACACCTCCGTACAAGTATACTATCTTAAAAATAATTTGCGGTCAAATATTCGGGTCATTCTATAAACTCATTGGAAGCCTCACAAAAAAAGTTGTTTTTTCATTTACTATGCTTTCTGCATAGATTTTGCCGCAATGTTGGTCAATAATTGCTTTGGCTATAGATAAGCCCAGACCATAGCCCCCAAGCTGCCTTGAACGGGATTTATCCGTACGATAAAACCTGTCAAATATCTTTTTCAGATGTTCCGGTGCAATTCCTTCCCCGGTGTTGGTAATTGACAGAATTATGTCGGTATTCTGTTTGTTAAGTGCTATTGATATGGTACCATTCTTATTTGTATATTTTATTGCATTATCCAGGAGAATCATTACTACCTGTCGGACCTGCTCATCATTGCCATAGGTAAACAGTGCAGGCTCCAATTCATAGTTGAGTGAAAGATTGTGCTCAAATATAACAGCCTCCATTGTAAGGATAATGTTTTCTACGGCCTCACTCATGTTGAAATTGGAATAAATCATTTTATTATCGGAATTATCCATTTGTGTAAGATATAAAAGATCATTTGTCAGTTTCGCCATTCTTTCGGATTCGGATTTTATATAATTCAGCCACTTGGATTGGCTGTCGATAGTATCCTGATTGTTGGACAAAAGAACATCCACATTTGTATTAATAACAGCAAGAGGCGTTTTCAGTTCGTGAGAAGCATCTGCAACGAACTGCTTCTGCCTTTCAAAGGCTTCTTGAACAGGTTTTATAGACCTGTTTGCAAAAAACCTGCTTATAAAATAGATTATAATAAACATAATCAGCGCTACAAACAAAAAAGTATAAATCAAAGTTTTCAGAATTCCATATTGGGAGGTTGTATCCAGAAAAACCAGACGATATCCGTTCATTATAGGAGTTATGGAAAAAGTCCAGTGTTCATTTTCAAGATTAAAGTTCCCGGTTTTATTATTTTTTGAAATTGCTTTTTCCTTAGCACTTTCATATAGCTCATCATCTATGTCAAAAGAAGATGTTTTGTCAGTTATATTCCACTGAAGGTCTGTTTCTATCATAAAGGAAATTGTGCGTTCATGGGAAGGCGCAACAGCATCTCGTTTGGGGGGCTTCTGACTTCCAAAGTCAGGAGGATGTTGGCCCATATTATCATTACGCTTAAAATATGAATCTTCCATTCGGTGAATCTCCATATTAATCTCTGAACTGACATTATTGTAGGTTATAAAATATATAGCGGCAAAGGAAATAATCAGCATAACCGATATAATTACAAGATTTGAAATTAAAAATCTATTTCTAAGTTTTTTAAACATTATTCCTCGCCTCCAAAGTATAGCCAACGCCTCTGACAGTATTTATAACTACGGAAGAATTCAAAAAAGCAAGCTTTTTTCTTAAAAATGATATATAAACTTCAACATTATTATGTTCTGCATCAGAGTCAAAGCCCCAAAGCTTCTCGATAACTATTTCCTTGGAAGTAACAGAGGTTTTTCTCATAATCAAAAGCTCCAACAGCTGGCTTTCCTTCAGTATCAGTTTAATTTCTTTACTTCCGCAGGTTAATTTAAGAGTGGCAGTATTCAGCTCAATATCACCATATTTCATAGTGGTGTCAGATACGATTTCACCCATTCTTCTGGAGGCGGCTCTAATCCTTGCCAGTAATTCCTCAGTAGCAAAGGGCTTTGGAAGATAATCATCTGCGCCGCTGTCCAGACCTTTAACCTTATCGGCTATTTCGCCTTTGGCGGTCAGGAGTATTACAGGTGTTAATATATTTTCCGACCTTATGTGTTTCAATACACTAATACCATCCATGTTTGGCAGCATTATATCCAGTAAAATTAAATCATATATACCGCTTAAAGCATTATCCAAGCCGGTGGTGCCATCATAGGCAATGTCAACAGTGTAATTGTTTTTTCTTAATATTTGCGATAAAGCTTCTGCAAGGTGGATTTCGTCTTCTACGATTAAAATTCTCATATTAATTCAGCTCCCCAACCCGGAAAATTTCTTACATTAGTATTATAGCATGGGCAACCTTAAATCAATCTTAAATCAAAAAAGAGCAAAAACTTTTAAATAATTTAAGGTTTGTTTAAGTTTTGAACAATAAAATAAGAGCCATGGAAGGAAAGTAGAAAAAAGAAAGGGGATAAGGAATGGCTGTTGAGGTTTTTAACAGGTATGAAAGTAAGTTTCTTATTGATGAATCAGTTTATAAAATAATCCAAACCGAGCTTCTGCGTTATATGGAACTGGACGAATATAACAAGAAACATGAATTATATACTATCTGCAATATCTACTATGACACAAAGGATAATGTATTAATCAGAAAGTCTCTATCAAAGCCTAAATATAAGGAGAAGCTTCGGTTAAGGGCATATGGAGTCCCCAAAGAGGACTCAAAGGTTTATTTGGAAATAAAGAAAAAATTCTGCGGAGTGGTAAACAAAAGAAGGACAACCTTAAAGCTAAATGAAGCATATTCTTTTGTTGAAACGGGAATTAAGCCGGAGTACAAGGAATATATGAACAGACAGGTGTTGAATGAAATTGATTACATGCTGAAATTTTATGAGCTTGAGCCTAAGCTTTATCTTGCATATGACAGAAAAGCCTTATTCAGTAAGGAGTCCAGAGATTTAAGAATAACCTTTGATACTAATATCAGAACAAGGAGAGAAGAACTCAAATTAGAAAGTGGTGATTATGGGACACAGTTGCTTGAAAATGGAAAATGGTTAATGGAAGTTAAGGCGGAAAAGAGTGTACCATTATGGTTGTCTAAGCTACTGTCCGAAAACAACATATACAAAACAAGTTTTTCGAAATATGGAAAAGAGTATCAGAAATATTTAAATAGTAAAGAAGAAAAGAAGGGAGAGGTCGTTAAATGTTTGAATCATTTTTCAATACAACGTCAACCGGCACTACAATATCAATAACAAATTGCTTTTTAACAATACTGGTATCTTTTGTATTAGGTGGAATTATAAGTATAACCTACATGAAAACCAGCAGTAAATTCGGATATTCACAAAACTTTTCACTAACACTGATAATGACTCCCACCGTAATTGCAATTATCATACTTCTTATAGGCAGTAACATTGCAAGAGCCTTCAGTCTTGCAGGTGCATTTTCAATCATAAAATTCAGAAGTGCTCCGGGGGACCCAAAGGATATAGCCTATGTACTTTTTACAATGGCTGCCGGACTTGCCTGTGGCGCGGGATACTATGGGTATGCAGTAACATTTACTGTTATTTTATGCTTGTTGATGCTCTTGCTGAGCGTGTTTAAATTCGGAATAAGAAAAACATCACAAAAGATGCTTAAAATAACCATACCTGAAGACTTAGATTATGAGGGAGCATTTGATGATATATTTAAGGAATATACTACAGATTTTGAACTTAAAAAGGTAAAAACAACAGATATGGGAAGTCTCTATGAACTGGTATATACAGTGACTATGGAAAATGGAAAAAGCCAGAAGGAATTTCTGGACGCGCTACGGTGCAGAAATGGAAATATGAATATTACATTATCTATGTGTGCGGATACTCCACAATCGTTATATTAAGATGACAAAACAAAGGAGATGGTCTAAATGAAGAGAAAATTCAGGGGTTGTAAACTACTGAGCATATCATTAAGCCTGTTTTTATTGGCATCCTGCAGTAATTCTGCAATACAGTCTGCCAATGAAACACAGCCTGCTGCCGACAGTTCAGGTAGTATAAAAAGCAGTAAAGTAATAAAGGTTACAAATGACATGATTACTTATGACACCGATGATAATTATACCCTATGGAAAAATCAGAACCCGACTTATGTTAAGCTAAATGGAGCAACAGCAACTCTTACAGGTCCGGGAGCAGAAGTACAAGAAAACAAGGTGACAATTGCGACTGCGGGAACGTATGTTATAAGCGGCAAAATGAATGATGGTCAGATTATTGTTGATTCTAAGGATAAGGGGACTGTAAGACTGGTTCTGAACGGTGCGGAAATAAACAGCAGCAATAGTGCCCCTGTTTATATAAAAAACGCAGACAAGGCAGTGCTTTCTCTGGAAGAAGGGACTGACAATACACTAAATGACGGTAAAAATTATACTTTGGATGATACCGCAAATAAAGAACCCGATTCGGCAGTATTCAGCAAATCCAACCTTACAATTAACGGAACAGGAAAATTAACGGTAAATGCAAACTATAATGATGGTATTTCAAGTAAAGATGATTTAAAAATAATTGGGGGAAGTATTAGCATTAACTCAAAGGATGACGCAATAGTAGGTAAAGATATGGTTCTGGTAAAAGACGGAAGCATTACCGTTAAAGCCGGAGGAGACGGAATAAAGTCTACAAACGATACCGATGAGAAAAAAGGTTTCATTGTTATTCAGGGAGGAACTTTCAATCTGACAACGCAAACCGATGGAATTCAGGCAGAAACATCCATGCTCATCACAAACGGAAACATAAACATATTAAGCGGTGGCGGCAGTGCAAACGGCACTAAAAAATCAGGTGACGACAGGAAGGCTCCGGGAAGATGGGAAAACAACACAGAGACAGAAAGCACTGAAACAGAAACTCCAAGTGCCAAAGGTCTCAAGGCAGAGTCCTATATTGACATAGCGGGGGGAACGTTCAAGCTAGATACTTCTGATGATGCCATACACAGCAGCAACTCTGCCACTGTGTCCGACGGGGACATTACAATAGCATCCGGCGACGACGGAATACACGCGGATTCAAATATAGATATCAAAAACGGTAAAATCAATATCACAAAAAGCTATGAAGGAATAGAAAGTATGGTTTTAACTATTGCAGACGGAGAGATAAACATTACATCAGACGATGACGGTATAAATATTAATGGAGGAAACGACGGCTCGGCAGGAACAGGGGGACCCGGAGGGGGCGGACAGCCAGAAGAAGCCGGAGTACCAGGAGAACCCGGACAAGCAGGGGGACCCGGACAGCCCGGGCAGGGACCGGATGCTGTATCTGCAAACAGCATGTTATATATAAACGGAGGAAACATATCCGTTAATGCATCAGGGGACGGACTGGATTCCAACGGCTCAGTAGTCATGACAAACGGTAAAGTATTTGTAAGTGGTCCTACATCCAATAATAATGGTGCCATCGACTATAACGGTACATTTAAAATAAGCGGCGGATTACTTATTGCAGCAGGCAGTTCAGGAATGGCTCAGGCCCCTTCAGAGGAATCCACCCAGTACTCAATCAATATGAATTTTCCAAACCTACAGGAAGCAGGAACCATAGTTCACCTCCAAGACAGCAAGGGAAATACAGTTGCAACATATGCTCCTGAAAAGGAATACCAATCGGTGGTTATATCTTCACCTTTGTTGAAGAAAGATTCCTCTTATTCATTGTACACAGGAGGCTCATTAACAGGGGGAGTGTACAAGGCAGGGACAAAGCTCATAGACTTTAAAGCAACCGGCTCAGTTACTTGGTTGGATGAAAACGGAGTAACAACTCAAAAAAGCTTTGGCCCGGGAGGCGGAAGAGGTTTCGGACATGATGGAGGTTTCAAGGGACCGGATAAGCAACAAAATTCTTCAAGTAAGTAGAAAATACTAATAAAAAGTATTTTATGATTGATTGTTAATCAGGTATGGGAAGTCTGTATGAGCTAAAAATTAATGGGGTATAAACTATTAGTAATTTCCGGTATTTTGGAAATGCATATTGTATATAATTTACAATTTGATTGATTTTATTGTAAAATATTACATGTAGTTCCAAAAATTAAATAGGAGGTAACTAATGAATAGTTACAGCAAGTTAAGAGTTTTTCTTACTATGGTTCTGGCATTGCTTATAACAATGTCCTCATTGTACAATCCTTTCATTGCGAATGCAAATGGGAACGAGGTACTAAGCGTAGAAAATCCAAACGGTACCATTTGCATTAATGAGGGTGATTCTTATTCACTTCCTCAAACAATACCTGCCACATTGGCAGATGGAAGCAGGGCTGATGTTGCGGTAACATGGCAGTCAGTAAAAATAAACACTCATAATGAGGGAATATACCAGCTTGTTGGTAGTATTGCAGGTTATTCCGAGAAAATTAATTGGAATCTGATAGTCAACCCTGTAGTTTATACGGTTCTGCGACAAGCGTATGTGTTGCCGCAGATACTTCCTTATTTTCCGGCAGACAGTACAGGTTACGAGGTTGAAGTTGCCTGGGACTCTCAAACAGCAGACACCACAAATCCGGGTACATATAAATATGTCGGATCGGCAGAAGGACTGTCACTGCCGGTGGCTTTGACATTAAATGTAGCGGGAGAGATTGCCTCACTTAAATATTATGCATGGGGGGAAGATGCATATCAGGGGATTGACTATTCGTTGCCTGAAACAGTAGAAGTAAACATTGTAGGAGGAGGTACCGCGCGGGTTCCTGTAATATGGACACCGTCAGTTATTGACCTAAGTGTTCTGGGAAGCTTTAAATTTGTAGGCAGGATTGAGGGCTTTTCAAGGGAGATGACATTGACTGTGAATGTAAATCCTCCGATAGTTTCTTTTGTCGGAATGCCGGTTACCGTCCCTCAATACAGCTCAGTCAAGCTACCTGTAACTGTGGCTGCACAATTATCCAATGGCACATATAAACTGGGTTTTGACAATGTAACATGGGACACGGGGACGCTGAATGTAACCAAGGCAGGAGAGTATAAGGTAGAAGGCACTGTAAAGGGATTCCTGCAGAAAGCTTATGTAACTGTTACAGTAGTTCCGCAATATACCATTGAGGATATCAGAGCTTCCGTAAAGCAGGGAGAACCTTATGACCTGCCTGTTATGGTCAAGGCAAAAAGATATGACGGAACTGAGGTGGATTTACCCGTTGAATGGAACACTGACGGTGTTGATACCACCATAGGAGGTACACAGAATTTCGAAGGTACGGTTGAAGGCTATGAAGGTACAGTCAAATTAACACTTTTTGTTCAGACGGATGATTTGGTTTATATTGCTGATCCAAATTTGGAGAATGCTGTTAGGAGTGCTATTTCAAAACCCACCGGAGATATTCTCAAAAGTGATATGCTGAATATCAAATTTCTTAATGCAAAGTATCTGGACATAGCCTCACTTGAAGGAATTCAATACGCAAAAAATCTGACTATGCTATATTTGACCGATAACCAGCTGGAAGACATATCACAGCTTAGTGAGCTGACGAACCTCCAATACTTATTTCTGAACTACAACAAAATTAAAAGTCTGGTTCCTTTGGAAAAACTGTCAAAGCTTTACATGCTAAGCCTAGAGAGCAACCAGATAACAGATTTAAGTCCTTTGAAGGACCTTACAAATTTAAACAATCTGGGTGTTGATCGTAATCCACTAAAGGATATAAGCTGTATAAAGGACTTTAAGACAAATCTTTGCAGTCTGAATATGTATTCATGTAAAATTGAAGACATAAGCTCTCTTTCAGTATTAAAAAATTTGTCAACCTTGAGGCTGGGGTACAATAATATCAAGGATATAACCTCTCTGAGTAGCCTTACGAATCTGGAAGATGTAGATTTAAGCGATAATGCCGTAGAAGATTTTTCACCTTTGTCCTACTTGGCAAAGCTTACAAAACTTGATTTGAGCGGTAATTCAATAAAAGACTATTCAAGCTACACAAGGTTCAATGACAACATTAAAATTGATTTTTGGGGATTTAGCCAGACAAAGGCGGAAATAGCATCGTTTTTGAACACGGCGGATGAAATCATTGCTTCGGTTGTAACACCTGATATGACTCCTTTGGAAAAGGAGAAGGCTCTGCACGACTATATTTGTAATAATATAAGTTATACTCTGGGAGTATATACAGGTGCATACGGTGTTCTAATAGATAAGAAGGGTGCATGCGATGCCATCGCAGATACAATGAATATCCTTCTCAACAGGGTAGGGATTGAGTGTATCAAGGTAGCCCACGGGTGGGCAGGCGGAGCGCACGCTTGGAATATAGTAAAAATAGAGGATAAATATTATCATCTCGATTGTACATGGGATACTATATATACCAAACAGAATGCTGCTCTTTCCTATAAATACTTTAATGTAAACGATGCATTCCTTAAGAGTGAGGGAAGGACCTGGGATACAACTAAATATCCAATATGTGAGTAGTAGAAAATTAGTGCAAAGTCTTATATGAGATAAAATCCTGAAATTGACATATAAATTAAAGGAGGCAAGAAAAACGAAGCTTATCAAATTATGATTGATTGTTAATAAAATATTGATATAATGGTAACTGTTAACTCTATTATAACTATTATGTTAATTAAGGAGAAAGTCGCATGGAGAAAATTGTAAAACAAAAAGAGCCTTTAGTGGAACACATTTATACAGCAGACCCATCTGCACATGTATTTGAAGGTAAAATTTATATATATCCTTCTCATGACCTTGACGAGGATATAGTTTCAAACGATAACGGAGACCAGTATATGATGGAAGACTATCACATATTGTCTTTGGATGATTTAGATTCACCTTGCGTTGACAATGGTGAAGCCCTTCACATGAAAGATGTTCCATGGGTTTCCAAACAAATGTGGGCGCCGGATGCTGCTTACAAAAACAATACCTACTATTTGTACTTCCCTGCAAGAGATAAGGATGGTATATTCAGAATCGGAGTAGCTACGAGTTCATCCCCTTCAGGTCCATTTACAGCTCAAAAAGAGCCTATTCCCGGCAGTTTCAGCATAGACCCTGCTGTTTTGGTGGATGATGACAATAGAGCATATATCTATTTCGGTGGTCTTTGGGGCGGTCAACTTGAAAAGTGGCAGACTGGCAGCTTCAACCCTAATGGTGAAGGCCCTGATGCAGCAGCTCCGGCTATAGGCCCTAGAGTAGCTGAATTGAGCGATGATATGCTTACATTCAAAGAAGCTCCTGCAGAGATATCCATTGTAGATGAAGAGGGTAATTCAATCCTTGCCGGTGATGAAGACAGGAGATATTTTGAAGGCCCATGGATGCACAAATACAACGGCAATTACTACCTTTCCTACTCAACAGGTACAACTCACACCATTGTATACGCAGTTGGTAAAAATCCAAAAGGACCTTTTGTATTCAAAGGCAAAATACTTACACCTGTTGTAGGATGGACTACTCACCACTCAATAGTTCAGTACCAGGATAAGTGGTATCTGTTTTACCATGACAGCTCATTATCAGGCGGCCGTGATAATAAGAGATGCGTTAAATTTACTGAATTGAAATATAACGAGGACGGAACTATTCAAACAATAGACCCATACAAGTAAACCGTCATATAAATAAAAACGACTAAAAAAGCTCCTTCTTGGCATTAATTAATAACATGCCGGGAGGAGTTTTTTAAATTGCATTAATTTTCTCAATAATATAAAATTCTCATTAAGAGTAAAATTATTTAAAGAAAAGAGAATACAATGATTCAGATTTATAATAGAAAAACAAAAAAATATGATATTGAACAGGTGGCGGGGGGCAAACTCCTAGATACCTTGTACACAACAGGAAGAGGAAGGCTTGGATTGGAGCTCCTTGTAAAACGTAAGTTATATTCTGCCTTGACGGGATTTTTCTGCGACAGGAAAATAAGCCGTAAAACTATAAAGGGTTTTGCTGATAAATTTTCAATAGATATTAATGAATGTGAAAACAAGCTGGAGGATTTCAACAGCTTCAATGATTTCTTTGCCAGAAAAATGAAGCCCTCTGCCAGGAAATTTGATAAAGTCCGGGAAAAATTGCTGTCACCGGGTGATGGGAGACTTCAGGCATTGGAAAATATAGATAAGGAAAAACTACTTCAGATAAAAGGAATGACATACAGTTTAAGTGAACTCCTTCAGGATGAAAAACTGGCTGAAGAATACAATGGAGGCACTTACCTGATACTAAGACTTTGCCCTGTAGACTATCACAGGTTCCATTTTTTTGATAGCGGTAAGTGCATGGAAACACACAAAATAAAAGGTAAATACTACTCTGTAAATCCTGTTGCATTAAAGAAAATACCTGAACTTTTTTGCAGAAACAAAAGAGAATACAGCATATTTAAAACAGACAATTTTGGGGAAGTTCTTTTTATAGAGGTGGGAGCAACCTCAGTAGGCTCAATAATCCAGACTTATACTCCCGGAGAACATGTTTCAAGAGGTGATGAAAAAGGATTTTTTAAATTCGGAGGTTCTACTGTTCTTCTGATTTTTAAAAAAAATATGGTTAAAATAGATGAAGATATAATACAACAGACCGGAGAAGGCTTTGAAACCAGAGTTCTGGCCGGAGATATTATTGGTAATTGTATAGAAAAAAGAACAAAGTAGCTGATTTATATTGTTTCTGAAGGTGTATTGGTTTATAATGAACTCAATTGGGTTCAGTTTGTATAAAAATTTGATGTATATATACGACATTCAGATTTTACTGTTTACGGGGAGGGTTTGAAATGAGCGACATTAAAACAATAGGAGTACTTACCAGCGGCGGAGATGCACCGGGAATGAATGCTGCCATACGTGCTGTTGTAAGAACAGGTATATATCACGGGTTCAAGATGCTAGGCATCAGGAAAGGTTACAATGGTTTAATTACCGGAGATATATTTGATATGAGTGCCAGAGATGTATCTGATATTATCCATCGAGGGGGAACGATACTTCAAACTGCCAGATGTAAGGCATTTACAACTGACGAAGGCATGCAGAAGGCAATGTCAATTTCAAAAGCTTTTGGTATGGACGCGCTTGTTGTTATCGGAGGAGACGGCTCATACAGAGGAGCTAGGGATTTCAGTAAATTTGGCATGAAGGTTATGGGTTTGCCGGGAACTATTGATAATGACATAGCAAGTTCAGAATATACAATAGGTTACGATACAGCAATGAATACTGTTCAGGACGCACTTGACAAAATCAGAGATACGGCATATTCACATGAACGATGCAGCGTTCTTGAAGTAATGGGACGTCGTGCGGGACATATCGCTTTGAATGTAGGAATCGCGGGAGGTGCGGAGGTAGTTCTCCTTCCTGAAAGAGAATTTGATTTCGATAAAGATATTATAAGAAAGATAATTCAGGGAAGAAACAGCGGAAAGAAAAACTATATAATCATATTGGCTGAAGGTGTTGCTGAGAAAATAGGAGGAGCATTGGAGCTTGCCAAGAAGATAGAAGACCTTACCGGAATAGAAACCAGAGGAACAGTTTTGGGATATATCCAAAGAGGAGGAAGCCCGACTATTCAGGACAGAGTTATGGCAAGTGTTATGGGAGCAAAAGCTGTAACACTACTCAAAGATGGTGTCTATAACAGAATTATATCTGTAAAGGATTCTAAGGTTGTTGATATTGATATAGATGAAGCATTAGCCATGAAGAAGGATATTGACAAAGAGCTGTTTGAACTAAGTAATATACTTTCTATATAATAAAAAACCATAACTTATTTTAATAATAAAAGAACACAGATTTCATATGGAATATGTGTTCTTTTTATACATATAAGCGTGAAAAGAGGAATGTCAAATGAAGAAGTTTGTGATTGCTCCTGATTCCTTTAAAGGCAGTATAAGTTCTGTTGAGGTTTGTGGCATAATAAAAACAAAAATTAAACAATTTTATCCTGACAGTGAAATAGTTGAAATACCTGTAGCTGACGGAGGGGAAGGCACTTCTGATTGTTTCATACAGTTACTTGGAGCACAAAAAGTTACTCTTGAAGCTACAGGGCCATATAATGAAAAGCTGGAAGGCTATTACGCCAGAAAAGGTAACACAGCTATACTGGAGACAGCCATGTTTGCAGGCCTTCCGTTGGCAGAAGAGAGGCTTAATCCTTCTGCGACCACAACCTTTGGTGTAGGTACAATGATACGTCATGCTGTAGAAAACGGCTGCCGTGAAATAATAATAGGACTTGGGGGGAGCTGTACAAATGATGCAGGTACCGGAATGGCATGTGCTTTAGGCGTAAGGTTTAGAAACAAGGCAGGGGAAGAGTTTATTCCCACTGGTGCTACATTAGGAGAAATAGTTCATATTGACACCACGTTGGCAGAACGGCTCCTGAAGGATTGTAAAATAACTGCTATGTGCGATATTGACAATCCCATGTACGGTAAAACCGGTGCGGCGCATGTTTATGCACCTCAAAAAGGGGCCGACGAGGAAATGGTTCTACTGCTTGACAAAAATCTTATGGATTTAGCCGGTAAAATAAAAAGCCAACTGGGGGTTGATGTTTCAGAAATTCCGGGAAGCGGTGCAGCAGGTGCAATGGGAGCAGGAATCCTGGCTTTCCTTAAAGGATGCCTCAAACCCGGAATCGAAACAGTTCTTGATTTAGTAGGTTTTGATAACATAATAAAAGATGCCGACATGGTTTTCACCGGGGAAGGAAGAATTGACCAGCAAAGCCTTAGAGGTAAGGTTGTTATAGGTGTTGCTACCCGTGCTAAAAAAGAGAATGTTCCCGTTATTGCAATAGTTGGAGATGTAGGAGATGGTGCAGAAGCAGCATATGAAATGGGAGTGTCGGCTATTGTAAGTATTAACAGGGTAGCTTTGCCCTTTGAAAAAGCAAAATCAAGAAGTAAAAAAGATCTGGCTGATACCGTGGAAATGGTTATGAGACTGCTTAAACACCGTGTTGTTCAAAAATAATATCATGGTACTTGAATTTGACAGACACGTCACAATTGATTCCTGAAGTATAGGAATTGTTCCCAAAAAGTTTCAAGGCGTAGGAGATGTTAGAATTATCCCCTGTTATAGTTGAATACAGCACCTGGCAAAAGCGTTGTGTTTTATCACAGGCGTCTTTAAACATTTCTATAAATGAAAGAGTACTTTTGTGTGCCTTATCATATGGCATGGCCCATTCCTTTTTGGCAAGATTCAAGTAATCCAAGCCGTCCTTTAGCTGTAAGGGAAAGATAAGGCTGGAGAATAGTGGAAAACCATAGATAACTTGGTCTATACCAGCTACAAATTTCTTCTTTATACCGTGGGGATCCCTAAGGATTTTTTCTACTGTATTCATATCCTTTATGGCTCTTGAAATAAGTTTGCCGGGAATAATAAAATTAAAAACTGAGTCTATAACACTTTCGTACATATCCCCGATTACGTCACGCTCCCTGACGGTTATACCTATAAGCCTATCAATTCGGATCTCATGGACTTTTTTGTTCAAAAGCCGACTACACATCAATACATCAATGGAAGTCTCAAAACGCCTGTGATAGTAGTGATAAAGGTTTGTGCGTGGATCCTCATCTGTTTTAAAGCCTGATTTGTAGAAAATATAAGGATGAGTAATACTGTCCAGACAGTTATGGCATAAAAAGCCCATAAAATAAACAGTAAGAATATCTTTGACAGTCCCCTCCTGCTTTAAAATGTAGTCAATCATTTTACTGAAAATAATATTAACTTTAGATGTATGAAATTTCTCTCCTATATTGCCATATTTGGTTTTAGGAGACCAAGGCCAGAGACCATAGTAAAAAAGTATATCGGGGCCCTGAACCCCCAGATTAAAGACGTTCTTATTTTGTTCAATCAGTTTTTTGCACTCTTTATTTTCAATCATCTTAACAGCTTCTGAGCCACAAAGATAGTGAGTAACCAGATTAGGCATGTTACCTCCGTATATCCCTAAATCGGGATTCATATGTAAATTATGTACAATATTCATTTAAGATATGTAAATTATACGATTTAACCTTTCGAAAGTATATAAAAAAATTTATATTACCTATTGACTTTTAGGTCGCTTGGTTCTATAGTTAGTTATATAAGTAATTAACTAATGGACTGATTAGGTGGTGAAGGCATGAAGCTAGATTTTAATAATGACAAACCTATATATCTTCAACTTTCTGAGGAATTGGAGGATGCCATTATAGCAGGGGCATACCAAGAGGAGACACAAATTCCATCGACAACAGAGATTTCGGTAAACTACAAAATAAACCCGGCCACTGCGTTAAAAGGAATAAATATTTTAGTTGATAATGGAATTGTTTATAAGAAGAGGGGGCTTGGCATGTTTGTTGCAAATGGGGCAAAAGAAAAAATACTTGAACAACGGAAGGTGGATTTTTTTGAAAGCTATATAAAATCTCTTGTGACAGAGGCAAAGAAACTTTCAATTTCAAAAGAGGATATATTAAAAATGTTGGAAAGAGGGTTTGAAATATGAGTCAAATGGAAATCAAAAATATAACTAAAAAATTCGCAGACGTGACAGCCCTGGAAAATATCAGCCTCAAACTGGAAGAAAATAAGATTTACGGACTTCTTGGCCGTAACGGAGCAGGAAAGACAACCTTGTTGAATCTGATTACAAACAGGATTTTTCCTACTGAAGGGGAGATTCTGGTAAACGGTGAAAATGTTATAGAGAATGACAATGCATTATCAAAGATATATTTTATGGCTGAAAATAATTACTATCCTGAGAATATGACGGTAAAAAAGGCATTTAACTGGACTAAAGAATTTTACACCGATTTTGACAGTGAATATGCTGCTGAGTTGTGTGAGAAGTTTTCCCTAAAATTGAATCAAAAGATAAAAACTTTGTCTACAGGTTATACATCTATATTCAAAATGATTTTGGCGCTATCCTGTAATGTACCTTTTGTTCTGCTGGATGAGCCTGTTCTGGGACTTGATGCAAACCACCGTGACCTGTTTTATAAGGAATTGCTAAAAAATTACAGTGAAAAGCCAAAAACTATTATCATTTCAACACACTTGATTGAAGAAGCGGCAGACATAATTGAAGACGTTATAATAATAAAATCAGGCAAATTGATTTTGAACGAATCAGTTGAGAGCGTTCTGTCGCAGGGTTATGCCATAACAGGAAGTATATCTGCGGTTGACGGTTTTACTGCCGGCAAAAATATACTTGGAGCGGATACAATAGGGGGAATCAAATGTGCATATGTACTTGGACATTTGGATAAGGCAGGTATTCCCGATGGACTGGAAGTTACAAAACCTGATTTACAGAAACTATTTATTCACATGACTAATAGATAATGGAGGGGATTATTAATGAGATTAAAAACAGCTTCTAAATATATATTTTCAGAGATAAAGAACTCTGTCTTGATTTTCTATTTAATTATAGTACTACTAACAATCTTTTTTTCTTCTGCCACATCTGAGGGTAACAGCTCATTTAATGGAATTGAAATGATGTCGGCAATATTTTTGTTTGTTGTAGGATTAAACTCTTTTAGAAAAAATTATTTATTTTTAATGTCCAATGGTGTACCAAGGAGAACACAGTTCAAGAGCTTTTTCCTGGCGGCAATTCCTGTAACGGTAGGTATGGCGGTTATTGATTTGGCTTTAGGAGCTATATTTAACAGAATAACGAATTATAATACTTTGTATGGTCTGCTTTATCAGGACAAAACACAAAGTACCGGAAATATAATTATTTCTTTATTATGGAGCATAACGCTGTACCTGTGTGCAATAACTCTTGGATATTTTATAACACTGGCATATTACAGAATGAACAAAATACAAAAGATATGTGTATCAATTGGAGTTCCGGTCTTTTTTACAATGGTACTGCCGTATATAATTTATAACTTTTGTTCAACTACTACTGTTAATTGGGTATACAATGGAATAAGTACCATGTTCGGAGTAACGGGAAGCTACGGATCTATAAGCGCAGTTGCTGTATTCCTTGTTTGTACAATTTTACTTTCAGTATTATCATATTTGTTGATAAGAAAAGCTCCCGTAAAAGAAAATTAGTAAGATGGTTGTAAAAGAAAAAAATCGGGCAGTAATGGCAAAATCGCCTTTACTGCCCAACTTTTTTTACTGATTGTTGTTATTACTAAACCAGTTCAATGTGTTAATATAGTTTGAATTTACTCCATATGAAATAATCATGTCATTGTTGTCACTAATTTCTATCCAGAGTTTATCTTCAGTAGAGGACGCAAGCTGTTCATAGTTAAAACCGCTAATATCCTTCCGGATTTCAGTAATAAAGCTTTTAAGTTTTTCCTTATCAGAAATGACAATAGGTTGTTTATTATTTGCATTATCGTGTACTTGTATATACTTAATATCATCTGCTTCCTGATGCAGTACCGGGAACCTTCCGTTTTTGTATTCCTTACTTTCATATATGGGACCTAGTGCAGAAGCATACAGGTTAGTATCCAGATTATAATACCTGACGATTTTTTTACCGTTTTTAAGGGTGTAGGCAATGTAGGTGGGAAAACCTTCCTTACTCCTGTTTCCCAGAATCATCTTATGAAGCTCAGTGATGTTTTTGATATTTGCAGTTTCTTTATAAATGGTAGTATTGTCATGTGAAGGACTTAGATATTTTTCATTGTCTTGGTTTTCCCACCAGTAGAGGTTGTATCCCATGTAAACGTTTGCAACCTCATCAGCAGCAGGCACTTTGTTTACATATCCGAAAATATCAAACTTGACACCTAACAGCATAATTATTAATACCAGTGCGTATCCCAGATAACCCTTGTAGGTATTAAGTACTTTAAAGGTTTTATTTGTTACCATTTGAACTACTACATAGCCGATTAATGCACATAGGAAATATCCGAATATTGCAAAGGGGACGGAGGCTCTGCTTATAGCTAAGAAATAAGCTCCGCCGACTAGTGTTGCACATACTGTAACACCGTATATAAACACGGGACGTATGGGCTTAAAGGTTATGATATCACCGGCGGTTTCAGGTCGTCTTAGTTTGAATGCAACAAGACCTCCCGCCAGAAGCAGCACTGATAAAACTATATAACCAACCACCATCCGAGGTGTAAGTTCTATGCTGTTGCTAAAGAGCATAGTCATAGGCAATTTGCGATAAAAACCTGTATTCGAATAAGTTGCAAAACCATATAGCAACGAAGATAGATTTGCTCTTATAGTCTCAAAGAAAAATAAAGGAAGTAAATTTAAAATATAAACAAATACTATCTGGGCAACGGAGCTTCCTGTAAACATGCCAACAAAAATTGTCATGGACATAAACAAAATTCCATATAAAAGGGATAGCCCAAACCATTTGAAAATAAGTCCCATTGTATAAAAATCAGATAAAAAGCTAAAGGAGTTCAGCAAGCCCATAACAAAAACATTTATCAATAAAGGCACAACATACAATATCAGTGTTGAAACAAAGCTGCTAAAATACAGTTCTGCTCTAGTAACGGGAAGACTGTGGTACAAAGAAGCTTGACGACCTTTTTGAATATACCTGTAGGCTAAAACTGCGATAATAACAGGAATAACAGCTGGAAACAACAGGCTTACTCCGCTATGGAAGTTCAGTTCACGAGCTATAAACTCTTTAATAAACTTAATATTGGAATTGTCAGTATTTAGATTAAATTTCTGCATGTAATGTGCCAGAGGCATAGTCAGGATAAGTCCTATTGAAAAAATTACACTGACCCACCAATAGCGTTTCAGATCGCTTAAAATTAAGCCTTTCTTAAATAAGGATGTTTTCGATTTCATAACCTTTACCCCCTAATTCATAAATGAAAATTTCCTCAAGGGAAAGCGGCAGAATATCCATTACAACAGGGTTTGTTGACTTGACATGGGATATTATCGCATCCTTGTTACCCCTGACAATTAATTGCAGCACGCTTCCGTTTTGGGTACGGTGTAATACCTCTCCATCCTTGAATAAATTATCCGGTGTATTGCCCGAATATGCAAGCTGAAGCTTGTGAATATCTGATTTCATATTATCAAGTTCACGCTCAACCATCATTTTACCCTGATATAGGATACCAACATGATCACAAATGTCTTCCAGCTCACGCAGGTTATGGGAAGATACCAGAACCGTTGTTCCGTATTCAGCAACATCCTGAAGTATCAGATTCCATACTTTTTTTCTCATAACCGGGTCAAGTCCGTCAACAGGTTCATCCAGTATCATCACTTTTGGCTTTGCTGAAATTCCAAGCCAGAAAGCTACCTGTTTCTGCATACCTTTTGAAAGCTTTACGACTCTACGCTTTATGTCAATTGGAAATACCTGCTTTAGAGTATTAAACCTCTCCCAGCTCCACCCGGGATACATACTGGCATAGAAAGAAGCCATTTCCTTTATACTGTACTGAGAAAAGAAAAAAAGATCGTCGGATATATAAACTATTTTGGATTTTGTTTCGGGATTATCAAAGACGGATTTACCATCTATGGCTATAGAGCCTGACTCGTTTTTATAAATACCGGTCAAATGCTTTATCAGTGTAGTCTTACCTGAACCGTTAGGTCCCAAAAGCCCATATACTGAACCCTCTTTTATGTGAATATCAAGAGAGTCAAGCGCTTTAAAGTCCCCGTAGGATTTGCTCAAAGATTTAACATGAATCATTGGGATGCCTCCTTTTTACTATATGTGTTCTGAATTACTTCGATTACTACCTGCTGGGGTGTATGAAGAAAAATCAATTCTTCCACCGTTTTCTGAATACTGAGCAAAAGCTCTTTTCGTCTGGGGTCTACAGAGCTTTTATCCAATGGGGCTATAAAATTACCCTTGCCTTTAACCGAGTAAATTATTCCCTCAGCTTCGAGGTCTTTATATGCTTTCTGAATAGTATTGGGGTTTATGGTAAGAGTTTGAGCAAGCTCTCTTACAGACGGAATTCTGTCGTCAGTTTCAACTGCCCCGGTTATAACCAGCTCCTTTATTTTATCTTTTATTTGTTCATAAATGGGTCTGGGGTCTTTAAAATCCAATTGTATCATAAGCACCTCCTTGTAAAACTGTATTAACGATAATAGTACACTTAGTACAGTATTATATTATTACCAGTTGAATAAAATGTCAACAATTTTTAGAATAGACATATTCCTCGGATATAAACAGATATATTATAATAGTATTAACAGGAGGGGATAAAATGTTTAAACCCGTAATCGGGATTCCAATGGGAGACCCCGCAGGAATAGGTCCCGAGATAATAGTAAAAGCTCTGGCTAATGATGAAATATACAAAGTATGTAATCCTTTGGTAATAGGTGATGCCGGAGTTATTGAAAAGGCAGCCCGGATATGCGGCATAAAAACCAATGTTAACACAGTAACAGGTATGGACATGATAAATTCAGACAAAAGGACTATAAACGTAGTGGATTTAAAAATAATAAATCCTGATTCTCTGGAGTACGGTAAGGTTCAGGCAGAAAATGGCCGGGCTTCCTTCGAGTACATAAAAAAGAGTGTGGAGCTTGCTACGGAAGGAAAACTTTCTGCAATAGCAACAACCCCTATAAACAAGCCTACACTAAAAGCGGCTGGAATAGAGTTTATCGGTCATACGGAAATACTTGCCGGATTGACAGACACCAAAGACCCCCTTACTATGTTCGAAGTCAGAGGAATGAGAGTATTTTTCCTTACCCGACATGTATCTCTGAGGAAGGCTTGCGATATGGTAACTAAGGAAAGATTACTGGATTACGTGGAAAGATGCACCCAAGCCTTGCAAAGCCTTGGAATAACAGAGGGTATAATGGCTGTGGCCGGATTAAATCCCCATAGTGGTGACAACGGTCTTTTCGGATCAGAAGAATTGGAAAACATTACTCCTGCAATTCAGGAGGCAAAAAGACGCGGGTTTGATGTGGAAGGCCCTGTAGGCCCTGACTCGGTATTCCATCTCGCATTAATAGGCAGATATAATTCAGTATTGTCCCTCTATCACGACCAGGGACATATAGCTACAAAAACATTGGACTTTGAAAGAACTATTGCAATTACCTTAGGACTTCCGTTTCTACGTACATCCGTTGATCATGGAACTGCCTATGATATTGCAGGGAAGGGGGTTGCCAGTGAGGTGAGCATGACGGAGGCAATACTACTGGCGGCAAAATATTCAGTTCCTTACTCACGGTGGGTAAAAAGAGCAGACTAATATTTATTTAAAACGTATTATATTGTATCTAAATAAAGTATTAAAAATTTGGGAGGTTAATATGGCAGACGTTATTGATTATAAAATTTATGGGGACGATATGCAGATTGTGGAGATAGAATTGGACCCATCTGAAGGTGTTAGGGCCGAAGCCGGTGCAATGATGTATATGGAAGATGGCATTATGATGCAGACATCCACAGATGGCGGAGCTTTTAAGGGATTCAAGAGAATGCTTACGGGAGAAAGCTTCTTTATCACTACTTTTTATAACGGGGGCGCATCAAAACAGCACGTTGCATTTTCAGCACCTTACCCCGGTAAGATAATACCGTTGGATTTAACAAGGCTGGGGGGCAATTTTCTGTGTCAAAAAGACTCCTTCTTGTGTGCTGCCAGCGGAGTGGACATTGAGATAGCTTTTACCAGAAAGCTTGGTGCAGGCTTCTTTGGAGGAGAGGGCTTTATTCTTCAAAGATTGGTTGGCGATGGTATGGCTTTCGTCCATTCAGGGGGAACAATTATTCAGAAAAATCTGCTTCCCGGCGAAACTCTGAGAGTTGACACAGGATGTCTGGTGGCTTTTTCGCCAAGTGTAGACTATGATATCCAAACTGTTGGAGGCTTTAAAAATGCACTTTTCGGCGGAGAGGGACTATTCCTTGCAAAGCTGACAGGCCCCGGCATTGTATTCTTGCAAAGCCTACCTCTTGCCAGATTATCAGACAGACTTTCATCCGCAGGAGCTCGCCATCGTGACCAGCAGTCAGGTATTGCAGGCATTGGAGGCGGAATTCTGGGAGGTCTCTTTGGAGGAGATAATAAGTTTTAAGCTTTAAACATAAAATAAAAGGCATTTCAAGGATGTTCCTTCATGAACTCTTGAGATGCCTTTTATAAGTTGGTAAAAAAAAGTGAACAAATTCTTAAAAATAATATAATTTATTTATTTTTTTCGTCCTATAACAAATAATTACAAAATTAATATACCAATGTCAAAAGGATTTATATTGATTTGGAAACAGTTTACATTCTATAATAAAAAACAGATTTACTAATCATTTTCTTTTCATTTTACTCCTATTCTTTACATTTGCCTATAGATAATCAATACATATATGTTATTTGGAAAATTTCACCGTGCAAGTATCGGGCCAATGTATGGGTTATCATAGGCTTTTATTTAAAAAATTCTGTTGTGCATTATTTCAAAACTATCTTAATGTAAATTAAAATAAGGAGGAAAAGTATGCTAAAAAATAAGGCGACAAAAAGGTTTATATCATTAACTCTTTCTATTGTAATTGTCTTATGCAGTATCTTAACTTTGACAGTGTCTCCAATGGTTGTTTCTGCTGCAACGCAGGCGGTCTATTATGTATCTCCTACCGGAAGTGACAGTAACTCCGGAACCATTGATGCACCTTTTCAGACAATAACGAAGGCCAGGGATGTAGTACGTACTATAAACCAAAATATGACCGGTGACATTTATGTTTATTTAAGAGGAGGAGACTATCGTTTAACCAGTACCATTACTTTTGGCCCGGAAGATTCAGGGACAAACGGATTCAGGATATTATACCAGGCATATCAGGGTGAAATACCTGTTTTAAACGGTGCAACAAAGGTTACAGGGTGGACTCAATATAACGGAAATATATATAAGGCTACCTTGAACCGCAATACCAAATTGAGATACCTTTTTGTAAATGACAAGAGAGCTCAGATGACCAAAAAAACCGTGAAAGCCCAAGGCGGATATGGGACTTATACTGTTACAAAAGGACAGGCCAGCTGGGCTTGGACAAGCGGCAGCAATAGTGACGGAGTTAAGTATAATGCGTCCGATGTACCGGAAATCACAAGCAATAAGGATGACCTTGAGATAGTAAACGGTTCAACTTGGAACGAAAATATTGTTTGTACAAGGGATGTTATTACGTCCGGTACTTCCAGAATACTTCTTTTACAGCAGCCATATGGAGCAATAGCGCAACTGCCCGGTTGGGGTGCAGCTTTTACCACTACCAGTACCCATACAATTTACAATGCATTTGAATTTTTAAATTCTCCGGGACAATTCTATTTTGATAAGACTACAAAAACCCTATATTATTATCCACGCTCAGGTGAGAATATGACTACTGCTGATGTTGAGGCTCCTGTTTTAGAGAGGCTCATAGACATCTCAGGGAAGTCAAATACAAACAGAGTTAAGAATATTACCTTCCAGGGTATTACCTTTGCAAATACGGACTGGAACCTCATTAAAGTCGGAGACTCCTACGGCAGAACAACTTGCCAGAGTGCTGACGGATTTATAGCTTATTATAATGGTAATTGGCATGACACCAAATACACTCTTCTGGATACATATCCAGGCATGATAAACGTAAGCAGCAGTGATTCAATTAACTTTACAGGCAATGTAGTAAAGCACAGTGCTGCCGACGGAATTACTATGGTAAACGATGTTATAAATTCAAATCTTATCGGTAACTATATTTATGACATCACGTCAAGCGGTATTACAGTAGGCCATCCACAGCATGTGTACTTGGGAGATGGCGGAGAACACCAGAAGTACGCACCGGGGGTAGAAGGTATTTGCACCAATGTTGTAATCAACAATAATATGCTGTGGGACTGCAGCACTGCTCCCGGATTCGGGGGATGCGCCGGTGTTACGGCATTCTTTGTAAACAAGCTCAAAGTAACGTATAACACGGTTCACACCACAGGCTATAACGGTATTACACTAGGGTGGGGCTGGTGTAATTTCCTGGACTCAAATACCTGTAAGGACAACGTAATAAATAATAACCGTGTATATAATGCATTAAACAGGCTCCATGACAGCGGAGCAATATATACAATCGGGCAAATGCCTTATACTACTATTAATGAGAATTATGTCAAGGGAATTCCTGATAACTCAACTGGACCAACTTATGGTTTGCATAACGATGAAGGAAGTGCATACATAACTGAAAATGACAATGTACTTGATATTAGTCCGGGGGTAACATATACAATCAACTGTGAGGATTACGGTCAAAAACACGACTTAACAATACTTAGAACCTATGCAACAGTTAACAAAATGGGTAAAAACCCTCCAAGCAGCACAATTGATACACCTATTGCAGTTCCGGATAATGTATGGCCTTTAGCACAGTACAATATAGCTTTGAAGGCTGGAGTTCAGGAAACATACAGAAGCATTCTGCCAAATAATCTGTTCCCGGTTCAGGATTATGTATTTCCTGCAAGCTGTGCTACAAAATGTGGAGCTGATTTAGATATAAGAAGTAGCGGTAATGCAGGAAATTCAGTATGGTTTGCTCCCGCCGGGACAACAAATTTTGTTGTGGGGCCAACTATGACCAAGGCAGCAGGAACTGCTACATCAATTGTAACACCTGAAACAGCAGGGACGTACAAATTATTTGTAGTAAATTCGTTAGGTGCTAAGATTGGTGAATCGGATGCATCGCTGAGAGTAAGCGGTTCGGCTTCACAAATTGAAGCTGAGAGTTTCTCCTCACAATCAGGAATTCAAACTGAAAACTGCAGCGAGGGCGGACAGGACGTAGGATATATTGAAAATGGAGATTATACAGTTTACAACAATTTTGATTTCAGAAACGGAGTTACGGCTTTTAAGGCCAGAGTAGCCAGTGGTGCCAGCGGAGGAAATATTGAAATCAGGCTGGACAGTATTACAGGGCCATTAGTAGGAACGTGTCCTGTGACCTCCACAGGGGGATGGCAGACCTGGGCTGACGCTACATGCAATGTCAGCGGTGCCAGTGGAATACACAATTTGTACCTTAAATTCACCGGAGGCAGCGGATACATATTTAACCTTAACTGGTTTCGGTTTACAGGTGGAGTCACACCCCCTGTACTTACAGGAGATGTCAATGGAGATGGTAGCGTTGATGCAACAGACTATGCCATGATGAAAAAGTACCTTCTCGGTTTAATCGATGATTTCCCTGTAGAAGACAAACTCAAAGCGGGTGACCTGAATAAAGATGGTGTTATTGATGCAATTGATTTGGCCCTGCTAAAGAAAAACCTGCTAAGCGGTATTTAGAAATTATAAAAGTGTTAATACCAATAAAAGCATCTATCAAATGATAGGTGCTTATTTCTTTACTATTTACCAATAATAGGATAATATTTTGATATAGGTGAGATACTTAGCTCATAAATTTGAATTTTTGGAGAATTCATATGAAGATTGAACATGTTGCATTATATGTAAATGATTTAGAAAATGCGAAGGATTTTTTCATTAAATATTTCAATGCTAAATCAAATCAAGGATACCATAACAAGAAAACGGATTTTAGGTCATACTTTTTGACCTTTGACGATGGGGCAAGGTTAGAAATAATGAATAAACCCAATATGTCTGATAAAGATAAATACTTAAACCGGACCGGTTATATTCATATTGCCATTAGTGTTGGGAGTAAGGAAACGGTTGATATCTTGACTAACAAATTAAAAAATGATGGATTTGAGGTTGCTAGTGAACCAAGAATGACAGGCGATGGTTATTACGAAAGTTGTATTGTTGGCTTTGAAGGAAATCAAATTGAAATAACTTTATAAACGTAACAACTCACTGGTGTGCTTTAGAAGGAGATATAACCCACATATTAGTTCGATACGGAAAATGTTAAAAATCTATTATTTATTTTCCTATTTTTTGTGACATAGGGTTGGCAAACCATCAAAAATTTTGTCTATAAATTTACTGCAATATATATTTACATAACAAATTATTTGTGTTACAATCAAGCTAAACCGATTAAGCAAAATACGCAACTAGTTTTGCTAATTGCTAAACCGCTATAACAAAATTTATTCTATTACATTTGTACAATATGGCGCCGGACGAATGTCAATATGGAATAAAACCAGCGGTAGTTCAATTGTTAAAGTCTAAAATGCTACTAATTAAAAACAAAGGACATTCAGGAGTGTGAAAAAATGTATCAGACGGTCAATGGTGCAACTCTCTACTACAACGAATATGGTTCGGGAGATAAATATATTTTGTCTTCCCAAATGGGTTTTGATTCTGATGAAATAGGATGGCCAATGGATCTGGCCGATGAAGGCTTCCATGTTTTTACGATCCAAATCAGAGGTTATGGAAAATCAACACTTGTTTCCGAGGATCTGGGCGGTGAGTGGTATAATATCTGGGCAGATGATGTTTATGAATTTGCTAAAAGCAAGGGAATAGAAAAGTTCCTTTATACCGGACAGTCCCATGGTGCAGGTATAGGCTGGCATCTGGCGCTGAGGCATCCGGAAGTTCTGGTTGGCTTTGCGGCTTTGGTGGGCGGACCTCATTCCAGAAAAGGCGGGGAGACTTCTCCCGGAAGACTTAAAACTATTATGTCCGCAGATGATCCCGAAGCAAGGATAAAGCGTGCTGAGGCAACTAAAATATATTTTCTTTCCTTTGCGGAGAAATTTTCCGATAATCCACAACTGAAGGCAGAATTTGAAAGGAAAGCTGAAAAAGCATATGAATGGGAACTTGAAAGGACAGCTGATGAAGTCCGTGTTAATCCCAGAAAACCGCTTTCATACCTGAAAACAGATGAGGAAGTTTATCAGGAGCTATCCAAAATTCAGATACCTGTTTTAATGATTAACGCGTATATGGATAAAATAGTGCCGGTAACAGATATTTTATGGCCGGTAAAAGTAATCAAAAATTCAAAATGCATAATTTTCAATAATGCCGGTCACGATGTCCATTATGATTGCCGTAATGATGTGAGGCGTGAAATAGCTTTATTTGCTTCAGAGTTATTCTAGATTTTACATATTAAATCAAGTAGGATGTTATGTTTACCAATTACTCAAATAATTCCAGAGGAGGAAAATCGAGTATGAAAAAGTTTATGAAAGTAATTAGCTTGTTAGTAATTACATCACTTTTATTGGTGAGTGTAGCGTGTTCAGGCTCAGGAAGCCCGGCTGACACAACGAATACAGCTAATGAGTCTGCTCAAGCATCAGGTAACGAAACGGCAAGTGATAAGCAGGGTGGAGTTTTAAGGATAGCATACGGTGATAAATTCAATTGTATAGGGTATCCGGCAGGAAGTACGACATACTATGAAAACCAAGTAATGGATGCAGCTTTAGAAACTTTGGGAAGATATGATGAATCAGGCGTTCTTGTTCCATATTTGGCCGAGGGATTTAAAATGGATGCCGATGCATTGACATTAACCATTAACTTGCGTAAGGATGTTAAGTTCCATGACGGTACGGTATGTGATGCGGAAGCAGTAAAATGGAACTTTGAAGAATTTAAGGCATCAGGACGTAGCGAAATCAATGATGTTGCCAGTATCGAGGTTAAAGATCCACTGACATTGGTGCTTCATCTTTCAAAATGGAATAATTCCATTGCAGATGCTGCCTTGTTTACAGCAGGAAGAATTATTTCACCAACTTACTTTAAAGCAAATGGAAAAGATGTAGCAATTGCAAACCCTGTTGGAACAGGACCATTTAAGTTTGTTAAATGGGAACGTGATGCTAGGATTGTTTTTGAAAAAAATAAAGACTACCGTGTTAAGGGACAACCATATCTTGATGGCATTGAAGTTGTTTTCATGCCCGATACTACAACCATTGTTTCTGCTATGAGAGCAGGAGAAATTGATGTAATTGCAACTGTTGACGGCACTGTAAGTGATGCAATGGAAGTTGACGGCCGTGCTCCTATAAGTCGTCCTCTTACAAGCGGAACTATTATGAATGGTCTTATGCCTACCAGCAATGACCCGTCACTACCTTTCCATAAATTAAAGGTGAGACAGGCAATTGCCCATGCCATTGATAAAGAAGCTATCGTTGCAATGAATAAAAAGCTTGGATGGGCATACTCAAATCAATGGACGCCTCCTGGATCATGGTCATATAACGAGGCTACTGTCGGCTATCCTTATAATGTGGCAAAAGCAAAGCAGTTACTTGCAGAAGCTGGCTACCCAAATGGCTTTACTTGCAAAGGATATGTAAATTCAGGTGATGTTAAATTAATGGAAGTTACCCAGGCATATCTTGCAGAAGTTGGTATTAAGATGGAAATTGTACCTATTGAATCAGCAAAAGAGAATGAGATGACCGGAATCAAAGGAACATGGGACGGCATTTTGCGTTGGGCTGGAAGAGGAGAAGCAGATATTGCACCGGTATATGCCAGAACTTTGACAGATGAGGGCGTTCGATGTGTTGGTGGAGTTATCCATCCTGAAGATATAAAGAAATTAATTGATTCTGCAGTAGCAGCAAAAACATTTGATGAAAAAGTGGCGATAAGCAAAGAGCTGTCAAAGAAAGTAATCGATGATTACTGCCTGCTTATCCCATTTGCTTCAATTAGCAGTCAGGTTTATTCAACAGATAAGGTTAAGGACAGTCATTTAGGATATTATCATATCTCTCACTGGACACCTGAACTTGTCTGGATAGAAAAATAATCGGATGCATTTCTGAATTTATATGAAGGCTGACCGGTGCAACCTAGAAACGTATCGGTCGACTTCATACTTGGAAACCTCGTTAATCTATTTTAAATAATAAGTGATATTAGTTAAGAACCTGCAGATTGGGGGCACATTGAAGGATGGCTCAATTTATTATTAAAAGGCTGATACAATCAGTTATTGTTATATTTATCGTTTCGATATTTACATTCCTACTGACTTACCTTATGCCGGGAGATCCTGTGTACGCAATGCTCGGCGGTGATATCACCCAGGAACAGTATGATATCGCTTACAAAGAGATGGGTCTTGATAAACCGATTTTTATAAGATATGTAAATTGGTGCGGAAACATCTTGGAGGGCGATTTCGGAAAATCATACAAGTACAGGATGCCTGTTATAGACCTTATAAAAGAAAGATTGCCAATTACCATGTATTTTGGGGTATTGTCAATAATAATAAGTACTACGTTGGGCATAATTCTAGGCATTCTTTCCGCAACAAAAAGAGGAAAATTAACCGATACCATTATTACATTACTGGCCAATCTGGGTGCGGTTATGCCTTTATTCTGGTTAGCTGTACTGGGGATGTCACTTTTCGCAATGCAGCTTAAATGGCTTCCCTCATATGGTTTTACATTTCCGACAGATAATTTTGTAACTAGTGTTAAGCAGACAATTTTACCTTTATTTGCATTGAGTGTTGGTGCTATTGCAGGTACGACACGCCAAATGAGGTCAAGCATGCTGGAGGTTATCCGTCAGGATTATATCAGGACAGCCAGAGCAAAGGGCGTTAAAGAATCCAAAGTCATTTCAGGACACGCATTAAAAAATGCCTTGATACCTATTGTTACATTAACAGGTATGTCTTTTAGAAATGTAGTCTCAGGATCTACTTCCGTTGAAATTATATTCAGCATTGCAGGAACCGGCCAGTTGCTGGTATCCAGTGTACTTAGCAAGGATGTTGCAACAACACAGGCATGTATTCTCATTGTAGCCGTCGTAGTGAGTATAGCAAATCTTATTGTCGATATTTCCTATGGCTACATTGATCCACGCATTCGTATACAGTAGGAGGTCGTAATATGAACAAGAGAGGGACAAGTCACTTCATGTCCGGCATCACAAGATTTTTAAAGCGGTTGTTCGGGCGCAGGATTGTAATTTTCGGTACAGTTCTGGTTGTATTATTTGTTATGACTGCACTACTTGCACCATACATCAGCCCACATAATCCATACAAGCAGAACCTGGCATTGTCATTTGCCAAACCGTCTGCAGAGCATATTCTGGGAAATGACGAGCTGGGAAGAGACATATTGAGTCGCTTGATTTACGGAACAAGAACATCCCTGTCAATTGGTTTTATTGCAGTTATGATTGCTGCAGGCTGCGGAATCATTCTTGGATTGGTGGCAGGTTACGTGGGAGGGGTAGTAAATTCAGTTATATCTCGTATTATGGATGCACTATTGTCAATTCCGGCTATCATGCTGTCACTGGGTCTTGGAATAATTTTTGGTTCAGGTATGGCAAGTCTTATGGTGATTCTGGGATTATCAACTATACCTACATATACAAGGTTGATGTGTGCTCAGGTGCTTGCAATACGTAATTCTGATTATATAAATGCGGAAAGGGTATTGGGAGCCGGCAGTATTAGAATTATGTTTTCTCATATTTTACCTAACTGTTTATCTCCGATAATCGTTCTTTTTACAATGAATATCGGTGGAACAATCCTTGCAGAAGCCAGCTTAAGCTTTTTAGGCCTTGGAGTAAAAGCGCCCATGGCGTCCTGGGGGGCTATGGTAAACGAAGGATATAGCAGGCTAATTACAAATCCTGTGTTTGCACTTGCGCCAGGTGTCTGCATTATGTTACTTGTGCTTGGATTCAATATTTTGGGAGATGGTCTGAGAGATATTCTTGATCCGCGCTTACGCGGGTCTATATGAGGAGATGCAAATGAAACATTTACTACAAGTCAATAATTTGAGCGTTTCGTTTAGAATTGATGATTCTGTTACAAAAGCTGTAAATGACGTATCCTATTATATAGATCAGGGCGAAACAATCAGCTTTGTAGGTGAGAGCGGGTCGGGGAAAAGTGTGAGTCAGTTGGCTGTATTGCAACTGATTTCAACACCGCCCGGGAGCATTGATAATGGATGTGTAATGCTCGAAGATGAAGAAGTGTTTAAATATTCGGCCAATGGTCCGGAAATGCGAAAAATACGTGGTGGAAAAATTGGAATGGTATTCCAAGAGCCGATGACCTCATTAAACCCCGTAAAAACCATTGGCAGCCAGCTTATGGAGCCAATATTAATCCATACTGGCGTTAAAGACAAGGAAGCCAGAAAACGTGCTATTAGTCTTTTAAGTCAGGTAGGAATACCTGATGCGGAGAAAAGAATGGGCGATTACCCCCACCAGTTTTCCGGGGGTATGCGCCAGAGGATCATGGTAGCCATTGCTATTGCTGGCAATCCAAAGCTTATTATAGCTGATGAGCCTACAACTGCACTGGACGTTACCACTCAGGCCCAAATACTGGAGCTGTTGAAAACTGTATCAGAGAAAAATGGTACTTCTCTGCTCATCGTTACACACAATTTGGGTATTGTAGCCCGCTATGCCCAGCGTATCTATGTAATGTATGCCGGAAGGATTGTGGAGTCCGGCTTATCACGGGACATTTTTGCCCATCCGTCACATCCTTATACAAGAGGGCTGTTGAATGCGATTCCAAGGTTGGATGACAGCAAGGAAAGAAAACTTCAGCCAATTGATGCTCCGGCAAAAATGCCACTGGATGATGGAAAGCGTTGTCCTTTCCTGCCCAGATGCAAATATAAATGCGACATGTGTTTTAGTCAGGGTATACCGGATTTGACCGAGTCAGTTGAAAATGGACATTTTGCAGCTTGCCGCCTGAGTCGTGAAGAACTTGACCAGATAGATAAAAACAGTCAGGATAGCACCAGGATAGATCGCAGGGAACCGCTTAAGGACAACATACTCGAAATCAATAACCTGTCTGTTCATTTCCCTATTAAGCATAGCGTACTGAGTTCGAAATCTACCAAACTTACTGCAGTAGACAAGGTTTCATTTAAAGTAAGACGTGGCGAAACTTTCGGTCTGGTTGGCGAATCCGGTTGCGGGAAGACAACTGTTGCAAGAAGCATCGTGCGCTTAATCAATGACAGTGAAGGCGAGATTAAATTTAACAATCTTGATTTTAACGTTCTCAAGTCATCTGAACTGCGCAGACAAAGGCATAAAATACAAATGATATTTCAGGATCCATATAGTTCGCTGGACCCCAGGAAAAGTGCAGGAAGTCTTGTGGGAGAGCCGTTAAAAATCCATAAACTTATTTCTTCCGGGCAGGAATATGATCGCAGGGTTGATGAACTCTTTACGCTTGTAGGATTATCGCCATCTCTAAAAAACAGAGTGGCTCATGAGTTTTCAGGAGGCCAGAGGCAACGTCTGGGAATTGCTCGTGCGTTGGCCAGCAACCCGGATCTGATAGTATGTGATGAACCTATATCGGCTCTCGATGTATCCATACAGGCGCAAATTATAAACTTGCTGGAGGATCTGCAACAGGAATTGGGATTGACCTATTTGTTTATTGCCCATGATTTATCTGTAGTAAAGCATATAAGTGATACCATTGCTGTAATGTATCTGGGAAAAATCGTAGAATCAGCACCTTGCGAAGAGCTATACGCCAATCCGATGCATCCTTATACACAGGCATTACTGGCGGCTGTTCCCATACCGGACCCAGAAATTGAATTAACCCGTGAAAAAATTATTTTGCCCGGAGAAGTCAAAAGCTTGATGAATAGGCCTGCCGGATGTTGCTTTAGCGACCGATGTCCTTATACTATGGACATTTGCCGGAAACAGGTTCCTTTAGTTAAGAACTATGGAAACGAGCACTACGTTGCATGCCATAAATTGGAGCAATGAAAAAAAGATGAAATAACGACATTTATTGTTTAGCGTGCAATAGAATTTTACTTGATATATAATTATGTATAATCAACTGCACGCAATGGAGATATATTACATGAAAAAATTAACTATAATTGCGACAGGAGATATTATTCTCGGGAAAGAACCGGAACAATTTTTTTCCAGTGTCGATACCGAGATAACTAAAGCTGATATCGTACTTGGCCAGCTTGAAGTTCCATACAGCGACAGAGCACCCGAACTTGCGGATTTAGAAAGACAATTAAAGAATCTGGCTCCCCTGTCGGGAAGGTTTGATGTTCTCTCCTTGGCGGGGAACCATATTTATGACGCAAAAGATATTGGTGTAAAGGATACTCTAGGTTGGCTTGAGGGAAATAATGTAACTTACACCGGAGCTGGGTTGAACATCGAACATGCGAAAAGACCTGCTATTGTTGAAAAAGAAGGCGTACGCCTTGGCGTTCTCAGCTACAACTGTACGGGACCTAAGGTTATGTCGGCAACTGAAACAAAGCCCGGATGTGCTAATGTAGATATTATAACACATTATGAATTGGGAGATGTAGCTAATCCGGGAGGAAACCCGACCAAAATATACACATACCCGGAACCGGAATCTTTCAACAGCATGTTGGAAGATATACGTGAATTGCGCAAACAATGCGATGTTCTGGCTGTGTATCTTCATAAGGGAATCGTACATAAGCCGGTAGAACTGGCCGACTATGAGCAGGTGGTGTCGTATGCAGCCATTGACGCCGGAGCGGATGTGATTTTTAGTTCTCACTCACATATATTGCACGGTATTGAAGTATATAAAGGAAAAACGATTTATCATGGACTAAATAATTTTATTGCATGGGTTCCTTCATTAAGCCCAAATTTCAGAGCTGAAAAAGGAGTCCGTAACGAGGTTTTTGATCCCGAGCAGTGGGCGCGTAAGCGTATAGAAATGTTTGGCTTTGTGCCGGACCCGGAATATCCAACTTACCCATTCCACCCGGAATCGATTTATACAATCATTGCTAAATGTATAATCGAGGATGGTATAATTAAACAGACCCGCTTTATTCCAATGATCGTAAATAAAGCAGGAGTGCCCGTGGTGGTAACCCGTGAGTCCGGAGGGGAAGAGGTCTTGGAATATATGGTCAAAATAACATCCGGAGCAAATTTGAATGCCACCTATGAATGGGATGAGGATGAAATAGTTATAGGATACAGGTGATATTATGGTAAGTATTTATGATATAGCGAATGCTGTGGGGGTCTCAGCCAGTACGGTGTCTTTTGTACTGAATGGCAGGGCTGAAAAAATGAGGATTTCCAAGGCGAAACAAAAAATGATACTGGAAGTTGCCAACCAGATGGGATATATCCCGAATATGACAGCTCGAAAATTAAGTTTACGTAATATCCAACATATGCCTGAGATTGCACTATGTTGGTCGCCTGCGCAGCATTCACAGTTTCTGAATACTTTTATCGATATGCTTCAGGATATGACCTTTAGCGGAGAGGTAAGGGAAATGCGGTTCACAATACTGCCATATAAAAATGGTGAGCTGGAAAAAATGGAACCTGTTTTATCGGCGAACTATTATAATGGCATTATTGTACCGCCCGTATCCAAAGAGGATATTGAATTTTTGACTAATACGAGCATTCAGGTTCCGACAGTCCTCTTATATGGTGACATTCCCCAATATCATCAGGTATCGGTGGACAATCTAAGGATAGGAACGGATATTGCCGCTATTTTTGGCAGGCATGGTCATAAATCTGTGGGAGTCATGCAACCTGTGTACAAACATTCAAGTATTACCATAAATCAGAGAATTTCAGGCTTTATGAAAACTTGTAGCTGTCTGGGAATGGAAGCAGAGTTGATTACCAGCGGATTGGATTGTCCTTCATCAAATAAAGTAGAAGAAGGAAAGATTGCAGCTAAAAAGATGGTTAAGGGAAATAACCTTCCTTCAGCGATATATATCCAAAACGACTCACTAGCCCTGGGAGCACTCTCTGTTTTCTGCGAACACGGAATTCGTATGCCGGAAGATATGGAGATAATTGTTTACGGTAACAATGATTCATTGGAGATTCATCATCCATCTATCACAACTGTTAATTATCCGACAGAAGAGATTGCGAGGACATGTATCACGCTTATGGCAAATGCATTGGACATGCCCGGTTCTGCACCGGTGCATAAAATTATTGATACACCTTTTGTTTTTCGTGAGAGCTGCCCGCGTTAATAACGGGCATCATACCATTTCATAAAAACTGTTCTTAATTCCGAATATTACAATTTTATTATAGAGGAAACTGCTGTTTCCTGTCATCGTGTTTTTGCCTTGGTGGCGAAAAATTCTTTTCCTGCCGAAGGAGGGTATGCTTTCGGCTTTTTTTGCATTCTGAAATATTAAATTGACAGCATATGGAGGTAGAAAAATCGATATGAATAATGACAATGTTCTAATTGAACAGGAAGAATCAGGCACCGTTAAAAGTGAAAAGCTATGGACGGTGCCATATATAACATTAATAAGTTTGGGAACTTTTGTTGGCATCAGCTTTTACATGGTCATGCCCCTTCTTACTAAATATGCAATAAAACTGGGGTCATCACTTCCTATTGCTGGTGTTATAGTAGGGATGTTTTCCTTTGTTGCATTGTTTGCAAGACCGGTTTCCGGTATTATTTCAGACCGGTTGAATAAAAAGGTAGTCTTTATCGTCTCAACAGCTTTAATAGGCCTATCCCTTTTAGGATACACTATTTCAACGAATGTAACTGTATTGATTTTCTTTCGTGTTACTCATGCACTGGCTTTTTCCGTAAACGGCATAGTCAACCTTGCACTGGTATCAAAGTTTATTCCAAGGAAGAGAATAGGAGAAGGTATTGGATATTTTGGACTGGGGCAAATTATTGCTACCGCGGTAGGCCCAACTCTTGGGCTGTATATAGGAGAAAAATATGGCTTATCGGTTTCGTTTCTGATTGCAGGAATTATTATGATTTGTGTGTCTGCATTGATGTTCGCACTGCCCAATACAAAGCATAAAAAGGAAAGCTGTGAAAAACAAAAGAGAAGAATTTGCTTTTCGGATTTTATTGCCATGAATGTATTGCCCTATGCATTTTTCGGGGCGGTTTTTTCTATGCTCAATGGTGTTATAGGTTCATACCTGGTCCTCCTTGGTGACGAAAGGGGAATAAAAAATATAAGCTTGTACTTCACCGTCAATGCCATCAGCCTGATTCTTGTCAGAACATTTGCAGGCAAGATTTATGATAAATATGGGATTTCGACCGTAATTATCCCGTCATTCATTCTTGCGTTAGTAGCCTCCATGTTTATCGGATATGCCCAGACACTGGCCATTATTTTGGTAGCATCAGCATTGAAGGCTTTTGCTCAGGGTTCGGGACAACCTACGATACAGGCCGAATGTATAAAAATGCTTCCGGAAGAAAAAAGCGGGGTTGCCACAAGCACATACTACATTGGAGCAGACCTTGGACAGGGTATTGGTCCTATGTTGGCCGGAGTTATAGCATCAACATGGAATTATAAAATTATGTTTGTAGCATGTGCGGGTGTATTTTTGGTATCACTGATTCTATACTTGCTATTTCAACATAAGAAAAACTTTTCGCTCCAACAAAAGATATAGTCTTAGTTTGTATTTAAAGCCCGCCTAAGCCGTATCTGACGGTTTGGGCGAGCGTGGTGTATTAACCTCCTGATTGTTGTATTTTTCAAATCTATTTCTTTTACATATCTCTTTAAGATACATTCAAATTTTATTAGATGCCATTTCAGATATTTCTCATTAAAAAATCATTGACTCTCACATTATGGTACACTTTATACTAGAAATGAGCTCAGGAAAACACACATATGTGAGGTGTAATAATGTTAAGAATAGGTGATTTTTCAAGGTTATCAAGGATTAGTATACGAATGCTACGGCACTACGATGAATTGGGATTATTGGTGCCTAAAAGTACAGATTATTATACAAGCTATCGCTATTACAGTGAGGAACAGTTGCTGATTGCATCCAGAATTACGGCACTCAAGGAAATGGGTTTCAGTCTTGCAGCTATTTCTGAGATATTGAAAAACTATAATAATCCTAAAGCATTGTCGGAGTTTTTGACAATAAAACGAGCTGAAGTTCAGGCACAAGCCGAAGAAATCAGTCAGCGTTTACTTCTCCTTGATACAGCCATAATGAGGTTAAGAAAGGATGATAACGCTATGAATTATAATGTTATATTAAAAACATTACCTGAAAGATATGTTGCAAGTGTAAGAAAAATAATACCGTCATATAATCAAGAGGGGATACTATGGAATTTGCTGATGACGGAAACAGCACCAGATATGAATCTTCAGCAGGTTTGCTGCGGTGAAAGTCTTGCTATTTTTCATGATGAAGGATTTAAGGAAAACGATGTAGATGTAGAAATACAGATGCCAGTAAAAGGACTGTATAAGGATACTGAGAATGTGGTATTCAAAATGGTTCCGGCAGTGGAATTTGCCTCTGCCACTTATAAAGGCAGCTATGATCAAATTACGGCAGTAAATCAGGCAGTTGCAGGTTGGGTAAACGATAATGGTTATGAATTCAATGGTGCAATGTTCTGTATTTACCACGTCAGTCCTGCACAAACAAATAATCCTGATGAATTAGTAACCGAGGTTTGCTATCCTGTGAAAAAGAAATAATACCCTATTATTAAAACTAAACAGTAACTCATACTTGAAACGCCGCCCAATAAAAAGGACGGCGTTTTGTCGTTATCGGGAGTAGAAAGCAAAAGAGGCTGCCTTTGGCTCAAAAAACGTTTTTGAATCGACAATTATAGTATTTTGCGGTAGACTAGGTCGAAAAATAAAGTTTTAAGGTGAGAATATTAATTAATGTTTAAATAGGATTGTTATTTTGGATAAGAAGGAGGAGAAAACTTGCTTCACATTGCAATTTGTGATGATATGAAAGAGGACAGAGATTCTCTAAAATATGTGCTGGCAGCATTTATGAATTCGAAAAAATATGAAATAGAATAAAGGAATACTATGATGGCGTCGAGCTTTTGGCAGAAAAATCCGAAGTACTTACTGGCTTTAGCCTTTTTTTCTTGATATATTTATGAGGCACTCTAACGGCATGGAGGTTGCCAAGGCCGTGCGCAGCAGTGACATATCTGCACCGATTGTCTTTCACCTCTCAGGACTACGCGTTGGATAGTTACGATGTAGAGGCACTTTCTTATTTGGTTAAGCCCTTCCAAACGGAAAAGCTGAACTAACCTTTGGAACGATTTCTCAAAGGTTATCGCCCCAGGAGTATTTTTCTTGCAGGGAGACTAGTTGTTCTTGATGGTATCGTCTTTGCCGAAAGTAATTTAAAAAAGAGTACACATCCACTTTAAGGATGGAACAAAATTAGAATTGAGAGAGAAGTTGGACACCATTGAGGAACAAATCTCAGGTCAACATTTTATACGTTGTCACCAGAGCTATGTTGTTAATTTAAACTACATAAAGTGCATTGAAAACGGAATTTTTATCACTACATTAAATACCCCTGTACTCATACGCAATAGCAATGATTTTAACCTTTTAAAGGCTGATTATAACTGGCAAGTATACTTGCACAATACCGTTATGATCCTAAAGGCACAGCAACTCGAGCCGAAATTGCAGCTGTTGTTGAGCAGTTTGATAAACATATATTTGAGTAGACTTTATGGGAGCGATTTAATGCAGACCAAGATGTTGGTGAAAAAACCGGAGCCGGTAGATAGTCGTTCACATTCTTAATACCAATTTCCCGGGGTCAACAAAGCAAACTGTTTCTACAGAAATCCTTCTACAATTTTTATACTATGTGATGAATTGTTTGCCGCTTACACAGCTCAGCAGTTCGATCCCACTTATCTCCACCAAAAGCAGCTTGAAACATACAGAAAACCAAAAGCTTGCATCGGTGGGCTTTTTCTTTTGACGTGCGTCCAGCGAAGCTGGAGCACGCTTGCTTGTGAAAGTCCGGCACGGGTAATTATCAAGAAGCCCGTTTGCTAATCCCGATGCATAGCAGGAATGGTATGTGCTGAGCGGATAGGAATTATGTGCCTCATTTTCTGGGTGGAAGCATAATTTTCAGAGTAAATACACCATCCTCAGCGCTGAAAATTGCCTGACCGCCATGGGCATCGGCGATGGCTGCGATGCTGCGCGTTCCGTAGCCATGTCCCTCAAGAGATGATTGGGGAAGTCCGCCTTTCATTACAATTACGCCCGCATAGTGGTTTTCTATCAAAATGAGCAGATTGGCCTTATGTATCGTGGCCTTGACAGACACTACCCTACGCTCGGAATCGAGACGGGCAGCAGCGAAGATGGCATTTTCAAGACCGTTTGAGAGCAAGGAGCAAAGCTCTGTGTCACTTAAAGGTAATGAACGCGGCAACTTCGCGTTTACAATCATTGTAATTCCCGAATGCTTTGCCTTGGTAAAAAAGGTTGACAAAATCAAATTTACCGTTTCGTTTTCGCAAAAGCGAATCGGGGTGATAGAATCTATATCGGACTGTGCAATATTTAGATACGTTTTGATTCTTTCTATACTACCTTCGAAAGCCATGCCCTGCAAAATTGCAAAATGATGTCGCATGTCGTGTCGGTAGGTGGCAGCAATATTCTGCATCTGCCGCAGAGACACAAGCTCTGAATGCGCACTGTAGAGCTGAGCGGCCAGCATATCCCGTTCTCTATGGGCACGTATCTGCTTTTGCATTTCGACGTAGTAAAGGATAATAAACACGAAATAAACGATTGAAAACACAGAGGGCATGAACTGAACCGCGCCATTTACGCCTCGGTAAAGCAAATCGGTATAAATCGTGGTAATATAATCGAATAAATAGTAAAACAGCGGAACAGCGCCGAGCAGGACACAGGATTTGGTGGATTTCTCCATCAGTTGCCGAAGAGTATCTGCCACATATTTTTTAAAGAGATAATATGCCAAAAACACTGCCGCGATATAGCAAATATGCTCGCTGAGCCTGCTGCTGAAAACTGCGCCTCCTATGCTGCCGATCCATCGGGGTACCTGACAGCAAAGGTAGGCCGAGAGCACGCTTACGGTGGAAATCAACCAAGTGCGTTTAAGATATATGATGAGAAAAAGAATCATTGGCAGATGGATAATCAGGGGATATAATTTTGACGTTAAATCTATGCCAAAAAACCACCAGCAGGAGGACTGCACAAAAAGGAGAATTACGCAAGAGTAGCCAACAACAAGATTGTTCTTCCGCGTATGTTCTATGCCCGCGAAGCAGACCGAAAGTGCCACTCCGAAGAGCAGAGAAAAACCAAATCGTATGAGTCCAATGTAAGTTGTTAACATTCAACACCGCCTCTCTTGTCCTGCTCCAGCTCTTCTGCCTCGGAGAACAGGAACTTTGTGTAGGCAGTTCGCACCTGAGTATAGGCCGCTCTGGACACAGGCACACGCCGCCCCGACGCGGTGATAAGCTCTCCCTGCCGTAACTCCTGCACCCACTGCAGATTCACGAGATAGGAGCGATGCACCTTCATAAAACAGGGTCTTTTCAGCAGGGCCTGTTCAAAGTCTGCCAGTCTGCCCGTTACCTCCCGCGTGCCGTCGTCAGTCAGATAAAAATACAGTTTTTTTGCGCTGACCTCTATGTATTCTATTTTCCCATAAGGGAGGCTGAACACGCTGGACTGTGTTTTGATGCATAAGGCGTCCTCCGGCTTTTTGAAATCGTCCAGCAGTCTGTCCAGAATCGGAAAAAGCTTTTCCACAGAGGCGGGCTTTAAAAGATAATAGTGTGCCCGCACGCTGTAGCTCTCCACCGCGTATTCCGGAGAGGAGGACAGGAATACAATCTGAATCCGACTGTTACGCTCTCGAATTTCGCGGGCCGCCTGCATACCGGTAACGCCTGGCATCAGAACATCCAGAAGCAACACATCGTAGTCCCCGTTTTCCATAGAAACCAAAAGCTCTACGGCGTTCTGAAAGCTTGCATAGGTGAGTTCTGCCTTGCTCTCATGCCGGTACGATTCCAGTAGAGAAGCTATCTGCAGCAGATCCCTATGATCATCGTCACAAATGGCAATTCTCAAATGCTCCACCTCTCCCCAGTTAAAATTTATAACCATATTACTATACTTTTTAAATTTCATCAACTGCCCAATTACCGTTCAGGCCGAAATCCACTACCGTTCAGGCCAGAAACAGTTTTTTAGCAATATTTCTGGTATTCTGTCGTTAAATACAAAAAAAGAGGTGTGACGCCATATGCCCACGTTTATCGCTTGCTTTGTTGCGGGCATCTGTGTGGCGGGATTCGTGACCATCTGGTTTACAACCGCCTATAAGGAGCTATTAAAAAAGAGAAACAGCCTTACCGATCTTTATGAGCAGTTGCGCCTGCACGAGGGGCTATATGCCAAGGCAAGGGACGGCCCCGATGTGAGGTCCGCAAATGGAATGGTGGAAACCAGCAGGATGCTCTGTCGAGAGGCGGCTAAAAGCTATAACCGCATTCTGCACAAGCCAATTAACCGCGTTCCGGCCCTGCTGATGGGCTTTAGGGCTGTGAACGAGGAAAACGAACAAGGTAAAAAGAGGGGAGAACCAACATGAAAAAAGAATTATCAGCGTCCTGCAAATTCTTTGCATGTGACTTGCCCTGATGCCATGAACGGTACTGACGGAGACCGATACGTTCTGCTCCGGCGGCGAACTATATCAGCTGTATAAAAAACAGGGGGTTATCGCTGATTTTATTCTGCTAAATTGAAAAATCGTGGTGCTTTATGATGATGCACTTCGCCGGACCATGGAGAAGCAACCCATCTCAAAATAAATCAAGAGATCGAAGGGAGAACAAACAAGATGAAGAAACGACTCGTGAGTCTTTTCCTCTGCCTGTGTTTGCTGATTACAACGTTTCCCGCCACAGCATATGCGGCGCAGGGTGACGGCTTGATTAGAACAGCGCAGACTACATACGAAAAGACAGAAAATCCTTTTACCGATGTAAAAAAATCGGACTGGTTTTACAGCGCAGTGCAGTACGCACGTGAGAAAGGATTTTTCTCAGGTACCTCTACAACCACATTTGAACCAAACGGAACAATGACCCGCGGTATGTTTGTAACCGTTTTGGGTCGTATGGCAGGGGTGGACACCGCAAACTACAAAGGTGAATCTGCCTTTTCCGATGTGGCAGCAGATGCCTATTATGCCCCCTTTGTCGTGTGGGCAGCAAAACACGGTATTACATCAGGTGTTGGTAACGACAAATTTGCACCTAATGAACTGATTAATCGCCAGCAGATGGCAGTATTCTTTGTACGCTATTTTGAGATCTTTGGTGTGGACTACGAAACCGGGGCCAAAATCACCACTACTCCCGCAGATATTGACAATGTTGCCGGTTATGCCAAGGATGCTGTTTTGAAGTTGTGGAAAACCGGCTTGCTGGCCGGTGACGGAGTGAATTTTAATCCTCTGGGCAATGCCAGCCGTGCACAGGCTGCAACGCTGTGTATGCGGACAGATGAGACTGTGAAAACATGGTATAAGGAACCTGGTGTACCAAAGGAGGAGACACCTGTTGTTATACCGCCTTCCGGTGGCAGTTCCTCCGGTGGCAGCTCCACAGTCTATTACGGAGTGACCTTGAAATCGGGAGAAGAATCTACGAACAAGCTTTATCCCGCCGGAACACTCCTTAACACAATGCCCGTCCCTGCTCAGAAGGGCGGAACGGTGTTCCTTGGGTGGTATTATGATAGTGCCCTGACCAACATGGTAGCCAGCACGGACATCCTTTCAAGGAATCTGACCCTGTATGCGAAATTTACTGAAGCTGTGTCACTGAGTGAGAACGGCGAGTTGAACTTCGTGACCAAGCAGGATGTTGCTGCAAACTTCACCATCAAAATGAATGCGGGCAGCGCGCCTGCCTCCGGTAAGGATTTCAAATTCCGCAACATTACAGACCCCTCTGTGACCAACGGAACGGACGGCGTAGAGCAGGAGAATGTTTCTGTCACCGGCAGCTCAGGCAGCTTTACTGTTGCTTCTGCCAATGGCGGCTTTACTCCCGGTCATACCTATCAGATCGAGTTGATAAATGATGCGCTCTCCTTTGCTGGTGAGAGCGAGGAAATACGATACTATAACTTTATTATCCAAAAGGATGAAGTTCTGAATCTGGAGCTCAAAGACGGCATAAAGTACATTGCCGCCTCCGCTCTGTCTGAAACCGACCGCAACAATGTGCTGGAATATGCCGGTTTGTATCAGGCTGTCACCGATGCCCAGGGCGTAACCACTTATACCGCCAACAATGGCAACGGCAGTTTTAAATATTCCGGCGGCGGGATCATGGTGGGAGACACTATAGCTGTTTATACCGGCAAAAAGCCAGACAAGAGGAGTGTAGAGGATGACGGCGCTGTGGCATATCTGGAGATCACACGCATCGATGGCACAACTTGTTATTATCAGTCTGCCAAGTCTGAGGATGTATTGTTTACCCCCGATTTGTTGCCCATAGATCTGGATGCCGGCGATGGTGTGACGGCCGGAAACGAGGTTGCCACCAGTGGAACCGGTAGCATCACAATTACTAACAGCAAGTTGGATTTCTCTGCGGAAACATACGCCGATATGGGTTTGAGCGCGGAGACTGTAGTGGAGCCTGGTGATTATCTTAGCTTCTTTAATAACGGTGATCTTGGCGACACGAATGCCACCAAGCAGGGTTATGGCGAAATTATCAGTATTACTACGAATGGTGGCAGCGCTATTATCACCTATGCAATAGTAGGCGAAGAATCCGTGCTCTCTGCCATGGAGCTGTACAGCGAAAGTGAGCTGACCGATGCACAGATCGAAGCCGCCTACGATGAGCAGCTCATCCGTGAAGCGGTGGAATCCCAGCTCATGTCCAGCGGCTTTATCCAGGAGGCTGGCGAGTATCTGGCCGATTTGGCCATCCAGACCGATGAGGTTAAGGAGATCTTCGGCAGTGATGACAACCTGACCCTGAAAGACTATATTATTACCTATAGTGACGGTACTCCCGTCAGCGAAGACGAGCTGTCCCTCATGGGCAACATCGTGAATAAAGAGGGCGGCATAAAGACTAGTGTGTCCGTTTCCCCTCGTCTGTCCCATTTTGAAGGCAGAAAAGGCATTCGCGCGGAAGTGGCCGTGAAATACAAATTTGATATTCAGAAATCCGGCTCGAATAAAAAGGTGGAAGTTGAACTGACTGCTTTCTTCGAGCAGGAAGTACTCTTTGGTTTCAGCGTTAGCGGCGGCGCAGTTTGGAAATGGAAATGGATCTTCCCCTACATCTCCGACTACCGCATGACCGGCAACATCGACCTTGGTACCTATACCGGCGTAGGTATTACCGCTACCGCCAAGCTGGCTGAGGATAAAGAACCCTGGGGCATGCCCTGGCCGACAAGTGCTAATGAGGCACAGGCCACCAAAAAAATCTTCAGTCTTAGTGAATCCATCAAAAAGAAGATGGAGGATGTTAAGTCTGTATTCCCAGAGGCTGAAGCCTCTTCTTCTGGCGGTCTGGCAGAAAAGTATGCGGCATTTATGAAGGACGCCAACGAGAAGTGGGTGGATCTGTTTGTAGTTAACTTGATCGACCTGCGTGGCGGGGTAGATCCCCTCCATATTCTGGCCTACGGTATTCAGGTGGACTTTGTGGTGTCCGCCAATTTGAATGTGGCCATTGGCTTGACCTTTCAGTATGAAAACTCCAAGCGTCACTCTTTCAGCTTGTCTCTGAAGAGCAAGAAGGCCGACAGCGAGACTATCGACCTGAGCACCAACGGTTATCAGTTCGACTTCTATGTCATGGGTACTCTGGGCATCCGTGCCGGTATCCGAGCCAAAGCGTTGGTGGGTTTATTCTCCACAAAACTGGACGGAATCGGGTTACAGATTGAAGCAGGCGCTTATGCCCGATTATGGGGTTACTTCTACTACTCTCTGTCAAACTATAAAAAAGGGGGAGTCTGGGAAAAGAACAGCAGCTCCTCCGGAGCACTGTTGGTGGAACTTGGTGCGTATCTGGATGTAAAATTTGTGGCCGAGGTTTTGAACGGCAAATACTCCTACGCCCCCACCATCTACGCTAAAGAGTGGCCCTTCTGGTCGGCGGGCCAGCGGGAGAACGTCTATGACTTCGCCTATGTGAAGGCTCCCACCTACGCTATCCAGAATGTAACCACGTATACTATCCCTAACACGGTATTCGAGATGAAGTGGATGGATCTGAAAACCGGCGACTTAGGTGAGGATAACAAACCCAAGACTAAAAACTTCGACGAAAATACGGAAAACAACACGAAAGACGAAAAGTATTTTGCAGTGGAGCTGTCCAACCCTGCATTTACATATAACCCAGTAAACAACCAGGTCACCGTCAGCCGAGCCTCTGGAGACAGTACACTTAACTGCGAAATGAAGCTGACTTGGAAGGGCGCTCCTCTGGCATTCTCAACAGAGACCATTAGCCGTACCATTACGCTGAAATGGAGTGATCTGCTCAATGGAAAAACCATGGTCTTTGATTCTAACGGCGGCAGCGCAGTGGATATGATATGCAAGTTGTCCGGGGCAAACATATCTGCATGGAGACCTGCAAATCCAACCAAAGCGGGTTATACCTTTGCTGGTTGGTACTCCAACAAAGATTGCACAGGGACAGCGTATACCATCCCTAACACTATGCCCAACGAGAATGTGACCCTGTATGCGAAGTGGACCCCTAATGTGGCATCGTATACCGTGGAACACTATAAGAAGGGACTGGATGGCATGTATGTGCTTGCCGAGCGCCAGACCATGAGCGGAATCAGCAACCAGGCCACTGCCGCCCAGACAAAGAGCTATGCAGGCTTTACACCAAAGACCATCCAGCAAAAGACCATTCTTGCAGATGGCAATACGGTGGTTCAGGTCTATTATGAATGCAATAGTTATACCGTGACCTTCAACTATGGTACGGAAGCGGACAACAGAAGTGTGGCCATCAAATACCCCGTGGGTGCGAAAATCGAATGGAGCAACCCCATCGCCCCCGGTTACTCCTTCCTGCGTTGGAACAACACCATCCCCACGGTTATGCCAGCCAATGACTTGACATTTACCCCTGTTTGGGGTGCACGGACGGACACAAATTACACCGTGGAGCACTATCAGGAGAACTTGAACGACGACGGTTACACTCTGGCTGAGCGGGAGGTCCTTGAGGGACAGACCGGAACCGGCGTGACCCCCGACGTTAAGGCCTACGAAGGCTTTACCGCACCTGCGGCCCAGAGCGTAACCATCAAGGGTGACGGCTCAGCTGTGGTGAAGTATTACTACTCCCGCAACAACTATACCTTTACCTATGTACTGGGGAATGGCGAAGACAATGCCGTACTTCCCATGAAGTTCGGCGATTCGGTCCTGCAGCGATATGATCCTACCAGAACCGGCTATACCTTCGGCGGTTGGATGGAAAACGGTGCGGCAGCTTCGATACCAACCACAATGCCTGCAAGAGATGTCACTCTGAGCGCACAATGGAATGTGAAGCAGTACACCATTACCTTTGATAGCAATGGTGGCAGCTCCGTATCCCCCATTACTCAGGAATACGACACAGCCGTTACCGAACCCACAGCACCTATCAGAGCAGGCTATACCTTTGCCGGCTGGAATCAGAATGGTGATGATTATACTTTCAGCACCATGCCTGCGGAAAATATCACCCTGACTGCCGCCTGGACAGCCGACAGTAATATCGCTTACACGGTGAAACACTACAAGGCGGAACTGGACGGAAGCTATCCTTCCACGCCAAGCGAGACGGAGAATTTGAAGGGCAGCACCGGGGCTACGGTCACCGCCACTGCTAAGAGTTATACCGGCTTTACCTGTGATTCCAATGTCATTGGCACGGTTTCCTCCGGTACAGTCACGGCAGATGGCAGCTTGGTATTAAAGGTGTACTACGCCCGTAATAGTTACATTGTGAATTGGAATGGTAACGGCGGCACAGTGGACACCAACGGAGCAACTACAGGCAGCGTGAAGTACGGTGCGACCATTACTAAGCCGACTAATAACCCCACCAAAACAGGGTATACCTTTAACCTGTGGTCTGGCTATACTGAAAACATGACCATGCCTGCGGAAGATACGACATTTACCGCCGACTGGACAGCAAATCAGTATACCATTACCTTTGACAGCAACGGCGGCAGTGAAGTTGCAGCTATTACAAAGGCTTATGGCTCTACAGTGACCGCTCCTACAGCACCTACTAAGGAAAACTATAGCTTTGTCGGTTGGCAGCTGAATGGTACGAATTATGCCTTCACTACCATGCCTGCGGAGAATATCACATTGGTGGCGGTATGGTCTGACAAACCGACCTATACTGTAAGCTTCGATGCCAATGGGGGTACGGTTGGCACAGCCTCTAAGTCTGTTTCTGTAGGCAGCACTTATGGTGATCTTCCTGTTCCCGCCTATGACGGGCACTATTTCCTTGGTTGGTTTACGGCAACAAGCGGCGGCACGAAAGTCACCAGTGCCACCAATGTAGAGCTTTCCGCTGACCAGACCCTGTATGCTCGTTGGGCTACTACAGGTTATACGGGCAATGTACAACTGGTGCTCTTTGTTGCAGGAATAAAAGTGACCACGGAGAACATGAACGACATCCTCGGTGATGGTTCCGCCAGCGTGCAGTTTGATCCTAGCACGGGTACGTTGCACCTTAACAGCGCGACGATAGCCGGGACCTACAGCAACGGCTATGTAAGTGCAGCAATTTACAGCGAAGAAAGTCTGACCATCGAAAACACGGGCACCAGCACAGTGACAAACACCTACAATGCACCTGCTGCTACCCTGAGCAATGTATGTGGTATTTATGCACACAGCGCACTGGTCATTCAAGGAACCGGTACTCTGACCGCCACCAGCGGCACAGGGGGAACCAGCTACAACTGCGGCATTCGAGCTGGTATCGCCGGAAATTACTTTACCATTAACGGACCCACAGTGAAAGCCTTTGCCGGCATTGCGGGAAGCGGTGGCAAGAGCTATGGCGTGAGTGTTGGTCCCATAAGTCTTACGTATACTGTCAAACTGAAAAAAGGCACCTTGGAGACTCATGGATACGATAGCGCGGCATACTGTGGTCCTCTGGACAGTACTGTTAAGTATTTTGTTGAAAATGGAAGCTATCAAAAATTTGAAACCATCACTGTCAGCGAAAGCTACGATGGTACCCCGGCAACTTCTGTAACACAGGATGAAACCTACCGGAACTACAAGTATATCACTGTCACAAATCCGTAAAGCTTTAAACAGAGGCGGGGGAGACCCCGCCTCTTTACCCCAAGGAAAGGGTGAGTACATGAGACTGCGTATATTTTTTGCCGTAGTGCTGACCGCCATGTTTTTGACCGTACCTGCTTTGGCCGCCGAGTCTGAACCTGTACGGGTGGCCGTCATCGATACCGGCATTTCTGAAACAGCCATCCCTAAGACAAATTTGTCCCCTGGGCAAAACTATATCCTGCCCAATAAAACCACCGCCGACACAGTTGGCCACGGCACGGCAATAGCTTCTATCATCGTAGGCAGCGAGGCGGCGGGGATAAAGGGGATTTGCCCGGAGGCTATCCTGGTTCCGTTGGTCTATTACGGAAAAAACCAAGATGGCGGCACCATCAAGGGTGACGGTGCCATGATGGCAAAGATAATTCGGGATGCGGTGGAGGTCTATGACTGTAAAATCCTCAATATAAGTTCCGGTGTTTTGACCGACACACCAGCTTTGCGGGATGCGGTGGCATGGGCGGAGAAACAGGGAGCATTGGTCATTTCCAGTGTAGGAAATGACGGGAATGACGCCGTTTACTATCCTGGTGCATACAGCAGCACTCTGTGTGTGGGTGCGGTGAATGAAGCGAACAGCGCTCCGGCTGACTTCTCCAACTCTAATGAGGCAGTGGATCTGTTGGCTCCGGGAGAAAAGTTGCCCACAGCCACCATGAAGGGCAATCGCCTGCTGGCTACTGGCACCAGCTTTTCCACGGCATATATTTCAGGTGTTGTAGCTAAGCTGATGACCGAATATCCCGACTTAACAACGGCACAGGTACGGCAGATTCTCTATGCCTCTGCCACAGATTTCGGCACTACCGGCTATGACAGAGCTTCTGGTTGGGGCATTTTGAATCTGGAGCAGGCGCTTGTCTATGTACGACAGGGATGTCTGTTTCGGGATGTGGAACCTTCAAAATGGTACTTTGATGGTGTGAATAAAGCGGTAAAACTCGGACTTTTACAAGGGACGAGTGCAGTTGAATTTTCCCCGAATCAGCCAACGACCCGTGCCATGCTATGGATGATGCTCTACCGTTTGCAAGGACTCAAGCCTACTAAAAACACCGCAATCTGGTATAGTGATGCTCAGTCGTGGGCAAAAGCGAATGGTATTTCTGACGGCACAAACCCCAATGGCACCATTACACGGGAACAGATGGCCGTCATGCTGTATCGTTATACCTCAGCTTTCGGTCATGATTTAGGTAACCGGGGGGATTTAAGTAAATTTTCCGATGCTGACAGCATTAGTTCCTACGCAAAGGATGCTCTTTCCTGGGCTAATGCCATCGGACTCATCAACGGAACGGGTACGCAGACTCTATCCCCACAAGGCAGTGCTACCAGAGCACAGTTGGCGGTGACTATAATAAAGTTTTATGATTTCGTATTGGGTGGAATAAGACATACGTGACAAATCTCTACATATAATGTTTCTGACATGTGGCAATAAAGATAAGCCGGAATAAAATATGCTCCCTTTTGGGTAGACAAGTAAAATAATAAAAACTTGTCACTTAGAAGGGAGCATATTATATGTACTATTAAATTTTTTGCTATTAAGCAGGTATAAATCTGAACTCTGCATGATTAGGTGCATTTGTGTTCTCGTATGTCCATAAAATAATCCATGTACCGTCTGTATTTTTCTGTCCTGATGCATTTACCACCATTTTCAAATTGGAAGCAGGGCGTAAGCTGAAGATATCATTATTATTTTCGGAGTATAATGTCCACAAATAAGGAGAACTGACCTCCTTCAGCTGAATTCCGTCTTTAATTGAATCAGAAATACCTAAATATTTGCCACTTGAGGTTTTGATGGTGTAATTACCGTCAGTTTGTCTTTTAATCTCATAGGAGGGACTTGGAGTTACATTTCTGAGCTCTGCACCTCCTGTTGTTGAAATGTTGACGTAATTATTCATGCAACGCAAGCTATAACGGCCATCTTGAAGCACCTTGGTATAGTTGCTATTATCTGAACCGTTACTTGAATTACTAACATTGATATTGTAGCGAAGTACTGTACCTGCAATATTTACACGAACCTCAATCTTTCCCGCTTTAGTCAGCGGTTTACCCCTGCCCCATGCATCAGTGAGGTATGTACTGAGTTGATCTGTTATGATAAAAAATGCCTGCTTATCATTATAGTATCTTATTTCCTTGCCGTTTTTTGTACATTTAACTGCACTGAAGCCTTCGGTTTCAAAAGGTTCGCCAAGCTTATAATTAGTTTTTGGCATTTTAATGATATAGGTTCCGTCAGCTTTTGGAGGAGTAACCTCTACCACACAGCTTGCAACATTTATCGTATCTGTGGTGTGAAAATAGACTGTAGCAGTGCCGTATTCAACTCCAACTAGCTTGGTGGAATCCTTTATTTTGACAATGGACTCGTCAGAGGAGGTAAGGTAATACTCAGGCAATTTACCCGAAGAAGATTTTAACTGAACATTGCTTATTTGTTTACCTTTCTCCAAGGGGTAATATTCCAATGCGCTGTACAATCCAACTTGCTTATCCTTTGGGGTGGTTGTAGCTGCCTTTCGTACCTGTGGGTTAGGGGCCTTTGGTGAGGCATTGGTTGTTATCTGCACAGTAGTATAAATGCTTTGGTCTATTTCACTCTGAGCAAAAATTTTATTTGTTGCACCACCTTCAAGTGCAGTAACATAGCCATCCTTTGTTACACTATACTTACCACTATTCCCGGATAACCAGATAATTTCGTCAAAGGGACTGCTTGTAGGATATACCTTGGCCGTTAGCTTAGTTGCATCACCACGGCCTAAAAATACATTCTTTTGTTCAATTACGACAGACTGTGGACGTATACCCTCAACCCATTTTGGGGAAGAAGGAGAGCTGATATCAACTTCAAACAGGTAGACATGCCCAGTGTCATCAAATTTATATTTATAGATTTTTGTATTGTTTAGATAATAAAAATCCATTCCTGCTGCCCATGGAGCAATCCAAATGATCTTATTATCTTTTAGTAATGGGTAGCTATTTGAATAAAATGCTGTTTTGTCTTTTTTGTTTCGTGCCAGTATTTTTCCGTTTTCTTCCACTGTAACAAACTCTGTGTAGGTAGTATCTCCTTTGGAGACTGAGTACACTACGACAAATTGCTTGCCTGATTTGAAGATTCGTGGGTCAGTGATAGTAATATCCTTATTACTAGGGTCAAAAGTAGTAAGCCAAATGTGCTTTGGTGACATGCTTTTTTTATTAACAACTGAAAGATATACATTGCGTCCTTTGTACCATTCACCTGCTGGACTAAACTTTCCATTTACAGGCCGGTTGTGAGTTACAGAGGTTCCTGCTACCAGATAAGTACTTTGTCCAATTTCCAAGCCTGATACAGTAGAGCCAGTTTCATTTTTTCCAGTAGCACCCTTAAATGAAAAAATATCTGACTTGTTGAAATTACCTTTGCTGTCCATAGTAGCCAGGCGAATTGCTCTTGGGTAGGCATCACCATGGGACAGGGTGACAATAGTACTTCCGTCCAGTTTCAGCATTTGATTGAAGCTATGGCTAACGTAAAAATTACTTTTTACCTGAATCGGCTTCAGGGAGCCCCCATCAAAAACAAAGAGGTTAGCAGCCTGATGATTTTTTCCGTCCTTGGATCTGAACATTTCATGGGACATATGTATATAAATCTTTCCGCTGCTTTCTACTAGTTCTGCTGTACCGGCATTAAAGGGAACGGTTATGCTGGATAATGCAGAACCAAATTGCTTTGCTTTTAGCTCGCCCTTTTTTATTACATCACCTGATTTAGAGGAAATCTTGAGTAGACTTACAACTGTCTTTCCCGCATTTTCTTCTTTATTTTTATGACCAATAACGACATAATAATTACCGTCAGAAGCAACAGCAAATGTACCAAAATAGTCGTGGGAGGGAAGGTTTATTACTGTATCTGAAATAACCTTGTAATCCTTATCAAAGATATAAGCTCTCGGTTTATTTCCATTTTTATAGCTAAATAAACCAACATTTCCGTTTTTGTCTGTAAACATTACGCTATTTTTACCGATAACCCAGTTGCCCGAAGGAGAATATTGATAGTCAAACCCGTTAACATATACATCCTTTAGTTTTGTGCGTGGATACACAACGCTTTTGTTTACCGCATTTGCAGGTAATGGCAGTAAAGGTAACACCATGCATAGTATAAGAAGGATACTAAGTAATCTTTTCTTCATCTGTTTTGTCCTCGCTTTCTGTGATTGGAATTGGATACATTCTTTATAATAAACAAGAATTACCGTAAAAAGTTTGAGTTTGCCTGAAATGTATTGGTTTGCGCCCTGAAATGTATTGGTTTGCGCCCTGAAATGTTAAAAATGTAATGTTTTATGACAAAACAGAAGTATTTTGCTATGACTTTAATGAGAAAAGGATTTATCTGACTGAAACAGAGATGAATGAAAAGGATAGTGTAAATTATAATGACAAAGCATTTTTGTATGCGGACATAAATCTCAGCAAGAAATCTAGCACAGACAATCTTAAAAAAATGTATACAAACAAGAAAGCATCTAATGGCAGAAAACAGACTGAGGGGATTTACAATTCTGCTAAAAATATTATAAAAGACAGCACTCAAAGGTATGTGGAGATATTTGGAGTAATGTCACAATTAATCTATTATCAAAAATAAAGGAATTGGAGACGCTGGATTTAAATATGAAGAGAATGATATTAGCCTTATTAATAACATTTATGTTGTTTATTGTTGTACCGTTGTCCGGTACTGTAAATGCAGCCGGAGTTTCAGCTAAGCCAGTAAATCAAGGATCTATACAAATGGAGCTTACCAGCCTACCCCATTGATTTTGTCAATGTGTTCTTAGAATTTGCGAGAATAACCAGTAATATCTGATTATTGACAAAGAACACGAAAAGACATAGAATGAACATGCGTTCAGTTTATTATACAGAGAAGGGAAAAATATGGCCCGTACACAGGAGCAAAATGATAAAATGTCATTGGCAACAAAACATAAGATTATGGTAGCAGGACTTAGATTGTTTTCACGAAAAGGCTTTTCTAAGACCAGTGTAAAAGACATTGCGCAAACGGCAGGCATAAGTACTGGCCTTATTTATTGCCATTTTTCTACAAAAGAAGAACTGTTCGGTGAAATACTGAAGAAAACTATAAAAGAAATGTCAAAGGCAGTTCGATTTCTTGATGATTCAAATATTTCTCCCACCCAAACTTTTGCTGGGTTAACAGCTAACTTATTAAAAGATATCCAATCAAGCGAAGATTTATCTGACTATTTTCTTTTGATAACCCGTTGTATTTTAGAGAAAGACGCGTTAAATCAGATGGAAGAATTTAAAAAGTCTGATTTATTATTATTCGAGAATACTGCAAAATTAATTGAAAAAGGCCAGGATTTGGGTGAATTTAAACAAGGTAATTCATATAAATTGTCACTTATGTTTTTTTCGGTAATCCAGGGAATTGCGGATATGAAGTTATTTATGGGAGATAAATACATCGCCCCTGAAGTGAGCGATATTATGGCTTTTTTATTAAAATAAGTTAATGGTGGCAACTCATTAATACAACATGACAATATCACAAAAGAATGAGGAATTGGGCGATGGATAAATGGTATAAACTTGACCATGCGGGGAAGTTGTTTCCGGCGGTTACAAATAATAAAAATACATCTACATTTAGAGTGTCTATGATATTGAATAGTCCGGTTGCTCCGCCTATATTGCAGCGAGCACTGGATACTGTGATGGAAAGATTCCCTATGATGGCTGTAAAACTTAACTATGGTGTTTTTTGGCGCTTTTTAAGTGGTAACGATAATCGACTGCTGATCAGGGAGGAAACAAACTATCCCTGTGCGCCTATTACCGTAACAGAAAACAGTGGTTTTCTATTACGGGTACTTTACTATAGACACAAAATTTCTGTTGAAATATTTCATGCACTAACCGATGGCACAGGAGCAGTGGAGTTTTTAAAAACGCTGGTATTTCAATATCTTAATCTTATGGGAGAGAAAGTTAGCGACGAGGAAGGGCTTATTTTGCTGCCAGAAACATTTTCCAGCAGATCAGAGGCTAAGGACAGCTATGATACATACTATGCATCAGCTGACAAAACTGTAAAACAAAAACAGAAGGCATATCATATCCAAGGCTCAAGGTTTGTTCCTTATGGACATAATGTTATACATGGATTAGTAAGTGCACCGGAACTGCAAAGTATAGCAAAGCAGAATGGAGTTACAATAACGGCATATCTTACCGCTCTGCTTATCTCTGCTATCCATACCAGTATGCTTCCCGATGAATATCATAAACCTATTATGATTACCATTCCGGTAAATCTCCGAAAGATATTTATTTCTAAAAGTCTCCGCAATTTTTTCACTGTAGTTAATATAGGCATGAAAGTTACCCAAGATATTACATTCACAGATATTCTTGCTGAGGTTTCAAATCAGTTAAAAGAAAGAACTGCAAAAAATTATCTGGAAAAAACTATAACAGAAAGTATGAAATTTGAAAAGAATCTGGCTTCAAGGCTTGTTCCGATAGGTCTTAAAGAGCTTGCAATACGTTATGGTTTTGATCATCTTGGAGAGAATCTTAAAACCATTACTCTTACGAATATTGGAAATATAAAGCTTCCCCAAAGTATGACACATCACATTGATGCTATGGAAGCTACAATCTACCCTACAAATAAAAGTCCTATTAATTGTGCTGTCTGTTCCGTTAATAATCAGCTTGTAATTACTTTTGCACGAAATATTGTGGAAAGTGAAATTATACGGGAATTTTTTCATTTGCTTTCATCACAAAGCGGTCTTGAAGTGCAGATTGTCAGTAATAATTGGGGGATACGTCTATGAAAAAATGTTCAAACTGCGGTGTTTCAGTTTATTCAACAAATACAAAATGCCCACTTTGCCAGAGATCCCTGTCAGACGTGGATACAACTGCAGAAAAAAACTGGTATCCGCTTTATACTGTTGCCGAAACCCGGCAGCCAAATCGTCTTCTTTCAAGATTGACTGCTTTTATTGCTATAGCCGTTATAAGTATTTGTGCCTTCACGAATTTTTTCGCAACACCAGATACTTTGTGGTGCCTCTATGTTATAGCTTGCGTACTTTACGGATGGCTTCTGATAAGACATACATTTTTATCTAAGGTACATTTAGGACAAAAAATTATCGTCCAAGTTCTTGGATTGACAGGAATACTGCTCATATTAAATATGTTAGAAGGAGGCAGCCGCTGGTCGGTAAACTACATTTTCCCGTTTTTAATCATTGGTGCCACATTTCTGATAACCGTGATTGTCATTATAAAAAAGATGCTGTGGAAGGAATTTGTTGGTTTCATTATTGCGCTCATTCTGCTTGGATTTTTGCCGTTGATTTTATACGTAATTGGTATTTCACAGATATTATGGGCTGCAGCGACATCAGAATTATATGCATTTTTGACCTTTGCGGGTATGATAATTTTTTCCGATAAAGGCTTTAAAAATGAGATGCTTCGCAGGTTTCATTTTTAACGCGTATATGCGTAAAATGGTGCCCGTAACAGATATTTCATGGCCGGCAAAAGTAATCAAAGATTCAAATGTGTTATTTTTAATAATGCTCATGATGTCCATTATGATTGCCGTGATGATGTGAGGCGTGAAATAACCTTATTTGCCTCAAATTTGTTCTAGATTTTATATTGTATTATAATAATAGACCCTTACACAAAGGTGTAATGTTCTATATTTACCATGTCAGTACTGCACAAACAAATGATCCTGATGAAAGTGTAACCGAGGTTTGCTATCCTGTATGAAGAAATAGTATAAGCTTTATATTAGACCGTTTGCCTAAATTACCAGCAGACGGTTTTTTAATTTGGAAATATTTATTTTAAAATTGGATGTTAAAATATCCCATAAACTTACATATATTTGAGTAGACTTTATGGGAGTGATTTAATGCAGACCAAGATGTTGGTAAAAAAACCGGAGCTGGTTTCAGGGTTGATAAGTAATCCTGTAAATAATAAACAAAAAGATAAGCCTGCTTCAAGTAAAAAAAATGTAAGGACAGCGGATTACAAGAAATTGTTGCAGATAATGCTCTTTGATCCTGATGCCATAACAAGAGAAGAGTTTATGTTCCTGCAATCTATAATTGGGTATCGACAGGCAGTGGATATAAGAGAGGAGTCAAAACTCCGTAAAAAACAGAGAATGTTAGAACAGGCTAATCTTGCCATGAAGCCAACTGGTTTGGGAAAACCAAAACCGGAAGTTAAAAAAGGTGAAAATGGTAAAACTGAGGCTAAAACCCCATTACAAATGAAAAAGAGTGACAGTAATACCTCCGGGTTAACTTCGGACATGCCGCAAAATTTGCGAACAGGACTTGAAAAGATATCGGGGGTTGACCTGTCAGATGTTAAAGTACATACAAACTCCGATAAGCCACAGCAACTAAGTGCATTGGCATATACTCAAGGTAGCGATATACATGTTGCACCCGGACAGGAAAAGCATCTTCCTCATGAGGGCTGGCATGCTGTACAGCAAAAACAGGGAAGAGTTGAACCTACCGTACAGATGAAGACCGGAACACTTTTAAATGACGATGGGGGTTTAGAAAGAGAAGCGGATGTGATGGGAGCGAGGGCTGTGGAAGCCGCTAAAGGTATGTCAGCAGCAGCTACCAGTGAGGTAAAAAATAGAGATAGTGGAAATAAAGGAACCGGTAATTTTGTAATACAAAAGAAGGAGGATAGTACTGGGACAAAGCCAAAAATTAAAGAATCAGACCTTGAAGAAATTCAGCTAAAGGGCATGACCAATTTTAAGGCTCAGACAAAGACCGCAGAATATTTAAAGGAAAACCCCTCCGGAGCAAGGATAAAAGTAAAATACGGAAGCTTTGCTCAAGGTACTGTTAAAATATCAAGAACAGGGGACAGCTATAGAATGCTTCCTCAAGCACTATCATTATTAAAGAGTCCATTTTCATTTCAGAGTGACATTATCAAAGCATATAAGCCTTGTCTGGTAGTAAGCTTGAATAATGGAAAGCTTGACGGGTTTTTAAGTATATGGGATGGCGCCAATGTCCCTAAAATGGGGTATCTTAAGTCACAATTCATATCTGATCCGACCATGCTTGGATTGCGGGGAATAAATCTTGACAATTCTTTACAAATAGTTAATAGTATAGACAGAGGAATACTGAAGTTTGGTATAAACAATGCAGCTGCAAAGGTTGGCAGAGCTTTCACTTGCCGAATATCTCTTAATTTTGAACCTGATTCCGGCAAGATTGGTTTTTCTGGAAGTGCAGATATAAATATCAAGGGGCTTGCAACCGGAACTCTTGGTCTGGAACGCACAACGCAGGGAAAAGTTATTGGTACTGTTGGACTTGCAGTTAATCTTACACCGCATCTTACCGGAGGAGTGCAGGTTAAGCTTGATGGAGAAAGCGTTACAGGTGAAGGCAAGGTCGGATATGCCGGTGAAAAGCTATCCGGTCAGGTGATTTTAAGAATCGGGGATAAAAATAACCTTCACAAGGATGGAAATAAACAAGCAAAGCCTTCAAAAGGAGGGAACAGTCAGAAGCCTCAATATGTGTTATCAGGTGAAGGCGATCTGATGTTCCAATTCACCAATTGGTTAAGCGGAACTGCTCATTGTGAGGTTGACGAAAAAGGAAATGTAACAATAGTCGGACAGATAGTCCCACAGGCTGAACTAATACTTTTTCAACAAAAGGATTATATTAAGCCCCTTTTCAAAGTAGAGGCAAGGGCTAGCTATGGAATTCCTATTGTAGGAAATATATTTGTATTTGCAAACCTGGGACTTGAAGCTTTTGCAAAACTTGGCCCGGCTAAGCTCTATAATATAGCTGTAAACGGTACATATTCAACTGATCCTGCAAAATCTAATGATTTTAGCATACAAGCATCCTTAAACATATCGGCCTCTGCCGGAATAAAAATGATTGCAAAAGGCGGAGCAGGACTTGAAATACTCGGACATGATATTAAGGCGGGGGTAAGCTTAACTGCAATTGCCGGACTGGCTGCTTATGCTGAGGCTACGCCAATAATAGGATACAAGGAAAATGCAAAATCCGGACAGGACAAAAAAGGCGACTTCTTCATATCTGGGGAGCTTGAAATAGCGGCACAGCCTTTCTTTGGATTAGAAGGAGACCTTTTTGTAGAGGTAGACAGTCCTTTGTTTTCACCTCTTGGAGATCATGAATGGAAATGGCCACTCTTCAACAAGAGCTATCCTCTTGGAGGAAGTTTTGGCATACTGGCAAAAGTTAATCATGTTCTGGGTTCAAATCAGGTTCCTGAGATAGAGTTTGGAAAAGTTGATTTTTCCGCTGAGAAATTTTTAACTGACCTAATGAATGATAAAACAGGTGGTAAAAAGAGCGAGGAAAAGAAACCTGGCAAATGGAATGAGAAAAATAGCAAAGCCGCACAGCCACCTAAAGTCAAAGGTAAAAGCAAGACTGATGATAAAAAGGCAAAGAAGTCTTCAACCTTAGATGTCAAAGCACCAAAATATACAAAACCGAACAAGAAGAAGGCTGTAGACCCCAATGCAAGAACGGCTGACGGTAAGACAGTCAAGCAACATCAAAATGAAACAGTAAAGCGTGGAAGCAAGGGCAAGGCCAAGTTCAACAAGAAAAAGCCTACTGATAAGACCAGCAGTGCAAAGAAGAACCGTGACCAACAGGTTATTAATGGACTTAGAGAACTTGAAACCTTAACACGCAAATATGAAAAGAATAATGGAGCTACCCTTGAGGAAATCAGGTATGATGCAAATGCAGTAAAGAAAAAATATGGTGCAATTAGTTCAATTAATATATCAGATGGCGGTAAGGACTGGGATTATAAGTACACGTACAATCCGACAGAGACAAAGGACGGGCCTAAGAAGGGTAACAAAATACTCAGTCCTAAGGCAAAATACAAGCAGGGTACTAAAACCAATGAACTATGGGTTGAAAGAGGTAAACCGGGAAGTAAAGACAATGTAGTAATGACCACAGGTCAGAAGGACATTGAAAAAGACAAAACTGTTTGGGATAAATTGGATAAACCTTCCAAAAACAAAGTATACAAGCTGAAACAGCCCAAAAATAAGAAATTTACGCAGAGGCAAACTGATGAGGCGGCGAAAGCGGCTGAGAAGTGTTTGGTAGTTAAGGCGGACCCCGGTAAGAAAACCGGCTCCATTATTGGCAAAAAGCATAACTTTAAGTTAGGTAACGAAAACCATAAGCTGTGGGTTGAAAAGCAGAACAATAAAAATGTCGTAATGGTGGCAAGCACACCAGTAAAGGCAAGGAATTCTAAATATGCTAAAGACAGTAATACTTTAAACAAAATAGATTACACTGAAAAGCAAAGTGACAAAATTCTGCAAAAAGGTAATCCACAAGAAGATGTTATAAAGGCAATAAAAAATGCGGGAGTAAGTGAGGTTAATCAAAATAAATATAATGCCTTTAGGAATAAAAGAGGTAATATAGAAGGTGATTTTGCCAATTTTGATTGGTCTGGTTATAAATTTACTGCTTCACCTCATCCAGCAAATATGCACTATGGAAATGTAAATAGCTCTCCAATTAAAAAACCAACGGGAAGATATGAAATATCGGGAGAGACTCTTGGAAATATCCATACTGATGATTGGCGTGATAATGTGCTTAAGCCAATGAAAGATGGGTACAAAGTTGAACTTCAGAAGTTTGTTCGTCAATTTGGTAAGGATAGTATTACAGCGAAAACACAAATACTGACTAAACTCAATAAAGAAGAGGATTCCAGTTGGCAAAGCAAATCAATGATTCAAATACTTGAGGATGGGGCAAAACTCCAAGTCGAGCGTAAATATAATATGGACTGGCTCAATCTTTACCTTTCTGGATGGAGTGAACACCACATTCATCCTGTTAACTGGGGCGGTAATCAAACAAGTACAAAAAATTTACAATATCTACGTGATGTAGAGCACTCTCCCATAACTGGATGGTGGAATAGCCGCTCTGCAGATATTAAAAAGATAGTTAAAAATGAAAATGGGGGTGCTTAAATGGATCGTATTGGTAAAATGATAAAGCAACTTAATGATTCTGACGAGAAAGCTGAAGAAATAATTCGAGAATTGATCGACGAGGGTGTAAGTGCTCTTCCACAAATACTAAATGCTATACGTAATGGTCCTACACCAGCACATATTTTGTTAAGACAAGTAATATTACAAATTAGCGATTCAACAATGATGGATGAAATGAAGGTTTTGCTTGATGATAAAAATTCATATATTAGGTCAATAGCATATCGTATTCTAGGTAGGTCAAGTGACCAGAGTATAACTGATAAAATTGAACAGTATTTAGAGGATGATATCTTATTAGAGAGTGATAGAGTTTGGGCCGCTAAAGCTTTAGGAGATGGGCTGCATTTTCATTCTCTGCCTATACTAAGAGAACAGATCAGGATATTGGATAAAGATGATGCAATCCATTACTATCCTGAACTTACTTTAGCCATATCGTACGCAATGGCAAGATTGGGAGATAGTTCAGCATTGCCTCACGTTTTAGAACTTTCTAAAGAACAGGATATCTCAGTTCGATTATCAGCCTTAAAGCTGTTGCGCTTTTTTTCAGGGTCTGGCGTATTTGAACAGCTTAAAAGTGTATTAGTAGACTCCATTCTTGAAATAAGAAAAGATGCCCTTGATGCGTTCTTTCTACTTGGAACCAAAAGTGCTACATATTGTATTTGGAAATTATGTAAAGATGAAAATCAAGTTATTGCTCAGCATGCAAGGAAGAGATTTGCTCAAATAACTGGTACTGAAATTCAGGATGAAGATTTAATAAAAGATTTTAATAAATACTTAGATGATAAGGGAATAGAGATAAATAATAAGGTATGCTTTAGGTCAGGTTACCCTATCAATGTACAATCACTTGTAAAGAGTATTATTGATTCGAAGCCGTCAGTGGATCTTTTAGATGAACTTTTTGCCATTACAGGTAACCGATTTGGACATGATCCAGAAATTTGGATTTACGCAAATCCGCCTGACTATAGCTCACTTGTTAGTTCCTGGTTGGTAGAAAACGGGAGCAAATATTCAATTGGTTCACTCAATAAATTGGGTTTTGCTCAAAGTTTTGCCCCGATGCTTGAGTGAATTTAGGAACTATTTAAATTTCAATTCAAATAAACCACAATCAGGTCTTAATGAAGATATATTCTCTGTTGAGACCTTTTCTTTTTGTCCCCGTAAAAGCCACAGGTGTCAGTAATGACCACCTTGCAACCCCTTGGCGCTTGCGACCACCTCTCTTTATCCAGCACCAATATAAAAGAGGGGTTCAGCTCAATTTGTTCGGGATATGTGAGGATTTGTTCAAAATAAGCGCATAAAAGAACAGTCGCCAAATTGCCCTCAAATTCCTTTTCAGTCTTGGCAAAGGTATTCATACCCTACAGCCGATTTAAAATCGGAAACAGTGGTAACACATCGCCAAACAGGGGCAAGATATTCTGGGACAGAATTCTTATAGTAATTAGGCTAAAGATTAAGCAAGAGAAGTCGGAACGAAGCAGCACCCATAGTTCATGGTGAACCCCTCCTTGACCGTCTTTTTGACTCATGATAAAATGGGACACAGCCGGGGGTTTAAGGGGGAAAATTCCTTGGAGTATCCCGATAATGCAAGACATAAAAACAAAATAAAACAACAGATACAGGCAGAGAAGATTAAACGATAATGTTTTTCTTCTCTGCTTTTTTGCATTTATCTTTTTCAGAATTTACTTGCAATCATTTCTTACTAGAGTTAACATCACACACAATTGAAATTTGTACTTTTACAAATAGTAAAAATCAAGCATCGGAGAACAGAATAAAGGCTCGTGATGCCTGAAATCACGTAATCAGTCACATGAAAAATGGATAGGCTAAAACTCCCTTGCGAGGATTAAGCTCAAGGGACAGACCTTTACAGGATATGTCCTAATCAAATCTAACGCTCATAAAGTGCGGTTGCCGGCAGATTTTATGGAGACAAACAACGAAATGGAGGAGATATTATTTATCAAAAACGTAAGATGGCTTTTATAGGTATTGATATGCATAAGGACACACATACAGCGGTGGTTATAGACTGCTGGACTAATAAGATAGGCAAAATCACATTCTCCAATAGACCGTCGACATATGATAAATTCATGACTGATCTGAAAAAGCTGTATGGTGATTTACGCCTATATTTCGATTAGAGGATACCAGAGGATTTGGAAGGAATTTTTCTTCATATCTATTAGGGCATAAGTTTACAGTTAAGCACATTAACCCTGCTTATACTGATGCTATGAGGTCAAGTGCTCCCATGTCCAAAAAGGATGACTCCTATGATGCTTTCTGTGTAGCAAAGATACTTAGGGATATGTTGGACACACTGCCAGATGAGAGCCATGATGATTTATTCTGGACAATCCGTCAATTGGTAAAACGAAGGGATTCGCTTGTACAAGGGATTATTATTGCCAAAAATCAGATAAATGCCCAGCTTACATATGTTTATCCAAGCTACAAGGAATATTTCTGTGATGTGGACACCAAAACTGCTATGTACTTTTGGGAAACATATCCTCACCCAAAGCATCTTAAAGGCGTTCAACCAAAAGCTCTTTTGGAGGAATTGAGGACGGTGCATAGGGGTACAACTGTAAAGAAAGTGAATCAAATATTGATATTATCAGAGTAGAACAGCCCTAAAGAGAAGGATTATCAAGATGAGCGTGACCTTGTTATCAGGAGCCTTGTGCGGGAATTAAAGTTCAGAAAGCAGGAAAATGAGGATATCGACAGAGAATTGGACAGGCTGATTCAGCTTACAGGCTATAAGCTTCATACCATGCCGGGCATTAACCTTATCACAGCAGCAAGCATTATTTCAGAGATAGGTAATATTGAAAGGTTTCCTAACTCTAACAAGCTGGCTCAATTTAGTGGGGTAGCTCCAATTAATTTCAGTTCTGCCGGAAAGGGTAAAGACCAACGCAGCAGACAGGGCAACAGGGTTTTAAATGCTATATTTTACTTCCTTGCAATCCAATTGGTACAGGTAAATCCAAACGGTAAAGCAAGGCATCCGGTATTCAGAGAGTATTTTGAAAGCAAGCTTAGAGAGGGTAAAAGTAAGCCTCAAGCTCTTGTTTGTGTGCCAAGAAGAGCTGTAAGGATTATTTACGGTATGATGCGGACAAAGACCGAATACAAGCCTTTTAAAAAAGTTAGAAGTTTGATTTGTTTGGAACTATCATTATGGTAAAATGGAGCAGTAAAAATTGTAAAAAATCCTCTGGAAAGAGGATTAATATAGATTGTGCTTTTATAGTGGTATAAAGTGCTTACAGGATTGAACCGCAGTATAGAATATTTATAATGCGGGAGTAAGTGAAGCTGAAAGAATTATTGATATTGAATTAAAGTATAAGGATGGTTGGACGGACGCACAGAGGGCAGAGGCATATGCAAAAGTAAAAGCATTAACAGCCGCAGACACAGTAAAAACTGCTCCTAATAGAAGTGTAACTTCTGTGTCATCAAGATATAAAAAGGCTAATGGACAAGACTCTGTTCCGAAAGAAAAAGATGTTGACCACACTGTTGATTTACAATTGGGTGGTGCGGATGATATATTGAATATGAATCCGTTAAACAGCAGTGTAAATAGAAGTTTAGGTAGTCAGATACAGAATAAGATTAAGAATGATCCAATTGGAACAAAGTATGGAAAATATACAATTAAATAAGTAAGTGGAGGTATAAAGAATTGTATAAGAATTTTTGTAAATACTTTGGAGTAAATCATAAAGCTATAAATAGCACAGTTAAAAATATTAGCAGTTCTATGCATGGCTTAGAAGAACTACAAAAAGCCTTTGGGGGACAATCTTTTAGCAAAGGTCTTTATAGAATACATACACCAGATGGTGCTGAGAAATGGAACTCTATAGTAACTGAGGCTTTTCCTGAGTTTAGGAGGAGAATAATATGCTTTGGATATGATTGGCTTGGTCGACAATTTGCTCTTGATAATCAAAGAGTAGAGAATGGTCAACAACGAGTGCTTATGTTTGAACCAGGTACAGGGGAAGTTTTAGAAATCCCTTGTAACATTGTTCAATTCCATGAAGAGGAGATACCTGAGTACACTGATTCATGCTTGGCATCAGAAGCCTTTAAAGAATGGATATCTAAAAATCCAAATGAAATAAAAATAAGTGAATACGTTGGTTATAAAACAATGTTGTTTTTAGGTGGAGAAGATATAATACAAAATCTAGAAAAAGGTGATATGGATGTTTATTGGAGCATTTGTAGCCAATTAATTCATAAAACTAAAGGATTACCTGAAGGAAGGGTAATTAAAAACCTAGGAATTTATGAATAATTATTAAGGTTCTTCTTACTAGGTCTCAATGGGGATATATTCACTGTTGAGACCTTTTTCTTTATTTCTGTTTTGTAGAAATATTGATAATGGGTTTAGGATGAATAACATTAAAATATTTGCAGATATTATTGCAACATAATTGAATTTAGTAAGGTTAGTTTGTGTTTTTAGCAATATAGAATTCAAGCATTCCGGAACTTAATTTTTCAAGCACCCTATACGGGACTGCGATAAGATGAATGTATGGCCCAGTTTTTACAAAATAGGTTAAGGAGGGAAATGGATAGTATATATAAATTAAAGTTAGAGGAAATCTTAAAAAAGTTCAGCCAAAGCCCAAAATATTTAGTCAGGATGAAGTTGCTAGTATAATGTGTAAGCCCAACCAAGATACTATCATTGGTCTATATTACCATGAACACAGGGAGTTTACTGAATATTTTAAGGGGCTAAAGATGTTAATAAAGAGATTGAGACAGCTTGGGATAGCCAATAAACATATTATGTGTAGGATATACTTTATATGTATAAAATTAAGTCGAAGCATAGCATTGGTCTTAATGGGGATATATTCTCTTTTGAAGCCTTTTGTTTCTGTCCCTAAAAGAAGTTTGGTTTTTTTGAGGAATTTGGTTATTCACAAGATCCTGAGTAAGAGAAACTGCAAGAACAGGTTGGAAAACTTGAAGATAGATTGCTTAGCGGATTTAGTGAAGAAATTAAAGCCATGTATAAAGAAATCATGGATGTAAGATTGCAGGCTGATTTTTTATGATTTAGGGTCAAGAAGGAACAGGAAAAACCATAAAAAAATCTGGAGGGTATTATGGGAAAGTATACAAGAGAGGAATTAGGAGAAGCTCTGCGTACTGTTTCTTCAATTATTAACAGATGTGAAAAAGCACAGCTTAAATTTGTGGAGGGTACCTCTCAGCATACACTGCTTTCTAACAGGATAAAAGCAATGTACATTTCCAAACTTTTGTTAATTAATGAAAATGTTATAGACATGTTTACAAAAGAAGAATTAAAAGCTGCATTAACACCCATATCTTCAGTTATCAGCAAATGTGAAAAAGCACAGTTTAAATTTGACGAGGGAACATCACATCATATTCGCTTCAATAAGATGATAAAAGCTATGTATATTTCAAAATCATTGATAGTAAAGGTATTAGAATAATTTTTATAATCCTGTTGCACTATCAAAAATAGTTTTATTAAAATCCTGTGATAAAAAGATGCCAGCTTCCAAATGGCATCTTTTTTATACCTTGCTAAATTGTCAAAATCCAAACATACTGGTATCATATAATAAACGCTTGAACATACAGGCTCAAACGGGCCGTGAATTATATATACAGGCAGACTAAAGGATTTGGAAATCAATCATGAAAAAACTAATCATTGGAATATTGGCACATGTTGATGCAGGCAAGACGACATTATCAGAGAGTATCCTTTATCTTAACGGTAAAATTGGAAAATTGGGAAGAGTGGACAACAAGGATGCATATTTGGATACCTATGAGTTGGAAAGAGCGAGAGGTATCACTATTTTTTCCAAGCAGGCCGTATTTGAAACAGGTGAGGTAAATATTACATTATTGGATACACCGGGGCATGTAGACTTTTCAGCTGAAATGGAGAGAACACTACAAGTATTGGACTATGCTATTTTGGTTATAAGCGGTGCAGACGGAGTGCAGGGACATACAAAAACACTATGGCAGTTACTGGATATGTACAATATACCTGCCTTTATATTTGTTAATAAGATGGATCAGAATGGAACGGACAAAGACAAATTAATAATAGACATGAAAAAGCAGTTAGGCGATGGGTGTATTGAATTCGGGCAGGTTGAGACAACAGAGCTTTACGAGCAGCTATCCATGTGCGATGAAACAATTCTTGAAACCTATCTGGAAAAAGGGAGTATAGAGACTGAGCAGATTAGTAAAGCTGTGAAAGAGCGAAAAGTATTTCCATGTTTTTTCGGTTCAGCTTTGAAATTGGATGGTATTGAGCAATTAATGCAGGGCATAGCAAAGTATGCAACGATACCTTCTTATGCCGAAGAATTTGGGGCTAAAATATTTAAAATAACAAGGGACGAACAAGGAAACCGTCTTACCCATCTGAAGCTTACGGGGGGAAAGTTAAAGGTAAAAGACCTCCTGACAAACGAAAAATGGGAAGAAAAAGTGAATCAAATCCGTATTTATTCGGGAAAGAAATATGAGGTAGTAAGTGAAGTAGAGGCAGGTTCGGTATGTGCAGTAACAGGGCTCAATCAGACCAGGCCGGGAGAGGGTTTGGGAATAGAGTCAGCTTCGGGCTCACCGCTGTTGGAGCCTGTGTTGTTTTACCGGATTATACTTCCGGAAGGCTGTGACCCAAGAATGATGCTTCCAAAGTTACGGCAGATTGAAGAAGAGGAACCGGAACTTAACATTGTGTGGGATGAGCAGTTACAAGAGATACATGCACAGATTATGGGAGAGGTGCAGATAGAGATACTCCAGAGCGTAATACAAAGCCGTTTTGGAGTGTCGGTATCCTTCGATGCAGGGAGGATTGTGTATAAGGAGACAATTGCGAATACTGTTGAAGGAGTAGGTCATTTCGAACCACTGAGACATTATGCGGAAGTTCATCTTTTATTGGAGCCGGGAGAGCCGGGAAGCGGTCTGCAATTTGAGACGGAATGTAGTGAGGATATATTGGGCAGAAGTTGGCAGAGATTGATTTTTACTCATCTGGAAGAAAAAGCCCATAAAGGAGTGCTTACAGGGTCAGTTCTTACCGATGCTAAAATTACTCTTGTTTCGGGAAGAGCACACAATAAACATACAGAAGGCGGCGACTTCAGAGCGGCTACTTACCGTGCGGTGCGACAAGGCTTAATGGAAGCAGAATCCATACTCCTTGAGCCTTATTATACATTTCAGCTGGAACTGCCTGAAAAAATGGTAGGCAGAGCTATGACTGATATTGAAAAAATGCACGGCGTAAGCAGTATATCACGGACAAACGGCGAAACTGTCGTTTTAGTGGGGAGTGCCCCTGTTATTACAATGAGGAATTATCAGAAAGAGGTAAATGCGTATACCAAAGGTGTAGGAAGACTATTTTGCAGCGTGAAAGGTTATGAACCCTGCCATAATGCACAGGAAGTCATAGATAGTATCGGGTATGACCCCGAAAGAGATTTGGCAAATCCTACGGGTTCTGTATTTTGTGCAAATGGGACGGGATTTTCTGTGCCTTGGGATCAAGTAAAAAACTACATGCATGTAGAAAGCTACCTTAAAAATAAAGATAATCCATTAAAAGAACAGGAAAAAAGGCATGGAATTTCTCAAGAATTGTCTATCAGTTTGGAGGAGATTGACCAGATTATCAATAGAACCTATTATGGGAATCAGGGTAAAAAGTCTGCCTGGAAAAGACGCAAAACAGCGGAGGAAAGTTATTATGAAAAGGCTTCCTATATGAGTGCACATAAGGAAATCAAAGAAGAGTACCTTCTTGTGGACGGCTACAATATTTTATTTGCATGGCCAGAACTTAAAGAGCTTTCGGATAAGAATACAGATGCTGCGAGAATGAAGCTTCTTGATTTACTCAGCAACTATCAGGGAATTCGCCAATGCCGGATTATAGTGGTATTTGATGCTTACCGCGTTCAAGGCCATCGTGAGGAAATAGTGAGTTATCATAACATCTATGTGGTATATACTAAAGAGGCACAAACGGCGGATCAGTATATTGAAAAATTCGCCCATGACAATCAGAAAAAATATAATATAACAGTTGCAACATCCGACGGTTTGCAGCAGATAATTGTAAGGGGTGCAGGTTGTGCCTTGTTATCTGCCAGAGAGTTGAAAATTGATGTGGAAGAGGCCAATAGAAGAATAAAAGAGAAGTTTCAGGAAATACAGGGAAGAGACCGCAGTTATCTGATGGATGCATTGCCGGAGGAAGCTAAACATCAAATGGAGGTATTAATTAAAGAAGACAAGGGTAGCAAATAAGTGAATCAAAGGAGCAGTTTAACATATGAAATTTTATTTTGCACCAATGGAGGGTTTGACCGGCTATATTTATAGGAATGCACATAAAACTTTTTTTGATAGCATAGACAAATACTTTTCTCCTTTTATTATTGCAAATCAAATAGATGGCTTTAAAACCAGAGATCTTAAAGATATTTTACCTGAAAATAATCAAGGGCTGGTTTTGATTCCCCAATTGCTTACAAATAATGCAAAAGACTTTACTTATACTTCAAAGAAAATTAAAAATATGGGTTATACTGAGATAAATTTAAATTTGGGATGTCCCTCCGGCACTGTTGTCTCCAAAAACAGAGGCTCCGGATTTCTTGCAAAAAAAGAAGAGCTGGATACTTTCTTAGAAGAGATTTTCTCTCAAGCAATAACCAAAATATCGATTAAAACTAGAATAGGCAAAGACCAGCCTGAAGAATTTTATGATTTAATAAATATATTTAACAAATACCCTATTGAAGAGCTTATTATACACCCAAGAATACAAAAGGATTTTTATAAAAATAAGCCTAATATGAAGATTTTCAAGGATGCCTTGACGCTGAGTAAAAATCCTGTCTGCTATAATGGTGATATTTTTACAGCAAAGGATTATACAGAGTTCTGTGATGATTTCCCAAGTGTAAATACTCTTATGTTAGGCAGAGGCCTGATAATGAATCCTGCATTGGTGTATGGTGTTAAAAATGTTACTAAATTGGAAAAGGTAGTACTAAAGGAGTTCCACGACAAAGTATATAATGATTATAATGACATAATGTCCGGGGAACGCAATGTTCTGTTTAAAATGAAAGAGCTTTGGTTTTACATGATAAATGTATTTACCGACAATGAAAAGTACTCAAAGAAAATTAAGAAAGCACAAAGATTATCTGATTATGATGAAGCTGTTTCCAGACTGTTTAAGGAACAGGAGATTGTTTAAAAGAGAAATTTATGAGGTTACAAGATAATGAAAAAGATTGATAAGTATTTAATGCCCCTTGGCATGGTCGGAGTTCTATTTTATTTTGCACATACTATTTTGGGAAATATTTTATGGAAAGAATATAATCCGATTACAACAGATATTAGTTCACTTACAGCAGATGGAGCACCTAACGCACAATTGCTAAAGATATTAAGCTTTATTTATGGTATTTGTATGGTTTTAATGGTAATAGCCTTGATTATAAAATCATTCAGACAATACCATATCATGTTAAGAATCGGATATATAATTTTGATTATAATGCAACTGACATCACTGTTTGGTTATAGTTTGTTTCCTCTAACTGAGGATAAAGCAGAGATGAACTTTCAAAATACTATGCATATTATTGTGACGGTTATTGTAGTATTTACAACAATTGCATCTGCTTTTTTGATCTCATTGGGGTATTTAAAGCAGGAAAGAATGAAGAACTTGGGGAAACTTACTTTAGTTATGGCTGTACTTATTACCATTTTCGGAATGTTTAATCCCATTTCTATGAGCTTGAAATTAGATATCCTGGGATTAACAGAGCGATTAGTGATTTACTCAATACAGATACTTATGTTTATCTTGTCATACTATTACACCTTTTTAGATAATAAGTACAAGGGTTTAGTGTAATCCAATTTTATGGTAAAATATTACTATCGTTTTGTTATGGAGGTCGATAGTGAAAATTTCGGAGCAATAACAAATCCCCAAATAGATAAAATCAGCGTAACAGAACTTAGCAGAAATATCAAAAGGGGTGCAGAAATATCAGGAAGCGGTGGTGTTAGGGTATGGCATATATTAATGAGCAATTTAAGGGGCTCAAAATTTGCTATCAAAGCATATTCAAAGGAAGGAAAAGAACTCTCTTCCGTTTATGATAATACATCCCCTTATAGTGCAGACCAAAAGCCTATGAAGATGCAAAGTACATCACAATTTTTAAAGGCTATGTTTGGCGGTATAAAGAAATAAAATTAAAGGAGACTTACAATGAATAAAATAATAGAAAATATGTTAACAAGAAGAAGCGTAAGAAACTATAAAAAGGAGCAGATACCTGTAGAAGATTTAAACACGATTCTATTGGCAGGAAGCTATGCCCCAAGCGGAATGGGGATGCAGAGCTGGAAATTTACTGCCATTCAAAATGCGGATACAATGAAAAAGGTCAATGAGGCTATCCGTCAAACCCTATTAACTATTCCGGTAGTGGCGGAAACCCATCCTTATATTGTAAGCCTTATTAAAAAAGCAGAAGACGAGAACTCCAACTTCCTGTATAATGCACCTACCTATATTATTGTCTCTAATTTGAAAGACAACGGAAACGCAATGCCGGATTCAGCATTGGCCATTGGTAATATGATGCTGGCAGCACACTCATTTGGCATTGGCTCATGCTGGCTAAACCAATTGCCGGGGCTTACTAATATGCCTTTGATTCGTGAACTAATGACGGATTTGGGAATCCCGGAAAATCATATTATATATGGGTCTGTTGTAATAGGTTATGCGGCAGAGGAACCCGCGCCGGCTGCTCCTCGTAAAGATGTAATACACATTATCTGATAACCCATGAAATTAAACAATTCGATAATAGTATCTATAAAAGCTAAAATTTAGGGTGTTAAATTACCTGAAGTTTTAGCTATTTTTTTTCACTGAACTTTCAAAAAAGGGTAATAAGTATAAAGCTTAGATAAATCAATTACAGTTTTGCCATATAGTTGACAATATGTTAAAATAAGTAATATAATAGTATTTGATATCAAATTATTACATAAATTGTATATAATATAAAAAAATAGGGAAAATCTGTTTACATATTTTGACAATACTAATCTGATGAACTGCTAAAAGAAGATTATTGTTTACCAAGGAGACTGATTATATTGAAATATATAGATGAGTTTCATATAAATATTTTGCAGGTAGTAAATATGATAATGAAATTCCCGGGTCGGAAGATGTACTTTTTCGAAAAACTTGTCAAAAAGTATTCAGAGAACCCTGAAGACTATGAGTTATTAATCACTTATGGTTTTTTCAAATATTTTGAAATCACCTCTTTAGTACAGGGTGAGGATCTGGCAAATTCAGATATATTTGAAGTCATAGAAATTTATAACAAAGCTTTAGTAATAGAACCGGATGATTGGTTTGTACATATATTAAAAATCCTTCTATACAGTAAATTACCGCTAGGAATGGTAAATGAAAACGAGATTATCAGTAATCTGGATTTGTTAATTGAAATTCAAAGTAAAGCAGAAAGAAAAGAACCGTATTTTGTTTTGCCATATATTTTTTACGCACAATATTGGTATGACAAAAATAACTTCGAAAACGTATCCCAATACCTTGAATACGTATTAAAAATGGCTCCACAAAAGGAAATCCCATTCAAACCATTAAATTGTCATTTTTTTATACCTGCGAAGGAATTATATTATCGGTTATATTATTCGGAACAGACAGGACTTGCTTTCAAATTGGAAAAAATTTGTATGATTTATTTTGAAAAAGAATCTAGAAAACTAAATCACTCAGAAGACTTAAAAATAAGGATATAATCAACCACATTGACCAAAAAGTGAATGATAATTTTGGCTTTAATCGGAGGTAGTATATGAAATTGAGTCAAGCATTGAAAAACCAGCCAAAAGTGTTGTCTTTGGAAGTAACTACGCGATGTAACCTTGATTGTATATATTGTACAAAAAAAGCAAAGAAAATTGGCGATATTGATTTATCTGCTGAATTGCTGGAGAAAATATCAACGCAACTGGAGCAGTTTGAAAGAATTATTGTATGCGGTATAGGTGAGAGCTTTTTATATCCGGAAATTTATAATCTGGTTCAGGGCAATAAAGCACAAAAATTCAGCATAGTTACTAATGGAACAATACCAATCGATTATAAGCGTCTTAATGCAAACGGAAATGTAGAAATGCTTATATTTTCTATAGACGCACTTGAGCAAGAGGTACTGAACCAGATAAGTGGAAGATATAAACTTGAAAGTCTCCTTAGAAATCTTGATGAGTATGACAAATACTATAAAGAAAATAAGGTAAAAATTAATCGGGTTCTAAACTGTACACTTAATGAACACAATCTAAAAGAAATTTTGAAACTTGTTGATTTCGCTCGTCAAAGAGGGTTTGGAACAATTCATTTTTCTTTTCCAAGGGGTAACGAGAAATTCATAGACGACAACCAACAAGAAATAAATAATATATTAAAATGTGCCGCTAAAAAGGCTGCTGAATACGGACTTTATTTTGCAGATCCGTATACAACTTGCTGTGTTTATTTAAAATGGGTTACTCCCTATATGGCAATCAATGGTGATGTGTTTTCCTGTGCCGAAACTCTTTACATTGATAAAAAAGTTGGAAACATTGATGATATGAGTTTTAGCGATATATGGTTATCAGAGAATTACAGAGCTTTTCAAAATGGTGAAGCTTGTAAAGAGTGCAAATTCTTATCAAACTGCAGATTAGAATTTAAGGATAAGTAACCAAGTCTAAGAGTGCGATCAAAAATAAGGATTTAACATAAGCAGGCAGTTAATGCTTAGAAGGAGTAAAATGACAGGCATTGAGGATTCAATAATGCGTAAAATGAAAATAAAAAATAGCACGGTTTTTATAAATATAACGAATCAGTGCAATGCAAAATGCCGGCATTGTATTAACATTGGTGGAAAAACGGTGCTAGGCGAAGCCAGTCCCGAAGAAGTAATGAATTGGATTGAAAAGGTGGCAGAGTCTAATTACAAAGCCATTAATTTTGTGGGTGGTGAACCATTTCTATTGATAGATGACTTACGACGCTACACTGAAAAGGCAGATAAATTGGGATTGACTCCGGGGGTTACAACCAATGGCTTTTTTGCAAAAAGTGAAGAGGAAGCAACCGATATACTTAATTCCCTGCCTGCACTTAAAAACATTCTAATAAGTACAGACTTGTATCATCTTGAGTGTATAGATATTAAGAATATCCATAATTTGATAAGAGCATCCTTGAAGCTAAAAAGGTTTGTTGCCGTAAATTCTGTATGTGCAAACATGAAAGATGGAGAGAAAATTAAAGAATTGTTTTCAGAATATAAAAAGGTTTTTGTAAATATAAGTCCGGTAATACGAGCAGGAGCGGCAAATGCACTTGATAGAGAATTGGAAAAGTTCAGTTTATTTCAAGATCCTGAGGCTGTCAGTGACTTTTGTGGAGTCAGGGATCATTTTGTAGACTGTCAGGGTGGAGTGAATGCATGCTGTATGGCTACACTTGGACTGGATACAAAATTCCTTTATCTTGGAAATCTGAATAAACACAGTTTTTCAGAAATTATGGAGAACAAGAGTAATAACGCAATATACAAATTGCTGGAGGAAAAGGGGCCGCGAGGATTACTGAAATTAATAGCTGGAAGTCAGTATCAGGATTTATTTAAGAACAGTAAATATACCAGTGAATGTGAGCTTTGTGTTGATATACTTAACCGTTCCTTATGTTACGAATATATACTGAAAAGATTGTCTGAAAAGGAAAATACGTATGAAACGTAATAAGAATCTTATTTTTAATATATGTAATCAATGTAATGTAAAATGCCGTCATTGCAGTAATGCAGAAACTTTGAATGATGGTAGGAAGGCTGAACCTTCGTATATTTTAAAGTGGCTGGAGGATGCATCAGAAGCTGATTTTTCAGAAGCTACTTTTGTCGGAGGAGAACCGTTTCTTTATGTTGATGACTTGATACTATACTGCAAGAAGACACATGAGCTAGGCATGAAAAGCTGTATTATTACAAATGGGTTTTGGGCAACAACTTTTGAAAGGGCGGTTGAATTATTAAAATCAATAAAAGGACTTGATTCTATATTAGTAAGCAGTGATTTATTTCATATGGAATACATAGACAGTGAGATAATTAAAAACGTTTTTAACGCTTGTATTCAGCTGAATATAAATATTGCCATGAATGCAACCTGTTCCTCTAAGGAAGATAAAAAGAAGATTTGGGATATATATAGTGAATATAAAAATTCAGTTTTTATAAATACACATATGCTTATGCCCATTGGAGCTGCTAAGAGCCTACCGGTAGAGAGATGGTGCCTTGAAGATAAAATAACTAAACTTCCTGTTGTATGTGGGATAGATAATTTTTTAGTTGATATGGATGGGGATGTTCATGCCTGTTGCAATTCTATTTTATCGAAAGAACCTCTTTTCTATGTCGGAAACATGAAAAAGGAAAGCTTATCGCTTTTACTAAAGAATTTTATAAGAAACCCTTTGTATTGTGTAATGAAGGAACAAGGACCAAGAGGCCTTGGCAAGTTTCTAGTGAACAGCCCGTACTATCAGGAATTCAGTCAGCAAGAGTATACCTGTGAATGTGATTTCTGTATAAGTGTCCTTGAAAGCAATAAATTACGAAAATATATAATTAGTAAAATTTTAACAACATAGAGGAGGAGTTTTTGTGTCAAACAAAATTCAGGCTCTCTTTAAAAGTGCAAATCCAATAGAATGTATGCAGATTCTTAACGGAGGGGTATATATAAGTCCGACTATGAAATGTAATGCCCAATGCAGGCACTGTGTAGCAAACAATATTAGAAAAATGAGCGCAGATGCTAGTGAAGAAGATGTACTGGAATGGATTGATCAGATACATGAATGTGGGATTCAGGGAGTACATTTTGTCGGGGGAGAGCCATTTGTGGTGCGACAAAGTCTTAATACCTATATAAAAAAGCTTAATGAATTAGACATGTTTGCAGGAGTGGTTACAAATGGGTTATGGGCAAAGACAGTTGAAGAGGGTATTGCTGTTCTTGAAGAGATGCCGGGATTGGATTTATTAATAATCAGCTCAGATAAATATCATTTGGAATATATCAATGCAAGTATAGTTAAAAATGCAATTGAAGCAGGAATAGCAACAGGCAAATTTGTAGTTATAAATGTTACATATGTAGAAAGCTCTGAGGTTAAGGAGATAAATCAAATATATAAAGAATACAGAGATAAAATCCTGATTCAATCAGTAAAGGCAATGCCCTTTGATGATGAAGATTCACAAAAAATAAAGCGTTCCCAGCTTTTTAAAACACCATCTAAAGTACCTGCTTATTGCGGTATAGGTAATTACTTTGTTGATAACAATGGAAGCGTAAGCGCCTGCTGCCAATCAAGCCGTTCAAAAAATACAAAATGTTTTTACCTTGGGAATATGAAAGAAAAAAGACTTTTAGAATTGCATAAAAGTTTTAAATCCAGCAACATATACAGATTCTTTAAAAAATATGGTCCAAGGGGACTGGTGGAGATATTTTTACAGAGTAATTTTTCAAATGAACTGATAGAAAAGCAATATACAAGTGCCTGTGAGATTTGTAAAGAGCTATTGGATGATAGAGAAAAGCTGGATTATTTTTTGACTCATATAAAGGAAAGGCTTGACTGAATATGAATGCTATACAATATGCCTCCGATTTTATTGAAAAGTACATAGGGCCTGTAAGTAAGCTGGTATCCAAAGTACCTCAGGCAATATCTCTTGAAGTAACCACTCGATGTCAGCTGGACTGTATATACTGTACAAGGGATAAAAACCACCCGAGGGATTTTCCATTGGAAAATTTAGAAATGCTTCGTGCACAACTTAAAGGTGTTAAAAAACTCGTAATTTGCGGAATCGGGGAATCCTTCTGCTATGTGGATATATACAATATGATCTGGCGACAAAAGGATTTAAAAGTATCTATTATAACAAATGGAGCTGTACCTATTGACTTTAAGAAGTTGAACCGTGAACGGAACGTTGAGCTATTGGTTTTTTCCATTGATGCTACAAAAGAAGAAAAAATCAAAGCTATTTGCCCCGGCTACAACTTCAATGTGTTAGTGGAAAATTTGTCAGAACTCAAAAAATATCCCAATATAGCAGGTATAATTAACACTACCATAACAGAACTGAATATAGATGAAATACCGCTATTGGTTGAGTTCGCAGCAAAACATAAACTATTGGCTGTAAATTATGAGCTACCGATTGGAAATGAAGAATTTGTAAAAGCCAATAAAGAGAGTATAAATAAAAACATTAAAGAAGCTATCAAAGTGGCAAAAAGAAATAATATTGTTTTTAATCAATTCTACCGGCTGTCATGCAATTCCGGTGGCTGTATAATTCCCAACATACAGCTTAACGGGGACTTTTATCCGTGCTGCAATGGAATGCACAAAGGAAAAAAGCTTGGAAATATATTTGAAGAAGACCTGGAGGTCTTATGGAATGGAAGGGCAGAGCCACTGCTGTCAGACAGTGAATTTTGTCTGAAATGCAGTCTGGCAAGGAATCTTTTTGAGGTACTGAATTGAAAGGAGAAAATAGCATGAGATCAATAAGTGTACATTTAACTGATCAGTGTAATAATTCCTGCATTTTTTGTGTTGTAAATTCCCATAAGGAAAAGCGAGAAGGTGTGAATAAAAAGGTTCTCTATAAATTTTTAGAGGAAAATGCCAACAAGGGATATGAATCTGTAAATATTCATGGAGGCGAAGCTACCGTACTTGATGATTTCTTGGAAATTCTGAAAAAAATACAGGAATTAGGGTATCCACAGGTAAGCCTTCAAACAAATGCACGAAAACTTGCTGACATAGAGTATGCAAGAAAGCTATATGACAAAGGGGTTAAGCTTTTTGTAGTTTCAGTCCATGGTAAGAATGCTGCTCAACATGATTTTGTTACACAGATTCCGGGAAGTTTTGAGGAGGCAATGGCAGGAATAGTAAACGTTAAAGCTCTGGGGGCAAAGGTTCGTACAAATACAGTGGTCTACAAAGACAATATAGACAGCCTTACCGATATTGCAGAACTCGTATTAAATGCCGGAGTGGATCATGTTAATATATCAGCTATTCATCCTGTAGGAAAAGCGTACCAAAACTTCCATAAGGTAACACCACGCTATACAGAAATGGTGCAGTCAGTTTATAAAATGGTTGATGCCTGCGCTAAAAGTAATAAAGTTGTTACTTTGGAGGGCTTTCCGCCTTGCATAATTCCAGGGTATGAAAAGTACCAAATTCCGTGGGATGAAAACAAATTTAAGCTACTATTTCATAATTTTGTTCTTGAAGACTATGCTACTTTTATGGAAAAGGAGACAAAGAAACAGGGACAAGAATGTAAAATGTGCATTTTCAATAAGAGCTGTGGTGGTGTATATAAAGAATATCTTGAATTTTATGAATGGGATGAATTTAAGGCAGTACAAAATATTGAGGGTTAAACAATGTACATATTATTTATAGTCACTAGTTTTTGGGCATACGGTGAGGTCACAATTGCTTGTGAATTTGCTGCAAGAGTGAGAGAATCGGGATATATACCTTACTTCTTAATTCCTCCTTCCCATGAAAAAATAATGAATAAATATAAGTTCACGTATACTACGCTAATACCGCGAAATGGGAAGGTTAACAGGCTTTTAATGCGGGATTTGGAGCATATGTATCATCCCGGACTGGTAATTCTTGCAGACTTTCTCAACTATAATTTTTGCGAAGCTCATTATGGTTTGACTCCCGGAGACTTGGAAGTTTTCTCAGGTAGGATTGGAACATTTGATGACTTTGACTGGGTGATTACCGGTAAGCAAATGGATACCTACGGATTTAAGGCAGCGAAATTCGGTGATATAGACATACGCAAGTACGGTTTCAGACTTTGTCCATGCCCTATAGTTAACCCTAACAGTGGATATCGTGAAGAAACTTACCATTATCAACTTACAACAGATACTCTGCCATACGATATTTATAGTACGGATAAGTGGAAAGCAAAGCTTGGCTTGCCAGTTAGTAAAAAGATGATACTGTTTACTTCCGCAGCATGGCAGGAATCATACAGGCAATATACTGATGTTATAGCCTTTGTAAACGCAAATAACCAAGTATTTTACCATATAATGCAAGAACTTACAAAAACGTATACTGTGATATGTGTAGGGGCTAAGGGAGGTTTCTCAAATAATCCAGAGGATGGACTAGTTTTTTTAAATCAGCTTCCACCGGAAGTTTTTGATGAGTATTTGCTGGCAACAGACCTTTTTATATCCAGAAACATCACTGCAACTTCATTGGCAAGGGCTGTGTTGTCGGGTATACCGTCAGCAAATTTTGAAAATTCTATTTTCTTCTCAGCTGAGAAACCGCTTGATAAAGAGAAGATTACATTTGAACCGGTACCATTTGTAGACGAGCTTCTCAAAAATCTTGAGAGATGTTATCCATACAGAATGTTTCCGGTAGGATGGTATAAGTTCCTAGCTCCATTGGTAAAAGGAAATTCTTATATGAAGACGTTTATACGCCTTGAGCAATTTAATGTAATAGATTCAATGAGGCAAATACACGAAGTACTGGAATGTGAGGAAAAAAGGGAAGAACTGCTGCAAAGTGCAGATCGTTACAAGAAGACACTTGAAAGCTTGCCCGATGTAAGAAGTATTATAGATTCACTAATAAATGAAAGGAGGGAATAAACATATGATTCAAAGAATTGGTTTTTTATTGGCACCATGTGAGAAGGGGATATCTCCTCATGGATATACAAATATTCCACCTTTGAGCCTTGGAATTCTGTCCGGATATTTAAAAAATGAAGGTTATGACGTTGAACTTTATGATTTGAACTCAGCTTTAGCTAAAATTTATAGAAATGATGAGCAATTTGCTTTTCTATATGACAAAGACACTGTTCTAAAGTGCTTAAAGGGAGAAGAAAACGATAAAGTAAATCTCTTTGCAGAGGAATTACTTCAAGGGGTTTCAATTAAAGATTATGATGTAATAGGAATCTCCTGCGGAGCAGACTTCTCATTTTTCCAACTTCATAGTGCTTTTCTTTTAGCAAATTATATCGAGCAGAAATATAAAATTCCGGTTATTCTTGGAGGAAACAACATTACATATCTGGGTATTTTTAAGGATACTTTTAATGAGTTGCTCAAAACTATACTTGAAGTTTTCCCATATATAATAAAGGGACCCGGAGAAGTTGTAATAGCAGAACTAATACAAGTTTTGAATGGTAAAATGCAGAAATCCATATATGAACTTGATGGAATGGTATACCTAAAGGATGGGCAGGTTTATATGAATCCTGAGCATGAGCCGGTTGTGGTGTGTCCGGACTGGTGCAATCTGCCTATGGAAAATTATTATTCGAAAATAAAAAATCCCAGCTATAACGGAAAATGGAATGAAAAAGTGGAAGAGGAAAATCTATTACAGGTTTTCAAGTGGCCATTCTTTCTGACTCAGTACGTAAGTACGGTAAGAAAAAAGCGACCCAGACCTGAATATATGGATAAGCTCATTTTACCTTATATTTTTAATTTTCATTGCCCCTTTGCTTGTGCTTTCTGTTCTGAGAGTGATGAAGACAGAAAAAGGGTAATTATCGGAGAGGCTCATAAGGTAGTAGATGATATTGAAGGCCTCATTGAAAAGTATAAAACTAGTTATTTTTATTTTTTTAATAATGCTGCCAATGCCTCCGGAAAGTTTATTGACGAATTTTGTAATCACATAATTGATAGAAGAATAGATATTAAATGGTCTGACTGTGCCAGATTTAACAATCTTACCTTTGAAAGATTAAAGCTGATGAGGGACGCAGGGTGCCAGAAATTGGTATTTGGTTTTGAGACAGCAAGCCAGAAGCTTATTGATTTGGTGGAAAAGAAAATTGATCTTTCCCATGGAGAAAGAGTTTTGAAATGGTGTAAGGAGCTGGGGATTATAGCTGATTTAGAAGTTATAACAGGCTTGCCTCAAGAAAAGGATGAAGATTTTCAGGAAACGGTACAATACGTAACTAAAAATAAGCCATATATCAACTACATGACAATTAACGAATTCTTTGTAGTACCCAACAGTAAAATAGGCCGCTATCCTGAACGTTATAATATAGAATTAATAAGGAATGTAATAAGCTATAGTAAAATCCTTGAAAGAAGCTGGAAATATTTTAAGGAGATGAAGGGTAAACAAACAGGAAATTTCAAGGTTTATAAATATAACGAAATTGGTGGTCGCAACTATAAAGAGGTTGCAGATAAAACAAAATCATATATAAAGGCTTTGAATAATTTGCAAAATAAAGAATTTGCAGAAGTGGAATACGTCTACCGTATTCTTGAGCAAAAATCATAAATAATTAAATTAAAAAACAGATAGGAGAGGTTTAATAATGATGGATGAGAAGAATGGTATGGAAATGCAGGAAGATAGCTCTGGAATAAAGATGGTGATAATACGCATTTTATCAGACGAAGACTTCAAACAAGAATTAATTGAAGATCCTGATACAGCCCTGGAAGGATATGAACTTACAGAAGTTCAGAAAATACTTATTAAATCATTAAGCCCGGAAGATCTGGACAATCTTTCTCCAGATAACATTGAAGAATATTTTTCTGCTGATGCTGCTGTATATACACCTGACGAGGGTGCAAGTCTTGATGAATTTGACACCTTTGAGGGTGATGACTTATTAGATGAGGATGAAGATAAAAAATAAGAATAGGTGGTATTTAGGATGCGATATATAACCAAAAAGGATGAAGAGCTGATAAAGACAATCAACTTGATTTTTAATTTTCCAGTCAATTCTGAAAAAATTCTGAACGAATTAGAAAAGAATTACAAGAAAAATACTGATGACCCCGAGGCAGCTTTCAGCTTTGGTTTTTATAACTTCCTTATAACTTCCAGAGTGAAAAATTCTACTATTGGAAGTGAAAGAATAGAGCTAATATTTGAAGCATATAATGATGCACTGCGTATTGCACCTGATTATTGGCTGGTTTGGATGTTTAAAGCCATTCTTTTACTTGCCTTACCGGAGGTTATGAGGGATGAGGATGAACTGGTAAGAATATTGGAAAAACTGATATCGGATCAGCAGATGTCAGAAAAACAGCAGCCTTACTTTATAGTTCCATACATAATTTATGCTGATTACAATTTTTCCTGTAATAACCCTGATGGTGCTTTAAAGCTAATTGAAGAGGCAAGAAAAAACGTTATTAAAAAGCCTGTTGGGTTCAAATATTTGAATGATTATTTCTCTATGCCCTTCAAGGATTTCCTCAAAAGACTGGTTCGCTCAAACGAGAGGGCCCTGGCACTAATGATTATGGAATTGGGCAGAGAATTTTTCCCCGATGATATAGCTTTTAATCAATCAATCGAGAAGGAATGGTTATGAAAAAAATACTGTTTGTTACATTAGGACACCTTTCGGCAGGAGAGTTCACCATTGCATTTGAATTTTGTAAAAGGCTTCCGCCAAACAAGTTTGAAATTTGCTTTCTAACTTCAGCCAAGGGCCAGAATTATCTGGAGCAAAACAGAATTAAACATGTAGTTTTGAAGCAGACAGGAGCAAACTCCATGTCGGAGGACAAGTTGGTCAATAAAGCTATTACAGACAGGCTAATGTCTGAATTCAGACCTGATTATGTTATAGCCTCAGATGTATATACTCTTTGGTACTCATCGACGTGGTCAGGTGTTAATATGGAGACTTTCAGAGAATATGGTGTCCCTTTTGGAAGCTTTGACAGCTATGAATTTGATTCTACAAATTATGTTCAAGACTACTATGGTGGATATAGGGCTACACTGCCTGATTATATAAGGCAGTGTGATTTTGTAATCAGGTATTGTCCAATAAATAAACTGCAACCAGCCGATAAAAAAGTGAAGTTTACATATTTCTATGATAGACCAGAAGGTATGACAAAACCTGAAAGGCTTGAATTTGAGTCTGCTTTTAGACCTTCTGGTCAGGAGAAAGTAATCTTCATGGCAAATTCAGATTGGGAAAACCTGAATGTAAACAGGTTGCCGGCTCTATCAAATTTACTTTGTTGGTGTCCCAAAATGATAATGCATTATTTAGCTGAACTTGATGAAAAGGTAACAATAATCCATGTGGGACCAAGGAGTTGGGAGCAAGAATCAGGTAATAAAAAACACATAAAATATTTTCATTTTAATCATATAAATCCTCAAGACTTTGATAAGTATCTTGGGGCCTCGGACTTGTTCCTAACAACTAATATAATATCATCTACACTGGCTAAGGCAGTGTATGCTTCAGTGCCCTCTATCGTTTTGCAAAATGATAAGCTGGTTAATTTCTCCAGAATTTCGGAACAGCTTTTGAAAATGCCAGATTGGTATCAGGAAATGGCAAATGACGTTAAGGTTGCTTATCCGTATAGGTTGTTTCCTTTTGGATGGTTTAATTTTTTAAGCAGTGTACTTGAGAATAATGAATATGTTGATACTTTTATATCTACATCGATATTTCAGAAAGGTAAGACATTGAATGCTTTAAGAACATATATTAGCGACAAAGATTCTCGAATAAGTCTTCAGCATAAACAAAATATGTATATTAATAAGATTTTACAGTTGCCGTCATCAGCTGATGTGATTGATTCATTAGAAAACTTGTAATAAAAACCATTTATTAAGGGGTGAACCGGGTTGGAAAGTTTATATAACATATTAGATAAACCGCTGATAATCGAAAAACATTTTAAGCCTCAGGACAGCCGGGCATTCAAAATACGAATGGATAACTTATATCTGAATTCAATGGGTAAAGTATACAAACGTCAGCAACTTGACTCAAGATTTACAAGAGTTATCAATCATGTTTACCAGGATGCTATTGCCTTTGTTACAAACAAGTGGGATACAATGTCATTTACAAACAAGTTGCCTAAAAAGCCGGATGTATCAATAGACTGGACATTTATGCAAAAGAGGGAATTCTATTCACATATGATTTTATCAAATGAACGGCTAGAGGAGATAAAAGCCAAGAATAGAAATATTGTAAATTCTGAAGATTATAAAAAGTGTTTTGATTCCATTGAAAAAACCTTTAGTGGACTTCCAAAGCTACCCTCAATATATCTTGCAGTTATGCAGACTTTTGACATATTGGCATTTGATAATTATTTATCATATATATATGTACATTCGTATACCAATAAAGGCTGGAACCTTGACCAGTGGGTAAAAATTACACCACCGGAATTGGAGCATACGCAAGATGCTAAAATAGGACTTGGTCTGTATTCGGATAATTCATTTTTTAGAAATGGCAATTTTTATTTGAAATTTACGGGGTACGGAAAGGCTAATAATAAGTTTTGTGCTGTTTTTGACTATTACTGTGATTACTCACAGGTTAAAATGCAGGAAAAAAATGCATCTAATATTCAAAGAAACGGAACATCCTATTATCATGGTCAGCTCTGGGTCAGCTTAGACAGCCATGATATTGAGAGAGGTACAATGTTGGAGAGCTACATAGCCTTGCAGGAAGGAAGCGTAAAAACACCTGTCCATATAAGGCGAAGAGTGCTATGTGAATCTCTTGCATAGTGAGGAGATGGAATGAATACAAAAACTGATTTTTACAAGAGAATACCGCAAATGGTTTTATTCGAAATAACCACAAAGTGTAATCTTGCATGTAGCTACTGTGTTGCCAGAAAATTGATAAAGGACCCTTCAGATTTACCAATAGAAAGAATTATTGCAATCAAAGATAATATTTCCAAGTTCGATTATATAGCCCTTTGCGGCTTAGGTGAATCATTGGTTCATAAAAATTTTTATCAGATACTGGAGATATTCAGTGACAAAAAGATTGTACTTGTAACAAATGGTTCTGTTCCTATTGATTATGAGAAACTTATGGCGCATGGCAATATAGATGCTGTTTCTTTTTCTGTAGATGGTGCATCTGAAAAGGAAATGAAAAGGGTTTGCAGTAGCTATAGGTTTGATGTTCTGCTTAATAATCTGGAGAACTCATTAAAGTACAACACTAATATCGCTTTTAATTGTACCTTAGTTAAGGAAAACATGGAAGAACTGGATGCTTTGAAGGAGATGGCAATAAAGTATAAGGTTAAACGTTTTAAAATAGGTTTTCCTCTAGGACAATCAAGATGGGTAAAAGCTAATATTAATGACATTGATACTAAATTGTGTAGCCTTGAAGAGGGATTAAAAGAAGCGGGTATCGCCTATGAAGGGCCATTTGAGGCGAAGTGTACCTTTAATGATGCACCTATTGCAGTAGTATCAAAGAATGGAAATGTATATACCTGCTGTGATTATTATTGCGGTCGCCCACAGGTTGGTAATTTATTTCATGATGATTTCCAAAAAATGTGGGATAAACGTTCATATGAAGAGTTTAGAACAGGTCGCTTCTGTGTGAAATGCAAGCAATATCACAACTTGAAGGATTTGATTTATTCCAATACATGATGTGAGATAGTTGAAAGGAGAAATCAAAATGAAAATTGATTCGTTCTGCCTAATACAAATGCCTAGTGAGGATGCTCTTTTTGGTGCCGTAGGGACAAGAATTCTACCTTTATCACTTGGTATTATTACCGGCTATCTTCGTCAGCGGGGAATAGATGTTGACCAATTTGATTTACTTCCCCTAATGGAGGAAAAATGCGGATCCGGGATTGAACATAGTGAATTTGAAAGATTTTTTGATAAGGAAGCTGTTTTTAATTATATAAACGGGGGAGATAACCAGTTTTTTGATGAATTTGTACAGACTATGTTAAAAGATATTAACATAGCGAAATATGACATGGTTGCTTTATCTGTTGGACCTCATCTTTCTTGGGTACAGACTTTTGCAGGCTTAATTTTTGGTGAATACATAGAAAGGCATTGGCAAAAGCCTTTAGTGTTTGGGGGATTTAATTTGTCCTCTATGATAAACTACCGGCCTATATATGATGAACTGTTTGAAGTATGGCTAAAAAGATTTCCGTATATTATCATAGGGCCTGGAGAGGAATCTCTATATAAGCTTATACAGGCTTTGCGAAATAACGAAGGGGATGAAGAAATTCATAAGATAAACGGCTTGTGCTATCTAAATTCCTCTGGGAACCTTGTTGCGAATCCATCGGAAAAACGTCGTATTGTTATGCCTGATTTTGATGGACTCAAATTAAAGGATTATTATAATTGCATTAAAAAGGATGGATATGATGAAAACATGATTTCATTATTCCGATATCCATTTGCATTCACTAAGCCTTTAAGAAATAAAAGTGAGCCGACAGAGGAAGGCTATGAAAAAACTCTTATTATTCCCTACATATTTAATTATAACTGTCCCTATAACTGTGCTTTTTGTGTTGAGAGTGATCCTGAATCGCCAACTCCTGTTATTGCTAAAGTTGAGCAGGTAATTTCGGAGTTAAAGATAATAAAACAAAAATATAATACACCATATTTTTATTTCATTAATAATGCGGTTAATCTGAGTAAGAGATATATAAGAGAGCTTTGTAATGGGATTATTGAAAATAATCTCAATATCTACTGGTCTGATTGTGCCCGCTTTGATAATACTGACTACGAAATAATTAAATTAATGTATAAGGCCGGTTGTCGTAAACTGGTATTTGGAATGGAAAGCGGAAGTGAAGGCCTGATAAAAAGGATAAATAAAAAGATTGATTTGAAACAGGCTGAGCAGGTTATGAGTTGGTGTAATGAAATTGGTATCTGGCCTGAACTGGAAATTATACTTGGTATGCCTACAGAAGGACAGGAGGATTTTCTAGAAAGCTATAATTACCTTAAGAGAAATCTGGAGAAAATCAGCTTTATGACCATTAACCACTATATACCTATGCCGGGAAGTGAAATGTTCAGATACCCTGAAAAGTACAATATAGAAGTTTTTTCTGATATTACATGGGAGGACATACTTACAAGGGATTTACAGCTTTTTAAGAATGGAAAAAACCCAATACACTATAACAACATGATTAAGGTATATAATTTCAGGGAAATAGGCCAAAGGGATTCACAGCAAATATTTAATGATACTGTGGAGAAGATTAAGAGGACCAAAAAACTTATGGATGGAAAACTAATGCAGGAAGCAATGAAGTATGTTCAGCAAGGAGTTATAAAAATGAGTGATCTACAGGGTATACAGAGGCTTTAAAAAAAATGCGTGTTGATATTTAATTACATAAAAGGTAGAATATACATAAAAATACACTACCTGTACATATCATAGAGGTAATGATAATGAAAAAAATCGGATTGCTAGGGTTATTTGGCATTAATAATACTGGTGATAATTTAGAGGCCATGGCAACAAAATCCTTACTTGAAAAAGAGCTGGGTGATGTTGATATTTCATGTTTCTCCATAAATTTATCAACAATGGCTCGTTCTTTACTGGGACAGCAGCGAAGAGGACCATTAGAGTGTATTACGCAGCCTGCATATTTGTTAAAAGAAGAATTTTGGGAAAGTATTTACGATTATGATGCACTGATAATGGGTGGAGGTGGGCTTCTAGTACCTCTTCCGGAGTATGACCCAATTCTTCTATATGGTTCCCAAATAAAACATGAAAGGCTTCCCAAAACAGCCTGGAATGCAGTTGGAAGTATATGGTCGCCATTAAATGATAAAAAATTGTCCGAATGGTATCTTAAAATTAAAGAAGCTACAGAAATTATTGATTATACCAGTGTCCGTTCAATAACCACTCAGCGGTTGCTTGAGCTGGCGGGATGCGCAACTGAGATGATAAATCGTGTGCCTTCTTTAGTTACTGCAATGGAGATGAGTTGCCCGGAACTTATAAATGAGATTGAAGTAAAGTATAATCTCGACAAAAACAAGTATCTTATAGGAATATCCATTGGTTCGGAAATAACACGACCACCACTGAAGCAATTCTTGGAGGAGCTTGCAAAAACTTTGAACCAACTCCAGCACAGTATTTCGGAAGGCGCTAAAATAATTATTTTTCCTGTAGGAGAAATGTATGATGATGGTGCTGCATGTAAGATACTTGCCGACCTTTGTCCCGATGCATACCTTGTTACTGAAAAATTGACTCCAACTCAGATATGGCTTCTGGTTGGTCGGATGGATGCATACTTATCAATGAGGTATCACAGCATTATTTCCGCCATTGCGCAAAGCGTTCCAACTCTTGCATTGGATTGCTATCTTGGAAACGAAACACTAGGAAGTAAGCTGCGAGACTTGATGTGGGAATCAGAACTTGAAGAGTTCTATTTTTCACCTATTATTGAAATATGTGGTGAGCCACAATTAAGGAGTTTTGCTAAAATACCACAAAGCAACAATATATCAAAACGACTTACACAACGGATTACATATTTGCTTTCTCCTGAAACTAAAGATAGATGGAGTGCTGTTACTAAAAAACAAAAGGCAAAGGCTTTGGAACACCTTCATATGATGATAAAGTCTCTATCTCTGGATAAGTAATTATTATACTAAAGGGGCGAATGTATTGAAATATCTTGATAAAAATGATGAAGAATTACTTAATACAATAATCCTAATGAGCAATTTTCCTTCACGATCTGAAAGAATTGAGGCTCAGATGGAGAAATATTACATAGATAATCCTAATAATGCCGAAGCGGCTTTCGCATATGGGTTATTGAATATGATTAAGAGTTCGAAAAAAGAAAACTCCTTGTCTACCCAAAACGTAGATGTATTCTTTGAGGCGTATGAGAGAGTATTAAAAATTATTCCTGACTACTGGTTGGTTCATGCTCTTAAAGCTAATGTCCTTCTTTCAATTAGTGAAATTGTACGATACGATGAAGAATTGCTGGAAACTCTGGATGCCTTGTTGCAAATGCAGGATTGTACAGAACAAAAAGAAGCGTATTTTATATTTCCGTACATATGTCGTGCAGAGTATGCTTTTATTATAGAAGAAGATCGGCAAAAATGTGTTGATTTTTTAGCTAAAGGAGAAAAAGCTATTCCAATTGGAACTATAAAATTTCCTATATTAAAGAAATACTTGTTTGCCAGAATTCAGGAATTTATGAAAAAGATTCATAATGCCAATGATTATGAAATAGAAAGTAAAGTAAAGATATTGGCTAAAAAGTATTTTACCAGTGACAATCAGGGGCATCAAAATGTTACTAAATTAAGGAGTGATTATTTGTGATAGAGCTTAAAAATGTTTATAAATATTATAATAACAAAAAAGTGGTAGATGACTTGTCTCTTACAATTGAACAAGGGGAATTGTTTGGTTTTCTGGGCCCGAATGGAGCAGGTAAGACAACTACTATAAGAATGATGATTGGTTTACTGAAACCTACGCAAGGTGAAATATGGGTAAATGGTCATAACGTTCTTACAGAAAAAAAGAAAGTTCATACGGATATAGGAGTGGTATTCGAGCTTCCAAACCTGTATGTGAGATCTTCCATAAAAAAAAATCTGAAGCTTTTTGGCGATTTGTATGGAGTAAGTGATTCTCAGGTTAACAAGGTTATGGAGGATTTACAGTTAAGCAGTCAGCAAGATGTAAAAGTTGGTACACTATCAAAAGGGTGGAAGCAAAGAGTTTTAATAGCAAGAGCCATGTTGCATAAACCCAAGATAGTAGTTCTTGATGAGCCAACAAGTGGTCTTGACCCAAATACAGCAGCGTTAATACGTAATTATATTAAAGAGCTTAACAAACAGGGGACAACAGTTATATTGACTACACATGATATGCATGATGCTGATGAATTAAGCACTCGGGTAGGTATAATGTATAATGGAAAATTGGCGGCTATTGATAAGCCCGAGAATTTAAAAAGCAAATATTGTAAAAAAGAAGTTTACATTGAGTATATGAAGGAAGATAAATTAGTAAAAGAAAGTTTGCCAATGGGTACTGATGAGACAGAAAAAAAGATTGCGCAGTTGATGAGCGATGATAAAATTGTCAGTATGAAAAAAGGTGAAAATTCACTGGCAGAAGTATTTGCAACTATAACAGGGAGGGAATTAAGTTGAGACAGATAATCGTATTAATGAAGCATGAAATTAAGGATTTATTAAAAAATCCTGCCATAATAGTAGTAATACTTATGCCAATATTTATGTCAAAGGTTGTTACTGCTGCAATGAGTAAGTCAAATGCAGGTTTTTTACTTCTTTCTATTTGGATTTTGTTTGCCCAAGTGATGGTAGGCATTATGCTGACAGGGCCTAATCTTATTGAAGAAAGGGAAGGCAAGACAATAGATGCTTTGCTGTGTTCACCGTTAAATTTCAGGCAGATATTGATGGCAAAGGGCTTAACTATTTTATTATTCTCCATATTTTCACAAATACTTGTATTTATTATAAATGAAGGATTTAAATTAGTAATACTAAAATTATTGCTACCCATGATTATCGGAGGCATTATATTCGTAGAAATAGGTGCAATTATAGGCTTTAAAATAAGTTCATCAAAAAACGGTTCAGCGGTGTCGGCTGCTGTAATGGTCAGTCTATTCTTAATTGTATCCGTATATAAGACTTTACCGGGATGGACGTACAATATCTTTGTTTTTATTCCAAGTATCGGTATTACGGAAGTTCTTAATAATCTAATCCAGAACGGATGTTTTTTGTTGAAGGAATCAATTTTATCATTGGCATGGACTATAGGATTGGGATTTTGGTTAACATTAATTGGAAGAAAATACTAATACATAAGAAAATAAAATAAATAGTTTCAAGGGGGTATAGCTATGAAGCCTTTGATTGGTTATATACCAGCAGGTGGGCGTGGTATGAGAATGAAGCCTTTTAGACTATTGAAAGAATTATTGCCTGTATTTGTACCAAGCGAACAAGGTAATGATGTTGTTCTTTTAATTGAAAATGCCATTCAGACGCTGGTTATTGGAGGAGCAAATGATATAATATGTACAGTAAGCAAAGAAAAAGAAGCAATAATTCAGAGCATTAATGATTATTATGTAGGCAATACAAAAGCTAATTTTGCATTCGTATATCAGAATCTTTGCAACAATGAGTACGGTATTCCTTATGCTATAAATGAATCAGCCCCATTTTTAAGGGGGCATACAGTATTTATGAAATTTCCGGATACCATAATATATCCACAAGATAGCTTTAAACAACTTTATGAATTTCATACCAAAAAAGGTGCTGATTTGACACTTGGGGTTTTCCCAACCAGTCATGCTGAAAGGTTGGGGCCTGTAATTATGCGGGATGATGGCAGAGTAATAAGAATAGAGGACAAGCCTCAAAATCCGTCAGCTAACAATACCTGGAATATATTAATATGGGAAGACAGCTTTCTAAATTTATTGGTTGAATATGTTGAAAATACACGTAATAGTACAAGCGTCAATAAGGAGCTTCTAATGTACGATATTTTTTATAAAGCAATAGAGAGTAAACTAAATGTATATGGGTACACTTTTGAAGATGGCTTTTGCCATGACATATCATGCCTGGAGGATGCAAAAAATATCTGGAGTCAATCGGGGAATGCATTTTAGCTGATTTAGAGAGTTTTTATGTTCCCCCAACCTACGGTTTGGGGGATTTTTGCTAGGAGGTAAAATATATGAATACTAAACTGATTGTATATTATTCACTTTTTCAAAGTGGCTTGTGCAGACTAAAACTTTTCTGTCCCAAAGAAAACATCATTGAAGAATTTCTTTGTAGATTCGGCACCCATGGAATTCTTAAATACATTTGTAGATACTCCTCCGCTATCAACCAGCTTGTTTACGTAATCTCTTGTAATCTGGCATTTGACCTTCTTTTCGCTTTCTGTAAGAATATCAGTTTGCTGTTCTGTTTCGATAAATGTATGTAAATTTTCATTGAAAATAGAAAGCATAATATCATCCTGTGCAATTGTAGTTTTTTTGGCTATGCATACAGTTTTTAATGAGTCATACCAGCATTCTTTAAGTTTCATATCAGGTAAATCTTCATATTTATCTTTTATAGCCCGGAGTTTGTCAAGATATGAATTATACAGCGAATCCTTTTCACTTACCAAATCATAATACTCAACTAAAAAATTCCGTTTTTCCCCGATAAATAAATAGTCGCTTGAGAAAAGAGGTAAATTTTTATAGTAAGGTGTTATAACAAAAGAAAGCATCTGTAGCTCAGGTGAATCTTTTGATTCCATCAACAACAGATTACCAACACCAACAATTTCATACTGTTTGATATTATATGCTATATTTTGTATCTGGAGATTGGAAAACTGCCCACAGTTTATTTCATTAAGCTTATAACTATTATTAAGAATATTCAGGCCATCTTTGATTTCTTTTTCAATCATTTTTTTATTAGAACTAAAAACAGAATTATCTCTCATACAATCATTCCTTTAATCATTCATTTTAGATAGGTTGCTTACCTAACTAATTCATACCTTCTTATAATATCAGAATATTTTGGCTTTGATAAGTTCAATTATTTAACATATTTGGCAAGTTAAAACTATAATGAGCAATTGTTATTGGGATGCTGAGAGTTTTGAATTATTTCTGTAATTATCAAGGTTTTCCTATATTTGTTAATTAAATTGCAAGGTGATATAATACCCCTTACACATCAACTTACCATATAATACCAAAATTTTGGTTATGAAGGGAAGTATAAATTTATGAGTAAAATAGTGGATTTAATTATTGTGGGTGCCGGTCCGGCAGGACTTATGGCTGCAAAAACAGCAGCCGAAATGGGGCTTGGGGTTGTAATAGTTGAAAAAAATAAAAACTTTTATCACCTGAAACGTGCATGTTCTGCACAGATGATTCTGGATGATGGATATGAAAATGAATTTGTCCATGTAAATGACGGAAAAATAATCTTTGAAAGGAATAATTTCCAGGTTAAATATTCTGGGCAATTGAAAAATGTTATTGACAAATACTATTGCTCTCCCCATGGGCATAAAATTCATTTTGCCCATCCTGACAAGAAGCCATTTGCTCTTAAGTTTGATAAGAACAAGCTTCTTCAGGACTTATGCAAAGAATGTGAAAATCTTGGGGTAGATATTCGAATGGCAACTCTGGCTTACGGAGGTTCGGATATGGGAGACCATGTGAAAATAGCCCTAAAAGCCAATGATAAGCATTATACCATTGAAGCAAAGAAAGCAATTATTGCTGAAGGCGTCAATGCAAAATTAACCGGAGTATTCGGTCTCAATAAAAACCGACAACAATTTGCAACAGCTCACGTTGTAAAATACATTCTTAAAGGGGTATCTGGATACATACCTGAAAGCTGGAACTTATACTATGGAAAAGCATATCATTCCAATGCAGCAGTAATTGTAGGGCCAAGCTTATATGGCGATGATACTGTTGAATTAACACTATCCGGAAGTGCAAATATGAGGCCTGTCTCTATTTTTGAAAACGTTATTAGAAACAGTCCCCTTAAAAACCAGTTTGTCAATGCAACTGTAATAGATACTCATGGGTGTGCAGTTAAAGCATTTATGTCTCTGAAGAAGCCATATACGGATAATGTTCTCTCTATAGGGGACAGTGCCGCCTTTGTTGAAGTTGAGGTACAGGGTGCCTTAATGTGTGGGTATTATGCGGCAAAGGCTATAAATAGTGAGCTTGATGGTAAGAATGGCTTTGAAAATTATACAAATTGGTGGAATGAGTCTTTTGAATTTAACCGTGATGAATATCTCAAAGTTTCTCAAGGCTATGCACTGGTTCCGACATATACAGATGATGAACTGGATTACTTGTTCTCTTTAGTGGAAGGCAAAACACTGGAAGGTACATATAGCCAATATAAAACCCCAAAGCTTATCTGGGATTCCATTTTACAAAATAAGGATCAAATTAAAACTGAAAGACCTGAAGTATTTAACAAAATATTGAATATGAATCAATTGACACTAACGGGGACATTTTAAAGCGAAAGGGTAAATACATATATGAAAAACTTATTTGATTTGGTAGTAGTAGGCGCAGGTCCGGCAGGGCTTATGACTGCAAAAACCGCAGCCGAAATGGGACTTAAAGTAGTAATTATTGAAAAAAAGCGGGACATCAGTAAAATACGGAGAGCTTGCTGCGCTCAGTTTGTTATGGATGATGGATATGAAAATGAATTCCTGCAAATACGGGATGGATTAATATCGTTTACAAGAAACAATTTTGACGTTCCTTATACCGGTCGTTTAGTAGAAGTCACAAACAATTACCATTATTCCCCTAACGGTCATAAAATACATTTAGCTCATCCCGATGGAAGACCATTTGCAATCAAGTTTGACAAAGGGCAGTTGCTTCAGGATTTGTGGAAGGATTGTGAGAGGTTGGGAGTAGAGTTAAGGTCGGAAACCTTGGCATATGGCGGCACGGATATGGGGAATTATGTAAGGTTAGAGCTTAAATCTAAAGAAAACATTTCTGCAATTGAGGCCAAAAAGCTGGTAATAGCTGAAGGTGCCAATGCAAAACTAACTGGCACATTTGGCCTCAATAAAGATAGAGGCTTATTTGGAACACCATTTGTTTTAATATACACAATTGAAAAAACTTGCGGCTTTGAGCCCGGGAGCTGGAACCAGTATTATGGAAGTGCATACCATCCTTACGGAGAAATAATTGTTGCCCCAAGTCTGGAAGAAAATGATACTGTAGAATTGACTATTGTAGGAAACAAACAGTTATTGCCGGAAACATTTTATGATGGCATTACAAAAAATAGTCCATTGAGAGAGAATTTTGCAAGCTCACGGATTGTTGATAAACAAGGATGCTCACTAAGGTCTTACGCACCTCTTAAAAAACCTTACTTAGGTAACGTAATTACAATAGGTGACAGTGCAGCACACGTTGAGGTTATTGTTCAGGGCGCCTTGATGTGCGGATACCATGCTGCCAGGGCAATAAAGGATGAGCTTCAGGGGAAAAATGGTTTTGAGGAGTATACCAGTTGGTGGAATAATGCTTTTGATTTTAACCGTGGTGAGTTCAACGATTTTATCAGTCTGTACGGCAGTTTGACAATGATGCCTAAATATACTGATGATGAGCTTGACTACTTGTTTTCATTGCTTGAAGGTAAAGTGCTTAATGGCGATTTTAGTCAGTTTGAAGTACCAAAGAAAGTCTGGAGCTCTATATTAGAGTATAAGGAGCAGATCGAGACTGAAAGACCGCTATTATTCGAAAAAATAAAGAAAATCGATAAATTAAATATTTAAGAAAGACCTTCAAAGAAAGGTCAGCTGACTAATCTTATTTTTATAAGATAATTCATGAATTTTTTAAAATAAATATTCCAGATGCTTGCGTAAACAAGTGAAAAGGAGAAAAAAATCAATAAAGTTAAAGGTGCTGATAACTTACCGGCTACATTTGCAAAGGCCGGAATACCTACTATATAAGTTAAAAATATCATCCCGAGAGATAATGCTACGCTTGAAAATATTACAGAAATCACCATTCCCTTTCTATAAAGTAGTATCCCGATAACGGTCCCTAGCAGCCCTGTGGTAAATAGCAGGATTATTGTTTCCTGTGCACTGACTATAATAAGAATTAATGCTGAAGAAAAATAGACAGTGAAACAAAGAGAAATATTACAAACAGCAGCTATCGCAATAGGCAGAGTACTTAACGGACTTAAGGCCAACCCGATTGTGGGTAAAAATACGGGTGCTGATTGGAACAGTACAGTTATTGTTGTGAGTATTCCTCCAGTGCAAATAAACCTGCCTATATTCATTTTTCTCAATTTATATGCCTCCTATCAGGTGATACTAACAATATAGAAATAGGGAACATGATTACTGTTTTGTTTGAATTAAGGGAATTTATTTCTACAAATCATGGAACGATTTCAAAAACAGTACCTTGGTTAAAATCAGTTACATTCATTGAGCCATAAACTCCAAGATATATTTTGGTTTGATTCATATTGGTTCCCAAACTGGTATAATAGGCTGATTGAGATTCAAAATTATAATAGGTTTCAATAACACTAAAATCATTTAGTTTACAATCCGATCTTGCCCTGGTATAAGCTAAAACCCCTCTAGCAGGTGGTTGAGACCCTTCATCCCGGGCAAAGTCGGTAAACACAATGCAACCTGTTAAATCTGGGATTTCATTTCCCATATATGACTGGACTCCCGTAAGTGCAGTTGCCCCAAACTTATCTGGTCGGGGATCTTTATGGAAATAACTGATCAGAGGCGAAATTCGCTGGGTTGAAACCTTTACTGCATCATTGAAATAGGCAATTGATTCCTCATCCAAAGCCGGATTTCCGGAGCAGCCTGATATTATCGTAGTTGGAAAAGCACCTTCCCATCCTCTCCAGCCAAAGTTAATAAATCCTTCCGGGTCAGGTTCAGTTTGCATTAAAGAAGCTTGAATGAGCCGGGGAACCGGTATTGGTTTATAATGAGTGAAGGAAAATATTGACTCCACCAGATCCTGCCCTACAATTCCTACATATTTGATATATCGGTCACGAAGCCTTTGAAATGCGATGCCTGTTATATTTCGGGTGCCTTTAGCAATGACCGTAAGCATTTCCTGAATAGGCAGGGGAAGTTCATTAAAACGTGTGACTACAGGCAGATTATTGATAAACGTATTCCTTGCCACATCAATTTCTATTATTTTACCGGCGATTTCCATATCATTCTGGCTTAAATTAAAAGGATCATAGCCTGAGCCGCCATCTCCCACTGTTAATACAAGTTTACCGGTTTCAGGTGAAAAGTTTAAGCTATTAATACCGTTATGATTAAAAAATGGTCTTCTTATATTAAGTAAAGTTCGGCGTTTTTGAGATTGTCCATTGGATTGGAAAATCCATTCTTCGACGGTATCAATATGGTCATAATTAACTTCTCTATTTATCCACTTTTGGTTTAAGGTTCTTGGGTCACATGGGTTAGGCTTGAAAAATTCAGGAAGACCCTGTCTTGAAACCTCTGAACTGGGGAGGGCTCCCGGGCCTTGTGTTCCGGCCACTGAATAATGAAGATAAAAGAGACCGTTATAATAAAATTGGGGATGAAATGCCAGCCCTATCAATCCGCGTTCATCATATTTACCACCGGAAAAACCTAGCTTTAGGATTCGCGGGCGAATATCTAAAAAAGTTCTTGGGACTCCGTTACCTATGTAAAAGATTTCTCCTACCTGGGTCGCAATAAATAATCTTTCCATTGAGTCACTAGGAAGCATAGCAGTTTTCAAAACAGTGGGTAAATTTATCTTGCTGACAATAGGCCGCAAACCGACTTTAATTTTTTTCAACTGACTTTACCTATCCTTATATTCTTTTCTTTTATAAGGATATGATTTGAACTGTTCTATTAGTACTGTTCGGGGCGAGGGAGTGTAATGATACAGTATACTATTTTGTGGATCAGAAATATATAAATGCAAAAAAGGACAGATTGAGATAATCAATCCGCCCTTTTCTGACGTAAAATTAATAAAGACGTACTTCAAAAATTCTTGCTGATGAATAACCGTGTGTAGATAACACAGAAATACTAACCTTGTCAGCTATTACTTCTGTCGGCAAACTAAGAATATTGAGACGTTGGTAATTTCCTTCTACGGTCTTGGAGAATGTTTCTTTACCCCCATTATAGAATGTCACGGTATAATCCTTTACTAATTCCTCCGGAAGCTCTTTGACCTGACGACTTCTCACCTGATTGGTAATGGATGGCATAATTTCCCTAGTGAGGTTAGGATCAAAGGTAATGCGCAGCTCATGAATCTCCTGTGGATTATCCAGGGCTAGCGATAATGTTTCTCCGTCTTCACCAAGGGGTGCCGATTCCCAGCAATTGCTCTCACTGCCGATAGTACGGGCAACACCGTTTATAACTTTTTCGGGTTCGCAGCCCGGGATAAAGCTGGTAGCCGATACAGCCGCATTGCGTGCGAGGTCGCCCGAATCGGTGTTCCTATAGCCGGGGATATAGCAATCGTCTTTTAGAAGAGTTTGCTGTAATTCATCCATATGGTTTGAAATATCCCGTGGGGTACAGTTGTACTTAACTGCCATTGCTGCTGCCGTACCTGCCGCTTGACCACCTACTGCACAGGTGCCCATTACACGTGTGCTTCCAAATGCCATTTTAGAGGTACTTATGTCCCTTCCTGCCATCATAAGATTTTTTACATTTTTGGAATAATAGCAACGGTAAGGAATAGTATAAACGCCCTCAAAATTAAAAATTCTGGATGGATACTTATCAAAATCAAAGATTCCACCCGGTACATGCTCATCCATAGGCCAACCACCGTAGGCAACAGCATCTTCAAAGACTTTATTGGAACGTACATCGTTTTCATTCAGCAGGTAATCTCCTACAAGACGGCGGCTTTCACGATATCCCGGTACCATACCAACCCAGGTAAGGTCGTAGTTTTCAGCTCCATGGTCACCGCAGTTTTTAATATGATCCCATACACCGTACACACACTTTACCAATTCGTCACGAATTATTTCACCCTCAGCGATGATATCATCATTTTGCCCACCCAATTCAATCCACCAGTAGCCGGCATCCATGGCATAAAATTCAGGCAGGTTCTTCATTTCTCCTGCAACGAATTCAGCAGGGGCACCGCCTTCTCCCAGTGCCATTGTGCTGTTATAATGGCGTCGGTGCTCTAAGTCTTCTTCCGAAAAGCTGTAAGCCCAAAAAGGTTTTTCAAATTTAACAGGCTCCCCGCGGTCTACAGCCTGGAACATAAGGGTGTTACCCATAGTGAATTCGTTGGCTTCCTCGGGAGCGTTGGGCTCATTAAATTCATAGCGTGATTCACTGCCAATCCTTGATTCTGCACCTGCTAACATACCAAGGGTACCGTGACCTGTTGCATCAATGAAAACTTTTCCGGACAGCTTAAAGTCTGTTTCGGTGGTGGTTTGATGGCAGAGTATTGACATAATCTGGTCGTTTTCATATTCAGCACTGTTTAGGTTGGTGTTCAGGAGAAGGTCCAGATTTTCAGTTTGTCTGGTTTTTTCCAAAAGAACGGTGTCCCATAGGCTAAAGGTCTGGGCTGCGTTCAGATTTTTATTTTCCAGCAAAAGCTCTTCAAGTATTCCGGTTTCCGCATTGTTGGGTTTAGCCATATGGCAGCTTGCCCCGACAACATGCATACGGATTTCTCCGCTGGAGTTTCCTCCTAAAACCGAACGGTTTTGTAATAATACGGTTTTTGCTCCGTTGCGTGCTGAGGCTATAGCAGCGCAAACACCTGCAAGACCGCCTCCGATTACAACTACATCATAACATTTTTCATAATATCTATTCATAATTGACACGCTCCTTTTAGTACGCTCGGATTTCGAAGATTCTCGCATTTGAGTACCCATGTGTTTCAAGAACAGTTACATCGATGCGGTTGCCGCAAGTACTCTCAGGTAACTCATGAATATTGAGACGTTGATAATTGTTTGTGACTTCTTTAAAATAAGTAAGTTCATCTCCGTTGTATACTCTTATTTCATAATTCTTTACAAGCTCTATAGGCATACCTTTTATCTGGGATTTCCTTACACTGTTGGTCATTGAAGGAATGATTTCCTGATTTAAATTAGAATCAAAGGTTAGCCGTAGCTGCCTCATGGCCGTGGCTGAAGGTACCGTTACGGAAATTGTTTCACCTTTTTCAGAAATCTTATTTGATTCCCAGCAATTTTTTTTGTCACCTACAGTTCTCGTCATGCCATTTATTACATTATCTGGCTCGCAGCCACTAATGAAACTTTTAGCAGATACTGAGGCATCCATCAAAAGGTCTGCCGAAGCAGTATTTATATATCCCGGAATATAGCAGTCATCCTTCAGAAGAGTCTGTTGCAGCTCATCCATATACAGAGCTACCTCTCTTGGAGTGCAGTTATATTTTACTGCGAGTGCAGCAGCGGTACCAACCGCTTGTCCCCCAACGGAACAGGTGCCCATAACACGTGTAGAACTTAATGCCACTTTAGTTGTGCTTATGTTCCGACCCACCATCATTAGGTTTTCAATATTTCTGGAATAATAGCAGCGGTAGGGAATGGTATACGCACCTGGGAAGTTAATATCCGGCTTTGGGGGGCCTTGACGGAAAATTCCCGTCTGGGGATGCTCATCTATAGGCCAGCCGCCGTATGCAACAGCGTCGTTAAAAATTCTGTTGGTATATATATCATTTTTATTTAGTATATAATCACCCACGAGGCGGCGGCTTTCACTTCCGCACGGAACAGTTCCCACCCAGGTAAGTGCATAGTTTTCTGCCTCATAGTCTCCTGAGTTTTTGATATAATCCCAGATACCGTAAATGTATTTGTAGATATCTTCATTGATGCGTTCATGGTCGCCAACAATATCCCGACTGAATCCTTCAAGCTCAATCCACCAATAACCTGAATCCGTGTCGTGCTCTTTAACTCCGTTATTGTCATGACTGCGGAATTTCAACTCCTCCTTATCAAAGGAATAAGCCCAGGATGGTTTTTTAAATTTTACCGGTTCACCCATATCTTCTGCAATAAACATGAGAGTGCTGCCAATTTTGTATTCATTTGAGTTCTTTGAAGCATTGGTCTGATTAATGTTATCACTGCCAATTTGGTATTCGGCACCTGCAAAAAAACCTAGTGTTCCATTACCGGTAGCATCTATAAAAATGTCTGCTGAGAAATTATAGGTGGTTTCAGTAGTGATTTGATGACAGATAACGCTTTTAATTTTGTTATCACAGGTTTCCACACTATCCATTGAGGTGTTTAAATAACAGTCAAGGTTATTCTGAAACCGAACCTTTTCCCATAATACGGAATCCCATATGGAGAAGGATTGATAAGGATTACGCTGCTTATTTTCCAAAAGGAGTTCCTCTATAATACCTGTTTCAGTTAAATCTTTTTTGCTAAGGTGACAATTGGCACCGGCAATATGCATACGTATTTCTGAACTGGCATTTCCACCCAAAACCGGGCGTGCATGTATTATAGCTGTTTTTGCTCCATGCCTTGCTGCTGCTATGGCGGCATTAATACCCGACATACCACCGCCTATGACGACAACGTCATATTTTTTATCATAACATCGTTGTACTTTCATAATTTGCTACCTCCAAAATAATTGGTTTTATAACTTGAATGGAGAAAAAAATTATTTCCTCTATTGATTTCAACGAGGCGGGAGATATGTGCCCGTCATCTATCGCCTTGTTATAATTGTAAGAGGTTTTTTTACTGCAAACCTTAAATAAATTGCATATAATCTTTGTTATTCTGCAAATGATAAATCTTTAAAATTCTGCTTTATCTATTACAATCCTGCGATTTTGGTATGGAAAGCTGAAAACCGCATATTTATTCCTTTGTGAGGGCAGGCGATATATGATAAGATTTTACTAAAACAACATTATGTTTACTGATGGATGTGATAATTCATGAACAGATATTTTAATGTTTTAGAGTATATTAAAAATCTTACCTTAGAGCTTAACTGCCAGATTGCCATTAAGGATTTTGTCGGTTTTATTGAAAAGGACCCGGATGTGGCTCAGTTACTAAATCCATATTATATACACAAGTCATCCTTTTGTATGTTTATAAAATTAAACAGAGAAATGTGGAAGCGCTGTCAGGATACAAGTAAACTGCTGCACAAAAAATGTGAAACCTCTGACGGTTATTTTGTTGGCACTTGCTACTGTGGGTGCAGTGAAATGGTAATTCCGGTTAAATACAACGGCAAGGTTATTGCAGCCATAGGTATCTATGGCTTTGAGCTTAATGATAAACGAGCAGTTCACCGTATTGCAAAAGCGGAAAAAAAGTATGGGATAGACAAAGATAGGGCACTGCGCCTTTATGCTAAGTCTGTGAAAGACGGTAACTTGGATGTCAATAAGATTTTGATGAGATGCGGCATATTGGTGGATTTTTTTCGGATGTATTACAAAGCCCTTATAATCGCAGGAACAGTAAGCCCGCATACCGTTTATAGCACTGACACAAACAGGGCTTATATTCTATCCAATACCATTGAGTTTATACGTCTGAACTATACAAACGATATTCGCATGGCTGATATTGCGGCATTCTGCCAGTGCAGCGAATCCTATATCAGCCATATTTTTAAAAAGAGTATGAATCAGAATATCAATCAATTTATTAATCAAGTTCGTATAGACAAGGCCAAGCAACTTATCGCAGAGACATCGTGCAGCTTTTTAGAGATATCAGGTAGATGTGGGTTTTCTGATCCGAATTACTTCTCATCGGTTTTTAAAATGCATACCGGACTATCTCCATCTATGTATAAAAAAAATATTAAGACAGAGAAGGTGCAGATTTGAAGATTATAATGGGGCGGCTCTCATCCCGGATTTTTATCATAATTGTATTTTTAATATTAATTCCATTTACACTTATGCTCCAGTATGTAAAGGTTGAAATGGAATCCATCCTGCGTAAAGAAATAAGTGTTAAAATTATACAGAATCTGTCCAAAAGTGAAAATGAAATAAACCAGAATTTCAATAAAATGATAAGCATTTCCAATGTCTTTTATAATGATTCTAAAATCGCCGAGGTTTTCAGTAATGACTCATACACTTATTATGATCGTACCGTGGCCTTTAATAATATGTTGAATCAGATTTCAATGCTAAACCTTTACGATGATAGTATAGATTATATGAAAATCACTTTTTTTGACAAAGAGCATCAGGCATATGCCAATTGGAGCTTGAATAACAACAACTACTCATACCTTTTAGAGCAGGACTGGGTACGGGAAAGTATAGAAGCTAAAGGGTACATTATTTGGAGTATGTCATCTAAAGGTTATGAAAAAAGTGATTTAGGGAATACTAATCAGATTTCTCTTGCCCGTTCAATTATGGACAACAATCATTTTGACAAAATGCTTGGAACAGTTCTTATAAGCATTGACAAGCAGAAGATATCTGATATCCTTGATAGTTATAAATACTCCGAGAAGGATTCTATTTTTGCATCTACGCAAGAAGGTCAGGTTTTGTTTCACAACAATGATAGTCTTTCCGAAGATGAATTTAATAAAATTGCTATGGAGCATACACATGAACAAAATGGAAGTACTGTGCTAACCGTAAATGGAGGGAAGCGTCTGCTGAGTTTTTATACTGTTAAGCTTTTTAGCAAGTACTCACATAAGCAGCTAAAGATTTTTTATCTTACAGATTATCAAAAGTTGGAGAGCCAAATACACAAGTTGACTGTTAAAATTACCACTATGTGTATATTTTTTATTGCGGTCATATTACTGATTGCCTTTATGATTGCAAACCGGATAGCAAGTCCAATCAGGGTTCTTTCCAACCAAATGAAAAACTACAGGGTTGGTGAATCACCGACTGTATTGAAAAAAGAAAGAAAAGATGAAATAGGGGAAATATACTCTGTATACTATAACATGTCGGTGCATATTAATGACCTGTTCGCAAAACTGCGGCAGGAACAGGTGACGAAAGAAAAATATAAATATGAATCCTTGAGGTCTAAAATGAGTCCTCATTTTCTATTTAACACATTGAACAGTATCCGATGGATGGCTATCATAAGAAAGGCTGATAATATAAGAGAGAGCATAGACTCGCTGGCAGAGATTCTGAAATACAGCTTGACACAGGATGACGAAACAGTTGACCTTGTAAAAGAGCTTGAAGTCATAAAAAGTTATTGTTATATACAAAATATGCGTTTTGGTAATAGCTACTCGTTAGTGGTGGATATGCCCCAATATTTGGAACAATGCCAGATTATTAAATTTATTCTTCAACCTTCCGTTGAGAATATCTTTAAGCACGCATTTTCTCCTAATTCGACGGGGGGAGTTATTACTATTTCATCACGAATTAAAAATGGCACCCTTGAAATTGCTATTTCGGACAATGGGAAGGGATTCTCAGAAGAGGCTATTTATACATTTAACAGCAAAAGAGAAGGTAAAGCCAGTAAAATAGAGGGTTCTGGTATAGGACTTGGCATTATCAATGAGAGAATAAAGGTATCTTATGGAAATGGGTATGGGATAGATATATCCAATAACAATGAAAGCGGTGCACGGGTGAACTATTATCTCCCGGTGATTTATCCTGAATATGAAAGGAGAGAAATATAAATGAAGCGGGTCATGATAGTAGACGATGAGTATATTGTCCGTATTGGTGTTAAATCCATGATTGATTGGGAGAAATGGGGATATTCCGTAGTGTGCGATGCTATCAACGGTCAGGACGCAATTGAAAAAATATCTCAGTATTCACCTCAGATTATTCTTACAGACCTTATGATGGAACCCGTAAACGGACTTGAACTTATTGAGTACTGCAGCAAAAATGCTTTGGATATAAAAATCATTGTTTTAAGCAATTACACTGATTTTGAGAAGGTAAAAATGGCTATGAAACTTGGCGCAAGGGATTTTATATTTAAACTGACCATAAACGCAGATGAACTTCTTGCCATTTTGGACAATGTGTCCAAAGAGATAAATGAAAGAAAAATGTCAGGTAAAGATGCGGAAATGCTGCTGCGCAATAATGCCGGTGTAATAAGGGAACGGCTAATTAACATTATGATTGAGCGCAGTTATTTAAATAAAGCTGATTTGATGAAAGAATTGTGTCTGGTAAACGTTAAATGTGATTTTAATAAAACTTATGCAGTTTTGTTTTTAAGCGTAGCAGACTACAATATTGTTCATTCGTCAGGGGAGACACTGGAGCCAGATTTGTTCTCGGCATCTCTGGAAAATATAGTAGGAGAAGTAATGGACGAAATTATTATTTCTCAGACATTCCGATATGAAAAAAATCAGTGTATCGTTACGATAAATTTACCCAGAAGACGTCTCGACAGGGAGTTCATCGGCAAGGTCCAAGCAGGGTTCCTACGCATAGTAAAAAGTGTTGAGCTCTATTTTGGTATGCAGATATATGGAGTCATGAGCAAGGAAACTGTGGGTCTGGAGAACTTATCAAATGCAGTAGCTGACTGTAGAAGAGTAATGAATGAACGTTTTTTTATGAAAGAAAACAAGCTGCTGCTATGTACTGATGAAAAGCCAAAACAGCAAGGATTTCATATGCCTTCGGATTTCAGGTTATCAGACTGGAGAGAGGCATTAGAAGATTTCAATTTTTCGGAAGCGGATACACTTTTGAGAAGGACCATTAGTTATTTTTATGAGAAGGAAGGTATAGAACCTTACCATGTGAGAGAAGCACTGTATGAGCTGTACAGGGTTATAAAGGCAGATGGCCTTACAAAAGGAATTATGGTGGACAAGCTGACGGATGACAATGGCATGACTCTTTATCAAGCAATTTTTGAGTATGATTTGCTTATTAAAATTGAAGAAAGTTTTTTGTCAGTGCTTGGGTTGTATGTTAAGGAGAGCAGTAAAATCGGAAATAAAAAATTAAAAAAGGAAATTGCAAAAATTGTAGCTTATGTTAAAGAGAATCTTAGCAGTGAGCTAAGTGTTGCAACCGCTGCCCGTGTTATACATATTAGCGAAAGTCACTTTTCCCATTTATTTAAAAGTGAAATGGGGGTATCTTTTGTAGATTATGTAAACAGACTTAGGATTGAAAAAGCAATGAAGTTGCTTATAGAAACTGATAAGAATATTAATGAAATATCTTATGAGGTTGGAATAAATAGTCCGAATTATTTCAGCATACTTTTTAAGAAAATTACCAAAATGCCACCAAATGAGTATAGAAACAGCAAAATTACAGAATAGTTATACTAATCTAAAAATAATAAACGTCAAAAGTGGAAAACAATACCTAAATATAATTTAATGCAAATGTCTGTATAGATAATCAGCAGAAAAATAAATATGAAAAGTAGTTCAGTTAATTAACATATCAAGAAGAACGGTTTACGATATTAATGTGCTTAAAACGTACGAATCTATTTATAACGGGAGGAAAGAAAATGTTAAAGAAAAAGTGGACTATTTTCATTGCGGCATCGATGCTCATTACAATGCTTGCCGGCTGTGGCGGTAATTCAGGAGAGAGCAATCAAACATCTAGCCTGGACTCGTCAGGGAAAACTACAACTCAATCTGATAAACCCGTAGTACTTAAATTCTGGGGTGGAGTTCCCGCAGAATATGGACCGCAGTTAACAGTGGACGCCTTTAACAAGGAATTTAAGGATAAGGGTATTCAAGCGGAATATATCAGGTTTGTTAACGATGACACAGGTAATATGAAACTTGATACAACATTATTGGCCGGAGGCGATATTGATGTCTTCATGACCTATACATCAAGTAATCTTGTAAAAAGAGGAACCGGCGGTATGGCACTTGAAATATCAGATAAGCTTTCCAAGGCGGGTTTTGATCCTGCTAAGGAGCTGGGAAACAGTGTTTCTCCATATATTTATGATGGAAAAGTGTATGGTCTTCCAACAAAAATGGAAAATTACTATATTTTAGCTAACAAGAATATGTTTGATGAAGCAGGTATCCCTCTTCCTGAATCATGGACTTATGATGAATTCAGGGAAACAGCAAAAAAACTCACAAAGGGTGAGGGTCAGAATAAGGTTTATGGTATGTACTGGAACACTATAATGGAAATTTTCAGACCTTCTTATATTGCCCAAACCGTTTTAGGCTCCGATTTTCTTTATAAATCAGGCGGCAAGGAAACTAACCTGGATAATCCTGAGTTTATAAAGCTCAATCAAATGATTTCCGACATGATGTGGGTAGATAAGTCAGCAGTAACCCATACAGACAATGTAACACAGAAACTCTCTGTTGAAAGCGTTTTCCTTGCAGGAAAGAGTGCTATGTCATTAGGTGTATGGACAATCCGATCAATAAAGGATTTAGAGAAGTACCCTCACGATTTTGTTACAGCATATCTTCCTGTTCCTGTATCTGATAAATCCGCAGCGAAGTATTCTATAGGCGAAGGTGCTGCTGGTGACTTTATCTGTGTTAATCCAAATTCAGAAAATATTGATAAGGCTATGGAATTTGTAATGTGGTATACCAAGGGTGGTATGTTGTCAATGACTCCATATGGACGTGTGCCGATGTACCAGGGTATTGACTCGAATAAAATTGTTGATGAATATATGAAGAATGGCGAAAAAATCCTTGATAAAAATACAGTTGTAAAATTCCTTGAAAAGAAAGATAATCTTGCAGTTTCTACTGAAACTAAAAAACTCCCTGAAATTCAGAAAGTATTTAATGATGCTCTGGAGTCAATTTATACAGGGAAAAAGGATGCTGCTTCTGCATTGAGCGAGGCTAAGATAAGTGCAGACAAATTCTTGAAATAACAGACAACAGCTAAATTGCTATAAGAGTTATATGGGGACGCTTTAATAGCGTCCTCATATACTCTAAGTACTTTAGCAGAAGGAGGTAATGTATTTGAAGCTAAAATTAAGCAGGCAGCTAAAAACAGACATAACCGGGTACACCTTTATTTTGCCAAATATACTCGGTATGATAATATTTACACTTTTCCCTCTTTTGTTTTCCCTCTTTATAAGCTTTACTGACTGGGATTTTACAAAAGGACTTGGAAATTGGAACTTTAATTTCGGTGCTAATTATATTGAGATGTGGAAGGACGGATGGTTTACATCTTCTTTGTTTAACACAATTTTATATTCATTAATGGTTGTTCCCATATCAATTTTTCTTGCATTGGTACTTGCTGTAATTCTTGAATCATACTGTTTTGCAAAAGTTCCCATGAAGCTGGCAATGTTTATGCCGTATATTTCTAATATAGTTGCTGTTGCAATTGTGTGGGTTATGATGTATTCACCTTGGGGTCCTTTTACACTAATGATAAAGGCACTTGGATGGGAGACCCCTCCGGCATGGCTGGGTGACTACAATTGGGCGTTAATTGCCGTTACTATCATGTCAATTTGGAGCAGTATAGGGTATAACATTCTGATATACTCATCAGCTATACAGGGACTGCCTCAGGATGTATACGAGGCAGCTGATGTGGACGGTGCAAGTGAGATAACTAAGTTCTTTAAGATTACAATACCATCACTTTCACCAACAACATTTTTCCTTGTAATAACTACTTTAATAAATTCGTTTCAGGTATTTGCACCTATTCAGATAATGACAAGAGGCGGTCCGGGAACATCCACCAGCGTGCTGGTATATTATATCTATACAACCGGGTTTACCTTCTTCCGCATGGGTTACGCCTCTGCGATAGCATGGGTACTATTTTTATTACTGCTTATCGTCACATTGATTCAATGGCGTGGACAGAAGAAATGGGTTAGTTATGAATAGGGAGATGATAAAATGAAGAATAAAGATTTACAAAAATTCTACTTTATGAAAAAGTTAATTATTCGCTTCTGTTGTACTGCATTAATCATCGGAATTTCTCTGGTCATGATTACACCGTTTTTGTGGATGCTTTCGGCATCAATGAAGACTTCAGCCGATGTTTTGAAGCTGCCGATTAAATGGATACCGGATTATTTCTATCCGGACAATTATATATCGGTGTGGAACATTGGAGGTAAGGCAAAGGTTGATTATCATTTTGGCGTAGCATATTTAAATTCACTTAAAATTGCTTTTATAAATCTGTTCGGTTCGGTGCTTACAAGCACACTTGCGGGTTATGCATTTGCGAAGATTAAATTCCGTGGAAGTAATGTAATTTTCTTACTATATCTGGCAGCTATGATGATACCAACACAGGTTACTTTGATACCCAGATTTACTCTTTTCAATTCGCTGGGTATGATGGGAGGACATCTGCCACTTATTCTTCCGGGCCTTGTTACTATTACCGGAACATTTTTAATGCGACAGTATTTTATGCAGATACCAAATGAATTAAAGGAAGCGTCATTTATTGATGGTGCCAATGAATTTCAAATTTGGGCACGTATTATGGTTCCCGTTGCAAAGCCCGGTATGGCATCACTGGCAATGCTTGTTTTTCTGTGGAACTGGAACAATTACTTAGATGCCCTGGTTTTTCTTTCAGACTGGCGTCAATACACAATCCCTGTAGCACTTACAAATTTCGTTGAAGAGAGCTTAACAGAATATAATCTTGTTATGGCTGCGTCTGCATCAGCACTGATTCCGGTATTTGCTGTATTTTTAGCAGGCCAGAGATTCTTCGTAAAGGGTTTGGTTGCAGGAGCAGTCAAAGGATAAAAGGAGATTTTTATGAAATACGGTATCTATTATGCTTATTGGGAAAGACAGTGGGGAGGAGAATATCTTCCTTATGTAGAAAGAGTTGCAGGGCTTGGCTTCGACATTCTTGAAATTTCTTGTGCTTCTTTACTTGAAATGAGCGAACGACAGATTGATGACCTTCGCCATGCTAAAGATAACCATGGTATAACCCTTACCGGCGGTTATGGCCCGAAGGCAAGCGAGAATATCGCATCAGACAATCCCGCTGTTGTGGATAACGCACTTAGATTTTGGAATAAAACATTTAAGATTTTGGAAAGGCTGGACATCAGTATGGTAGGGGGTGGGCTGTATTCCTACTGGCCTGTTGATTATTCCAACACCATTGACAAAGAGGCAGACCTTGTACGCAGCATCCATGGTGTGAAGAAAATGGCAGCAATGGCAGCTGATTATGGTATAACCCTTGGAATGGAGGTTCTAAACCGCTTTGAAGGATACCTTTTAAATACCGCAGCAGAGGGTGTAGAATTTATTAAAGCCGTCGATAGTCCCAATGTCAAGTTAATGCTTGATACCTTTCATATGAATATCGAAGAAGACAGCCTCGGTGATGCAATACGCACTGCCGGTAAATATCTCGGACACTTTCACACAGGTGAGTGTAACCGCCGGGTTCCGGGCAAGGGACGCATACCGTGGCAGGAAATTGGCTGTGCCCTGCGGGATATAGGATACAACGATGCGGTTGTTATGGAACCCTTTGTTCTAATGGGTGGACAGGTTGGTTCTGATATTAAGGTGTGGCGTGACCTTTCGGAGGGAGCGTCTTCAGAACAGCTTGATATGAACGCGAAAGAAGCATTAGAGTTTACTAAACATGTTTTTGAAGGGGGTTTTTAAATGTTACAGGCAATTATGACAGAACCTGGAAAAATAGTATATCAAGAAGTTCTGATACCGGAAGTCGGAGATAATCAAATAAAAGTTAAAATGAAAATTATCGGTGTATGCGGTTCCGATGTTCATGTAAACCATGGTAAACACCCATACACAAAATATCCGGTTGTTCAGGGTCATGAGGTTTCAGCGATAGTTGAAGAGGTTGGCAGCTCAGTCACCAACGTGAAGGTCGGCGACAGGGTAACCATTCAGCCTCAGGTAGTGTGTGGCGAATGTTATCCATGTACTCATGGTATGTACAACGATTGTGAAGTCTTAAAGGTCATGGGTTTTCAGACTACCGGAATGGCCAGCGAATATTTTGTGGTAGACGCAGAGAAAGCTATAAAGCTGCCGGAGGGAATGAGTTATGATCATGGTGCCATGATTGAGCCTTTGGCTGTGGCAGTACATGCTGTACGTCGCTATGGAAATATTCAGGGCAAGTCAGTGTTGGTGCTGGGTGGTGGCCCTATTGGCAATCTTGTGGCACAGACCGCTAAAGCAATGGGGGCTGCTAAGGTAATGATGTCCGAGCTTAGCGAATATCGTCTGAATACGGCTGAAAAATGTGGTATTGCAACTGTAAACCCCAAGGAGAAGGACTTAAAGGAAGCCATAATTAACTTTTTTGGTGTAGACGGGGCAGATGTAATTTTTGAATGTATTGGAATAAACGCTACCATGAAGCAGGCCATTGAATACGCAAGAAAAGGCAGTGACATTGTAGTAGTTGGTGTATTCGGAGATCTCGCTACCATAAATATGGGTTTTGTTCAGGACCATGAACTTCGTCTCATTGGCACGGCCATGTACAGGGTCGAGGACTATATAGAAGCTATCCGTCTTGTAGGAGAAGGCTTGATTGAGTTTGATTCATTAATCACCCATAGAGTGCCCTTTAGTGAATACGAGAAAGCATACAAAATCATTGACGAGCAAAAGGATAAAGCTATGAAGGTGCTCATAGAAATGGATTAAAAAATAGATTAGTACGGTGGGATGCTTACCTAAATAAATATAAATTGTAAAGGGATGATTAATATATTTGATGTAGTAGCATTAGGCGAATTATTAATAGATTTTACACCAACAGGGAATTCCTCTGCAAACAATTTACTCTTTGAAAGAAACCCGGGTGGAGCACCGGCCAATGTACTTACGGCTGTTTCAAAACTGGGAGGAAAGTGTGCTTTTATAGGAAAGGTAGGAAATGATCAGTTCGGAAACTTCCTAAAGAGTGTGCTGGAGGATAACCATATAGAGTCCAGAGGTTTAAAATTCTCTGAAAAAGTTAATACAACACTTGCCTTTGTACATCTTGATGAATATGGGGACAGGAGTTTCAGCTTTTACAGAAACCCTGGAGCGGACTTAATGCTTACACACGAGGATCTGGAGCTAGATATTATAAAAGAATGTAAAATTTTTCACTTCGGCTCTTTATCAATGACTGATGAACCGGCAAGAAGTGCTACCTTAAAGGCAGTGGAATATGCAAAAAGTGAAGGGAAAATCATCTCCTATGATCCCAATTGGAGGCCGCTCCTGTGGAAAGATGACAAACAAGCAAGGGCTGGTATGATGTTAGGCTTAGAATATGCAGATATTTTGAAAATATCGGAAACAGAACTGGAATTTCTGACAGGGGAAAGTAATCTGGATAACGGAAGTAAAATACTTTTTGACAAAGGTATAAAGCTTGTACTTGTTACACTTGGTCCCAAAGGTTGTTTTTTCAGATGTTCTGATGGCTGCGGTCATTTGAACACATATGATACAAGGGTTGTGGATACTACCGGTGCAGGTGATGCTTTTCTTGGTGGACTCCTGTATCAAATAAGCAAAATAACGTCACCCCTAGTCGAAATTAATAAAACAATGATATCGGATATTATTGACTTCTCTAATGCGGTAGGAGCCCTTTGTGCTTCAAAAAGAGGGGCAATTCCTGCGATGCCTTCCTTACCTGAGGTAGAGGAATGTATAAATAAAATTCGAAAGGTCAATTAAATAACTTTAGTTATAAAAACCCGTTGGATATATTCCAACGGGTTTTTGACTTTAGCATAATAATAGTACATATTAACCTATAGTATATACCATTGCAACATTGTATATACTATTTTTGTATTGTATAGACAATTTAAATGTTGTAGTATATAATGAAGTTAATAAAGTTAATGAAGGGAGGATAAAATTGAAAGCTATAATAAACGGGAAAATTATCGTAGAAAAAGAAGTATTGGATAACAGAATTCTACTGTATAGTGATAAGATTATGGGATTCATAGAGAGTAAAGCGGCTGGCGAGTTGCTTCAGAACTGCCAAGAAATAGTTGATGCAAAAGGAAACTATGTTTCACCCGGGTTTATTGATATGCACATTCACGGCTCAGGTGGATATGACATAATGGATGGGACAGAAGAGAGTTTAGCCACAATAAGCAGTATTGTAGCCAAAAATGGAGTTACCGGAATTCTTGCAACAACTATGACAATGAATAGAGAAAAGATATATACCGCACTTGATAATATAAAACATTTTATGGGAAAAGAAGCACAAGGTGCAAAAATTCTAGGCGTCCATTTAGAAGGACCCTTTATAAATAGAAAATATAAGGGAGCACAAGCTGATGAATTCATCATAGAACCAGATTTTAGTTTTATAGAAAAATATGTGGATATTATAAAAGTGATGACTTTAGCTCCTGAAATGGATGAAAATTATAAATTTATAAAAGAAGTAAAGGAAAAAACTAAAATTATTTTATCCATGGGACATTCAAATGCGGAATATGAACAAGCCGTAAAGGCAATAGAAAATGGTGTAAGTCATGCAACCCATACCTTTAATGCTATGTCTCCCTTAAATCATAGAAATCCCGGCGTTGTCGGGGCTGTTTTAAATTCGGACATATATTGCGAACTGATTGCGGATAAAATACATGTACATCCTGCCATATTTAATATATTAGCAACCATTAAGGGAATGGACAAGGTTATATTAATAACAGATTCTATGAGGGCCGGCTGCCTTCATGACGGTATTTCAGAGTTGGGGGGACAAAAGGTTATTATTAAAAATAATACTGCAAGGCTTGAGGACGGTACACTGGCAGGAAGTACATTACGGTTGAATCATGCAATTAAAAACTTTATGGATTATACCGGTAATGGAATATGTCAGGTTGTCAAATTGGCTTCCTTAAACCCGGCAAAAGAGTTGGGTATTGAGAAAGATAGAGGCAGCCTTGAGGTTGGAAAGTATTCAGATATAGTGATTCTGGATGAGGAATTTAATATTTTGAAAACTATTGTAGAGGGAAAAACAGTATACACATATTAAACAGCCACTGGGGGGACTTACAAATGAAAATAATTAAAGTTGACAACTACAATGAAATGAGCAGGAAGGCTGCAAATATATTGGCGAGCCAAATCACTTTAAAATCCAACAGCGTTTTAGGACTGGCAACAGGTGATACTCCTTTAGGAATGTATAAAGAACTAGTAAAGCTTTATAACAAAAAAGAATTGGACTTTGCAGAAGTAAAAACATTTAATTTAGATGAATACTATGGACTTTCAATAAAGAATAGTCAAAGTTATTACTACTTTATGATGAATAACTTATTTAATCATATAAATGTCCCACCTGAAAATATAAACATACCAAACGGAAACACTGAAAATATAGACAAGGAATGTTTAACATACGAAAATAAAGTCACTGAAGCCGGTGGAATAGACATACAAGTACTTGGAATAGGTGTAAATGGACATATTGGATTTAATGAACCAGACGTTAATTTCGAAGCAAAAACACATTTAGTAATACTTGATAATATGACAATAGAATCAAATTCCAGATTTTTTAAAAATAAAAATGAGGTGCCGACCAAAGCTATAAGTATGGGAATAGGCACAATTATGAGCGCTAAGAAAATATTACTTCTGGCTTGCGGAGAATCTAAGGCTGATATTATTGCTAAAGCAATAAGCGGGAAAATTACTCCAGAGGTTCCGGCCTCTATACTACAACTTCATCAGGATGTTACGGTGATTGTAGATAAGGATGCGGCTGCAAAACTATAGTAAATATTGTGGAAATAATATAAATACAACCATGAATCCCGGAGGTAAAAAATGAGTAAACTGGCTATAGGAATAGATATTGGGGGTACAAATATAAAAGCTGCTCTTATTGACAGTACAGGAAGCATTTCAGATTTTTGCAGAATTCCTACTAATGGAAAGGAAGGCTTTAAAAAAACATTTATTTCAATACAAAACCTAATCCAAAGATATATTGATTCTATTGGGAAGGATAATATAGTGGGGATAGGATGTGCTTGCACAGGTCAGGTTGACAGTGTAAGTGGTAAAGTTGTATATGCAGCAAGTACAATACCGGAATTATCAGGATTTGAGCTAAAAAAAGAACTTATAGCATTTGCCGGACTCCCTGTTGAAGTTGAAAACGATGTGAATGCATGTGCATTAGGGGAGAAATGGTTAGGCGCAGCAAGGGATGTTAAAGATTTCTTATGTATAACCCTTGGGACAGGAATTGGCGGAGCCATTTATAAAAATGGTGGTATTGAACACGGATACAGAGGTGTAGCAGCTGAATTTGGACACATGAGCATTGATATGAACGGAGAACAATGTAACTGCGGTAATAAGGGCTGCTTTGAAAGATACGGTTCCGTTACGGCTCTGATTAAACATTTCAAGGAAGAATTATTAAAAGGAAATAAGTCTATTGTCACGGAAATGGTTAATGGACATACAGAAAATATTAGCGGTGAGATTATTTATGCAGCAAAGTCTTCAGGCGACCCTCTTGCTACTAAAATAGTTAAAGAGTATAATGAGGCTATAATTTGTGGAACGGTATCACTTGTTCACATTTTTAATCCTGAAGCTGTAATTTTCGGAGGTGGGATAACCACTTTAGGGGATATCTTTATAGAACCTATTAAAAAAGAATTGTTATCCAGACTTATGCCCGTGTTTAGAGAAGATTTAATAATAAGAAGGGCAGAATTAGGAGATAATGCTGCTATTTGCGGAATAGTAAGAGAACTTTTTTAAACATAATTATAGGGGAGAGGGATAAAAATGATATTTGATAATGTTAGTAACTGTAAAAAATATGAAGCCCTTCATAGTGATTTTGAGAAAGCATTTAGCTTTTTAAAGAGAGCGGACTTAGATTCTATAGCACCCGGTAGATATGATATAGATGGAAATGATGTATATGCTTTAGTTCAGGAATATGAAACTAAGAGTTTGGCAGATTCTATATATGAAGCACATAGAAAATATATAGATATACAGTACCTGATTGAAGGTGTTGAAAACATGGGGTATTCACAAATAGAAAAACTAAATGTTTTATCACCTTACAATGAAGAAAATGATTTCTTAACACTTTCAGGAGAACCCAGGTTAATATTGTACAATCCGAGGGAATTCTTTATATTGTTTCCGGAAGATGCCCATATGCCGGGGATATCACATGGAGAAAAGGGAAAAATTAGAAAGGTAGTTATAAAGGTAAGAGTTAAGTAATTTTATTCTTAGTATGGGGGTATTTTAATGATAGATAAAAACTCATCGGTACCTATTTATGCTCAATTAGAAGAGTATATAAAAAAAAAGATAAAAGAAAAAGTATATCTTCCGGGAGAATCTCTGCCAACTGAACGAGAATTAACAGAGCTGTTTGGCGTTAGTAGAATGACTGTCAGACAAGCCGTTACAAATCTTGTTCATCAGGGAGTTTTATATAAAACCCATGGTAAGGGAGCCTTTGTTTCAAAAGAAATAATAGAAAAGAAGCTTGAAATAGAGGGTTTTAGTGAAGACATGGAGAAACGAGGTCTTGCTCCAAGCAGCAAAATCTTATACTTTGAGAAGATTACACCGGATAGTCAGATAGCTCAAATGTTGCAATTGTCAGAAAATGAGCAGGTATATTTCATAAATAGGCTGCGTCTTGCAAATGACGAACCTATGGCAATTGAATATAGCTATCTGCCTGAAAAATATTTTCCTGATTTAATGAAATATAATTTGCAAAAATGTTCACTCTATACACTTATGAAACAAGAGTATCATGCTGATTTTAATTATATGAAGCAGAATATTAAGGCAGTAACTATAAGTAAAAAAGAAGCTGAGCTTTTATTGAATAAAAGCAGAGGTTTTGGACTTCTTTCTTTAAGGACGATATTTACTGAAGATGATATACCTATTGAATACGCAAAAACTATTTATAATCCCGATAGGTATACTTTTAATTTGACGATGTATAATAAGAGCGTTTAATAAAATATATGTAAACAAATAAAAACTCCTTTTTGAAATTACAAATTTCAAAAAGGAGTTTTTTGTTTTGCATAAGTCAGTCTAAACATATAAAAAATTGTATATACAAAATGTAAGATTGTATAGACAAAACATATTTACGGTGCTATAATGATTTCAGAAGCAAGGAATCAACAAATTAGCTAATGAAGCTAGGGTATAGTGTTTTTTACATTATATTAGGGGGTAGCAAAATGAGACATTGGAATCAGGCAATTAATCAAATAAGAGGGGGGATGATAGTATCCTGTCAAGCACTGGAAAATGAACCTCTGCATAGCTCAACAATAATGATGCGTATGGCTAAAGCAGCACAGGTGGGTGGTGCTGTAGGAATCAGAGCTAATTCTCCACAGGATTGTTCAGAGATTAAGAAAAACGTTGACCTGCCTTTGATAGCTATATATAAGAAAGTGTACGGACAGAGTGATGTTTTTATTACTCCTACAATTGAAGAGGTAAAAAGTTTGTTAACTGTAAAGGCTGAAATTATAGCAGTGGATGCAACTAAAAGACCAAGACCGGATGGAAAAACTCTGGAACAATTTGTAAATCAAATCAGAAAGATATATGACGGTCTTCTTATGGCCGACATATCAGATTATGAAGAAGCAATAGAAGCTGAAAGATTGGGCTTTGATCTCGTATCTACTACATTAAGCAGTTATACAGACTATACCAAGGATAGAGAAAAACCTGATATTACACTAATAGAAGATTTAGTAAAAGTATTAAAGATACCTATTATTGCAGAGGGAAATGTTGAGACTCCGGAACTGGCCGCAAAATGTATCAAAGCCGGAGCATGGGCTGTAGTAACAGGTGGGGCAATAACAAGGCCGCAGCTGATTACAAAGAAGTTCGTAGATTCAATAAGGGCTGTAAAAATTTAAAACGGTATTATTTAAACAAAATAATATATACTAATGAATTTGAGGAGGATAACAATGAAAACAAAAAAGGTTTTAGTATCATTAGTGGCTATCTCAATGATTGCAAGTATGTTTGCAGGTTGTGGTAAATCTACAACAGAGTCTACTACATCAACTTCATCAGCCCCTTCGTCAACTGCAAAAGCAGAATCAGTTGAAATTACTTGGTGGGATTATCCAAACTTCCAGTCCGGTACTGCAGGGGATTACGAAAAACAGTTGGTAGCAAGTTTCAACAAGAAGTACCCCAATATTAAAGTTAATGTAGAAATGATCGATTTTGCCAGTGGACCGCAGAAGGTTAATACTGCAATTGCATCTAACTCGGCCCCTGATTTGATTTTTGACTATCCCGGTAGAATTATTGATTATGCCAGAAATGGTGTAATGGCAGAACTAGATGATCTGTTTAGTGATTCCTTAAAAAGTGATGTTTCTACAAAAATATTAGATGCTTGTAAACTAGACAATAAATATTACATGTACCCTATAAATACAGCTCCAAATATGATGGCTTTTAATAAAACTATGCTTGACAAAGCCGGTTTGACAAACATGCTTCCTCTAAATAAAGAAGATAGATTGTGGACAGTCAGCGAGTTTGAAGCATTGTTAAAGGCAATAAAAGAAAAAATACCAACATTGACAGCACCAACTGCTATTTTTGCAAAGTCAAGTGCCGGAGATCAGGGGACCAGAGCTTGGATATCCAACATGGGCGGTGTTTCTACTATAGCACCTGACTTATCAAAATATACTATAAACGATCCTAAAGATGTTGCTGCCCTTCAATGGATAGTTGACAGCGTTAATTCAGGATTGATATTAAAAGGTGGAGAAGCACTTGCATCAAATGATGTAGTTGATATGTACCTTGGTGAAAAGATCGCATGTGTTCCTCTGTATAACAAAACATTACTTGCATCAAGTGCTGCTAAGAAAACATCAAACTTTGAAGAAGTATTTATTCCTTATCCAACTCCAGATGCATCAGTTAAGCCTCAGTTTGAAGCATATATAGGCGGATTCGGAGTATTTAACAATAATGATGTCAAAAAAGTTGAAGCAGCTAAGAAGCTTGTTGATTTTATAGCTAATGACCAGGATACAGCAAAAGAGACCTTGAAGCAGACAGGAAGTTTCTCAGTCAGATCTTCAATTACAGGTTTATATGATGATGCTGAATCAAAGTACTGTGAAAGTATGATCAAATATTTAGGAACATATTACAATCAGGTTCAGGGTTTTGCTGAAATGAGAACTTATTACTTCCCGGTTTTACAGAATATATTATTAGGAACACAAACACCAAAAGCTGGTTTGGACGATTTTGTTAAAAAAGCAAATGAAACTTTAGTTAAGAAATAATAATAGTATTCCATCCATATGGAGCATTTATCTGCTCCATATGGATAAAATAAAAACGTGAACAGACATAAAAGCAGTTTTCATAAACGGGGGGGTTCGCATGGAAAATATACGCAAAGGCAACAACCTATCGGTTAGAAGAAAAATAAATAAAACTAATCTGAGAGAATGGACTACAGCCTATTTGTTTCTGGCTCCTATGTTGGTTTTCTTTATAGGTTTTGTTGTTTATCCAATGCTTAAAGGTATTTATATAAGTTTCTTTGATTATTCACTTAGGAATTTCAAATTCGTTGGTTTAGATAATTATATTTCCTTAATAAACGATAAAATATTTATTAAATCTTTGTTAAATACTTTAATTTTAGTTATAGGTAATGTACCAGTTGTAATTCTTATCTCATTATTTGTATCGGCTAATATTTACAAAAAATCTCCGGTTGTGAGGTCATTATTCAGAGGAATTTTTTATCTTCCAACAGTATGTTCTGTTGTTAGTATAACAGTTGTGTGGGGGTGGATTTATCATCCAAACTTTGGTATATTGAATTACCTTACTTCCTTATTTGGATTTCAGCCTATCGGTTGGCTGGGTGACCCAAAATATGCATTGGGTTGCATGATTGCAGTTCTTGTTACTTTATCAGTAGGACAGCCTATAATTCTTTATGTTGCGGCTCTGGGTAATGTACCTGAATCATATCTTGAAGCTGCAGAAATTGACGGAGCAAAACCTTGGCAGGTATTTAGGCATATTACATGGCCTTTATTAATGCCGACAACATTATATATTATAATAATAACCACCATCAACTCTTTCCAATGTTTCTCAATAATTCAACTTTTAACTGCAGGTGGTCCATCTTATGCAACATCGACAGTAATGTATATGGTTTATGAAAGAGCGTTTACTTTGAATAAATACGGACTATCATCAGCAATGGGAGTTGTACTTGCAATAGTTATAATGATTATTTCAATAATTCAATTCAAATTCTTTGGCGATGAAGTTGATTATTAAGATAGGGGGGGAGAACTGATGAAATTTTTCAAAAAATACACTTTACGTGAAATAATATTTATGGCATTAGTAGTATTATTATCTGTAATATTTATGTTCCCGTTTTACTGGATTGCAACAGGTGCTTTTAAGCCACAAAACGTAACAGTTCAGATACCGCCTGAATGGTGGCCAAAAAATCCTACCCTACAAAACTTTAAGCAGCTGTCAGAATCACCACTGTTACATTGGACTCTTAATAGCTTTATAATTTCATTAGGTACTATGCTTATAGTTTGTACAGTTGCAACAATGGCCGGTTTTGTTTTGGCAAAGAAGGTTTTTCCGGGCAGAAACCTGATATTCTGGTCATTAATAGTTGCTATGGCACTTCCTAAACAGGTCGTTATGATTCCTTTGTTTACAATTTTATCAAAACTGGATTGGATAAACACTTATCAAGCTCTGATACTTCCTGCGGCAGGTTGGCCTTTCGGCGTATTCCTCATGAAACAGTTCTCGCAAGGTATTCCGGGAGAATTACTGGAAGCAGCTAAAATTGACGGATGTACGGAATTAAGAAGCTTCTGGAGTATTGTAATTCCTATGGTAAAACCGGGAGTTGGTGCTCTTGCAATATTTACATTCATAAATGCGTGGAATGATTACTTCATGCAATTAATCATTATAAGAAGCGAAAAAATGATGACATTGCCTTTAGGAGTAGCATTACTTCAACAGGAATTTACTACGAACTATGGTGTTATAATGGCTGGAGCAGCGCTGGCATCACTTCCGATGATAATAGTATTTATAATTTTCCAGAAGTACTTTACTCAAGGTATAACAATGGGAGCCGTAAAAGGATAAAAATATAAAGGAAGGTACAATACAATGAATTATAATAAAGAAGACTTAAAGGGAATATTTATAGCATTTTATGCTTGCTTTGACAAGGAAAATAACATTAGCAAAGAGGCAACAAAAAAGTTGGCAAGGTTTTATGCCGATAAAGGTGTAAAAGGCTTATATGTCGGTGGAAGCTCAGGTGAAGGCTTTCTTCTTACGGTAGATGAAAGAAAGCAAATGCTTGAAGCGGTTATGGAAGAGGTAGGACAGGAACTTAAAATCATCGTTCATGTAGGTGCAGCAGCAACAAAAGACAGTATTCAACTTTCAAAACATGCCGAAAAGGTTGGTGCATATGCACTTTCAGCAGTACCTAGTGTGTATTATGGGTTACCGGAAAGAAGCATAGAATTGCATTGGAAAAATATAATGGATAGTGCAGACCTTCCGTTTATAATATACAATATTCCTCAAACAACCGGATACAGCTTATCAAACAATTTATTAAAAAAAATGCTGACCTACCCTAAGGTTGTGGGAATTAAAAACAGCAGTATGAGTACGTTCGACATTCAGAGGTTTAAAGCTATCGGTGGAGAGAAGCTTTTAGTGTTTAATGGCCCTGATGAACAATATATTTCAGGCAGAATAATGGGAGCTGATTCAGGAATTGGCGGTACTTACGGTGTAATGCCGGAACTGTTCCTCAAAGCTGAAAAGTATTTTTCAAACGGCAAACTTGAAAAAGCCCAGGAGTTACAATTTGTAATTAATGATATAATAATTGACTTGCTTTCTTTCCCATCACTTTACGGTGCTGCAAAAGAAATTGTAAAGTTGAGAGGTATAGACATAGGAACTACAAGACTTCCCTTGGAACCTGTAGATGAGCAGGATATGCCTAAGATTAAAGTTTTATACGAAAAGATAATGAATGCAATTGCAAAATCTACACTTTAATTAAGGGTAATAAATACTGGAGATAAAAGGACGGATTAGCATGAATAAGAAAAAAATAGTCTGCTTCGGTGATTCAAACACATGGGGGTATAATGCAGAAACGGACGGACGTTTTGACGATGATGTCCGCTGGACGGGTGTTTTGGGTAATGAATTGGGAAGTGATTATAGCGTTGTTGAGGAAGGCTTGAACGGGCGTACAACTGTATTTGAAGATCCGTTAAATGAAGGCCTGAGCGGAATTAAACATTTGTTTCCGACAATTATGTCCCAATCACCTATGGATCTGCTCATAATAATGTTGGGTACAAATGATACAAAACAAAGATTTTCTGCTACACCTCAAAATATCGCTGATGGTGTAGATCGTCTGATAAAAAAAGCCGTTATATCAAATGTATGGCGTAACGAACCTAAGATTCTGATAATTGCTCCAATCATTATAGATAGAATGTGTTACTTTTCCCATGTAGCCGGAGGGATGGGCTCCCTTTGTGCAGAAAAATCACAAGACTTACCTGCACTAATGATGAAATGTGCTCAGATGAATAATTGTGAATTTATGGATTGCAATGACTATGCAAAAGTAAATGAAATAGACTATATGCACCTTGATGCTGTAAGTCATAAAGTTTTTGGCAAGGCAGTGGCCGAAAAAGTTAAACAAATATTATAATAATCCCCCTAAAAAATATATATTATTACAACCTTTGGTGCTATTATAAAAATGTAAGAATGTCCATATATAGAACATTCTTGCATTTTGTAATAGTATTTTTTTTTACATAACTATAGGGTGAAATCAATGAAAAAAAAGCTCAGATTTTCAAAAAATAAAACAATCATCACAATTGCACACCGATTGGTTACGGTTATGGAGTCAGACTATATAATAATGCTACAAAACGGTCAAATAACAGCCCAAGAAGATTCGGACGAATTAATTGAGCAAAACGAAGACATTGCTTCGTTATTTCAACTTAAAATCTAGTTGATAGAATTTGCTGAATTGTTTAAAATTGTAAAATACAACATTTATAAACCCAAATACGGAAAGGATATGATATTGATTGAATAATAAAATGACAACAAGAACCAAGCAGGCAATTGCATCAAAAAATAAAATATATAAGTGCGGAGAAAATCTAATTCGGAAATATGGCTTTGATGCTGTAACAGTAGAACAGATTGCAAAAAATGCCGGTGTATCGGTAGGTACATACTATTATTACTATGAATCTAAAATGGATCTTTTAAGAGAGGCATTCAATAAGGCTGATAAGTATTTCCTGGAAGAAGTAGAAGGTAAATTAACCGAAACAGTATGCAAAAAGCGAATAGTAGAATTTTTCGACATTTATGCAGACTATACTTTGAAAGATGGAATTGATGTGATAAAAAAGTTTTATACGTCAGAAAACAAAATGTTTATTGTTGATGGTAGGGGTATGCAGAATGTTTTGACAAATATTATTAGAGCCGGGCAAAAAAATAATGAAATAAGCAATGATTCAGACCCGGAAACTTTGACAAAGATGCTTTTTGTTGTTGCAAGAGGTATCATATTTGATTGGTGTTTATACGATGGAAAAACTGATTTAAAAGTGGAAATGAAGCAAATTATGGAAATAATGACAAAACATATATAGAAGAATATCCAATTACTAATACTTATAGCTTCAAACACCAATTTATACTTTATTTTCCATAACTGTTATGATATTATTTATCTAATGGATTCACCGAATGTATTCAGTGAAGCTTCGAAAAACATGTTCTGGATATCTTAGGGGATTCAAAGTTACTATCGTACTAAACGATAGACATATTAAGGAGGAGATTAATATGAAAAAATCCAATTTTATCACGTTCCTGTTGTTGGCGGCATTAATTACTTTTTGCTTACCAACAACTTCATTTGCCGCTGATACCGGCAAAATTTCAGGAAGTGAAGTCCTTGTAATCGGAGATTCATTTTTGGCATTGTCTCATGATATTACAAGCAGACTGCAACAAAATGCAAGAAACGATGGTGTCCTGGCTTCAACCGACAAGTTCAGAGATCTCTCGGTAAGCGGAACTATGTTAAGTGGAGGAATATCGCCAAATATTCCCACACAGTTTCAGAATGGTGTAAATGCAGGTACTGTAAAATACGTAATAATGGATGGCGGTGGAAATGACTGCATAGGTGGAAGCGTCAGTAATGCGGTTACTGCAGCAAGAAGCTTATTTGAACAGATGGGAAGAAGCGGAATTGTAAAAGTGTTTTATCTGTTTTACCCAGATGCTCAAGGAGGATTGGCTGCTACGTTAAATCCAAACCTTAACACTCTCAGACCTCAGATTCAGAGTATTGTAACTAGTTCAACATCACCAAAAGGATATTTCCTTGATTTAAGGCCTACTTTTGAAGGAAAATATTCCTCATACATTTTGTCTGACGGAATTCATCCAACATTGGCAGGAAGCAATGCTGCAGCGGATGCCATATGGGCTGAAATGAAAAAAGTCGGCTTCTTTGGAAGCACTACACCAACACCAAAAGTCGGAGATTGTAATAATGACGGAAATATCGATGCTATAGACTTTTCACTATTAAAACAGTATATAATGAATGGTGGAAGTACATATAATAATTTAATGGATTTAAATGCTGATAATACAATAAATGCATTAGATTTTGCAATTATGAAAAAATACTTGTTGGGAATGGTAAGTACACTCCCTGCTGTGTAAGTAAGTGTTTATCACAAATAAAAGCTACAATTGAGGAATTTATATACTTAGACGTGGAAGTTATGCTTTCACGTCTTTTTTTAAAAAAAATATATGTAGTTCTGCGTTATTATAGTACTATAAAAGACAGTTATACGTGTATATTAATTATTCGCAATCATTGTGGAAATAGTTTAAGAGAGAGGTGTAGAAAGTGAATTTGGAAACTAAAAGGTTAATTCTGCGTCCGTGGGATGAACGGGATGCTGAAGAATTATACAAATATGCAAAAGACCCAAGAGTAGGGCCTGCTGCAGGTTGGCCGGTTCATACCGGCGTTGATAACAGCCGTCAGATTATAAAGGATGTTCTATCGGCAGAAGGTACTTATGCGGTTGTATTAAAAGATAATAAGGGTGTTATTGGAAGTGTAGGTCTCATGATCGGCGAAAATAGTAACCTTGGCATAGAAAAAGATGAAGGCGAAATTGGTTATTGGGTAGGGGTACCTTATTGGGGACAAGGGTTGATTCCTGAAGCGGTAGTTGAATTAATGAGATATGGTTTTGAAGACATTAATTTAAAAACCATCTGGTGCGGATATTTTGACGGGAACGAAAAATCAAAACGTGTTCAAGAAAAATGTGGTTTTCAATATCATCATACTGAGAAGGATAAAGAATGGCCCCTTACTAATGATATAAAAACACTTCATGTTACAAGTATTACAAAAGTGCAGTGGCAGGAGCTTTGCTTTAAAAGGTAGAAATAGCACAAAATTTGGTATATAATCCTTTTACAGGAGGTGAATTTATTGAGATTTATAAATAAATGGTCATATTCTTGTGCAAAGGGTTTGGCAAGTGTTCTTGAAGAGAGTCACCAGAAAAAGGCAGAATATTATTTCGGCTTTCAAGTAGCCATCGGCAGTATTGTTAAAACTGCCTTATTAGTAGCTGTTTCAACGATTTTAGGGGTACTGATTCCTACATTGATAGTATCGATATCTTTTGCATTACTGCGGAAGGTGGCCGGAGGCTATCATATGGATACATATGGTAAATGCCTGTTGGTGTCAATAGGATTTTTTGTTGCTGCAGCACTGATTGCAAAGCATACATATCGGTATTGGAGTATTATATGGTTGGTTATTCTGATTACCTTAACATTTACCATAAGTCTCTACATATTAAAAAAATACGCACCAAAGGATACTCCCAATAGGCTGATTACAGACCCCGGAGAGAAACTCAGATTTAAGAAATTATCCATTGTGTATATCTGTGTATGGTTAATGGTAGTTACAATATTAACCGTACTCGGTATGAAAATGTATACACTGTTATTATGTTTTGGTGTTTTGCAGGAAATATTTGCAATAACGCCTACAGGACATAAATTTTTTGACATAATAAAATATGGAATGGATACTAAGTAAAAGCCATTTAAACATATCTATTCAGAAAAAGTCAATTTAAAAAACCATAGGCCGTGATCCGTGAAGTTGTCGAAAAATACAGCTTTTATGAGATTGTTCGGTCTTTTTCTGAATGTATTTACTTTCAAAATAATATGTCATAAAATAGAAATATTGAATAAATTTGTAGGAGATGTGTCTTATATGGTAATGAATTTGAATATTTTACTTTTAGTATCATTGCCCGAAGCATTTTTAAATTTAATAATAGCATTGCTTATTACCGGACGAAAAGAAAACTTAAAAATAAATAGTAAAAATATTTTGAAATTTGCTACCGCTATAATATTAATGCTTACCTCATCATGGGTTATCCGACCTATATCGCCTAATATTGTAACAAGTGTTACATTGCATGCTGTTGCATACTCACTAATATTTATTATACTTTATAGGATGAAACCAACATACGCCTTACTTGGTACATCATTTTTTATGTTACTACTGACTGTAATAGAAGTCTTATACATGCCTTATGTAATTACATATGCTTTCAAAGGAATGGTAAATTATCAAAATGCATATCACTTGTACGTATTACTTTCCTTACCACAACGAATTGGTCAGGTGATTGTTGCAATATTTTTATGGAAATATGAAATTTTACTGGCTACACGGATTAACCGCCAATTTCACAGATTGTTTGTAGGAGTATTTTTATTGCTATTGTTTGGAGAGCAATTGCTCTATTTTGTATTTCTCACTGTTTTTGATAAGTTAAAGTTGGTTTATCAAATTACATTTTCTGTATCTATGTTTGTAGTGTTTTTATCACTTAATATATTGATGTTTAAACTAATTTATATGGTAATAGGAAATTTGGTAGTAAAATCATTTAATAAATATAAGGATTTTGAAGATGATGTCATATATGCTTTAGGCGAAATCCGAAATTTATTAGCTCAAAATCAAGTGGATGAAGCAGTTAAACTTATAGATTATCTTAATGAATAAGTATTAAAACGGAGGGGAGGGTAAGATAATGAAGTCAAAAATAAAATTTTTGCTTGCACCTTTGTCACTACTAGTTACACTTCTTGCGCTATCAGGTATAAGCTCAGCATGTTGTACATCCTTTTATCAGCCGAAAGCTCCAAAGCATTTGACGGCACGCAGAAGTCATTAATGAATTTATCAAAAACCATGTATTTGAGTCAAGACAAAAACACCTTATAATTATTTAGGGTGTTTTTGTTTTTTTCCCTGCTTGATAAGCTTGTTTATAGGGTTTTTGAATGAATTAATATCTAAATGTGAATCCTTCATACTTACTGCCAGCTGAAGATAAGGTATAAAATCCTGATTCTTCAAATACTTTTCAAAGGCATATAATTCCGGACTGTAAGGTTTTCTTTTCCCAAAAGCTTTGTTTTCTATATGATCAGTGATTCCCAACATATAGTCAGAGGATACATTAAAATGCTTTGAAAATAATACAAGCGCATCCGGATCCGGCTCTCTTTCGCCAAGCTCATATTTTGAAATAGCTTCTCTGCTTTTACCTAAAGCTTGTCCTAATTCTTTTTGGGATTGTCCTTTAACATTCCGTAAACTTTTAATTCTCTCCGGCAGAACATGCATGTTAATCACCTCAAGATATTATTATAAATATCCATACCAAATTATGCAATATTTTTTATTTATCGACAAATATATTCACTACATGACTGTAATATATTTTAAATAATTACAAAATAAGGTTGACTATACAAAATACCGGTAATATAATTAATGGTACAAAGTGTACCAGCTTTGAAAAGGCATATACGACAAACTATCTTTAAAAAGCACTTTATTATTTAAATCAAGGTTGGTACACTTCTTTTATATTAAGTTTATTTTTGTCTTATTAATAATTTTGTTTATTAGCTTTTCAAATTGTTTTATTTCTATATTGGAATCCATCATACTGACTGCAAGTTGTAAATATGGGATGAATTTTTCATTTTTAAGATACTTTTCGAAGGAGTATAATTCGGGGCTGTATGGCTTTCTTTCGTCTGTTGCCAAGTTTTCTGTTTGTTCATTTATTCCCAATAAATAATCTGCAGAAACATTAAAGTGTTTTGCAAAAAGTACAATAGCTTCCGGATCAGGTTCTCTTTCACCCAGTTCATATTTTGAAACGGTTTCCCTACTTTTACCTAAAGCTTTACCTACTTCGTTTTGGGATTGTCGTTTAGCACTTCGTAATTTTTTAACCCTCTCTGAAAGAACAGACATTCTAATCACCTCAATGAATAATTATATATATGGTGGTTTAAGAACGCAATATTAATTATTGTACTACATATGAAGCAGCTACCATTCCAAAATATTGGTAAATATATTGACTAGCCTGGTATTTCATATTATAATTTGATTGGTACTAAATGTACCACGTATATAATACCAATAAACGTAAAAAGGTACTTGGTGTTAGATAAATGGAAGGACAGCAAAGGTGAAAACAGGAGGAGTAAATTTAAGATATAGAAAGAAAAGATATGCCCTTAATTAAGGATTTTAATGCTAATAGGATAGTTAAATATGCCGCCTGCGATAAAAACCCAAAGAATAAATAGATGGTCATACATGTGATTTTCATTAGAGAGGTTTTGTTTTAAATAGGTGGCACTAAATATACTCTATACTCTGCACTCTTCCATTTTAACAAACCTCCTGCTTTTGACACTCACTAATGGGTGTCTTTTTTTATTAAATCATTTAACAATTGATTAACAATAAACATATTATACTTATAGAATTTGATTTTTATAGAGGATAATAAATATGAATAAAGGATGTAATAATGGATTTTTTTCACTAAGCCCAAGCGAACTTACTTTACTTGCTACAGTAATATCAATTGCTGTCTCAGAAGAATTGGACAACTGTCAGCGCAGTGTATTTGGAAATTTTCTGTTATCTGTAGGACAGAATATTTTGACCTTTGATTCCCAGGCTAGCTGCCTTCAAGAACAAAACAAATAGAATACACATTCCGGAGTTTACTTGTATTACAAATGTTGATAAAATATACAATAATGATATATTTTATGGAATTGTTTGGAGGTTTTTTTATGAAGTCAGGCCCGATGAAAGTTCTTATTACAATCGTAACGTTAATACTTGCAGGAATATTAATATTATTTGTTGGAAGTGTTAATGTTTCAATTACAAATAATTCTGTTAGTGTCAAAGGTACTTTTGTTAGTGGAACGACTATTCCCTTAAATGAAATTACTTCTATTGAGTATGTGGATAGTTTAGATATTGGAGCAAGGCAGTTTGGAATGGGAACTTATAAAATGGCTTCGGGCACATATAAAAATGAAAAGTTTGGCAGTTACAAGCTATATTCATATTCTAAAGTAAATGCATTTGTAATAATACACTACGATGATAAAATACTTGTATTTAATCAGTCTGATGTGGAAAGTACAAAGAAGCTTTATAACCAAATTAAACAAATTAAACAAATTAAGGCAGAATAAATATACCAAAAACTTTTTGTATCAGCAATTCTTTAACTTCATTTCTTGACAATTGAATAGTTCTCATACGTTTTACTCCTAAATAAAGTGAAAATTTCTTTGTACTTTAGACTTACAATTTATAGTAAATATTACATATTATTGGAACGGAGGGATAAAGTGAATAAAAGAAAAATACTGGGTATAGTATCTTTTTTAATGATAATATTGTTGTCAGTACTGTTCTGTGAAAATAGACATAATTTTCTGCTGGGCGGTTTTATTTTGAAAAAGATGGGTGTAAGGGTGTGGTCTAACGGAAACTCAGGTTTATACTATCCAGGTGTTATAGCCGCAATATTAATAATACTAGGGATTGTGGGGATAATCCAATTTAAAGAAGATGTTTACAGAAACTTCGGTAAATTTGTTGTGCTGTTTTTTATAGTATGGTCTATTATATACCAACCGACATATGATTTAGCCTATGGATTCGTTAGATCAAATTTAAATGGTTTACGGTCCATAGAGTACATAAAAGATTCAAGCTGGATTAATTTTACAAGTCACGGAGAAGAAATATTATTTAACGGAAAAATAAGATTAAAAAATTACAGCAGTGATAAGAAAGAATTTTATATTAAATTACCAGTAGTTAAGGATGAAATGGCTGTAAATCCTCAATTTATACCAGTCACTAATACCAAGAAGAAACCCACCCAATATGTTATTTCGCCCAACAAGCAAGTTGATTTGGATATTAATTTCTCCATCCAAGAACAAAAGTCAGCATGGCAGAATGGAAACTTAATTTCGCCAGATATAATAATATATAATGAAACGGAGGAAATACACGAAGGGAAAAGGTAAGCGGTTTATACATTGACAAATTTCGGTTTGATTCATATAATATTATCATATCGAATATTTTAGATATGAGGTGTAAAGTGATACTTAGTGAATACGAAAAAAATGCAAGAGTTTTTAAAGCATTTTGTGATGAAAATCGCCTTATGATTCTGGAATTGCTTCAGACAGGTGAAAAATGCGCCTGCAAACTGTTGGAGGATTTAAAAATCGGTCAGTCCACATTATCCCATCATATGAAAATATTATGTGATTCAGGTGTTGTAAATGCAAGAAAAGAAGGAAAATGGACTCACTATTCCATAAGCGAAGAAGGCAGTGCCTATGCTAGAGAACTGCTTGGTAAAATTACAGAAATATATACGGCCATCGAGTGATGGCTTTATTAAAAATTAATATATCGATAAAAATAGATATATTAATAAAAAGGAGATATGTATGGAGGCTTTAAAAGGAATAGGCCTGTTTTTGCAGAATCAGGTGCTTGGAATGAAATGGCTTAACACACTTATACACAATTTACTTTCATTATTTGGCCTTGATATGTCCGGAAAGCTTGGTGGCAGTATTCAGTTTTTTATATACGATATAATAAAAATTACAATATTACTATGTCTTCTTATTTTTATTATTACATATATTCAAAGCTATTTTCCGCCGGAACGGAGTAAGAAGATATTGACCCGTTTCCGTGGAATCGGAGCAAATACTATAGCGGCACTTTTGGGAACTGTTACGCCTTTTTGCTCCTGTTCGTCCATTCCGCTTTTTATCGGATTTACCAGTGCAGGACTGCCACTGGGATTAACATTCTCATTTCTAATCTCTTCTCCTATGGTAGACCTTGGTTCACTGGTAATCTTAATGAGCATTTTTGGTGCAAAGGTGGCTGCAGCCTATGTTATATTAGGTCTTATTATTGCAATTATCGGAGGCACAGTTATTGGAAAAATGAATATGGAAAAGTATGTAGAGGATTTTATACTAAATGCCTCAGGTGTGGATATTGAGTCACCGGATTTAACAAAAAAAGAACGTATTACCTATGCAAAAGACCAAGTAGTAGCCACCTTTAAAAAAGTATTTCCGTATATCCTAATAGGTGTAGGAATCGGTGCGGTAATTCATAACTGGATACCCGAAAGCTGGATTGAAACCATTCTGGGAAGTAATAATCCGTTTGGTGTTATACTTGCTACGTTAATTGGTGTTCCTATGTATGCAGACATTTTTGGTACTATACCTGTTGCAGAAGCGTTACTGTACAAAGGAGCAAATTTGGGAACTGTTCTGTCATTCATGATGGCGGTAACAACACTCAGTTTACCATCTGTCATTATGCTGCGTAAGGCTGTAAAACCAAAGCTTTTGGCATTGTTTATTGCAATTTGTACAATAGGTATTATTATTGTTGGATATCTGTTTAATGCATTTCAATATTTATTACTATAAAATAAACTTATCAGGAGGATTTTATTATGTCATTGTTTAAAAGGAAGAAGGAAGAACTAAGTGAAACAGGTGCTAATGGTGATGCATATATAAAGGTGCTTGGTTCAGGATGTGCAAAATGCAATCAACTTGAAGCCGCTACAAAAGAAGCATTGTCAAAACTGGGAATGGATACTACTATTGAGCACGTTAAGGATTTTGCACAGATTGCTGCATATGGTGTAATGACAACTCCTGCCTTGGTTGTAGACGGCAAAGTCGTTTCATACGGTAAAGTCTTGAAAACTGAGGAAGTAATCAGTATATTAGAAAAAGTAAGGAAGCGGTAAAATGGGAAAGGTTAAAGTAGCATTTATATGTGTTCATAATTCCTGCCGTAGTCAGATTGCGGAAGCACTGGGCAAACAGCTTGCGTCAGATGTATTTGAAAGTTATTCCGCAGGCACTGAAACAAAGCCTCAAATTAATCAGGATGCGGTCAGGCTGATGAAACAGATTTATGGAATTGATATGGAGAAAACACAAAAATCAAAGCTTCTTCAAGATATACCAACCGTTGACATTGTGATAACAATGGGATGTAACGTTCAGTGTCCGTCTTTACCGTGCAAACACAGGGAGGACTGGGGTCTGGAAGACCCAACCGACAAAAATGATGAAGAATTTATTAAAGTGATTAAAATTATTGAAGAAAAAATTATGGCTCTCAAAAAGTCACTAGACAATTAGAAGCAGTAAATGACAGGAATTTGTACTACCGCTTTTTGTAAAATGATAATGCAAAGGAGGTGATTGAATGGAATGGGTTCGTACTTTGAATTACGCTATAGACTATATCGAAGAACATTTAAGTGAAAATATAGTTTGTGATGATATTGCCCAAAGTGCTTTTTACTCAAGCTTTCATTTTCAGAGGACATTTTCATTACTGACAGGAATGACAGTGAGTGAATATGTAAGAAACAGAAGGCTCTCACTGGCGGCCCAAGATTTATTAAACAGTAATTCAAAAGTTATTGATGTTGCTTTAAAGTACGGATATGATACTCCCGAAAGCTTTACAAAAGCATTCCAACGGTTTCACGGAGTAGTGCCGTCCCAGGCCAAAAAACACGGGACAGAGCTCAAATCATTTAATCGTCTCACACTGAAAATTGTTTTGGAAGGCGGTAGTGTTATGGATTACAAAATTGAGAAAAAGGATTCATTCAGAGTAGTTACTAAAACAAGAAAGTTCACAGAGGAAAATAGAACTAACGGAATTCCGATGTTCTGGCAAGAATATTGTGCAGAAGGGTTGCACCAACAGGTTTGTGGTATGTTTGGAATATGTCTGCCCGGTGAACCCGGTTGTCATGAATTTGTATATGGTATAGGATGTGAGGAAAAGTGTGTAAAGCAGAAACCGGAGGGTTTTATAACCATTGACATACCATCCTACACATGGGCAATATTCAAGTGCGTAGGTCATATGCCGGATGCTATCCAAAGCATGTGGAAAAGGATTTATAGCGAATGGCTTCCACAATCAAAATATGAATTGATACCCGGATATGACATAGAGCTTTACACAGAAGGGGACACAAAGAGTGATGACTATGTCAGTGAAATATGGATTCCCGTTAAGGAAAAATAATACTTAAAAGCTGAAACCACACCTAACCGGTGTGGTTTTTTAATGTCTTTGTGTCAATACAAAGTCGTCAAAGCTTAAGAACATTGACGGCAGGTATTCTTAAATACTAAGAATCGCTTTTTCTTCTAGTAGTATATCTCTTACTTCCGCACTGTTAACCGAAGAAGGGAGGATATTCTTTTTAGTAGAAAGAGAAGCGCATACTCCGGCAGCTTGTCCAATTGCCATACAGGTAGTCATTACCCGGGCACTGGCTAATGAAGGTGCATCCATGGAAATACATCTTCCGCTAAGTACCAGATTATTCACATCACTACTGATTAGGCAGCCCAGAGGAATTCCATATGGCCCTTCAAGGTCAATAAGGTCGGTAGAACTATTCAGACCGTTATGAATGTCTACTTTGTAGGAGCCAAGAGCAATGCTGTCCTCAGGAATAACACCATTGGTCACATTGTCTATAGTAAGTCTCTTAATGCCGAAAAAACGGCGGGTTTCACGAATACCTATGGAACTGTTAATGTAGGAAACATAAGAGTCTTCAAAGCCCGGTATATATTTTTTAAGAAACTCAGTTATATTTATGATTTGCTGCATACCTTCTTCGCCGCCCCGGGTTAAATCCTTGAGATCAGTTCCGTCAAAGTTTAAAATACGTGTGGCATTAATGCAAATCTGACCCGGATGTGGGGTTTTAATATATATTAGAGTATCTCTTTTAAATGGATTTAAGTTTTGTTCACTCATTCGTGTCAATGTGTTTCGCAGACCGAGGAATACATAGCCCGGGTGGCTTCTGAAAAATTGTACATCATATCCGTTGGATACATTCATGCTTTCAGCGGGAATCAAATCCTCAGGATGCTCTTCTAAGAAACTCCAGAACTTTTCTTCATTAAAATTGCTAAGAGTGAAAAGTAGGGAAGGGGGTTGTAAAATCCCTGTTTCCTGTTGACCCTTTTCATATGTAGCACCTGAAAGATATGCAACATCACCGTCGCCTGTGGCATCTATAAAAACGGAAGCTTCAATATCATAGCGTGTGCCTTTACCCATGAGATACACCCTGTCAATTCGGCCATTTTCAACATTAACATCAATAACCTCGCAGTGTAGTAAAACCTGAATTCCAGCTTCTCTGCACATCTCAAAGGCAAGAACTTTCATCATTTCAGAGTCAATGATTGTAACTGAATTATGCAGTGGGCACGGGTTATGACCCAGACACGCACCACGCAATGTTAATTTATCTACGATTTCTTGTGCAATACCGCCTGTTACCTGGTTTCCATTTTTATCAAGAAAACCGAGCAAAGGAAGTCCTGAAGCCATGTTACCTCCAAGATACTCGTTGCGATCTGCAAGAAAAACTCTGGCGCCGTTTCTGGCGGCTGCCAGTGCTGCAGCAATTCCGGCGGGTCCACCTCCGATAACCGCAACATCACATTGTAACTGTTGAATATTCATAAAAAATCTCCTCTCTTGTTCTGAATGAATTATAATTATTTTTATAGCGTATGTTGTAAGTAAAATTTAACGTTCTATTACAGAGGAACCATGGGACAAAGTTGGTGGAATTCCTAACCAAACGGTATTTGAACGCGGCTTTTCAATCCTTTTCAGGAGTGCACGACATGCTTCTTCACCCATTTTCTCCTTATGAGCATCAATAACAGTAAGCTTGACAGGAGAATATTCAGACAGGATAGAACTTTCATACCCGATAAGAGACAAATCCTCCGGAATATTAACCTTTTGATCAAACAAAAACCTCATGGCGCCGGAAGTAATACCGTCGCTTGCTCCGAAAATAGCATCCGGTCGTAATCCGGATTCCCAAATTTCTTTTAATGACTTATAACCATCCAAACCGGTGTAACCTGAATTAACTACATATAGACCTTTGGGATCTACATTGTATTCGGAAAAGGCTCTTTGCATTCCCGAAAGTTTTTTTTGAGAATTACTGCTGTTAGCAGGACCGTTTAGAAACAGAATTCTCTTATGGTGTTTTTCAAGAAGCTCCTTGCACGCAAGGTAACCAACCTGTTCCATTTCGGAGAAGATGGAATCCGTTCCGTTGTATTGCAGACCGATAATTACAGTCGGAAGATTAATTTGCCTTAAATGTTCAATGAGGTCAGACGTAAACAGACCTCCTATGAGGAACACACCGTCAATTCTGCGGTTCATAATCAATGACGGTAGTGCATCGGGATTGCTGACAGATGAGAACCGTTCTGTAAGCAGTGCATAATCCGTATTTTTAAGGCCGGTATATATTCCATTGCTGGTGTCATATAAAAGTGTTTCTGCCACAGAATCAAAAGCATAGGCCTTTTTAAAATGATTGGATGTTAAAAAAACTATACCCAGAGTGTGTGTGCGACTGGTGGTTAGTTCACGTGCAGCTAGATTTGGTGTATAATTTAGCTTCTTTATTGCCTCACGCACCTTATATTGTGTTTCAAGCTTAACGGCCTTTGAATTATTAAGGACAAGCGAAACAGTGCTTTTGGAAACATTTGCTTCCCGTGCAACGTCAAGAATTGTAACCTTCATTCAAATCCCTCCTTATATATGAAAGTCTGTGCTCGGAAACTCCGAGGGCTTTACAATATATTTTATCAATATTAAAATTTACTTAGCTGATTTAACAATGCTTAGATAAACTTCATTAAACCGTTCCAATTAAAATTATATAACCTGCAGTAAATAATGTCAATATTGTTGACTCAATAATAAATTATTCCAATAATAATATTGTTATAATTCGACAAAAAATAAAAAAATATTTCAAAAAATTTATGCAAAATGTATTGACTTCGATTAGCATATGAACTAATATATAGACATCAGATTGATGGAACGTTCCAAAAAACAATAAACAGTATTTAGAACGTTCCAGATAAAAATGTTATACATAGTATATATACAAATTGTTCAATAAAGTCAGCTGATTTTTAAAAAAATTATACAATATGCATAGTAATTAGAAGGAAAGAGAGAAAATGTATTTTTAAATTAAATTTGGAATGTTCCAAATTTTACATTTATTCGATATCATTGTCTGTTGTTTTGAAAAAATCTGAACACAGCTGATGTTATATAGAAGAATTTTTACAACATGGGAGGTGTTTATTTATGTCCACTTCAAAATCCCTAAAAGACAGGGGACAAATAGCGGGCAAAAAAACTCTGGGTAGAAAAATAGTCGAGTTCCAGAAACCTTATTTATTTGTATTACCAATTCTTATTTTTGCGGTAGCGTTCTCCTATTATCCATTTATTCGAACGCTGTTATATAGTTTATCTGCTGTAAACAAACAGGGTGAGATTGTAAGATTTGTCGGCTTAAAAAACTATTTGGGTATTTTTAGTCGTGAGGAGTTTATGAATGCGATTGGGGTAACGCTTGAATTTACCTTACTTTATGTACCACTTGCAGTTATTTTACCATTTACTCTTGCATTGATTGCCAACAAAAGAAAGCTTTTTTCAAATATTTATCAAACCTTGTTTGCATTGCCTATGGCGGTATCAGTATCTGCCTCCTGTTATATTTTCCAGCAATTATTGCACCGTAAAATAGGTTTGGTCAATTACTTTCTTGAAGTTATCGGTGTAATGCAAAACAAAACCAACATAGACTGGCTTAATGATAAAGTCTGGGCATTGCCTTCTTTATCTGTAATTATGGTATGGATTCATATCGGATTTAACTTTATGCTCTTGTTGGCTGCGGTACGTAATGTGCCTGATGAATTGATTGAATCAGCCAATCTTGAAGGTTGCGGCTACTGGAGAAAGGTTTTCAAGATTGTTATACCCATTACATCACCAACTATCTTCTTTGTTTTTTGTACACAAATGGTTGCAGGAATAATGATGAATGCACCAACCATGATTCTTACAAAGGGCGGCCCGGTCAATTCTACATCCACAATGATTTACTATGTATATACTACCGGTTTCAGAAGCGGCAATTACGCACTTGGTTCTACAGCCAGTATTGTAACTTTCTTGCTTGCATTTATATTCCTGATGTTCAACTTCATGTATGAAAAGAAAGGAGTGGTATACGATTGATTCCCAATAAAATTATAAAGGCTAAAAGCATTGTTGAATCGGTTTTCTCTTTGGCTTTAGGTATCCTGATTGCATTCCCTCTTTTTTATGCTTTTATGTGCGGGTTTAAAGACGATGCTACATTTGACAGCTATCCGCCGACAATTTTTCCAAAAGATTTTACTTATTTTGATAATTTCAAGCACGTTCTGTTTGACTCACTGGTACCGCGGTTTATGCTGAATTCACTCTTAATAGCAGTGGTGGTTACACTGGTAAGATTGTTGCTTTCAATGTTTGCGGCATATTCCTTTGCATTTTTCAACTTCAAAGGCAAAAATGTTCTGTTTTTCATAATAATAGGTACAATGATGATACCAACGGAAGCAGTTTTAATCCCGAACTACATTACTATAAGCAAACTGGGTCTGCTTAACTCATATGTAGGTATCATGGCAGTCTATTTTGTATCAGCGATTCAGGTGTTTATGTTCCGGCAAAGTTTCAAGACAATTTCCAGCTCCCTCCGTGAAGCGGCATTTCTTGACGGCTGCGGAGACCTGCAATTCTTTTTCGAGATATGTATTCCGGTTTCAAAAGCTACCATTACCGCTCTTTCGTTAAATTCCTTTGTTGCGGTGTGGAACACATACCTGTGGCCTCTGCTTGTTACCAACAGGCCTGAAATGAGAACGGTACAGGTTGGTATAACAATGCTGGCAGCAGATGATTCTGGTGTTAAGGCTCCGATTTTTGCAGCAATTGCAATTATATTACTTCCTACAATAATTATCTTCGCATTCGGTCAGCGAAACATTGTTCGCGGTATCGCCAGCGGTTCGGTAAAGGGTTAAATTGTAACACATTTCTTATATATAGCTTCAAATAAGAAAATATTAATAAATAATTTAAAGGAGGAAAGGAAAATGAAACTTAAAAGAATTTTAGCATTGTTTGTAAGTGTAGTTATGTCTGCTTCCATATTTGTGGGTTGTGGGTCTTCGGAACCTACTGACAGCACAAAGACAGAACCTACTGCAACTAAGGCAGCAACAGGAAGTATACTGCCTTCAGCTCCGGTCAAGGTTACTTTCTGGCACTCAATGAAAGGTAACATTGCTGATCAGCTTAAGAAAACGGTTGACGAGTACAACTCATCAGAAGGTACTAAAAAAGGAATCACCGTAGACCTTATATATCAGGGAGAATACGATGAAGCTTCTACAAAGTTATCTGCTATATTACAAGCTGACGCTGCAAACGAACTTCCTGACATTATGCAGATGAGCTCAAAGGGTATATTTGATGTAAAGGAAAGCAAGTATATCTATCCTATTCAGAATTTTGTTGATATTGATGCCAACGGAATTAATTTAAATGACCTTAATGCAAATGCACTGCACTATGCAATGTATAACGGAAAGGTTCTTGGTTTACCGTTCTCAAACTCATCAGTTATGCTGTACTATAACAAAGATATGTTTAAGGCAGCAGGACTTGATCCAAATAAAGCACCTACAACTTTGGAAGAACTGGCTACATACGTTAAGGCCCTGACTGTTAAGAGTGGAGATAAAATCAAAACTTTCGGCCTTGGTACAAAGACTCGTTTCTTCCTCCTGGGATCATGGATTCCTATGCAAGGCAGCGAAAAGTATATGTTTGACAACGCAGACGGCCGTAAGGGTACTCCTACCACTCTTGCAATGACAAAAGACGGAACTCTTGACCACTTCCTGACAGAATGGGAAAAGGTCTTGGCTACTGGCGGCGTTGATTACGGTGTAGTTAGTCCGAATGAAGGTTTTCAGTCTGGCTTGTATGCAATGATGACTGCAAGTACTTCTTCAATGGCTTCAATTGTTTCAAAGATTCAGAATACAGGTACATTTGATGTTGGTGTGGCTGAACTTCCTCGTGTTGATGCAAATAGTACAAAGGGTACAGGTATTGGCGGATCTGCATTATATGTTTTTGATGCGGGAAATGACGACAAACGTCTTGGTGCATGGGACTTTATGAAATATCTTGCAACCCCAAAAGTATCAGGGGACTGGTTTATGAACACAGGCTACTATGCCATGAATTCAAAAGCTTACGATTTACCTGAAGTAAAGACATTCATAGAGAAAAATCCTCTGTATAATATTATTCTGACAATTGCCGACAACTCCAAGGATTACCCTAACTACTTAGAGCCATGGGTTCCTGCATTTACAGATATTGATACTACCGTACAGAATGAAATTATAAAGCTGAGTGAAGGTTCTCAGGATAGAGCAACTACTATTTCAAATATTGATAAAAAAGTAAATATGACATTAAAAGACTATTTGGATGCAAACGGACAATAATCCACTTAAATATTTTTCTCTGCCTTAGGGCAGAGAAAAATATTTATTTTAACCGATTGTATGAGAAGGGAGAGATAAAACATGCGTGTTGCTACAATGACTTCACTATTTAGAGAATGCAGGGAAACAAAGGACTTCACAGGATATATTGAATCTATGCATCGTTGTAAGGAGGCCGGATTTAGTGTTCTTGACTTAAACATGTGTGCCATGTTGAACCGTCAGACAGAACTAAACGGCGATGACTGGATAAAAAATGCTGAAAACATCCGCAATGAGGCAGAAAAGCTTGGTATTACATTTTCACAGTCACACCCGCCGTATCGTCCTTTTAAAGGTGCATATTTCAAAAGCACTGAAGAAAAAGAACGCTTTGATGAACTTACCCGTCGTGCAATACATGTCAGCAGTATTCTGGGAGTAAAATGGGCTGTAATGCACCCTGTAACAGAGATTGATAAGGCTGAATACAATTTACAGGCAGACCTTGCGGCAAACCATGAGAATTTTGACAAAGTTGTAGAACAAGCCGCTAAAGAAAATGTAGGGATTGCCTTTGAAAATATGTGTGACAGGGATAACAGACGTCGCTTCGGTGCAACGGCCGAAGAACTGATTGAACTGGTTGACTCCTATAAGGGTGCGCCCGTGGGTGTTTGCTGGGATACAGGACATGGACACCGTGTTTATACAAATCAGATTCCTGCCTTAGAAAAGCTTGGAAGTCGTGTAAAAGCCCTTCACATTAATGATAACTTCGGTCAGGATGACCTGCATCTTCTGCCTTTCCTTGGAACAATCCCATGGGAAAAAGTCATGAAGACACTTACCAAAATCGGGTATGAAGGCGATTTGGTATATGAGATAAGAATAAACAATTATATGCCGGAAGGCTTAAAAATTCCAAGTGCACGTTTCAGTGTTGATGTAGGAAACTATCTACTTTCATTGTGCTGATAACAGATAGAAGGGGAGTAAAATCATGCGTCTGGCAACTTCTACTAATCTTTTTTCAAAACGCAGGGACGGCGGACTGCATACACCGTATTTGGAATCAATACGCCGATGCAGGGAGGCTGGTTTTACAACGCTTGACTTCAGCTTTACAGAGTTCTTTTTCACAAGAACTGAATTAAGCGAAGATGACTGGCAAAGCTACGCCGATGAAATTATTAACGAAAGTCAAAAATTAGGGATTGATTTTTCACAAGCCCATTTACCTTACAATCCGGGATACATGCCGGATTGGAAAAGTGATTTGGAGAAAGAAGATTATTATAAATTCGCACGCAGAAGCGTGTTAATCAGCAGTATGCTTGGGGTAAAGTGGCTGGTAGTTCATCCTTTTACACAATGTATTCAAAAAGAATTCGACGATGAAGCAAGTGTACGGTACAATCATGAGTTTTATGATTCAATTATTGAGCTTGCATTGAAAAATAGAGTAAGCATAGCTTATGAAAATATGATCGAGTACCCCCAGAGAAGAAAATTTTCTGCAAGAGCCGAAGAACTATGTATGCTGGTGGATTCCTACAAGGATTCCCGTATAGGCGTTTGCTGGGATTTCGGACATGGAAACCGTCTGTATTACGATGAGGCCAATTCAATCAAAACACTTGGCAGCCGGATAGTTGCACTTCATGTAAACGACAACACAGGCATCAGCGACTTGCACTTCCTTCCTTTTATGGGTACGGTAGGTTGGGAAAAAGCCCTTAAAGCATTAAAAGCTACAAATTATACAGGCGACTTCACATATGAAGTTTACGGCTTTACAAAAAATATGCCTGAAAGTATGAAAGATATTGCAGCCAAATATGCATACGGTGTTGGTCAGTACTGCGTATCTCTTTACCATAGCTTATGAGAATTCACATTTAAAATAAATATTATAATTAAGAAAGGAAGATATTTATGTCTAACTATCCAAAGACTATGAAAGCTCTAGTAGCCTACGGGCTTGGTGATTACCGATTTGAAACCGCATACCCTACGCCGGAATGTGGACCTGACGATATAATTATTAAAACAGAAGGATGCGGCGTTTGCGCAGGAGACTTAAAGTGCCAGCACGGTGCTCCTAAATTCTGGGGTGATGAAAGCCAACCTTCATGGGTAAAGCCTCCGTTTATTCCGGGCCATGAATTTTTAGGTAAAATTGTGGCACTGGGAGAAAATGTAAAGGGTTTTGAAATCGGTGATAGAGTTACAGCAGATCAGATTGTTCCATGCGGAGAGTGTAGATTCTGCAAGGATGGACATTATTGGATGTGCCAACCTCACAATATATTTGGCTTCCAGAGTGAAAATAATGGTGGTATGGCGGAATATGTCCGTTATCCGAAGACTTCAGTTGTCCATAAAGTTCCCCAAGACATGCCTCTTGACAAAGCCATGTTGATTGAACCTTATGCATGCTCAAAGCACTGTGTTGACCGTGCGCAAATTGGCTGCGACGATGTAGTGGTTATATCGGGAGCAGGAACTCTGGGACTTGGAATGATTACCTATGCAAGAATGAAAAATCCCAAATTGCTGATTGTATTGGACATGGTTCAATCCAGATTGGACAAAGCTAAAGAATTTGGTGCTGATTTGGTCTTTAATCCTCAAAATCAGGATGTAGTAGCTGAGGTTCTGAAGCTAACCGAAGGATATGGCTGTGATATTTATATTGAAGCTACAGGACATCCGTCCAGCGTTAAGCAGGGACTTTCAATGGTACGTAAGTTAGGCCGGTTTGTAGAATTCAGTGTATTTGGTCAGGAGACGACTGTTGACTGGTCAATTATCGGAGACAGTAAGGAACTTGACCTTCTGGGTTCACATCTTAGTCCGTACTGCTACCCGTTTGTAATTGAAAATATCAGCAACGGAAAACTTAAAACAGACGGTCTTATTACAAACTGTTTCCCAATTGAGGAATGGGAAAAGGCATTTGAATATGCAACAGGAAAATATGGCGATTTCAAGGTTTGTATCACTTTCTAAACAAAATGGAAGCGAGGAATAATAAACAGATGTCAAAGTATGTGGTTGGTATTGATTTTGGGACATTGAGTGCCAGGTCAATTTTGGTTGATGTATCAGACGGAACAATTAAAGCTGCTTCTTCCATGGATTATCCACATGGAGTTATGGAAAGAAAACTTCCAAACGGAACTACAAAGCTGGAAGCAGATTGGGCGCTGCAATATCCTCCTGATTATTTAGAATGTGCAAGCACTACATTGTTAAATGTATTCAAGGAGTCCGGCATCGACCCTTCACAAGTTATCGGCGTAGGTACCGACTTTACTGAATGTACAATGCTTCCGACTTTGAAGGACGGTACTCCCCTGTGTATGCTGGAAAAATTCAAAAATAATCCCCATGCATATGTAAAGCTGTGGAAGCACCATGCAGCACAGGATGAAGCGAATAGACTTAATGAGATTGCTGAACAACGAGGAGAAGAATTCCTTGGATTTTACGGGGGGAAGATATCTTCTGAATGGATGTTCCCTAAGATATGGCAGATTCTTAATGAAGCACCTGAAATATATGAGGCAGCCGACAGGTTCATGGAGCTATCTGACTGGATTACGTTGATGCTTACCGGGGAAGAGAAGAGAAACAGCTGCACGGCTGGATATAAGGCAATCTGGCAAAAAAAGACAGGATATCCCTCCAATGATTTCTTTAAAGCACTTGACCCAAGGCTTGAACATGTAATTGACACAAAAATGTCGAGAACTATATATCCTGTGGGAAGTAAAGCAGGTTGTATTACCGAAAGCAGTTCCGAATGGACAGGTCTTCCGGTGGGAACTCCTGTGGCGGTAGGTTGCGGGGATGCACATGCTGCCGTACCGGGTGCCGGTATTACAGGCCCTGATATAATGCTGATGGTTATCGGAACATCAGGCTGTGATATGATGGCAAGCAGACAAAATATTAAGGTGCCGGGAATGTGCGGAATTTGTGAAGACGGAATTTTGCCGGGATATTTTGGCTACGAAGCCGGACAATCATGTATGGGCGACCATTTTGCATGGTTTACAAAAAATTGTGTATCGGAAGAAATTTCAGCACAAGCAAAGGAAAAAGGAATGCATGTTACTGCATATCTGGACGAGCTTGCCTCACAGATAAAGCCGGGAAGCAGCGGATTGCTTGCGTTGGATTGGTGGAACGGAAACCGTTCTGTTCTGGTTGACGTGGATTTGACAGGTGTAATGTTCGGGATGACGACAACTACTACTTCTCCTGAAATGTATAAGGCATTGGTGGAAGCTGTAGGATATGGAAAACGTATGATTATAGACACCTTTAAAAAATATGGGGTTACAATAGAAAAACTGTTTGCAACGGGCGGTATAGCTGAAAAAAGTCCCTTTGTTATGCAAACCTTTGCAGATATCATACAAATGCCTGTTCATGTAACGGCATCAAAGCAGACAACCGCAATGGGTGCTGCAATGTTTGGAGCTGTTGCCGCGGGAAGTGCAAATGGAGGATACGACACCATTGAACAAGCCGGAAATGCTATGGGCGGCGGAATAAAAAATACATATCTGCCTGACCCGGAAAACAGCAAAATATATGAATTGCTATATCAGGAGTATTCTAAGCTTCACGATTATTTCGGAAAAGATAATGACAGTGTAATAAAGCGTTTAAAAAATATTAAAAAAGCTATATCTTATTAAATGCAATTTTGAAAGGAAGTCTTTTGGAATATGCGGAAAATCATAGACAGGTTGTTGAATAAAGAGAGCATATTAGTTGCCGGGCACAGAGGAGTTGATGCGTTTTATCCTGAAAATACTCTGCTTAGCTTTCAAAAAGCTCTGGATATGAATGTTGATATGATTGAATTTGATATGAATCTGACTAAAGACAAAGTTGTTGTCATAATGCATGACAGAACCGTGGACCGTACTACAAACGGAAAGGGTTATATTCATGATATGACGCTGAAACAAATTAAGGAATTGGACGCGGGGGGGAAATTCGGAAAAGTATTTGAAGGCTTAAAAGTACCCACACTGCGTGAATTCTGTGAGCTGGTTCAACCCTATAAGAATATTCTTTTAAATGCAGAAATTAAGGAAAAGACATATGAAACAGTAGATCTTGCTATGGAAATTATAAAGGAATACGGCTTAATGCATCGCTGTGTTTTTACCTGCTTTGACGCTTTCATTGCAGCCTATATGTATGACTCCTATGGTGTGAAGGTACAGGGTTTTCCTAAGGAAAAAATGGAGAATTTCGTTGATGGAGAAATCGGTACTTACTCTAAATTATTTGCAGTAGGTATAGACATGAAAACAATAACTCCCGAGCGTGTTCAGGAGTTTGAAAACCTTGGAATATTACCATGGTCATATTGCCCCGACACTGAAGAACTGGTTTATGAATCCATACGCTGCGGTGCAAGGCTCATGACCTGCAACAACCCGATTCCCGCACTTAAAATATTGAAAGCGAAAGGACTGCACAGCTAAATGCTAAAAGGCAATAGATAAGAAGGTGATTTACGGATTGATTAGTCAATTAGCCATATTAAAAGATGTAAATGTTCTTTCCATTTGCGTACGTATTTTTCTTTCTGTAGTAATCAGCGGAATTCTTGGCTTTGAAAGGGGACGTAAACGCCACCCTGCGGGCTTTCGTACATACATACTTGTATGTCTGGGTTCAACAATAGTTATGATGACAAATCAATACATTTACCAAACATATCATACCGGAGATATCGGCAGATTAGGGGCTCAGGTTGTTAGCGGCATTGGATTTCTGGGTGCCGGAACAATAATCATCACCGGGAGGAACCAAGTCAGAGGTTTGACTACTGCTGCCGGTTTGTGGGCTTCGGCCTGCATCGGCTTGTCAATTGGTATTGGTTTTTACGAAGGTGCAATTTTGGGCGGTACTACTATATTCTTCGTCATGACTATTTTACATAAGATGGATAATATGATGCGTAAGAAGTCCAATTTACTGCATCTATATCTGGAATTTGAAAACTCACTGGGATTGGGTTCATTTCTCAGTCTGGCAAAGAAAAACTCTATTGATGTCATGGATGTTCAAATTGTTAAGAACAAAGGTGAGGAGAAAAAGGCAATGTCTGTCCTCCTTTCCGTACAATCGAAGGAAAACCGTCCGCATACAGAGGTTTTACAATCTCTTAGCCATGCAGCGGCATTGAACTGTATTCATGAAATCTAATTTATGTAAATATAAAAAAGTAAAGAGGTCTGGTGATAAATGAATACGGAGAAACGTAAAATCAATTTGGTTATTTTTGATGTAGATGGAGTTATATTTGACAGTGAACCTCTGCATTACCGTGCAAAATTGGAAATTTTACAAAGCTATGGACTTAATGAGACATTTAATCTGAAAGAATACGTCGGTAAGCCCAACAGGGACTTGTGGACTAAAGTCATAAAAGAAAATAATCTGAATGCAAATCCGCAAGAATTGGAGATGCGCCAGTTTAATCTGATTCTGGGTTATGTGGAAAAAGAAAAAATACAGCCTACAAAAGGACTTGAGAAGCTGTTGACTGAACTCAGTAAAAATAATTACGATACAGCAATTGCTTCATCCTCTAACAGGTACTACGTCAGTCGTGTACTGGATATTTTCCAATTAAGCGGATATTTCGATTACTCTGTTACAGGAGATGAAGTAAAGTTTCAGAAACCAAGCCCTGATATTTATCAAAAAGTACTTTCTATTAGCGGAATACCTAAGGACAGCGCAATTGCTATAGAGGATTCAACTTCCGGACTTCGGGCAGCGGTTTCAGCAGGCATATCATGTATTGGTTATAGAAATCCCACATCGGGAAATCAGGATCTTTTCCTGGCTGATGCCATTATTCAAGAGCTCGGGCAGATAAAGGATTATATTTAAGTTTATTATAATTTAACAAGAAAGACCCTATAAACTAAATTAAGATGGTTCATACCATCTTAATTTTTTTTATCAAAGTTAAATTACCGCCATATGCCATCATGTTAGCCATCTCTAAAGCCTAATTCTTTATAAAATTCTTATATAATTCAATTGTTGAACAAATATTAGTGTGAATTTGATGTAAAATCGAGCCCCGTATATTACATGTGTTTACATACGATGTAATATATGGTATAAAAATGGTAGGCTTATGTTTTTATAATGTGCTTCATCATCTGAATCTTACTTTAAATGTAGGAGGTAAACTGTTGAAGAAGAACCGGGCGAAGATAAGTTTAGAATTGCAGAGATATTTTCGGGGGTGGTGGCTGTGGGTGATCTTTAGAGAACCGCCGAATAATGCGAGGAGGTGCCCGATGGCTTTTAACCCTGTTATCTATTTAAATCTTCTTGAAATCTCTGTTCTATCTTTTAAAAGCTCTATTTATTAATAATATATAACTCTTAATTAGAAGAACTTCTGTCTTACGGTTTCGGACCGGAGTATCAGCAGAACATGGGGACTTATCAGTGGTATGTAGCGGAATGAGCTCATGAGTGTTACTTTCGCTGTATATAAATACAACAATTCTTTTAGGAGGGAAAAAATGAAGAAAGTATTATCAAGTATCTTAACTCTGGCATTGATAGTATCACTTGCTGCCTGCGGAGGCAGTACAACAGACAAAAGCAATTCGACTTCCGGCACTTCCACAGGTGATTCAACCCCTAAAAGCAGTGCGGCTGCTTCATCCTTTGCAGTAGGTATGGTAACTGATGTCGGCGGGATCAACGACCAGTCCTTCAACCAGTCTGCCTGGGAAGGTCTTCAGAAGTTCAGTAAAGAAACAAATGCATCTATTTCCTATCTGGAATCGAAGCAGGAAAGCGATTACGGAACGAATCTAGACAAGCTGGCCGACCAGAAGAGCAGCCTCATCTGGGGTATAGGCTATGCCATGGCGGATGCAATAAAGACCGCGGCTTCCCAATATCCTGACAAGACCTATGCAATTGTTGATAACTCCTATGGAGAAGAGACACCTTCCAATGTCATAGGTGTTGTGTTCAGGGCACAGGAGCCATCCTTTGTGGTAGGCTACATTGCTGCTAAAACCACAAAGACAAACAAGGTTGGCTTTGTAGGCGGTATTAAGGGCGATGTTATCGACCAGTTCGAATTTGGTTACAGAGCAGGTGTTGCTTACGCTTCCAAGGAACTCGGCAAGGATATTACAGTTAATGTCCAGTATGCCAACAGCTTCGCAGATCAGGCGGTTGGTAAGGCCATAGCTTCTTCTATGTATACCAAGGGCTGCGATATTGTATTCCATGCGGCTGGTGGTGCTGGCATTGGAGTTATTGAAGCAGCCAAGGAAGCCAACAAGTTTGCTATAGGAGTTGACAGGGACCAGAGCCATCTGGCTCCGAAAAATATTCTTATATCCGCTATGAAGCTTGTCGGCAAGGCGATGGATCTCGTATCAACACAAGTAAAGGATGGTAAGGAACTTGGTGGAACCACACAGGTGTTTGGTATGAAGGAAGGCTGTGTTGGCATTCCCGAAAAAAATCCTAATGTGGATCAGAAAGTATTGACAGATGCCAAGGTGATTGAAGGAAAAATAAAGGATGAATCAATCAACATTCCATACAATAAGGCTACATTCGACAACTACATAAGTACACTCAAATAAAATTCATTTAAATCAGGGGGGATGAACTTCCCCCAACCTGTTGCATTTACCAACTAAAAGCATGGGGGTAACTATGGACATTAGTGGACAGTTTGCAGTGCAAATGCGTAACATTACAAAATACTTCGGCGATTTTTGTGCTCTGGACAAGGTCAGCCTTGATATTAAAAAAGGCACTATTCACGCAATGCTGGGGGAAAACGGTGCAGGTAAATCAACCCTGATGAATATTCTTTACGGATTGTACCAGGCCAGCAGCGGAGAGATTTTCCTTAAAGGTAATAAAGTGAATATAAAAAATCCAAATGTGGCTATTGCAAACGGCATAGGAATGGTACACCAGCACTTCATGCTGGTTGAGAACTTTACTGTGTCACAGAATATTATTCTTGGCAAAGAAGTCACAAACAAAGTCGGAGTCATTGACAATAAAAAAGTACGGCAAGATATTTTTGAGCTCAGCAAAAAATACGGGTTGCATGTTGACCCGGACTCAAAAATTGAGGATATTACAGTTGGAATGCAACAGAGAGTTGAGATTCTGAAAGCACTTTACAGGGGAGCCGAAATACTGATACTTGATGAACCAACTGCTGTATTAACTCCCCAAGAAATTCAGGATCTGATCACTATCATGCATAACCTTATAGCCGATGGCAAGACAATAATAATTATTACACATAAATTGAAGGAAATAAAAGAATCCTCGGATGTATGCACTATAATCAGAAGAGGAGTGTACATAGACACATTGAACGTAAGCGATGTTGATGAAATGCAGCTTGCGTCTATGATGGTCGGACACCATGTGAATCTACATATCAAGAAGAAGCCTGCGAAACCGGAAGAGGTTATATTTGAAATCGATAATCTCACGGTTGCTGACAATAGAGGCATCGACAGGGTGGAGAACCTTTCTCTTTCAGTAAGAAAGGGCGAAATCGTGGGAGTTGCAGGTATTGACGGTAATGGCCAGAAGGAATTGGTGGAAGCTATTACATGTCTGTCAAAAGTTAAAAACGGAAAGATAAAGATACACGGTAAAGAAATACAAAACACAACTCCAAGGAATGTATTGGATAACAAGCTTTGCACCATTCACGAAGATCGTCACAAAAGAGGCTTAGTGCTAGATTTTTCAGTAGCAGAAAACTTTGTACTGGAAAACTATGGCAAGAAGCCTTTTTCCCGTTCCGGAATACTGTATTACAAATCCATATATTCATTTGCAAAAGGTTGTATAGAACGTTTCGACGTACGACCTTCGGACTGTAAAGACACGAAAGTGAGAGCTCTTTCAGGAGGAAACCAGCAAAAGGTCATTATTGCCAGGGAAGTAACTAACGATCCTGAGCTCCTTGTTGCGGTACAGCCTACCAGAGGTCTGGATGTAGGAGCAATCGAGTATGTGCACAAATCGCTGGTAAGTCAGCGCGATGAGGGCAAGGCTGTTTTACTGATATCTTTTGAGCTTGATGAAATTATGGATATTTCGGATACAATCGCTGTCCTTTACGACGGAAGAATCGTAGCCACTTTCAGTCGGGGAGAGGCGGACGAGAATACCATCGGACTAATTATGGCAGGAGGGGGTAAAAAAATGGAGCATATAAGTAGGATTATTAAAAAGCCCTTGACCGGAATTTTTCTTTCTATTATATTGGGATTCGTTGTGGGTGCTATAGTTCTTGCAATTGCAGGATACAATCCGATAGATGCATTCGCTTCCCTGTTCAGAGGCATATTTTCAAAACCGAAATATATTTCAAATACCATAATTAAAGCTACACCTATAATCCTCACTGCCGTAAGTGTCTCCTTTGCATTCAAAACAGGTCTGTTCAACATCGGAACTGAGGGACAGTACATTATGGGTGCTATAACTGCGGCAGTACTAGGGTATAAGCTGAATCTTCCAGGTCCCCTCCAGATATTGGTCGTTATTATAGCAGCTATTACGATAGGAGCTATCTATGGTGGATTGGTAGGACTTCTTAAGGGGCGCTTCGGTATTCATGAGGTAATAACAGGCATTATGCTTAACTGGATTGCACTTTATATGAATAATTTTATAATTACGCTACCCGGACTGAAAAAACCCAATGCTGAGGCCACGTACGAAGTACATGCTCAGACGTATACGATGGTGCTACAACAATGGAAAACCTCCAAACAGGGCATTGCATGGATGAAGGAACACCCAGTCGTACAGGAGATATTACTCAGGACCAATCTGAATTACGGCATCTTGGTAGCCATAATAGTCGTAATACTGGTTACATTTTTTCTTTACAGAACCACTAAAGGCTTTGAACTCCGTGCAGTAGGCTTCAACAGAGATGCAGCAGAATTCTCCGGCATGAATGTGACTTCGAAAATAATCCTGTCCATGGTTATAGCCGGAGCTATATCCGGTCTTGCAGGTGCTATGCAGATTACAGGCTGCGACCCTCACAGAATTTCTACACTTTCTGCATTTGAAGGAAATGGCATGAATGGTCTCTCTGTCGCACTCATCGCAGGAAGCTCGCCTGTAGGATGTATTTTTGCAGGATTGTTTTTCAGCGGTTTACTTTACGGAGGCGGCTCAATACAATCGGATATCGGGGCTCCGTCAGAAATAATCAGTATAATGATAGGCACAATTGTATTCTTTGTGGCATTGGCGACAATATTCCCGCTGATAGCGGACAGACTCAGGAAGAGAGGTGTTGATAGTGTTAAATAGCATATTGCTGGCAATAAGTATAACCCTGATGTATTCAACACCGCTGGTCTTCGGCTCTATGGGCGGAGTTATCTCCGAACGTGCAGGTGTTATTAATCTTGGTATAGAGGGAATGATGACCATAGGTGCATTTACAGGTGCTACTGTCGGTTATTATACATCTAATCCCTGGCTCGGATTCTTATCAGCCGGTTTAGCAGGGGGCATGCTTGCCCTGCTGCATGCTGTTGCGGCCGTATCGTTTAAAGCAAATCAGACGGTATCAGGTATTGCCATGAATTTTCTCGGGCTGGGTCTTTCCCTATTTCTTTCAAGGCTTTTCTTTCAAGGAGCAACCATGACTAAGCCAGTAACTGAAAAGATACCCAAAATATTTGGTAAAATAAATTCAAGGGAACATCCGGTACTTTCACTGCTCAACATGGATACAACTGTAATAATAGCATTTATACTTATGCTGACGATCTGGTTCGTATTGTACAGGACAAAGTGGGGACTAAGGATACGGTCTGTAGGTGAGCATCCCGCGGCTGCGGATTCGCTGGGCATAAGCGTTTCAACAATAAGATACTTATGCGTTATCCTTTCAGGTGTATTTTCCGGATTCGGAGGTGCGGCTATGACACTTGCCGTGGTGTCACTTTACTCCGCTACAGCCATATCCGGTCAGGGCTTTATTGCACTTGCTGCGGTAATATTCGGAAAATGGACGCCGCAAGGAGCATATGGCGCATGTCTGGTCTTCGGACTTTCACAGGCACTTGTGGTACTACTGGGCGGAGACAAGGTCCGGATACCATCCCAGATATTATCCATGCTGCCCTATATTACAACCATTATTGTACTTGTTTTGTTTGTGGGGCGCTCGGTAATGCCGAAAGCGGACGGAATACCTTATGAAAAAGGAACCAGGTGAAAAGTTGACGACATTGCCCGTTTTAAGGGTGGTCATGACTTAACAAAAAAAGACCCTATAACCTGAGAGAAAGTTAAACTTCCGGCTATGTGCCATTTTTAACTGTCTTCATTATAGGGTCTGTATTTATGTTATGATTTAAAAGACATTACTTATTTTGTTATTACGATTTTCTGTCCTTCATAAATCATGTTTGGATTTTTAATTCTATCCTTGTTTGCCTCGTATATCTTCTTATATTTGCTTGAGTCACCGTAAAACTTAGCTGAAATCTTACCGAGTGTATCTCCTGCCTTTACGGTATAAACTTTATCTCTGCTTCCGATTTTGAGTGCAGGCAGCAATCCGTCTTTTGGTAAAACAAGTGTCATACCAACAACCACACGGTTGTTATTTTTCTTGAATAGTGCTTTGTTTGCATTATATATTTTTGTATGATATTTATAGCTTCCATAATTGTTTAATGCAATGGTTGCCAACGTATCTCCCTGTTGCACCTTGTATGTAGCATTTGAAGTAGAAGGAACTGGCTTTGGTGTAGTTGTAGATGTAGAAGGAACTGGCTTTGGTGTAGTTGTAGATGTAGAAGGAGCTGGCTTTGGTGTAGTTGTAGATGTAGAAGGAGTAGGCTTAGGTGTTGGTGTAGATGGAGAAGGAGTAGGCTTAGGTGTTGGCGTAGGAGTAGCTGTACCTTCAGAAATCTTATAAACAATTTTAGTAGTATCATTACCGGTACCAAAACTTAATACGTAGTAAGGATTAGGTAGGCCCCAAAAGTTTTTGACAAGAGTTGCAGTAGCTGTTTTATTTGCCTCGATTTCAGTTACAGCTTCCTCAGAACCGTCTATTGTCCACATTAAATTTCCTGAATATCCACCATCGGGATCATACGCTCTTACTGCTGCGGACATTTTTTCTTTAGGCGTAAATTTAATTTCAGTGCCTCCTTGAACAAGAATAACATTATACGCTTGTGCTCCGTCACTGTTTTCAAATTCAATTGTTTCTGACTGAGTTCCGACTTGACCGGACAATGTATAAGTATACTTGTCTGTAGGAACTTCTGAAGCTAATGACGGGATTGTAGAGAATACCAATAAGGCAGATGACACTATCATTGCCAAAGAAATGTTTTTTGTAATCCTCATATTTTTAACCCCTAAAAATAAAATTTTGCATTGGTGTTCGATAACTCCTCTTTGGTTAAATTATCCTCCCCTCGAGTATGTATGAATTGTTGCGTTTGAATTAAAATAGAAGTTTATAGATTTTAAAATACTGATTTTCACCATGCAATAGGATAATTATACCAACGCATTACTAGTTTTTCAAGTAATATATTGGATTAATATGAGGATTATTGATGAAATTTAAGAAATATTGTAAAAAAATAGATATTATTTATTCTGAATCCTAAGGTAGAAACTCGATTTTTCTAAATACTGCATTGCATAAAAAGTTATAGAAACAGCATAAAAACGGATACTATATTATGTAATATTATTAGTACGGTCAATAGTGAAAATGCACATAAAATTTATGTCGAATCATGTTGACTTTTGGCTATATATAATATATTATGTAAGTGGACATATCAACATAACAATATAATATTATAATAACAAGGACATTCAAGGGGGATAATCGTGAGCGGAATGGTACCTAAATACTATTTGGTGAAACAGAAAATAGTAGAAATGATTAATAATGAGGAAATCGGCCCCGATGGCCTTATTCCAAGTGAAAGAGAACTGATGGGTATCTTTGGCCTGAGCAGGATAACTGTAAAAAAGGCTATAGATGATCTTGTTAACGAGGGATATCTCTATCGCATTCAGGGTAAGGGAACTTTCGTTAAAAAAGATACTCTGGATCAGGATTTGATTTCAATAACCAGTTGTACTCAAGATATATTAAAGTTGGGAATGACCCCTTCGAAGAGGCTTCTGAGGTCGGAGGTTATTGAGGCTGACAAAGTTATGCTCAGAAAATTGCAGCTTAGTCAGGGGGACAAGGTATATGAAGTTAAGCGTGTATATTATGCAAACAATGAACCTGTTAACCTGACAACCGCGTACTTACCATGTAAGTTATTTCCCTTAATAGACACCTATGATTTTGGAGTTGATTCCATTTACAAAGTACTTGAAACAAAATACGGTACAAAAATTACAAAAGCAACAAGAACCATTGAGGCAGTATTGGCGGTTGATGAGGTTGCCAGAGAGCTTCAGGTAAAAGAGGGAGAGCCTGTACTTTTATTTAAGGCTATAACATATGGAATGGTAAATGGAAGAGAGATACCGATAGAATCTTTTAAAAGCTTCTACAGGTCGGACAAATTTAAATTTTACATTAATCAAATACACGAATAATTCTTAAATTCGAACAAGTGAAAAAAGAAGTAAAAATGCCAAGTAAGATAATATGCTGTGGCTTAGTTTTCTACACTCAAAAATCAATTATGCCATGGCTTTTATAAAAAGAAGCTCTAAGATCGCGACTTAGGCTTCTGAAAAACTAATATATCAAATCTATTACACAATATTTTCGGAGGAGAGGTCAACATGAAAAAAATTACAAAAAAGCTGTCTTTTCTGCTCGCACTAATTATGCTGGTATCAATGGTTTTTACAGGCTGTTCTGATTCCAAAGCTGGTGATTCCTCTGCCAGTAGTACTAATGCTGCAAATTCAAGTTCCGGTACTGCCGATTTAGGCCCTGGAATAGCACTGATTACTTCTGCTGCAGGACCTAATGACAAGGGTTATAACCAGTCGGCAATAGCAGGTCTTGAAAAAGCAAAGAATGATTTGGAAATGAATTATAAGGTTGTTGAAACTACTGATATACCAGGCAGCTTGACACAATTAGCAGGTGCTGGCTACAAGCTTATTTTCAGTCTTGAATACAACTTTGATGCTTTAATAAAGGGAGTTGGAGGAAGCAAGCCAATTGCCGAACAATATCCGGACACTACATTTGTAATATTCAATGATAATCCAAACGTAAATGATGACGGAAGCGTAAAGCATAAAAACGTTGTTTCAGTTCTCTTTGATGTTCACGAAGCATCTTTTATGGCAGGTGCATTAGCTACATTAGTTAACGAAAATGCTGCAAAGCTGTTTAACAGCGCAGATTATTCATTTACTTCAGGTGATGCAGGAAGAAAAGTAGGCTTCCTTGGAGGATCAAAATCGAATGGTATCACAGTATTCGGATACGGTTTTGCAGAGGGTATTAACTATGTAGCTAAGGAACTTAACGTAAATTATACCTTCTACAGTGATTATAACGCAGGTTTCAGTGATTCAGCTGCCGGTGCAACAAAAGCTAACACATACTATTCTGATGGTGCAAACATAGTATACGCAGTTGCAGGAGCTGTAGGTGATGGAGTAGACGCAAAAGCTAAAGAAGTTAAAAAGCTTTCAATAGAAGTTGATGCCAACAAGGACGCAAACCAACCCGGAAACATACTTACAAGTGTTTTAAAGAACACAGAAGTACCTGTTTACGAAATAGCAAAGAACTTTAAGGATAATGCTATGGATAAGGTTAACGGAAAAGTATTGAGCTACAACCTTTCTTCAGGTGCGACAGGAATCACTGATTTAAGTGTTATCGAGTCAAAGATTACAGCTGACGGAAAAGCTAAATGGGACGAAATAAAGGGTCAGCTTCAGGCTATCTCTGAAAAGATAGCAAGCGGTGAAATCAAGGTTACAAATGCTCAGGCAGGAGAAAAATTTGAAAAAACTAAGCTTGCAAATCTAAAAATGCCTAACGACTAAAAATAAAAATAAACCAGAATGAGGGCGGCAATATGTATGCAATAGAAGCTGTTAATTTAACCAAAAAATATGGCGATTTTGTTGCTAACGATAATATAAACCTTACCATCGGTAAAGGCGAAATAACCGCAATAGTTGGAGAAAACGGGGCTGGAAAAACAACTCTCATGAATATGTTTTTCGGACTTCAGCGTCCTACAAGCGGGGAACTTTTAGTTAATGGAAAAAAGGTTTCATTTGGTTCTTCATTAGATGCCATTAATTGTGGCCTGGGTATGGTGCATCAGCATTTTAAGCTGGTGCCCAGCCTGACTGTTTTTGAAAACATATTACTTGGAGTGGAAAAAAACAAAAAGATAAACATATCTCAAAAAATTAAGTTAAAGACTCCCATTATAAACAAAAACTTTGAGAAAAAAGAAGTTCAGAAGATAATTGAGGATTACAAATTTGAGCTTAAAGCGGACGATATTGTTGAGAACATTTCCATAGGAGCAAAACAGCGTGTAGAAATTTTAAAAATGCTTTACCGTAATGTAGATATTCTTATATTTGACGAACCTACTGCGGTTCTTACTCCTCAGGAAGTGGACGAGCTTTTATTAAGCTTCAAAGAACTTAAAAATCAGGGAAAGACTATTATACTCATAACACATAAGCTCCGTGAAGTAATGGAAGTCAGCGACAAGGTTATAGTTATAAAACGAGGCAAGGTTGTGGGAAGTAAAGCAACGAAAGACACAAGCTCGGCTGAAATAGCTAAAATGATGGTTGGACGTGAAGTAATACTGAATGTAAGCAAGGAAGATAAGGATGTAAGCGGGAATAAGGTTGCCTACTCCGTAAGCAAGTTATCCACTCGGGATAACTTCGGAAAGAAAGTAATTGAGGATATAAGTTTTGAAATAAAAGAAGGTGAAATTTTAGGAGTTGCAGGGGTAGAAGGGAACGGACAGAGTGAGTTGGTACGAGTTCTTTCGGGATTGATGGAATCAACGGAAGGTTCAGTTCGCTTATATGATAAGGATATAACAAATAAATGGCCAAGTAGCCTGCGTTCAGCGGGTATCGGAATAGTTCCCGAAGACAGATATGCCCAGGGACTGTGCAAGGATATGACAATCTTTGAGAATATTATAGCCGGGTATCACGGTAATAAGAAGGTATGCAGAAATGGAATCCTGCTTAAAAACGAAATTGAAAATACCAGCAACAAGCTTATAGAAAAATATGATATCAGAGTAGCTGAAAAGAACGGAAATGTATCACAGCTGTCCGGGGGAAATGCACAGAAGATAATTGTGGCAAGAGAGTTCGACTCTGACCCAAAGGTACTCATAGTAAGCCAGCCTACCCGCGGTGTTGATATAGGCTCTATAGAATTTATCCATAATAAGATTCTTGAACTGAGAAGTGAAAACAAGGCCATTTTGCTTGTCTCCAGCGAACTCAGTGAGATAATGAACCTGAGCGACAGGATAATAGTTATGTACAAAGGGCGTATTGTAGGGGAAGTTGAAGGTAGAAAGGCCGACAGCACTGAAATTGGACTGCTAATGGCGGGACTATCCTTAGAATAAGAGGGAAATTATGAAGAAAAATAATACACTTTTAAAAAATATATTTAATGTTTTATTTCCGGTAATCAGTGCCCTTATATTAGGAGGGATAATAATTGCTGCAATAGGTGAAAATCCTTTTTTGACCTATTCCGTAATGATTAAAAAATCTCTCTTTAGCCTGGACGGACTTTTAAAAACCTTGCACTTTGCAGCTCCTTTAATATTAACCGGTCTTGCAATTGCAATAACTTTTAAGGCGAATATCTTTAATATGGGTGTTGAAGGTCAGGCGGTATTGGGTGCGTTTTTTGCCGGAGTTGTAGGCTTTACCGTAAAGGGGTTACCCCCGGTACTCCATATTACATTGTGTGTACTGACAGGTATTGTTGTGGGAATGCTTTTTGCACTTATCCCTGCACTGCTTAAGGCATACTTTAATGTAAATGAGATGGTTGTAACACTCATGCTCAACTACGTGGTTGTTGAAATAGTAAAGTTTCTTTCTCAGGGAGTTTTCAAAGACCCGGCATCCGGGTATGTTTCAACCTATCCAATAGCGGAAAGTGCAATGTTTAAAAAAATATTCGGCTCTAATCTTACAGTATTCTTCTTTATAGCACTAATAGTTTTTGGAATCATGTATATAGTTTTCAATAAATCAAAACTTGGATATGAAGTAAAAGCTATCGGTAAGAACCCTGAGTTTTCAGAAGCCACAGGTATGAATGTAAGCAAGAAAATTATTATCATTATGCTTATAAGTGGTGCCATTAGCGGATTGGCAGGTGCCGGATTTCTCATGAGCGAGAAATATCGATTTACTCTTGATTTTTCCGGAAGTCCGGGATTGGGCTGGGACGGTATGCTGATTGCACTTCTGGGCAGCCATAATCCTGTAGGAATTCTGGTGGCGGCTGTATTCTATGCAGCTCTGAAAACCGGAAGCGACTATATCGGCGTATTTACCAATGTTCCAAAGGATATTGTAGGTGTTATTCAGGGTATTTTGATACTGCTACTATCTGTAAAGTTCTTTAATGAAAAGTTTTATTTGTTTGAGAAAGTTAAATTATTATGGAAGAAGTCTTCAAGTACAGACTTTAATAAATAGAGGTAGATGATTATGAGCTTATTGAATAACATTTTGTATGACATGATCTATCATAGTGCTCCATTGATTCTTGCCGTACTGGGTGGATTATTTGCACACAAGGCAAACGTCCTTAACATCGGACTTGAAGGTATGATGCTTATGGGTGCTTTCAGTAGTACACTGTTTGTTCTGATTACGGGGAACTTGTGGTTGGGAATTTTAATAAGTGTTTTATGTACACTTGTTTTGGGACTAATCTTTTCGTTCTTTGGCATCACAATGAAAAGTAACTTTATCATTACAGGTTTCGGTATAAATATTTTTGTCGCAGCCTTGAGTTCATTTGTTCTTAAATACATGGAAATGGCTAATATCAATGTCAGTTCTATTGTTAACACGGCAGGCTTAAAAATAAGTATACCCGTTATAAAGGATATACCAATACTAAATTCACTTTTAAGCGGACACACAGCGATTACCTATTTAAGTATTATACTAATTGCTGTTGTCACCGTAATTATGTATAACACAAAATTCGGTGTTTACGTAAGGGTTGTCGGTGAGAATGAAGAAGCTGCAAGATCCGTTGGTATCAATAGTGCTGCAATTAAGTACATTGCCGTGCTTATAGGAGCTGCTCTCTGCGGTTTGGCAGGTGCCAATCTGGCAGTTGAAAGAATGGCCCTGTTTACCAATAATATGACAGCGGGAAGAGGTTTTATCGCAATAGCTGCGATATATTGCGGACAAGCCAAGCCGATTAAGTCGGCTATGTACGCAATTCTTTTCGGACTTGCAAAGTCATTGGCCATAAACCTTGCTTTGTTTGCAGGCCCGGCATCAGGCCTGTTTGAAATAGTACCATACCTGATGATTGTTATAGTATTGTTTGCGGTTTCGGCTATTGAGAAACGACGTACTAATATAAGGGGGTTTAAGCTTGAATAATACAGCACTCATTATTGTAGACATGGTAAAGGATTTCACTGACCCCGAAGGGCTGGTGTTCTACCCTCAAAACCTTGAAATATTACCAAAAATAAAAAAAGTTCTTGATGAATGCAGGAAACATAATTTGCTCGTTATCTTTCTGAGGCACAGCAACAGAAAGGATAAATTCGATAAAAATCTGGTTAACATGCGTCCAAACTGTATTGAAGGCACCGGGGGAGATGAAATTGACCCAATGCTTACGGTTGACCCGGTGAAGGATTATGTTATTAAAAAAAGACGCTACAGTGGTTTTTTTGCTACTGACCTTGACATGGTACTAAGAGAAAATAAAATTCAAAATGTCATAATAGTTGGTACTAAAACTAACTGCTGTATCAGGGCAACAGTTACAGACGCCTACTATCTTGATTATACTCCAATAGTGGTATCAGACTGCGTGGCAACCAATGACGAGACGGTGAATCAGGTTCATTTGACTGACATAAAGAAATATTTAGGCAAGGTAGTGACTTCACAGGAGCTTTTCGATCTCCTGGACAAAGGGGAGATGGTCTGATGAAATATGATGTTGTAATAAACGGATATGTCAGTTTGGACAGAATTATAAAAACAACAACTCCTTTAAGATACGGATATACTTCACTGGTAGAAAACAGTGATAATGCAAGGATTCAGTACGGAGGGTGTTCCACAAACATTGCCTATCTTATGGCAAAGCTTAATATGAAGTCTCTTCCTGTTATAAGAGTAGGAGAAGAAGACTACAGGGAAACAGGATTCTATGATTATCTCCAAAACGCAGGTGTATGCATGGATGCAGTTGAGATAGTTCCAAATGAAACAACTTCAAACTGTTATCTTATAGCGGATTCGGAAAATAACCACGTTACTATTTTTTATCCCGGAGCTATGGACAAAAAGTATGCGAAAGGTATGAATCCGGAGTTTTTCAGACAGTCACAGATTGGTGTTATGACTGTTGGGTCATATGAGGATAATCTTGAATTTTATAAACAGTGTATGGCTGAAAAAGTTTCTCTGGTTTTTGGAATGAAATGTGATTTTGACGCTTTCCCTGAAAAATTCTTCAAAGAGGTTCTCTCCTCCAGCAGTATTATATTCTGTAACGAAGGTGAACAGGGAGAGATACAAAGGGTTTTCGGACTCAATGATATCAGGGAGCTGTTTGATAAGACAGCAGCACAGATCATAGTAACAACACTGGGCAAGAAGGGAAGCGTTTATTACCAAAAGACAGAAAATGGAATCTTATCCCATAGGATAACAGCAGCAGAGTTTGGAAGGGTAGTGGATACCACTGGCTCAGGAGATGCATTTATGGCAGGCTTCCTGTACGGTTATCTGAAAGGTAGAAATATAAAGGACTGTTGCAGCCTTGGAAGTGTACTTTCATCCTTTATCATTGAAAAGGTTGGCTGTACTACTAATGCTCCTTCCGAACAGGAATTTCTTGAGCGTTTCGAAAAATTTATAAAAGAGGAAGTGTGATATATAGGATGGAGACTTTATACTCAAAAACTCGGGAAGAAGATATAGCAAAATACGTTCTCTTTTCAGGAGATCCCTGGAGAGTTGAGACAGTTGCAAGCCAGTTGGAAGATGTGAAACACATAGCATTTGCAAGAGAATTTAACACCTATACAGGCTATTACAACGGGGTTCGGATTACAGTAACATCAACTGGAATAGGTGCACCATCGGCTGCAATTGCAATGGAGGAAATGTATCAGTGCGGTATGGAAGTAGCCGTGCGGATGGGAACTACAATGGGCTTAAAAGATGATTTGCTGGGCAAGTTGATTATACCTACAGGTTCAATGAGAGAGGAAGCTACAAGCAAAACTTATGTGCCGGTATCTTATCCTGCGGTAGCAGATATTGATTTAATTAACTGTATGAATAAAAGTACTTTGCAAAATAACAGGCAATATGTAAACGGATTATCCTGCACAATGGACGGTTTCTACAGCCAGATGAGAGATTCACGTCTTTCAGAAAAAATGCAGAGGGATATGAGCGAAACCTTTACTGCTCTCAAAAAATACAATATATCTGCTGTAGATATGGAATCAAGCTGTATGTTGGTTCTCGCAAATCTTATGGGAATTAAGGCCTGTATTGTTACAATGACAACTGTTCTTGAAAACCTGAAGGATTTCTTAAAAGGAGACGCAAGAAAACAATCAGAAATTGATTTATGCAAAATAGCGATGGATGGACTTGTTATATATGATAAGGAGGTGGCTTCTAAATGAAGGGATTAGAATTTAAAGAAAAAGCTCTTGTAATAGGAATGGTACATTGTCTTGCACTGCCCGGAACACCAGACTTTTGCGGTGATATGAAAAAAATAACCGACCAGGCTGTAAGGGATGCAATAACACTTGAAAAGGCAGGAATGGATGCCATTATCATTGAAAATATGGGCGACAATGTGTTTGGAGTAAATCTTGACATTGAACAGTCATGTGCTCTTGCTGCTATAAGTGCTGTCGTTGCTCAAAATGTCAATATTCCAATCGGTATTGATGCGGCAATGAACGATTACAAATCCGCATTTTCTATAGCAAAGGCAATTGGAGCTGATTTTGTCAGAATCCCTGTGTTTGTAGATACAGTAGAATTTTTCGGAGGAATTATACAGCCTTGTGCCAGAGAAGCCATGATATTCAGAAAGAATCTTGACGCTGAAAATGTGAAAATTCTTGCAGATATTCAGGTAAAGCACACACATATGGTACTTACACATGTAAGTATTGAGGATTCTGCAAGGGCTGCGGAAGCATGCGGAGCAGATGCAATTATCGTAACAGGTACTCACATAGGGGTTGAGACTCCAATTGATATCATAAAGAGAGTAAAGAAAGTAACCAATATACCCGTAATTGCCGGAAGCGGCGTTAAAACCGGCAATATAAAAGAGCAGCTTGGCATTGCAGACGGTGCCATAGTCGGTTCCAGTCTGAAAGAGGGCGGAAATATAAAAAATCCAGTGTCTCTGGAACTTTGCACAGAGTTAATTAATGCATTGAATGTATAGTGTAAATTAAAAATAAAGGACTGAATGTATATGATGAGACCAATGAAACTTGCCGGAAGCCAACTGATGTTCGGTGCGGGTTCACTTGCACACCTCAAGACTCTGACTGGGAAGAGGGCGGTAATTGTAACCGGCGGCTCAAGCATGAAAAAAAGCGGAATTCTGCAAAAAACAACAGATTACTTAAAAGAAGCCGGAATAGAAAGTCGGGTATTTGAAGGTGTTGAGCCTGATCCGCTATTCAGTACGGTCTACAATGGTGCCGAAGTAATGAAACAGTTCCAGCCCGATATAGTTGTAGGACTGGGCGGCGGCTCTGCAATGGATGCGGCAAAAGCAATGTGGGTATATTATGAACACCCTGAGCTGAAAACACTCAACGACATTGTACCCCCAAATACAGTACCAAAGCTAAGGAACAAGGCTATTCTGGTATGCATACCTTCAACCAGCGGGACAGCCAGCGAAGTCAGCCGTTCTGTGGTAATAACAGATGACGAAACCCATATAAAATATGGAGTAGGAAATATGGAAATGATGCCAGATATCGCAATATGCGACCCTGAGGTTACTGTTACGATGCCTGCAAAAATTACGGCTGAAACAGGTATGGATGCATTGACTCATGCACTTGAAGCACTTGTTTCAAACAGAGCTAATTATATTAGCAATATATTTGCAAAAAATGCAGCAAAGGATATTATTCTGAATCTTCCAAAGACGTGCAGCCAAGGAAATGATATCGGGTTCAGAGAAATTATGATTAATGCCTCCATGGCTGCAGGAATGGCGTTTACCAATGTTTCACTGGGAATAGTTCATTCTATGGCACATACGTTGGGAAGCTTATTCGGAATTTCACACGGACTTGCTGATGCGGTGTTACTGCCTTATGTAATGGAATTTAATTCAGATAATGCTGATGCAAAGAATTCCTATGATGAATTGGCAAAAGAGTTGGGAGCAGAAAATTTAGTAAATGTTGTCCGGGAGCTGAATAAATCCATCGGAATTCCAAGTCATTTTGCAGAACTGATACCTGATGAAAAGAAATATAGAGATGAGTTGGATGCAATGGCTGAAATGGCCCTAAAGGATGGATGTACTAAAACTAATCCTGTTATTCCTTCAATAGAACAACTTAAGGAACTATTTATTAAAGTATATAGAGATTAAAAAACAACTCGAATTTCCCGGTTGGTATGAAATTATTCTGGTGAATTTGCAGCTCATTAAAGAATTTTATGTAAACTAATTAATATACTCTAAACTTAATAAGTAAGTACCACCGGGAAACAAGAGTAAAAAATGATTATGCCGTAAGGCTTATGGAGGCTTAATGTGAAACTAATATGTTATTTATCCAACGGATACCCAACAATAGAGTCCAGTATAACAATGGCTAAGGACTATATTGACGCAGGCTGTGATATAATTGAAGTGGATTTTCCTTCCTCTGACCCGTACCTTGAAGGGGAATATATAGCAAATAGGATGAAAGAGGCTCTTACAGCCTGCAATGATTACGACAAATATATGGATGGAATTGTAGAGATAAAAAACAGTCATCCCAATACTAAATTTATATTGTTGTCCTATGAAAATACAATTCTTGAGATTGGTGTAGACCGTTTTATTAAATTCTGTGTTGATAACAACATGAAGGACCTCATATATGTAGGAAAAGACAATCAGGAAGTTAAAAGCAAGCTTATTGCCAACGGAATAAAGATTTCATGCTACGTTCAATTCCACATGGATGAAAATGAAATTCAGGCAGCAGTAGAATCCAACGGATTTGTTTACATGCAGGCCAAGCCGACTACCAACAATGTTAATCCTAAATTCCCAACCCTGAAGGATTGTATAGACCATTTGAAGAGTCTTGGAATAAAAAGGGAGATATACTGCGGTGTAGGCATATACGCACCTGAAGACATAAAAATGGCGAAAGAAGCAGGAGCTGATGGAGTCTTTGTAGGAAGTACAGTTCTGAAGCTTCATACGGATATACCAAAAATGAAAGATACAATTGCTTTATTTAAAAAAACCTGCAACGAATAAACAAATGTAAATTAAAAAAACCATGTATATAGGGGTAATCACCTTATACATGGTTTTTTGTTGTGTGTTATAAATCAATATTATAGTATTTGATTCATCCAGTGAGTACCAAAGAAACTATGAAAGAAAGCGTGGTAACTCTATAAACTTTTTTATCATTTTACAATACAAAATACTTTCTAATGATATGGTTAACATAAGTAACAACTTTCGAATATTTTACATATTATATATTAAAAAGCAATATCTTTTGATTTATGCGGTACTATGCTGATGGAGATAAAAAAGGTTCTTTTGCCTGCATATTCGGAAGTTCCTTATTGCGATTTTAATATAGGACTGAAAGGAGTGAAAATCATGTCAAAACCAAACACTGTAACTGGTGATGCCTTTGTAGCTCAAGCAGTTAACCAGAAAAACTTGAGCCTGAATGCCAACGTAACGTTAAATGCTTATATTTGCGTAGAGCAGGAAGTGAGAGAATTCCAGTTGGCAGTAGCTGAAGCTGAGGAAGAGGACTGCTAGATGCTACAAGGAAACTATAAAGAGAGGAGGTAGAATCAATTGAAAGTTGGATATGGTAAAGATGGTCTGACCATAAATTCTAAAAAAATTGACCCATATAGTTTCTCATACAAAAAAGTTTCCATTGATTTTGAGGAGCCTGAAGTAAAATCTGATACTATGAGCACTGTAGAAAGGTTTTACAACGTTAAGAATTCCAGTGAAGAAGTAACAAAGCTTGAGAAATTCAAAACATTTTTAGCTAGTAAATCTTGAGTAAATATATAAAAAAATAAAGGAGCGTATTAATTATGGGAGATCTATTTAAAGCAGCAGCAGTAAACCAGAAAAATTTGAGCTTAAATGCAAACGTTACCTTAAGCTCTTATCTTGAAGTAGAACAGGAAGTGGAAGAATTCCAGATAGCAGTAGCTGAAGCTGAGGAAGAGGACTAAATAATTATTGAATTTTAATAATTTAATAGTTTAATATCTTAATATTTTAAAAAAATCCAAGGAGAAAACTCTCTTAGTTATTAGGAGAATATTTTCTCTTTGGTATTTTATTAAAAGTATTTCAATCATATAAGAACTTTTGACACTTAATAATCATAAATATGGATATAGAGAAAATTCATATAGGAGCATGCATACATTATGAATGATGTAGATAGTAATCCAATTAATATGAAAAAACAGGCTGAAGTTGATATGAGAGCTAATGAGGTAGATCAATTAAACGTAAATCACCAATCAAATATGACTCTATCTGCGAATTCTGTAATTACTCAGTCTCATTTGTCAATAAAAACAAATGACAATAAGATATTTGAGGATGGTGATGAAAATGAACCAAAATAACGATAGGATTGCAATAACATTAAAGAAAAGGATAAACGGAAAACCTTCCAAAATTCAGATAAGCAAAAGCGGTGAAATATATATAGACGGTGAGTTATATGATGAACAGAATCAGGATAAATTCAAAGGGGTCTATATTAGTGCGGAAAAACACAATGTTGTTAATAAGGGAGAAGATACTCAAAGAATGATTGATGCAAGCAAGAAGGCAGCTAAAGGAGAAACAGTTGTATTAACAGATGTTCACACGCCCAACAAGAGTCAGACAACTGCTGTGAAATTCTAGATAGTATAAAGGGAGGTTAAACATATGTTTGAAGGACAAGAAGATACATTGTATGATAGCAGCGATTCCATTCAAAATGACGAACCAGATAAAAATGGGATTAAATTTACTACTGATTCTGCATGTATAAGTACCAGGAGCTTCAATATTCAACTAAATAAAGATGATAAAAAAAAAGGCCATTTTGAACTGATAGAGCAAATGTACCAATTACGTTGTGACAACACTCTATCAAAAAAAGAAAGAACTGAGAAATTCGATGAATTAATTAAAGAATTCAAAATGAAAGGTTAAGGTGAAGCAGATGAGCGATAAAAAGGTTTCAACACTACTTAACCTTTCGAACCAAGCGAATTATACTAAGGCATTCAAATCTCACCTGTCACAATTTAATTTTATAATAATAATGGGTAGAGAGTACCTTGAGAAAGGTAATGACAATTCTAAAGATATCCCTTTGTCAATAAGTATTAGTAAGTCAGGTGAAATTGAGATTGTTAATATTGACGAAGAAAATAATAATGATATAGATATAGATAATATATGTATTTATTCAGATAAAAAAATAACAGATAGTGATGAATAGGGAGGGACTCAGGTGGAAGTTTCTGAAAGCCAAAAAAAATCCTATAATTTTCTAATAAACGCCTCCAATCAAGCTAATTTGGTTGGTACTGACAACGTATCTCCGGTACAGATTAATTCTTTGTTTATATTTGTATCACCATATGTTTTGGAAAAGGTTAATATGGATGACCTGGATATAGACATTAGCATTGACAAAAATGGTAAAATACATATTGACGGACATTGCTTTGACACAATTGAAGTTAAATCGGGTATAAACGTGTTGGGTATTCTAAAAAGATAAATATATCCGGACGTAAAGGGAGAGAATCCGGTGCGGTCTAACCTTTATGCGATATACAGAGCATGACAACGCAAACAAAAAATGCAAATAGTTGTAAAAGCTACGTAGGAAATACTCTTTTATGGTTAAAAAATTAAGTATTAACCATAGAGGAGTATTTTTTATGATTTTGTTGCTTTTTGTATAAAATTTAGTTTCCATGTTCTTTGACTAACCTTACTCAAAATGTAATAGAAGAATCACTGATTAGGTATATTTTCATCTGTACTCCCCAATGGTATTTTGCCTAACATTTTTGGTGCATTTCACTATCACCGTTTTACAAATTCCCGGAGCAGATAAAAAAATAATATATACAACTAATATATTCGTTGCTTTTCTGTTGAATAATGAATATCTGCTTTCTATATAAAGACCTTTATGCTAAATTATAATTGTAAAAGGAGAATTTAGTATGAAAACTTATTTAATAACTGGCGGAGCGGGATTTATAGGTTCTAATTTTATAAGATATATGTTAAAAACCCACAAAGACATTTTTATAATAAATGTAGACAAGCTTACTTATGCCGGTAACCCGGATAATTTAGCAGGAGTCTTAATTAATGAAACAAACTATAAGTTTTATTGCTATGACATATGTGATAATGAGAAAATAAAAGAGATATTTAATAGACATAAAATTAACTATGTAGTCAATTTTGCAGCAGAAAGCCATGTAGACCGCTCCATGACCAGCACAAAGGAATTTATTGAAACCAATATAACGGGAACCGTAAACTTGATGGATATTGCCAAGAAAGCATGGGAAATCAGGGAGAATGAATATATTGATGGGGTCAGGTTTTTGCAAATATCCACAGATGAGGTATATGGCTCCTGTACTGAATGTTGTTCCGAAGAAGCTCCTTTGAACCCTCATAATCCATATTCTTGCAGCAAGGCAGCTGCTGAATTCTATGTAAAATGCTATTGGGATGCATACAGTTTTCCTGTGAATATTACTCGAAGCTCAAACAATTACGGCCCTTACCAATACCCGGAGAAGCTGATTCCGGTGATGATACATAATACCATGGACAATCGCAAACTTCCGGTATATGGTGATGGTATGCAACTGAGGGACTGGATATATGTTGAAGACAATTGCAGGGCAATAGACCTGGTTTTACATAAGGGTGAACCCGGCGAAGTTTACAATATAGCTACAGAGAAAAAATATCATAACCGATTTGTGGTAGATAAGATTTTAACTTATATAAAAGGTGAAGTTCGGGAAGATATGATTCAGCATGTACAGGACAGAAAGGCATCAGACCTGTGTTACAGTATCAGTACTAAAAAAATACGGGAGAAATTGGGGTGGAATCCATCGGTTGATTTCCATAATGGACTTGATAATACCATACAGTGGTATCTGGATAATAAAAAATGGTTGGATAAAGTCCTTAAAAATCCCCCCCGGTAGAGTTTTAAGTTCTACTCGGAAAGGGGGATTTTTGAAGAACTACTATTGGAACAGCTCAGGGTAAAGCTCTTTTGCAAGTTTTTCCAAACCGTCCAGACTCTGATAGCTATAGCCAAATAAATGGTTGTAGTTGGCAACAAACACCTGCTTATTTTTAACAGCATCCAAACTTTCAAGTTTTGGGTTTGTCATAATATTATTAATGGTGGCATTTTCATCCTTTTGAGTTGCAGCTTCTCCTTCAGTGTCCCAGTGCAATGTCACAAGGATATGGGGATTCTGCTCAATTAAGGCTTCAACACTGATTTCGCCTTGTTCTTTTTCAAATACATTCTGGAGTTTAAGCATTCGGAACATGTCATTAAAGAAGGTTTCATTGTAGGCGGAATAAATGGATAAACTTTCAGGTTCGCTTGAGTGTATGTATGCAAAGGTTTTATCCTGTTTTATAGCCTTAAGGGCATCCTGTACCGTTTTCTGCCGTGCTTTTAATTCAGCAGCAAATTCCTGTGCCTTTTCCTGAACACCAAAAATTTTACCTATCATTTCAATGTCCTTGTATATGGACTCGAACGTGCCTCCGGTTATGGAAGATTCCATTACGTATGTATTTATACCCATTTCATTCAAAGAGTCAACAGTTCCCACACCCCAGTCGGCATTGTCAAAAAGTCCGCCCCTTCCGAAAATAAAATCAGGGTTTACACTCATTGCAACCTCTTTGCTGATATATGACTTTCCAAGGTTGGTAAGTTTATTGAATTCTTCTGATACAGATTCATCAGGTATACCGAAAACACCGCCCACACCAACAATTTTATCCGTGAGACCAAGATGAATTAAAAACTCAGCAGCGGTACGTGTTGTAGCTACTATTCTTTCGGGTGCCTTCTCAAATGTTATATCTTTTTCCAGCCATTCAGTACCTCCTTCTGCCTTAGTATAGTTTTTAACAACGAGGGGGTAAGAAGTGGTTGTTTCTTTAGAATCAGAGGCTGAAATTGAATTTTGTGCAGCAGGTTCAGTTCCACAGCTTGTCAGTAAAAAGGTTAATGTCATTATTATTGCTGTAAACAGTGTTGTTATTTTTTTCATAAAGATTCTCCTAAATTTGATATACAAAACTTAAATTATTTGAAACGGGGTTTTCATAAATCTTGCACTTAACATCATATAAATCCGCTACAAGCTCTTCAGTAAAAAGCTCATTGGGTTTTCCGTGTGCTATAATCTTGCCTTTTTTCATAGCATAAATATAATCACAATATTCAGCCGCCATCTGCAAGTCATGCAATGCCGCAAGTACACCGATGTCCAGATTTTTAACACAGTGAAGAACTTCCAATTGATAACGTATATCAAGATGATTGGTTGGCTCATCCAACACTAAAAAAGAAGGTTGCTGTGCAATTGCCCGGGCCAGAATAACACGTTGTTTTTCGCCGCCGGAAAGTGTTAAATAGCTTCTGTCCATATATTCCGTCAGATTGGTTTGTCCTATTGCACGGTGGACAATGTCAATATCTTCTTCTGTATCGGAGTCCAGAAGTTTTTTGTGTGGGGTTCGTCCAAGCATGACCATTTGAAAGACAGTCAGATCAAAACTAATTTCATTGAACTGGCCCACTACGCTCATTTTCTGAGATACTTTTTTCGGGGGGGTGTTCAGCAAATCAATATTATCTAAAAACACTGAACCTCCTTGGGGTTTCAGACTTTTGTAGATACTTTTCAGCATAGTGGACTTACCGCAGCCGTTTGCACCGATAATCCCTACAAATTGCTTGTTTTTTACCCTCAGGGAAACATCTTTTACGATTTCTTTTTTATTGATTGACACACGAAGATTTTGAACATTAAGCTCCATACTATCCTCCAAAGTTATAGCCTTTTTTTACAATAATATAGATAAACATTGGTGCTCCTATGATAGAGGTAATAATACCGATTGGTAACTCCACATTTTCTACAATTATTCTGGATAACACATCCGCCCATATTAAAAACAGTGAGCCTATCAATGCAGTCATAGGCAGCATACGTTTGTGGTCAGAACCGATAAAGCCTCTGACAATATGAGGGATAATAAGACCAATAAAGCCTATCATTCCAGAGTACGCAACAACAACTCCCGTTAACAGAGAAGTAAGCAGCATATAAAATCTTCTGTACTTTGAAAGAGGGATACCTAGTGTCGTTGCAGCCTCATCACCTAAAAGCATGGTATTTAGTATCCTATGCTGGAATAGAAAAAATACGGTTACGACGCTTACCACAAGGGCTAGAACAGGTACCTTACTCCAGCCTGATGAAGCGAGACTTCCCATAGCCCAAAAGGTAACGTTTTTCATACCCTCAGCATTATTGGAAAAATAGACAATAATACTGGAAAATGAACTGAATAAAGCACTAATAACCGAACCCGACAACACCAGCTTCATTGACGTCATCCGCCCGCCCACGCTTGATAGCAATAGAACTGCAAGAGAGGCAAGTACTGCACCCAAAAAGGCACTGAATGTTAAACCGAATTGTGAAAAAATTGTTCCACCCCCGAAGCCAATTAAAATAGCAAATGTTGCTCCTAAAGAAGAGCCTGATGAAATACCTAATATGTACGGGTCTGCAAGGGGGTTCTGCACTATTGCCTGCATAACGGCACCGCTGACTGCAAGAGCTGTTCCTATAAAAACAGCAAAAAGAATTCTTGGAATTCTAACCTGCCAGACTATGTTAACAAAAGCTTTTGGTATATTTTCAAGTGAACCGAAAGCACCGCCTGTTATTTTGTTAATCAGAATGTTGAAAGTTTGTTTCAGTGGTACATCCGCTTGTCCTACCGATGCCGAGAAACACAGGGAGAAAATGATGGCAGCAAGTAAGGAGACTACTGCGGTGAAATAGATTCCCTTTATCTCAAATAATTGTTTGTTCTTTATTAAAAACACCTCCTTCAAATTACTATTTTTGTTGGCTTAAATGTGGTTAGCGTATGCTAACTTTATAAAATATAACATATGATATTTGAAAAAGTCAAGCTAAATGATAATAATTATCATTTATGAAATAATAAGACCTCTTATCGTATGTAATCATATGAAAGACGCCTTTTCCAATTTTATTTAAACTCTGGTGAATTTATAGTAAAATAATGTATAATACTTAGTTTAAACAGGAGGATAAATAATGAAGATTAAATGGTTTGGTCATTCGTGTTTTCTTATAACTTCGGATAATGGTACAAGGATACTGACAGACCCGTTTGATGAACAGGTGGGTTATCCTCTCCCGCACACAGAGGCAGATATCGTAACAGTAAGTCATAATCATTTTGACCATGACAATGTCAGTGTTGTGAAGGGCAGTTTCAAGCATATAAAAGATGCAGGCAATTTTACCCACGGAGATATAAGTATAAAAGGAATATCAACTTTTCACGATGAATTGGGCGGTGCAAAAAGGGGTAAAAATATAGTATTCATTTATTCAATTGATGGGATTACTATTTGTCATTTGGGTGATTTAGGGCATGTTTTATCTGAAGAACAGCTTGAGGAAATTGGTCAGGTGGATGTACTCCTTGTTCCAATAGGTGACATATATACAATTGACGGAGATACGGCAATAAAGGTTATAAAATCAATTAATCCAAGGATTTCAATTCCCATGCACTATAAGACAGAACATCTGTCATTTAAACTGGCAGAGCCGGAAAGGTTTCTGGAAAAAATAGACGGTAAAAGGTACCCCGGTAATGAGCTTACAATAAATGCAGATAATATATCCGAATATCCGGAAGTTTTGACACTGAATTATTTATAGATAAAAAATAAACTATGAAGAGAAAGGGTTTTCTATGAGTGCTTGTTTATGGCCCGGCAATAATCCTATAATGAAACAATATCACGATAATGAATGGTGCAGACCAAGTTATGATGATTCATATATATTTGAAATGCTTACTTTGGAAGGGGCTCAAAGCGGTTTATCCTGGAGTATCGTCCTTGCCAAAAGAGAAGAATATAAAAAGGCTTTTAAAAATTTCGATATCCGATATTGTTCAACCCTTAGTGATGAAGAACTGGAAAATATCAAAAATGAATATAATGTAGTTAAAAGTCCCTTGAAATTAAGGTCTGTCAGAAGCAATGCTTTGGCGGTACTTAAAACACAAACAGAGCTTGGAAGCTTTTCAGATTACCTGTGGCGTTACGTTGATTATCGCCCCCAGATAAATATCAGGGATTCTGAAGAACAAATTCCTGCAAAAACTCTCCTGTCGGAAGAAATAAGCAAAGATTTGAAAAAGAGAAACTTCAAATTTGTTGGTCCAGTTATAATCTATTCATTTATGCAGGCAATCGGTATGGTAGACGACCATATAAGATCATGTCCTTATCATACAATAAACAGATAATCAATTAAAAACAATATTATTGTTAATGTAAACTTTATGGAAACGTCGGCATTTTAACAAATGTCGACGTTTCTTGTTTTATCTAAACCTCATTTTTCTCCAAATGATTATTTTAACCTACATAATTATATAGTTTTCTGGAATTATTACCAAAAATAAACAAAGAGGTTATTAAAATTCTTAAAAGAACTAATGAAATATTTATATTATGTAACATTTTAGGTTGTTATTTTAAAAAAATACAAAATCTGGAGGTATTTAATGAAAAACTCATATGTAAGTAAGGAGGTTTTAAATTCATGGAGGAGATGTTTAGAGATGGATTTGCCCAGTAACGCTTCAATTCCTGTAAGCATGAAAGAATATGATATAAAGGTCAAATTAGATGAAAATAAAATGCTATTATCGGTCTTTAAGGATGCTGTTGAAAAGGTAAACACCCAAATACTTGGTAAACATTCCTTTTTGCTAACGGATTCTGAAGGAATAATTCTGTATATAAATAAGAAAAACCATACTATTCTCAAGGAAGGTATCTCACTTGCAGAGGAAATCAGCGGCACAAACGCCATTTCTCTGTCGTTGAAGCTAAACAAAAAAGTTAATACTGAGCCCCAGCACCATTATTGCAGTTTCTTCAGCCGAATGTACCTTTTTTCTGTACCAATATGTATCCGGAACAGAATAATAGGTTCTATAGCCGTTGCGTCCACAGGTATTCCCATAAAAAAGGAATTGATTATTATAACGGAGCTCTTGGCATATCAGGTAGGGAATGAGGTGGAGGGAACAGGGCAAACTCTGGCTAAAAGACAGATATCTCAAATGAAGTTCAGCGACAAGCAGTTAATGGTGCTGAAATTGCTTGCAAAGGGAATGACTGAAAAAGCAGTCGCCATCGATTCCGGAATAAGTATAAACACTGTAAGATACCATAAAAAGATTATTTTCAGAAAGTTGGATACCAGCAATGTAATCGATGCAGTTGTAAAAGCCTTGAAGTACAATCTTATAACCATTGATGAAATATAATTCCTTATACTACAAAATTTAGTAGTTACATTCTATAAAATACACTGAAATCCTATAATTTCTTAGAGTAGAAATCAAATCAGCCATATATTACCATGGTAGAAAATAGAAATAGCGTATTAGAGAGGGAGCCTTATACTAATGAGCAATACATTATATTTATATATACTTCAAATATGTGTTTTACTGGCAGTCGCACTATTAATGGGGCAAATATCCAATAAGCTTGTTAACTCAACGGTACTCGGGGAATTATTAGGAGGTATTTTATTAGGACCAACTGTACTAAAGATGGTTTCACCAGATTTGTTTTCGGCTATATTTCCTTCACATACCGTATTACTGCCCGATACTGCAAACTTCATCCAAATAGGAATGTTCTTATTTATGTATGTTGCAGGACTTGAAATTAATTTCAGAATTATATGGAAAAGGAGGAGGCTTATATTTCTAACCAGTTCATTAGGAATAATCATTCCACTATGTCTGGGTATGGTGCTGGCATTGTTTATTCCAATGGAGCAGGGCCACTCTGCACAAATGGAGAGGTGGATATTTGTGGTGTTTATCGGAACAGCTCTATCTATCTCGGCACTGCCTATTATAATTAAGACACTCATGGATTTGAACATATTAAAAACAGAACTGGGCACTGCAATCGTTGGATCTGCAACAATTGATGATCTTATAGGGTGGACAATTTTCTCCTGCCTTATAAGTTTTGTAAATTCGAAGAAAGCTGCACCTATAGCCATTGGTTTATCCATATTAAAAGTTGTTATTTTTATAGTGGTAATGTTCTTAATTGTTCCAAGAATATGCAGAACTGTGATTGCATTTTTCAATAGATTCTTTAAAAATAAAAATGCTTTTATCGGTATTTCTATTGTACTTATATTATTCACAGCCTTTATAGCTGAAATAGCTGGTATACACCCGTTTTTTGCAGTTTTTCTATTAGGTACTGTCTTAAGCAAATATTACAGAATGAGTGGTGCAAGCAACCGTGTAATTATGCATAGATTCGCAACTGAATTTTTTGCACCCCTTTACTTTGTTTCAATCGGACTAAAAGCAAATTTTATAAGTAACTTAAACTTATCTCTTATTATTGCTGTTCTACTTATAGCATGTATAGGAAAAATAGTAGGGGCCTCAGTAGGTGCAGTTTTAGGTGGAATGAACACGAAAGCTGCTGTATGCGTAGGGGTCTGTATGAACTCAAGGGGTGCTGTTGAAATTATTATTGCATCTACGGCTCTTGATTTAAATATGATTACGGAGCAAGTTTTCGTAGCTCTGGTAATAATGGCAATAGTAACTTCTCTTATAAGTACCCCGGTAGTTAAGAGGATACTAAAACTAAATAGTATGTCATTACAAAAAATAAAAAGGGGTGAGACTATAAATTAAAAATTTTTGTAAAAAAAGTAGGCAATAGAATTAATTATCAAAAGAGAGGTTGAAAATATGGGTGATAAAAAATTTACTATACTCGAAAGTAAAAATGCAGTTGATAAATATTTAAAGGAGCAATCCATTAAGCAAGAAAGCTTTTTGCTGGGCTGCTATTCAGTACTTCTACATAAAATGAATGAATTTAACAAATGGACCATACGTGTCAATAAGTCCGGTAAACAATTTATACTTTGTGTATCAGTAAACGATGGCACAAAATTCACTGAGCTTTTGTTGGATATCCAAAACAAAATATCCGGTTGCTGCTGTTGTCAGAGTGAAGGTAACGGGGATGGCGATGAAACTCCATTGTTTTATTACAGCGATAAAGCTTTAAGCACAGCAGAGTTGGAAAAATACCAAGGCAAAAAAGACAGAACTAATACCCTGCATTGTTTCAGCGAAAATAATGAGATTTCTTATTGTTTTAATTTAGATGACAAGGCGGAAACTCTCATGGAAGGCAGATTGCAAAAAATTGTTGATGAATTCCTCAGCAACCCTCAGGTTACAATTGAAAATATCAACATAATCAGTTCTACAGAGGATGAAATTATAAAGAATTTTATGGTCAGTCCAAAAAGGGAAGTTCCGGATATTTGTTTCCATCAGATGTTTGAGCAAAGGGCAATGGAGTACCCGGATAGAACAGCGGTAATATATTCAGACAAAAAATTGACCTATAGGGAGTTAAATGAGAAAGCTAACCAAATGGCACATTATATCCATAAGAAATGTAAGGACACCGAGCGTCTGATAGGAGTTTTTATGGAACGCTCCATAGAGTACATCATTTCAATACTGGGAATAATGAAGTCAGGGAACGGGTATGTTCCTATAGACTCCGATACATTGAATCCCGGACATGAAAACTTTCCTGTTAAAAGACTGGAGTTTATGATACGTGAAACCAATATGCCTCTTATCATTTCTAAAGTTAAATTTCAGTCGTGTATTCCTGCAGATAATAGCCAAATTCTGTATATAGACGACTTTGACATGAGTCTATATGAAAAAGAAAACCTTGACCTGTGTATTACAAAAAATAATATGGCTTACGGAATATACACTTCCGGGTCAACGGGATATCCCAAGCTTACTATTGTAGAACATTTTTCTGTTATGAATCTTTTTACAAACATTGATGCTCATATGTACAAATATATTCCTGAAAAAAATAATGTTGTAGCCTCAGTAAATGCACCATTTGGTTTTGATGCCTCAGTACAGCAACTTGTGGCACTTCTCAAAGGATATAGCATCAGTATAATCCCTGAAAATGTAAGAAATTCTGCCATAGGGTTGATACAGTATATAGCTGATAGTAAAATGAACGTTTTTGATTGTACCCCATCCCAATTAAATCTGCTGCTGAGAGAAAAGCTTCTGGAAAAGTGCAGTGAGGATTTGGACTTGATTCTGGTAGGGGGAGAAGCTATTCCAAATGAAATGTGGGATATGCTCAGAGAAGAGAAAAAAATTAAGATATTTAATGTATACGGACCTACTGAGTGTACGGTAGATTCAACATATTGCCTTATAAACAATAATGACAGTGCTGAACCTCATATAGGAAGGCCTCTGGATAACAACAGCATATATATTCTGGACGACAATATGAAAAACGTACCCGTGGGATGTGTGGGAGAATTGTATATTTCAGGCTATGGAGTAACAAGGGGTTATTATAACCGTCCGGAAATGAACAATGCCCATTTCATTACAAACCCTGAGGTTGATCCAAAGGTAGATAAAATATATAAAACAGGTGACTTAGGCAAATTTCTGGCTAATGGGGACATATATTACATGGGCCGAAAGGATGACCAGGTAAAAATAAGAAGTCACAGAATTGAACTGAATGAAATAATGGAAAATCTGAATAAGCATGACAGTGTAGCTGAATCTCTTGTTATCGTAAATTCGGACTCGGATTATCCAAAATTGATTGCATACCTGATAATGAATAAAAATGCCTCTCTGGATGAGGTGGAAATGAATAAGTTCCTTGCAAAGTATCTTCCTATGTATATGCTCCCCAACAATTATGTAATAGTAGAGCAATGGCCTTTAACTAAAAACGGTAAAATTGACAAGAAAAGACTGCCTGTTCCTTTAGAAAACCGTTTAGAATCAAAGGATATTCAGGATTCTCCAAGCACCGAGCTTGAAATGGCTGTGGCTGAAGTTATGAAAAGAATACTCAAGATAAACAGAATAGGTGTCAATGAAAACTTTATGAGCCTTGGAGGGGACAGCTTGCGGGTAATGACACTCCTTGCCGAAATCTACAATAAATTTAATGTAGAAGTTGACTACAGCGAATTTTTTAACAAGCCCAATATAGCTAACCTGGTAAGTCTTATTAATAGAGAGGGGAGATAACATATATTATGAAGCATGATTGCATAATGATTGGTTTTAATGATGAAAAAATGGATACTATTATCAAGCGTGTTGAGCCGTACAAGGATAAAAGTGCAGCTTATGAACATATGCTTGCAAGGTCGGCGGTAGTCAACGGGAAACGTATGAAGTATTCGGAAATTGTGAGAGAAAGTATTACAAATTCAACCGGAATGCAAAGTGACCTGACAATATACAGAATGCCCAACATGGCTGTACACTACTGTATGCATTATCTTAAAAAACACGGAATGTCGGTAGGTTATGTGAACTATTTTAATGATGGCAGGGAAAAACTAAAATATCTGATTGAAAACTATTCACCAAATTGCATAGGCGTATCCTCTACATGCCATGTTGAGCCTGCACCAATCAGGGAAATTGTGGACTATATCCACTCAATCGACCCATCTATTGTAATTGTGGTGGGCGGTCCGTTTATAAACAGTATCAATTTTGAATATTCAACTCCACAGCAAAACTATTTGCTTCAGAGTATAGGCGCAGATATCTTTATTCATGAGCGTCAGGGGGAGGATACATTATACCAAATATGTACCGAATTAAGGAAGGACAAGCCCGACTTATCCAAAATCCCCAATATTATATACAAGGACGGACATTACAAGAGAACGGTAAAAGTACCTGAAAACATATGTCTGGATGATGATCCTATAAAGGAATTTACTTTTTATGAAAATCATCCTAAACCGCCAGTTTATATGCGCTGTTCCATCAGTTGCAGTTTGTGCTGCTCCTTCTGCAGATATCCAATACTCGGCGGGGAACCCATGTTTATGAAAATAGAGAGTATTGAAAAAAATATGAATTATATTCACTCTCTGGGAGTAAAATCCATAGTTTTTGTTGATGATTCCCTCAATGTACCTCTGGATAGGTTTAAAGACATGCTGAGGATGATGATAAGAAATAAATACAATTTCAAATGGTATTCATTTTTCAGAATATCCCATTCAGATGAAGAAACTTATGAACTAATGGCTAAATCTGGCTGCGGCGGTGTTATTTTGGGCGTAGAGTCCGGCAATGATACCATACGAAAGAATATGGACAAGAGAGTTTCAACCGAACAGCTTGTATGGGGTATCGGACAGTTAAATAAATACGGTATTGTAAGCCATGCATCCTGTATGGTCGGATTTCCTGGCGAAACCGAAAAAACAGCAAGGGACACCATTAAATTTATAGAGGAAGCCAAGCCTACATTTTATGACCTGCAGGTATGGTTCTTTGAAAATGCCGTACCTATATCTAAGGAAAGGGATTATTACAATCTCGAAGGATACGGGTACAGCTGGTCCCATAAGGACATGGATTATGAGACAGCAGGAAAAATCGTTCTGGATGGAATCAGAAACATAAAAAATTCATACTTTATGCCTTCACTTTCCTTTAATCTATGGTCTTTGGCCTATTTCCTGACTCAGGGGACACAAATAAGTGAATTTATGGAGCTTTCAAAAATATTTAAGGATGTGGTAGGGTACAAGGACCATGAAATTGATGACAGGTACAAGGAAAACGTCAACAGAATGCTTAATGTATTCCGGGGAAATCAGGAGTTGGCTAAAAACTTGAAAATGAGAAATAAATAGGGGGAAATATGGATAAGATTATCTTATTTACAGGAATTTATGACCTTTTTGGATTGAGACTCATCAATACCCTTATGGAAAAAAGTCTCGGCCCCGTTTATTGTCTTTCGGGGAAGAAGGAATGGAATACGTTGCTGGAAATAGTAAACAGTATTTCATGTATCCACGAAAGAGAAGATTTAATTCATTCCATGAACAGTATACAGGTTATTTTTGAGGATATTGAAAAATTAAAGGTATATAATTACAAAGAACTTTTCTCAGACAAGGAAATAAGCCTCTGGCATCTGGATAAAGAAGTTTCAATAGTACCAGTTTATGAGTCTCAGATTATAATCAGCAACAAAAAAATCATGGACAATATTCAAGAGCTCTGTGAAAAATACTATGTATCCGATGTGAATTATATAAGTTCCATGTATTCGGCGATGGATGAAAAAGGGGATAATACCTGCACTTTGCTTGGGAAAATACAGACAGCAAACAGGGAATTCCTTACAGAAAGATTTAAGGATACAAATGTCAAGGTAAAAGTGTATCAGACTCCTTTAGCCTTCAGGCAACTCAAAGAAAGTGACTGGATTGAAGCAATAGACCGGTTTATATACAGATTGCTGGAATTCAAACAATGGGTAAATTCCAGAATTCCCAGTTATTTTGATGATAATGCCCTGACTATATTTTCAGGAGATGAATTTACAATTGATATTTCAGGTACCCAGAGTATCATAGATAGGATAGTAGAGCAATACAGGGAAGAGAGCGTAAATACCATTGAATTTCTTCCTGCTGCATGTTCCTGCAGTTTTCAGTTTGATACTCTGGTAAGGGAAATCAGCAGGAATTTAAGTGATATCCGTATTGAAATTACTCATAGTAAAGAGACACTGAATGAAATTGACCTTATATTTGAGCATATCCTGTCATATCATCTCCCGTACCTGAGGCTTCCAATAGATTCTGAAAAAGTCAGGAAGCAAGACCCGGAAGCCGTTAAGCAAAGCTACATGTATATATACGACTACATTGCAGATACATTGAAGATGAGCCTGAATAGAAACTTGCTGCCTCCTTCTGCCGTAAACAAAACCCAAAAAACAATTATATCCCAAAACGGACGTGAATTTACCTATTATACAGCGGGTAAGGGAGAAGCCATAATAATCGTCAATGCTTATGGAGTCAGTCCCGATGCATGGGACCGGGTAATAGAGGAATTATCAAAGAATTACTATGTCATTGTATGGCAGACGCGAGGTATATATCACAAGGATAAACCCAATGAAGATCCAGCGTTTATCTTTGGTGTTGACCATCAGGTTGAAGATATAGAAGAAATCGTTGATAACGAAGGCTTAAAAAGCTTTCATATAATATCCTGGTGCTCCGGCATAAAATCTGCAATGATGTATTACCAAAAGCATAAGGAAATGATAAAATCCCATATCTTGCTGGCAGGTGAATATGCACCTTACGAGGGAAGTAAAGCACACCATTCCAAATTCAGAGAGAATATACAGCTGATTGCGAAACTCGTAAGCGATAATGAAAAGATGCTGGATTTCTATATGCGCATTATCCATAACGGCATGTTCAATAAACCAATTAAACAATACTCCGGCGAGAATGATAAATATATATATGAAGTTATGCCCGAAAGGCACAGGGATATTCTTCTCGAGCCGTTTACCTCTAAAGAAAAGATGGTGAACTTTCTGAATATGTGCATGGAGTATTACCTCCATGACATTACAGACCTTCTGACCGAAGTTGATAAACCTGTTTTGTTCATTTCTGCAGAGTGTGATCAAATAGCACCGTACAAGCAGTCCGAATGGGCCCACACCCGGGTTAAGAATTCAAATTACACTTGTTTGCCCGGTGCCACGCACCTGATGATTCTGGAAAGGCCGGAGGACGTACTGGAAAGAATTGAGCAGCATATGAAGTACTATTCTAAAAATATTATCTCAAAAAAGTAAAAATAGAAAGTGAGGGGAGAGTATGGACAAAAAGAAAATCATTAAGGATTTCCTACTTGATACTGTTATTAAGGAAGTGGATACGATTACTGATGAGCAGCAATTGATAGATAGTGGGTTAATCGATTCTATCAGTATCGTTAATGTTATTCTGTTTTTGGAAAAGCAATTCAAAATTTCATTTAGCGAAGAAGATATGCTGCCTGAAAATTTTGAAACGCTGAATGCAATGGTCGATACAGTTGAAAAGAAAAGTAAGGCTTAATTCAAATCTAGTAAAGATGAAGGGTGATAAGTATGAAAAAACGTATAAAGACCTTGCTCCTGAGTGTGCTAACCGAAAAAAATGCAATAATTACTGAGGAAATAGGCATATGTTCAATTGCAGCATACCTGAGGAAAGAAAATTTTGATGTTGAGCTTATTAATTCCAGCAGAAAATATCTTGATCTTGAACGTATCTACGAAATGAAGCCGGATTTGATAGGTCTGCCAGTGTATTCTACAACAGAAAAGGTTGTTTATGAGGTATGCAAAAAAATTAAGGAAAAAGTACCAAATGCAAAGATTTGCTTTGGAGCATACTGGCCTACCCTGTGCGGAGACATCCTTATGGAGAAATACCCTTTGGTGGATTTCATCATAAAGGGAGAAGGTGAAATAGTTTTCAAAAATCTGGTAACTGCAATGGAGAATGAAAGCGGCTTCAGTAATGTAAAGGGCTTGTTATACAGGGACGGTGATAAAATCATCGAAAATGAGAGGGAAGCACTTATAGAGGATTTGGACTCATTGCCATTTCCTGAAAGAGATCTTCTCAGGAATAACATGCTGAAGTATGCCTATATTTCTACCAGCCGTGGATGTAAAGCAAACTGCAGCTTTTGCTGGCATAACGAGTTCTGGGGAACCAATGGCAGAAACCAGTGGAGAGGAAGAAGTCCTGAAAATGTAGTGAAGGAAGTCAAGCAAATTGTTGACGAATATAATGTAAACAGGTTCTGGTTCATTGATGACAGCTTTGAGGATTGCAACAAGTCCTGTCCCAACAGAATGTGGGAAATAGCTGAAAAAATAATTAAAAACAATTTACATATATCCTATGAAACATATTTCAGAGCAGAGGTCTACAAGCAGTTTGACGAAAAGAAAATGAAGCTTTTAAAGGATTCCGGTTTTGTGGGTACTATTTTTGGAATAGAGTCGGGAAATGCGGAGGATTTGAAACTTTATAACAAACCTGCAACCGCCGAAGACAACTATAATACCATCAAATATTTCAGAGATAATGATATAGCAATTGATATCGGCTTCATAAACTTTAATCCTTATTCAACTATAAAAAGACTTAGTGAAAATGTAGATTATCTTGAAAAGACCTGCTTTGCATCAGTACTTTACTATCTTGTGGAAAGATGCGGAATAACCAAATTCTCTAATATTTATTACAAGGTAAAAGAGGACGGATTACTCATAAAAGATGACATTGACAGTTGCCATTCATACAGATATGTGGATGAAGATGTAGGAAAACTTTCGGTTTATTTATATTTCAAGTATCACGAAAATGAAAATTCAAAAGAGTACTTTTATTCTAAAAAAATAGGAAGCTACATCCGTGAGGAATTTAAGCTTTTAAACCATATAAAACGTCAATTTCCTGAATTCCTCAGCACAATAAAAGCTCACGAAGATTATGCATGGGAAGTTTTGCACAGGGTTAACAAGAACAATGCAAAGTGTTTCAGGGAGCTGATTTCAATGACTGAAGGCGGATGGAATAAGGACAAGGCTGACAGGATAACAGAAGAATACTGGAACCTCAAGTATTTCAAGAGTACCAGTGACGATCTTGAAAAGAATCGTTTGTCGCTTTACTTGAAACTGAATAAAGCAGGCATTGAACCGAAACAATACTTTAACATTTAAGGGAGAAGTAACACAGTTATGTTGCTACATGTAGATTTGTTCGTCCACTCCATGGAAAGGTCACTAGATTTTTATGTAAACAAATTAGGAATGGAAGTAGTAGACGATACCCAAATCGATGGAGAACTGGTAGATTTCGTATCAAATGGTGCCTATCACCGCTACAGGCTGGTGCTGCTAAAGGTGTCACACACCGGTTCCATGATTGAACTTATGGAATACATGAATGAGGACGGAAGCAGAATTTATGAGGAGATGGCACCATCTCCGGTAAATTTCACAATCCTGGTCAATTCTTTGGAAAGAAAGATGGAAAAACTTTTTAATTATGGGATTAAACCTATAAGTAAAGTATTTTCTGTTGACACTCCGAAATTTGGGAAAACAAAAATAGTTTTTTATGAGGATCCGGATAAAAACGTTATTGAATTATTACAAATGGAACCTTGCTTAAAGTAAGTAATTTAAAATACATCAGACAATAACCTTACACAGGTTGAAAGGAGAGGTCAAAAGTGGAATTAAGGACCGAAGTGAATTTTTTTGATAACAAATTTTTGATGTTTGTTTTGGACCAAATGGCATATGAGCTGGATAAACAAAACCCGGATAATAAGGTAATCCGAATGACTTTAGGAAAATCAGAATTACCTTTACACCCTGATATCATTAAAAGCATGCAGGATGCAACAGGAGATTTCAGCAAGAGCTCACTTGTATTCCCAGGAGGCTTGCCAGAGCTCAAGGAAAAGCTCTCTTCCTATTATAAGGAGCAGTATGGTGTAGATATCAGTCCTAATAATTTTATTATCAGTACAGGTACCAGTGCAATTTTTAGAAATCTGTTTTATATACTATCCCAAAAGGGTGATGAGGTGTTACTTCCTACCCCATATTATTCCTTATACAGATTTTCGGCACTACTCTCCGGGGCTGACATAAAGTACTACAGAATTGATCCCGGCACCATGAGACTGGACATAGACTCCTTCAGAGAGAACTTTACAGAGAAGACCAAAATTGTAGTCATAAATACACCCGGTAATCCCCTTGGAAATGTACTGACCGATGAAGAACTGTACGAGATTGACAGGATTGTTGACGGTAAAGCGGTAATTATCAACGATGAGATCTATTCCAATACATATTTTGACGAAAAAAACAAATCAGTAATGCAACTGAAAGATACAAAATCTGTTTTCATTACAACCAATGCATTCTCAAAAGCGTATCGCATGTACAGCAAGAGGGTAGGATACTGTATCGTACCCGACGAATTGGTGGATCCCCTTACTGTTATACAGCATCATACATTGCTGACGGTTGATCCCGTGGTTCAATATGGTGCGTTGACAGCCCTTGATTATCCGGAAGAGGTTGAGAAGCTTGTGGAGCTTTACAGGGATAGACGAAATTATACCGTGGAAAAATTCCGTAACAACCAGCTGGTAAAAGTAATAAATTCAGAAGGTGGATTTTATATTACATTGGAATGTAAGGATTTCATGGATAAATACAACTATAAAGACAGTTTTGAACTGGCAAAAAGAATCATAGAAACCAAACGCGTAGCAACAGTCCCGGGTTCTGATTTTGGTCTGCCTACCACACTAAGGCTCTCATTCTCAACCGGCAGGTATAAGGAAGGAATAGATTTGCTGGTGGATTTTTTTAATGGGGGAGCGGCATAACAGTTATGGAGAAAATGGATATATATAACCGGATAAACGACACTGAAAAGGCGTACCCCAAAAATACAACCGTCCATGAACTGATTTCGGCACAGTCAAGGCTTAACCCTGAAAATTCAGCAGTTACTGATTACGGTAGGGAAATGACCTATGAGGAACTTGAAAAGTGGTCGGACTATGTTGCAAACATATTGCTGGAAAGCGGCGTAGAAGCAGGACAGCCAATTGCCGTCCTGCTGGACAGGAGTATCGAACTCATCGTCTCGGCTGTTGCCATATTGAAGTGCGGTGCAGTTTATGTTCCAATTGACACTTCATATCCTGAACTCAGGATTAGGTACATATTGGAGGACACTTCATGCAAGGCGGTTATCCTGCCTTTGACAGGTCATACTTTACCCGAAGGCATCAACATGGATGATACTATAATCCTGTATATAGATCAGGTCATGGATTCGTTTCAATACTCGTCAACATCAGGCAGGAAGCACACCAGAACCTTTGATTTGGTTAACAGGAGGTCGGTGAAAGAGGATGATTTGGCTTATATTCTTTATACTTCAGGTACCACCGGAAAGCCAAAAGGGGTTATGGTAACCCATAAGGCTGTCCTGAATACCTTGTTCTGGATGAGCGAAAAATTTGAAATAGGTTCCGGAGATATTATAGCCCATAAAACATCCATTAGTTTTACAGATTCTATTTGGGAAATATTCTGGCCACTGATGAACGGTGCGGAAATATCAATTATAAAGGATTGGGATGTAAAGGATCAGAAAAGATTATACTACAGGCTTAAGGAAAATGACGTCAGCATTACACAATTCGTACCATCCATCCTCAAGGTTTTTCTAGACTTTGTTGAAGGAAACATGATACAAAATCCTTTACCCAGACTTAAATGGATATTTAATGGAGGAGAGCATATCACCGCTCAACTGGCCGGAAGATGGAACAGACTGTTTCGTACGGCGAAAATTGCAAACATTTACGGTATGACGGAATCTGCCATCTATGCAACCTGTAACATCATAGAAAAGCAGTTGGCTCAGGGACAGGATTCCATTTCCATAGGAAAACCCATTGCCAATACCAAAGTGTACATACTCAATAGCGAAAATAAATTGTGTGATATAAATGAAAAAGGTGAGATATGTATAAGTGGTGCAGGCCTGGCGAACGGATATTGGAATAAACCTGACCTGACAAAAGACCAATTTGACTGCTTTGTCATAGAAACCCAAACCCTGTACAGGACAGGGGACATCGGGGCATTAGGCAGAGACGGTAATATTGCTTACTTTGGCAGAATGGACAACCAGGTAAAAATCCGGGGAAGCAGAGTTGAAATCAGTGAAGTCGAAAAGAACATACTGCTGTTTGATGGTGTTGACGAAGCGGCTGTTATTCATAAGAAGGACCATTTAGGTGAAAATATACTGGTTTGCTTCCTGACGAATCAAGAGGTGGATATCCCACAAATAAAAGCCTTTTTGAGCAAGTCCCTTCCGGTTTACATGATCCCTCAGCAGTTTGTTCTTATAGACAATTTACCTCTGACTGTGAATAACAAAGTGGACAGAGAAAAATTAAGAAGTTTTAGAGTAAACCAACAGAGTACCCGGACAAACAATAGCAGTGATGTATTAGTAAATAAGATTAATAGTATATGGGAACAACTGCTTAACCTGGAAACTATAAATCCGGATGAAGATTTCTTGGATATCGGGGGCAATTCCATAATTGCTGCAATGATGCAGATATCTCTGGAGAAGATTGGCATAGCCCTTGAACAGGATGCAATTTACGCCAATAACACAATTAATAAACTAGTTGAATACATAAGGAAGAATAATTTGTATGAAAGAGTTGACAGCATCAAGAAAACTGACTGATATTATGCCGTTTAATGAAGTTTACTACAAAGATTGCTTCTATAATTGCTTATTTTCAATAGTTAAATATTTTCAAGGTGAGGTCATGAGATTTTTTCTCAATGATATCATTTTGTACAGACATTCCCCCTATAACCGGTTACAGGCGGATGTGGAATATGTTCCCATCCAGCCGGTAACCCGGCTTCTGAATGATATGAATATTGAATTATTTGAATGTAAGGAATACGGAAATATTGTATACGGCATACGGGAGGCATTGAGCAAAGGTATGCCCGTAATAGTGAAGGTAGACTGCTTTTATGAGCCTATGAGACCTGATTTATACGGTACGGAACATCTGGACCACAACCTGTTGGTATATGGCTACGATGACACAGAGCAAACCTTTAATATTTTTGAGCACAAAAACAAAAACAGCTTGAGGTATAAGCCTGAAACCATATCATATGACTGTATTCAGGAGGCTAGTGACGGGTATTACCAACACTTTGGACATTTAAAGGAGCCTGCATACATAAAGTTTTGCAAATCAGTACTACGGGAAGAAAAAAATAAGCATCCCCTGAAATCCTATGTGTCCAGATATGCAGCACGGTATCTGGAGAACCGGGCTGAAGTCATAAAAGGCATGGAACATTTGCTAAGTATGAAAAATAATCTTGTAGAGGCTATGCGAAATCGGGATCTCCTTGAGCAACATGCAGATGAAATACTTGAATCACTTATGGAGGTTATTGCTGCAAAGAAACTAGAGCAATACAGGATAAACTGTTTTTTCAAAGACAAAGAATTGGAAAATACCATACAGGATATAGTGAACGGCTGGACTTTTGTCCGTCTGTCAATTCTCAGCTACAAGTACTCAGGGGAATATATCGACGAAAAACTCAGCAATGCCATCAGCGTTATGGAAAAGCTGTGCGGAGACGAAAGAAAAATGATTGACTTACTGATTAATAGCTCATATAAGGCGATGGTGTAAATTAAGGAGGGAACAAAATGACCGCTAATGAGGTAAAAAACAGAGTAATGAAAATACTTAACGAGAGGCTTGAGTTAAATATAACCGACGACAGTAAATTTGATGATTTTCTGGCAAATGTGGGAATAACTTCGATGACTTTTATCAAGCTTTTGGTCGAGATAGAGACTGAGTTTGGAATTGAGTTTGAGACAGGTTATTTAGATATTAAAAAGTTTGAGAGTATTAGAACAATTATTTCATATATTGAAGAATTATTAAACAGATAGAGGTGTCCATATGAGGTTTGAAATTTCAACTGTAAAAAGCCGTCCTGATTTAGCGGAGCAGATACAAAAATTGTATGCCGGTGCTTTTCCTAAATTTATGGATGCTGAACGAGTAATGAGAACGTATTGGAAATTCGTCGAAGAGGAATTTTCCGATCATCAGATTTTATTTACATCAGAAGATAAAGTGATAGCCATAGCTAATTCGGGAGCCTTCAGCTTTGACGGTGAAAATACGGAGCTGGATGAAGGCGGGATTTATTGGGGGCTAAGAAAAATAGCTAATGATCTTTATAAAAATAAAAAGCCTAATGCTTTTATGGCTTTGCAGATAACCATTAACCCCGAGTATAAAGGCAAAGGACTGAGCTACATCTGTGTTAAGGAACTGATTCGTCTGGGAAAGGAAAAGGGATATAAAAGGTTGTTCATTCCAATTCGACCTTCTGCTAAATTTAAGTATCCCCTAATGGATAGTGAGAAATACTTCAATTGGACAAATGAGGAGGGGTTGCCCTTTGACCCGTGGATAAGAGTGCACGTAAAGCTTGGCGCAGCCATGGTTAAGCAGTGCAAGGGAATTTCCGTATCAGGAACCATTGAGGAATGGGAGAACTGGACCGGGTTAAAATTTCCATATTCAGGCGAGTATATTGTTCCCGGTGCATTGAGACCGATAAAAGTTGATATCGATAAAGGTACAGTTGAATATTCACAGGAAAATCTATGGCTTGTTCATGATCTTACCAGAGACACGGTAGGATTGTAAGGATGGAGATAACAATGCAAAATAATCTGAGGATAATAAAGGGCCTGCATTACCATGACTTATCTTTATTAAAAAAGGACGTTTCAGGATATGTAAGTAAAAATTGCAATATAAAAAAAGCAAGCAAGGTTGCAGTAAAAATCAACCTTGTGGGTCCGTTTCACCCTCAGAAAGCAGCAACGACTCATCCCGGGGTGGTACGTTTGTTGGTTGAAGCACTACTGCCTTTGGGCTGTGATATAGTCCTTTGCGAAGATATATCTGACGAAAATGTGTTGGAAGTAACAGGTATTAAGGAAATAATGGATGAATACAACCTGAAATTTTACAATTTACGGGACTACGGTTATGAGACTGTTGTAGTGGAAGGAATGGAATATACGTATTCATCGCTGATAAAATCCTGCGATATAGTTATTTCTGTACCCAAATATAAGAATCATATGCTTACTGATTTTACAGGAGCAATAAAAAACATGTATGGATGTATATCCAGAAAGCAAAGAAAGGAACTGCACAAGTTCATTGATGCTGATGATTTTGCCAATATTATTTGCTCTATCTACTCAATACGTATTCCTGATTTGATTATAATGGATGCAATAGTATGTATGGAGGGAATGGGGCCGTCCTTGGGAGAACCCAGATACCTTGGATATCTGGTACTAAGTACCGATGGCGTTTTTGCTGACTATTATATGTGTAATCTGGTAGGATATGAAACGGAAACTCTTCAGGTACTTCAATCTGCTTTTCAAAGTGAAATGGCAAAATCCAAGATAGATGAACTGGAATTGATAGGCGGTGGATTTCAGGACAAAGAAGAGAGTTTTAACAGAGTACCTGTTTATAAAGGAAAGTACAGAAAAAAGTATATGGATATGCTGAAACGGACCTACAAAGTTGATGAAAGCTTATGTGTTAGATGCGGTTTATGTGTTGACGCCTGTCCCTTTCATGCAATTACTTTGAGAAAAGTACCGGAATTTGACCGGGATAAATGTGCACTGTGCACATGCTGCATGGAATTATGCCCGACTAATGCGATAAATTACAAAAAGTAGGAGGGGTGAAGGTGCTAATTAATGATTTTTACAACTTTAAACATAGTTATAATAGAGCATTTGATGTTCTTTGCTTTCATAATGCAGTAAGACAGGTTTTAGAGTATTATGGAGTGGAAAAAGCCATTTTTTTTATTAATAGTGCCCTTAATATTGTTATAAATGATGTTGATTCGGATATTCCGGATTTTACGCTGGGTTTAAGTGATAATGCTACAGTTTTACCAAGCCATAATCATAAGGTTACCTGTTATAACATAAATGATTTTAAAGATTTTGAGAGTTTATATGAAGACAATAAAAGGAGAGTTCACTCAGGGACACCAATCATTACGGCTGTTGACACCTTTTATCTGAATTATTCTATCAATTATCAGAAGTCACATAATTTACATGCCAATATATTCTGCGGTTATGATGAAAATTCAGACAGGATAAATATCGTTGATTGGTTTTCTCCCTGGTTTTTTAAAGGACATATAACTTACGATGAATTCATTCTTGCCCGAAAATCAAACAATCCCTCAGGTGAAGGATTGTTTGCAGGCTATCCGACCAACTGCAAATTTATTGAAATACAAAGTGGAAACTGGAATGCAGAAATTGATTCTTTACTTTACGAAACAATTGAATTGACCTTGCAAAAAAGCAATTCCCCGAAAAGTGGGCTTTGCGGACTGAATCATGTACTGAATATAATTAAAGCAAATTCAGGACTTGATAGTAATAAAAAAATTACCTTTCTGAAAGGTTTGTTCAATAAATTTTACATCATTAAAAACGGGCTTGATTTTTCACAGTTATATCTTCAGCTAAGCTATGATGAATTGAAATTACCTGCTTTGAAAGACATTATTAATTGTCTGGAAAGCATTAAAAATCATCTCCTTATTTTATCTCCTTTAATACTAAAAACCTCCTATACAAATTCAGAACCAATGTATGAAAAGATAATTATTAGAGTATCTGAAATTATACATGAATTTGAAAATTTTTTAGAGAGTATGGTTTCCCTGAAGGAAGCTTTATAAAACTTTGAAAGGGAGTATGCCAAGCATGAGAAGGAATAATTCACATTCAATGGTTTCCAGAATCAGACAGCTGCTGCAACAGATACAGCCGTGGCATAAAACAAAAAATAACGAATACAGATTAATTTATGAATTAATCGAAGAACAGGTAGAAAAGACTCCAAATGCTATAGCCGTGGAATTAAAAGGCAGTTATCTCACCTATCGGGAACTGAATAGCAGGTCAAATCAACTGGCCTGGAAAATCAGGAAAATGGGGGTTCAACCAAACGATATCGTTTGTATTATGGTAAAAAGGTCACTGCAGATGTTTGTGGCTCTTTTAGGGGTATTAAAGGCGGGAGCGGCTTTTCTGCCTGTTGACCCTGATTTCCCGGAAGAACGGATAGTCTATATGGTTGAAGACAGTAATGCAAAGGTTATAATATCGGATGCTGAAATGGAATATAGATTTCTTTCATTTAAGGATAAAGTAATTTGCGTTGATGAACCGGATATATACGACCATGATACTTCAAATCTGAATAAAGTTGCAAAAGCATCTGATCTTGCTTATGTGATTTATACGTCCGGCTCTACAGGTAAACCTAAAGGTGTAATGATTGAACATAAATCTGTAGTTAACTTGTTATATGGTATATCAGACAGAATTCCTTTAAGTGAGCATAACGTGATATTGGCACTTACCACTATTTCCTTTGACATATTTATACTGGAAACATTAATTCCCTTGGCACTGGGGCTGAGAGTAGCCATTGCCGATGAGAACGACCAGAAAAACCCCAAGTCTCTGTGCAACCTCATTATGAAAAGCAGTGCAGATATTCTTCAAATCACTCCATCCAGACTGCAGATGCTGATTAATCACAACAAAAATCTGGAGTGCCTGAAGAATCTGAAAGTCGTTATGATTGGCGGAGAACCTCTTTCGGAAGTGCTGCTTGAACAAGTAAAAGGCTATACAAATGCCAGAATATTTAATATGTACGGGCCTACGGAGACTACAGTCTGGTCAACAGTAGCTGATTTAACTCAGAGAAACAGTGTTGACATAGGAATGCCAATACGCAATACGCAAATATATATAATTAACGAAAACAGTAAACCTGTTACAGGTGGTGCGGAGGGCGAACTTTGTATCGGTGGAGACGGCCTTTCAAGAGGATACCTTAACAGACCTGAATTAACAGCTCAAAAATTCATAACGGATTTGTCTGCTTTCCATGAAAAAATATACAGAACAGGCGACCTTGCGAGATGGCTTGAAAATGGCAATATTGAGTGTCTGGGAAGAATTGATAATCAAGTAAAAATCAGAGGCTATAGGATAGAACTTGAGGAAATTGAAAACTGTATTTTAAAATTTGGTGCCGTTAAGCAGGCGGTTGTTACTGCAATAGATGGAAAAGAAAGTATTAAATATCTGTGTGCATACTTTGTATCTGATGATGAAATATCGGTATCTGATTTACGGGAACATCTGGTAAAGTCTTTGCCCAATTATATGCTGCCGGCTTATTTTATTAGGATAGACAGCATACCCCAAACCCTCAACGGAAAAATAGATAGAAAGGCTTTGCCTCCTCCAGGGCTGATTTCAGAGCAATCAAATCAAAAAAACCATCAAAATGCGGAAACTCTAAAATCTGAAGATATAGAGCTTAAAATAAAAGAAATGATCAGGGACACTGTGGATGGAATTACTGCCATAGAACAAATAGATGTAAACAATCAGCTGACTGAAGTTGGAATCAATTCAATTACTTATATCAAAATTGTCGTCTTAATAGAAGGGCAGTTTAACTTTGAATTTGGGGAAGCGGAGTTGAATAATGGTAGATTTTCTATAATCAAGGAATTGATTGACTATGTGGAAAGCATGATAAAAAACTAAATTTATAAGGAGGGGTGGCTATGTCACTTGAAAATATTTTTTATAATAAATTATCAGAAAAAATCGGGACTAAATCAAAATATGATTGTCTCGTACTGTTCAGCGGAGGAAAGGATAGTACATATTTGGCCCATCTCATTAAACAGGTAAAGGGTGAAAGAGTTTGTCTGTTTACTGTAGATAATAGTTTTGAGGATGATATTCAGGCAAAAAAAGTTGCAGAGCAATTAAATCTTGACCTTTTTATATACAAGCCAAAGGTAAAAGATATATTAAAATTTTATAATTTTTTGTTAACCGACCCTGTTATAAAAGATCTGGATGATAATCCTTTGTGTTATATATGTAACCGTTATTTTACCTCATTGGGGATGCATTTTGCAGACAAATTGGGTATTCCTTTTGTGGCAAGCGGTACAACCGCAGCACAAATTTTTGGAACAAAGGCACAAATGTCCGAACGCATGATAGACATAGCAGAGGAGATGTTGAAAGCAAGGTTTGAGAAAACCTACGATACTATAAAAACCTCTGAACGATACAAAACAGATACAGATGTAAAAGATATAATAGACAAGACGTTTATTTGTCCTGAAGGTGTTTCTGTTATCCATCCCTTCTTGTATTTCGGTTACAATATTTCTCAAATAAAAAAGGAACTTGAAGCAGAGTATCAATGGGAAAACCCCACACCCGGTGTATCTAATGTAGAGTACACTACATCAGGCTGCAAACTGACCCGTCTTTTTGGAATATTTAAAGAAAAACTGGGTTTTAAGTTCCATGAATTAAATGAATTTAAACTGGATTATGAAAACGGGAGCCTAACCAAGGAAGAATTTGAACATGCCACAAGTTATTTTAAAGATATGATTTCAAAGGAACTGGATTGTGAAATGAAATGTATTGTTGAAAAACTTGGGCTAAACGGGCAATTACTGTAATACTAATTGAATTCGACTTGGTTTGTTGGTATAATTTTGATAATTATGGAAATATCGTAAAAATTAGGAGAAACTTATGGAAGAAGAAAAGGTCAATCATTTTAAATTGTACTTATGGTGCTTTACATTTTTAAAAAAGTACACTTTTTTTGTAATTGCATATTTTGTACTTGTTGCAATTCAGGAAACCTGTTTTATACTGTTGCCAAAACAAATCCAGAAATTTATTGACGTTGTTGCTATCAGTAAGGATTTTTCCATTGTTGCAAAGCTTGTGACATATACTATATTGATTGTGGCTGTGATAATAATTGTCCGTCTTTTACACGGGTTATGCGGGATGGTTTTTTGCGAGAAGGGAACAAAGGTTATACAATATGCGGTTATAGACAAGGCAAGGGATCTGGGCTATGATTATTTTGAAAAAACGCCAAGAGGAGATTTCTTGGCTAAGACCTATCAAAATGTATTGTCCGTTTACTTTTTGTATTATGATTTTATTCCAAATACAATGCGGTTATTGTGTGCCTTCACACTTCCGCTGATAATGATTATACTAAGTAAAAATATATATTTTATTGCAACAGTTTTAATTTGCTGTCTTTGTGTGGCGGCTGTAACTTTGGTATCCAGCAGGCGCATATATGCCAGGAATATGGAGATAAGAGACATTACAAATTTGCATTATAAGAAGGTCTATGATTGCATTGAATCAGTAAGAGATGTTCGGGGATACAACTCCGGAAGCTGGATTTCCAAAGGGGTTGTTTCTGAGCTTGGTAACCTCAACAGCAAGAAACTTAGAAATCTGGGGCTGGAACAAAGGATATTGAATTATGTAAATTTTTTCCAAGCAATAGCAATCGGAACTTATTTTATTTTAGGAATAAATAATGCAGACGGAAATTTCTTTTCAGTTGGTAATATAGTTGCCTATTATGCATATGTATCCATGTCCATTAATGCATTGTCCAAACTTACAAATTTATTGATTAACCAGAACAAAAATCTGACCGATGCTGAAAAGCCTTATACTTTCATGCATATTGAACCTACTGTTAAAGAAAGTAAAAATCCTACTAATAATAGGATTAGGGGAAATATAACCTTTAAAAATGTGGGTTTTAACTACGAAAATCAAGATAGTATTCTAAAAAATGTCACTACAAATATTGCTGCAGGTGAAAAAGTTGTAATAGTAGGTGGAAGCGGCAACGGTAAAACAACAATTCTCAAACTCCTGCTTAGATGCTATGACTGCTGTGAGGGTGAAATACTGATAGATGGCATATCCATAAAAGATTACAGGTTTAATGACCTTCGCAGCTCTTTTGGTATTGTATTCCAAGAAATGTTTCTTTTTTCTGAAACCATAAGGGAAAACCTGAAATTTGCAAAGCCGGATGCTGTCGAAGAGGAATTCACCAAAGCTGTTAAATTGGCAGAAGCACATGAATTTATTGAAAATATGAAAGACGGTTATGATACTATGTTGGGAAGCAGGGGAGAAAATCTGTCGGGAGGTCAAAGACAGCGATTATCAATTGCCAGAGTCATACTTAAGGCTCCTCAAATCTATTTGCTGGACGAAATTACATCTGATTTGGATTCCATTACGGAAGCAAAGGTTATGAACAATCTTTTTGATATATCTGACGGCAAAACAATGCTTATGGTTTCACATCGGCTTTCAGTAATAAAACAATTCAGCAGAATACTTGTATTAAATGAAGGCAGGATTGTTGAAGACGGTAATTTCAACAGCTTATTTAAAGAAGGTACATGCTTTTATAATCTTGTGAAAAAAGGGGTAATAGGCGGTGATGAATAAAGTTTTTTCCAGTTTGTCCTGGGTACTGTCTAAAATAGA
>NZ_ATAY01000062.1 GCF_000421965.1 Ruminiclostridium papyrosolvens C7 | reverse complement strand
AATAGTAGCTTCTTTAATTAATTCTGAAGCATCCCATTCTTTCCAAGAATCTTTGTCTTTCACCTAAATAAGAGGTGAAAGCATTTATTCCCCATGGTACTTGACTAGGAGTTAAGATTGGAGAAAAAGCAGAAACCGCTTTGAATCTCTTAGCATTTTTCAAACCGATCACTAAAGCCCCATGTCCTCCCATTGAATGCCCCATTATGCTTTCTTCACCTGAAAAATTAGGTACTATAGTCGAAGCAATGGATGTTAATTCATCTACAATATACGAATACTATTTTATAATGCTGTGCCCAAGGATCCTGGGTAGCATTTAAATAAAAACCTGCCCCTTGTCCAAGATCCCATGCTGCAACATCAGAAACGTATTCTCCACGTGGTGAAGTATCTGGCATAATCACTGCAACTTGATGTTTTTCAGCCAAACGTTGAAATCCACTTTTTTGTACTAAAATTATCATCTGTACAAGTTAAACCAGATAACCACCATATAAGTGGAATTTTTTTCTTTTTCTTTATTTGATGGTAAGTAGATACTAAATTTCATATCACATTGCAAGACTTCGGAATAATGGCTATACTTACGTTGCTCTCCTTCGAAAGAACGATGTTGTTCAATACATTTAAGACTCATTATCTCACTCTCCGTAAGTTAAAATCGTACGAATGGATTCACCTTTGTGTAATAAGTCAAATGCCGCATTGATGTCTTTAAATTCTAA
>NZ_ATAY01000061.1 GCF_000421965.1 Ruminiclostridium papyrosolvens C7 | reverse complement strand
TTCTCGATCCCACGCACATGCAGGGCATCTGCTGTCAAGTGGCTCTTTAGCCGCGCATTGCAGCGCTCAACGCTCGTACGCTCATTGTAAAGTGCCTTCCAGCGTTTGGTGTCTCGATGTGGATTACAGTACCGTCTAAGGTCTTCCTTCACGTCCACTTTGACGACCATACCATAATTTGAGGACGAGCAAGCGGCCATGCCGAGTGGACAGTCGACTTTGCCGGTTGCGTGCGGACAGCGAAACTTCAGGATGTCGCCGTCCGCTCCCCAGTACGTCATGGCATAGCCCATTGGAACAGCATGGCGTCCCATTGGCCGTTATTCCGGCAGGCGGTTCCTTCTCGCGCCTGAGGTTGAGCGGAATAATGGCTTGAGCCTTGACGATTTGCGCGGCCTCGTAAACCTTCAACTGATCATAGCCTGCGTCCAGCATGAAAAACCTCGGAGCGGCTCTGGATGCGGCTTGTTCCATCAGGCTTTGCGCCCGATCTCCGTCATTGACGTGCGCAGGCGTAACGTCCAGGGCAAGCGGCAATTCGCTTTTCGTATCGACAGCT
>NZ_ATAY01000060.1 GCF_000421965.1 Ruminiclostridium papyrosolvens C7 | reverse complement strand
CGGATAGTAAACACCCGGTAGACGTGAAAGCTGTAACGCTTAAGGCAGGGCAGGGTGTTCTTGCGCGAGGAACGGTTGTCGGAATTATCGCAGCAAGTGGTCTCGCCGTTCCTGTTGACAGTACCAAGGCGGATGGCAGCGAATTGGCTGATTCGATCCTGACGGATACGATCGATACTGGAGCCTCTGGGGCTACGAATAACGTTGTAACTACAGCGTACAGCTCAGGCTCATTTAATCGCGATGCCTTGGTTTTTGGAGGTAAGGATACGGCCGATAAGCATGAAAATCGTTTGCGCACGCTGGGTATCTATCTCAAAGATGTCCAAGCCTATGAAGGTTAAGGGGGAATTTATACATGCCTATGAATCTGGATTTATACAAAACAACAACGATGCTGCAGGCAATCGAAAAGACGATGCCACTTCGGAAATTCTTCACCCGTACATTCTTTCCTGGTGTTAATACATTTGTCACGGAAAACGTGATCTTTGACTACAAAAAGGGCAAGCGTCCGATGGCCCCGT
>NZ_ATAY01000059.1 GCF_000421965.1 Ruminiclostridium papyrosolvens C7 | reverse complement strand
TTTATCCGAAAATACCCTGTCAAGCCCTTCAATTTCATTGACAAGCCACTCATCATCCACCTTGATGACATCGGCATAATACATTTTCCGTTGCGTACTAACCGTCTTCACACCATCCAGTAGTTGCCAATCAGCAAAGATAACGAAACGCATTTCATTCTCATTTTTGGGTTCGGTCGCAAAAATTTCCAGATTGGAAATATCACGTTTCTTGTCATCCCTGCTCATTTGAATATCCTTGATCGCTTTCTTATAAAATTGCTCCGTAGCGTACGGTCGCCATTCGGCTTCATTCGTTTCATCTAACACCCATATTGCCATCGTTTTCGTGACAGTTATCCTTGCCTGATCGACTTGTTCATTTCCGTATTTCTTTACAAATTCGGCTTCGAAATCAGGTTCGGTAGGCTGATCCACCGGGGCTTCCGTTTCATCTTTTGCTTTATGTCTTTTTTCGTCTCGTCTTTTTCGACAGTTGGCGTCACTTTCTTATCTGGAATCCTTGCTGGCTTTTCGTCTACCGGTTCATCTTCTGTTTGGACAACTTCAATCTTGTTTTTGCGGTTGTTCCTCCACTTTTGGCTGTTCCTTCCCTTTTATC
>NZ_ATAY01000058.1 GCF_000421965.1 Ruminiclostridium papyrosolvens C7 | reverse complement strand
ATGGAATTGATGGGGGCATTATTTGCCGAATATGAATCGGTGGCTTACTTCAGCAACATCGATCCGAAGGAGGCCGCTTTGCCGGAAGGCTTCAAGGCCAAGCAAGTCGTGCAGTTTGCCATTACGAATGAGAAGGTAAAAGAAGCGGTGACGATTCTGGTTAATCAGGCGTTGCCGAAGATGCTGGATATCTTGGCGAAAGAAGAATACCGTTCGATGCTGCAGCTGACGCCGGAGGAAATTGAGCAAGCGAAGAAGGATCTGCAAGAAGGCAGCCAGGATGAACTGGGCAAGGCGTTGGACGAGATGAAGAACCATCTGCAAATCAACAAGTTCACCGTGGATACCGCAATCGACGAGAACAATTACCCAGCGTACTACAATGTTCAGGTGGACGTTGCGGTCAACGATCCGGATACGCAGACGAACGTGAAGGCGGCGGTGCAAATGACCAGCCACTTTACCCAAATCAACGAGAAGCCAGCCTTTGAAATTGGCATCCCGACAGACACGTTGACTTTGGAACAGCTGCAAGAGGAAATGAGCCAGTTTGGCTATTAGGCGTTAGGA
>NZ_ATAY01000057.1 GCF_000421965.1 Ruminiclostridium papyrosolvens C7 | reverse complement strand
TTTTTTCATTAATAGATGCTGATTTATTCAAACTATCCACTAAGTACTTAAAACCATTCTTATAGAGGCCTTTGCTTAGGTGATAGTCAGCTAATTCATAATAAAGGCGTGCAAGACGTTCTTCAATAGTCTGTTTAGTATAAACATCATTTGAATGTTCTGCTTTGACTATTGAAGAAATATCAAATCTTTCAAGAATGCTATCAACATTATAATGATAACGATTGGCCGCCTCGATGATATTCAATAAAGATAGCAATCGTTCGTCTTTGTTGGATTCAAGATACTGGATGTATTCTGGTAGTACGCTAAAATCTCCAGCTGACAACTTGGTGACCATTGTATTCATCTTAGCCCAAGCATAGAATTTTTCTTTCCAAATAAGCGTATCCTTATCATCTTCTCTTACCCAATCTAAGTTTGCGTACAATGAGATGTATTGCATGGCTCGTTCATAGTCTTTCTTGATTTCAAAAACGCTGCCTAATAGTAGATTTGAGTAAGCTATATATGTGAAAAGTGGTGTTGTTAGTTTATAGTCTTGATGATTATATTTTGTAGTTCTTTGATATAGGATTTCAGCCTTGTTTTTGAGTTTTTCAGCCGTTTCCTCTACTTTGTCCCACCGGCGTAATGAACGGTATGTATTCGCTAAATCCTTC
>NZ_ATAY01000056.1 GCF_000421965.1 Ruminiclostridium papyrosolvens C7 | reverse complement strand
CTTGCCGCCATGTAAATAATATTCTGGATAACCGTACGAATACGGCGACGCTGCACGTTTGTTTCGAATCGGCGAGTCATGCTCACGCAGACTCTCCTGGCCGATGATTCGAAGAAGGTTATAGGCAAACAAGCCGGCATGCAGTACGAGATCATTCGTTGCGAATTTTCCTGCAGGCAGACGCTCCAAATCCAAATTCGGTTTTGATTTCGCTGTGGAATTGCTCACTTGTCCCATGATCGCGGTAAAGCTCAATCACTCGTGACGGGGCACAGCGAAGCGACGTCCAATAGACGCTCACTTCAATTTCCGGGAACAGCAACACTTGTCCATCCCGATCAATCGTTCGATGAATGACGTGGAACACTTGGCGAAGGGGGCGGTCGAATCCCTTTTCGCGAAATTCTATCGCGCCGATATATTCGACTTTTCCTTCGCGCTGCTGGCAGGCGATTCCCGTCGTTTCCGCAATGCGCAGCCACATTTCCTTCGGTTCTCTGCGGAGATTGGCCTTGATGATATAGTCGGCTTTCTCGCGATGACAAACATGCAAATTTTCGGCGCTGTCGTTTCCAGCGTCCATGCGAATGAGCAGCGGCAGGTCCGTTGCACGTTTGGCGTATGCGATGCTCTGTTCTAAAAATGCGGCTGTTCCCTTCTGGCAATGCACACTGCCCTCACGCAGTTCCACATTAACGCCATAGCCTTCTTGGCCCAGGTAGGCAAAGATGGGAGCATAGCCGTCAGTCCCTTTGTAAGTACGAGATACGT
>NZ_ATAY01000055.1 GCF_000421965.1 Ruminiclostridium papyrosolvens C7 | reverse complement strand
TGATGGAAGATGCGCCACATCCGTGTGTCATGTTCTCTCAGCTCACGGGCTGCCGCATTGACGGGCATTTCCGCCATCAATCGCATCGCCCATGCTTCAAAGAGCAAAGTGAAATGAGAAAGCGGTCTGGCCCACTTCACCGATACTTGCGTTATCTTGTTACACGCCTTGCATTTTACTCGTGGCATTCTGGCGTGCATATATGTTTTCCAATTCCAGAAGTCCAAGTGTCGCCAGGTCTTCTTCTCGGAGTCATATGCTTTACAAGCGATCCCGCATAAGGGACAAGCGAAGGTTGCTCCTCGTGCAAAGTCGATAAACAGGTGCCAAGCTTGATCCATATCGTCAAACTCAACATGCGTCAATTTCCATGGTTCTTCCAACTGTAACGCCACTTTGAACATCTCTGAAATCATATTGTCACTACTGCTTAATGTAGTCCACACTAGTCATCCCGCCCTATTAATCATCTTACAGAGCAGTATTGACTAAATTTCTATTAAG
>NZ_ATAY01000054.1 GCF_000421965.1 Ruminiclostridium papyrosolvens C7 | reverse complement strand
TTCTTGCCCACACAGCTTCGAATTCATCCATAGCAGCCGCAGCTGCCTGCTCATTGACAGCCTTGTATATCGGCTTAAGCGCAGCCGCAACGGCCTTCATATCCTTGTATGGCACGTGCTTCATAGAGTTGCGGATTTGATGCACAATGCATTTCTGAACGTCTGTCTGTGGATAGACGGCTGCGATCGCCTCGCTGAAGCCGTTCAGGTTGTCCACACAATTGATCAGGATGTCTTTGACACCGCGGCTCTTTAGGTCATTCAGAACACCAAGCCAGAACTTGGACGATTCATGTTCACCGATCCACATGCCCAGAACGTCTTTATGTCCTTCCAGATCGATGCCAATGACCATGTAAGCCGCCTTGTTTACAATTGCATTGTCTTGCCGAACCTTGTAGTGAATGGCATCCATAAATACAACGGCATAAACCTGCTGCAGCGGCCGGTTCTGCCATTGCTCAATTAGCGGCAGGATGCGGTCAGTGATATTGGAGACGAGCGTCGGGGATAAGTCAACGCCATACACCTGGTTGTAATGCGCCTGAATATCCCGTGTGGACATTCCTTTTGCGTACATCGATATAATCTGGTTTTCTATGCCCGATACGTCATTCTGATGCTTCTTGACGATTTGCGGCTCGAAGCTGCCTTCGCGGTCGCGCGGCGTACTTACCTGGACCTCGCCAAGCTCTGTGGTAACCGTCTTCGCGGGCAGTTTACCGTTGCGGCTATTACTGGTCTTCTTGTTCTTCGTATCGTGTTTAGCGTATCCCAGATGGGTCTCTAGCTCCGCTTCCATAAATTCTTGAAGCGTCTCGGCGAACAGATTTTTTAACGCATTCTGCACATCACCGGCAGTCTGGATGTTGTTCTCGCTGATGAACTGTCTCAATTGCTCTTTGGTAAACATGCCCATTGTGTTCTCCGTCTCCCGTCTCGTATCGTCTACTGCTAGAGTAACTTGGTTTAGGAGTTTACACAAATTATTTTACAGTCTCCAATTGGACGAAATCAAAACTTCTTTTGTAACTGAAACCGGTTAA
>NZ_ATAY01000053.1 GCF_000421965.1 Ruminiclostridium papyrosolvens C7 | reverse complement strand
CGACCAGCGATACGGAAGTGATCGCGCACTTGATCGCCCGCTCGCCGAAGGATTTCGTCGAGGCGGCAAAGGACGCCCTTCGTCAGCTGGTTGGAGGCTTCGCTTTCCTGCTGCTGACGAACGACAAGCTGATCGTGGCCAGCGATCCGAACGGCTTGCGCCCGCTTGTGATGGGGCGCTAGGCAACGCGTACCTGTTCTCGTCCGAGACGTGCGCGTTCGAGGTCGTTGGCGCGGAGACGATTCGCGAAATCCAGCCCGGTGAAATGCTGGTGCTGGATAAGGACGGCCTCCGCGAGGAGCGTTATGCCGAGCCGGAGCGGAAGGCGTTGTGCGCGATGGAGTACATTTACTTCGCGCGTCCTGACAGCGACATGAACGGCTCGAACCTGCATGCCAGCCGCAAGCGGATGGGGCAGGTGATGGCGCAGGAGTCTTTTGTCGACGCAGATGTGGTCACCGGCGTTCCGGACTCCAGTATTTCCGCCGCGATTGGCTATGCGGAGCAGACCGGCATCCCTTACGAGCTGGGCTTGATCAAAAAATAAATACACTGGCCGCACGTTCATTCAACCAAGCCAAGAGCTGCGTGAGCAAGGCGTAAAGATGAAGCTGAGCGCGGTGCGCCGCGTTGTAGAAGGCAAGCGCGTTGTGATGATCGACGATTCGATCGTTCGCGGCACGACCTCGCGACGGATCGTCAATCTGCTGCGCGAAGCCGGCGCGACGGAGGTGCATGTCCGCATCACCTCGCCGCCGTTCAAGAACCCTTGCT
>NZ_ATAY01000052.1 GCF_000421965.1 Ruminiclostridium papyrosolvens C7 | reverse complement strand
CCGTGAACCCGAGGAAAGGGTGCTGGCTGGTGACTCTTTAGGAGCAACGGTCTCCCTCCACCTGGCTATGAAAAATCCAAAACTGTTTTCCAAAATCATTAGCTTGTCCGGCGCCTACTATGAACCGTCCCTTAACCTCCTCGCTCAGGAGACCGATCTCTCCTATTTGTCGCTCTTTATGATCGTGGGATTACAGGAAGATCATTATACAACGGATACAGGCACCTATAATTTTGTTGAGTTAAATCGCAAAGCCAAAGCCTTGCTCGAAGAGCGCGGAGCCAGAGTCACCTATTTGGAGAAGGACGGGAAACATTTGTGGGGATTTTGGCAGCAAGAGCTCCCCGATGCGCTAGTCCACTTCTTAAAATAACGCTTTCATATCCAGTAAAATGGGAGGCTGTCCAAGGTAGAACCTTCATCTACTTCGGACAGCCTCTCTTGATGTCTTTCCACCATAGTCTCCTACGCGCGTTAAGGAGTCTGATCCTGCACGATAGCCC
>NZ_ATAY01000051.1 GCF_000421965.1 Ruminiclostridium papyrosolvens C7 | reverse complement strand
CTGTTGCAATTCGAAGGGCGCGGGAAAGTCAGTCCGCATTTGGAAGAGACAGCCATCGCATTCGCCAAGCCAAGGACCGTCGTACCGGGACAGCGCAAAGCGGCTGGAGCAGCTTTTGGGCTACAATGTGCTGAGCCACCAAGCGATCAGGGAAAAACTGATGGAGCGTGCGCAACAGCCGATGCCAGCGGTGAAACGGCGCGCTGCCCGCGTGCTGTTCGTGGAAGTGGATGGGCTGTACACGAAGCTGCAGCGGAGCAAAAAGCGCGGGATGGAGAACGCAATTGCAGTCGTACACGAAGGCTGGGAGAAGAACGGCAAGCGGGTACAGCTGAAGAACAAACAGCATTACCTGCATACGAGCGGCGGCGACTTCTGGGAAGGGTTCGGGGACTTTCTGGTGGAGCGTTACGAAATCGACGAGAACACGTGGCTTGTGGTGAACGGAGACGGCGCGGCGTGGATCGGGGAATGTACATCCTACTTTCACCAATGTCTGTACATGCTGGACCGCTTTCATGTGGCGCGTGATTTGAAACGCTTTGTCGGTCATTTGCCGCAGGTGTGGGAGAGAGTGAGACGGTCTTTGGCCAAACAGGATGCAGCCGCGCTTATGGCGGTCCTGGAAGGCGTGTCGGAGCAAGAGATAGCGGAAGAGAACCGGAAGGATTGGAAGCCGTATAAAAGATTTCTAAAGCGGCATGAGAAGCATTTGGACGACTACCGAAAAACACTCCAGGCGAAGGGGATCGACACAAGCGGTATGCGCCCGATGGGAAGCGCGGAATCGCAGATGCGTATATTCGCCAAGCGGACGAAGCGTGGCGGGTACAGTTGGAGTGAGCGAGGCGTCAGGGCGATGCTGAGGACGATGATGAGGATTCAAGAAGCGGGCACGGTGGTAAGAACGGTTGAAGGACAAGCGAGTAAGCAGGCAACGCCGCAGCAGTCGATAAACATGCGGCAATTGCTCAAGAACGTGACGCAACCGGTCAAGGGTTGTATCGCTGGAATGATTCGCATGCTGCAAGGACCGAAGCAAAGCAGCACAACGGGTATGGCACTCAAAGCACTTCGCGGATAACGGCAAA
>NZ_ATAY01000050.1 GCF_000421965.1 Ruminiclostridium papyrosolvens C7 | reverse complement strand
ATACCGAGGATCATGGCTTAATAACGGCCTCCGTTGCGATAATCGTCGTGGCGCGGCTGCTTTTTGAATCGGCGGTACAGAGCCATTGCGGCGGCAATGATCACATAGATTGCCAACAGATTTACGGCTAATCCCAGCAGATTGCCGAAGAAGCCCATACTGCTGAATAGGCCGCCGAACAGCAGACCCGCAAGCCCGCCGATCATCATGCCGCGCATAAAGCTGCCGCCGCTAAAGAATCCGCGGTTTGTTGTCGGAGTTCCCGTTTGGGTTCCGGTGCGATTGCCCGTCGTATTCTGATATTCGCTTTGCGACGGCTTCTTCGGGGTTGGATTGTACGACCGAGGGCCGGATTTGAATCCGCCGCGTCTGGCGTCAGCAAAGTCAGGGGCGGTGAAGGTGAAGAAGACGGTGAAGACCATCATCAGAAGCATTATTCTTTTTAACATCGTCTATAAACTCCTCCTATGATTGTAAGATAAGTATGTTCGCTTCCCCATCGAGTAATACGGACAAGCCAAGGGAAACGTTTCAAATTTAAATCAATTCAGGT
>NZ_ATAY01000049.1 GCF_000421965.1 Ruminiclostridium papyrosolvens C7 | reverse complement strand
CGGTTCAAACCGTACTTCCGCTTGAGAAGACTAATCTTCGCTTCTCCAGCTGCACGGTAACGCTGCAAGTCTTTGAACCATAATTCGTTTTCGTACTCGGATCGGGCAATGCCTTTTTTGCCCTTTCGCGGCAAGCTAGCTCGCTTCACACCAAGTTCGGTAATGGCCGTTTCGTTCTTCTTGCTTGAGAAACCGCGGTCGGTCGCTACAGCTTGCGGCGCTTTGCCGAATTGCTTGATATGCGCCTGTACAGCGGGAACGAGCAGTTCATCATCCGAGGGGTTCCCCTCGTAGACAGCGTAGCCGGTCACAAAGCCGCTTTCCGTCTCGTCGATTCGCACCTTGTAGCCGAACTCAGTTCCTTTGGCCAGCTTACCTTTCTTAATCGGTCTTGCTTCCGGGTCAAAGAAACTGACGATCCGATCTGCGATGATTCGATTGCCGGAAACGACCTGTTTGGCTTGTTCCAACAACTTGCCGGTTAGCGTGACCGCCTCGGTCAGTTTGGTTTTACTTTGTCGAAGAGCAGCTTTGCCCTTGTCTTGCAGTTTCTCGATAACGGCTTGCGCCTTGTTCACAACGTTCTCGGCTACTTCGATTACGCTCCCAGTGATCCGGTCAACTTCTTCCCAAGATTCACGGGTGCGGCGACGTAGAACTTTCGCGATGGACAGAATCTTTTCCTTGATTTCTGCCGTACGATCTTCAAAGCCTTGAACAGTGTGGGAGGCGATTTTCCGGATTTTCTGAATCGTTCGAGTGATGACTTTTACGCCATCTTGCAACAGCGTAGCGTCTGTCGGGTGATGGATGTCGGATTCCACAACCGTCGTATCCGTGCGCAATTTGCGGGTTTTCAGAACGGCTTTTTCCTCACACTGCTTTACGAGTGCGGCATTGATGTCTTCGACGATCTTGTCGCCGTAGCGTTTGCGGGCATAGATGAGCGTAGACGGGTCGGGCATCGGTTCGTCGATGGCAAACCGGCAGAACATTCGCCATGTGATGCTGTCACCGACTTCCTTCACGAGTGACTCGTAGCCCAAATTGTATTTATGCTTCAGGACCATAAGACGGATGTACTTTTCAATTGCAAGCGTAGGACGGCCGCTTTTCTTGCCTTTCGGGTGCAACTCAGTAAACGGTTGAAGAAAACGGTCGTCGTCCAGTAATTGATCTATGATTGCAAGCTCGACCGGCAACTTTCTAACAGATTCCGGGAGAATGGCATCCCAGATGGTCAATTGCTCGTCTCGAAGTTTCAACATTTTCTTCACCTCTTGGAAGGATTCCCGAGGGCTTCTGTTGAACTCCTATAGCAAAGGAATTCTTCCCTCGGGGTGTGGAACTTTGTTATCTCGTCAATAACAATTTCCATTTTGAGGTGCTGAATTCCTTTTAATTATGCTCAAAACACCCTGACTTTTTCAGGGGAAACTAA
>NZ_ATAY01000048.1 GCF_000421965.1 Ruminiclostridium papyrosolvens C7 | reverse complement strand
AGCACCTTTTAGGTGAAGTCTACCACACCCGTTAGCAAAATCAAGACAGAATTTTCGCTGAATAACGCAACGAGCTTCGGAGGCATCAAAGTCTTCTTGGCCTTTCTCGAAAAAATCAAGCTTGCCGAGGCGATGCGCAGCCTCTCCGGCGGCAAAGCGCACAACTCGATTTTCCCTATTCATCTTATCCTGCTCTACCTCATCGTCGGCTGGATGCTCGGCTGCGAGCGGATTTTTCATTTCCGCAAACTGCAACATGACCCGCTGCTGAACCGTTTCCTGGGCGGACGTTGTCCGCATCATAGCTTGTTGTACAAGGAGCTTGGACGGCTTGGCCGGTCGTGTCCGCAGTTGCCGACTGAACTGCGGATACTGAATCAGGAAATCATCCGGCCCTGCCTGCCCTTTGACATCATTCTCGATCTGGACTCCACAGTAGAAACGGTATACGGCGATCAGACCGGCGCGGCCAAGGGGACAAACCCGCACAAGCCCGGGCGTAAAAGCTATCATCCGCTGTTGGCCTTTGAAGGCCAAACCCGCTTGAATCTGAACGCGACGCTTCGGCCGGGCAACACGCACTCCTCCACTGACGCTGCCGACTTCCTGCAGCAAACCTTCGAGCTCCTCGGCGATCGCAAGGTGAAGTACGCCCGATTTGACAAAGGCTTCGGCGGCGAAGACTTCTACAGCCTTTGGGAAAGCAAAGGAATCGGCTATGTCGGCAAGCTCAAATGGACACAGCGGCTGGAAAAAGAAGTTCAGGCCTGCCGCTATTGGACGCGCTATGTTGACGAAGACTGGATCATCGAAGGCATTACCTTGATCTATAAAGCGACGTCCTGGAAGAAGCCGCGGCGCGTGGCGATTATTCGTAAAGCGCAGGTGTTTGATGACGGACAAGGCCGGATCGTGTTCGATACAGACTGGCAATATGAAGCGATTGTAACCAATCTGGAATGGGAGCCGATCGATTTGTGGCGCTTCTACAACCAGCGCTGCTGCATGGAAAATTACATCAAGGAAGCCAAAAACGGTTTCTCGATCGATCGCATCGCCACAAGCGATTTTAAAGCGAATGAACTGGATTTGCTCATCAAGCTGCTTGCCTATAACTTGTTCGAGCGATTCAAACGCGATTGCTGCGAGCCGGTGCATCAAGGTTATACCATTGCAAGGTTCCGTCTGGAGTTCTTTCACTGCGCGGCGACGCTCATTCAGCACGGTCGATCTGTCGTGCTCAAACTGATGAAGAACTTCGC
>NZ_ATAY01000047.1 GCF_000421965.1 Ruminiclostridium papyrosolvens C7 | reverse complement strand
TGAGCGTTTTGCAGTAATCTGAGGCCTTGAGCCGTAAGGATTTTCGGACATAAAAAAGGGACTTCACCCCAACTTGGAGAAGTTTTCAAGTGACTAAACCCAAAAACCTCAAGGATGGAGGAAGTCACTTTGTATATTCTCCAAGAATGTCTGTTTTCCTTCGAAGAACTTTTAAAAATTCAACCCAAGGAGAGATTGCCGATCTTCTTCAGTTCTCTCGATCTGAGACCGTATGCCAAGGAACTGAGAAGCCGTTCACCCCGAGGCGCTGAGGGATACTGCAGACAAGGTATTCTACGAGCACTCTTGGCTGCGCCGCTTGAAGGAATAAGTACCTTTTCAGGGTTGCATAAGCGTTTGGATACGGATCTCCGGTTTCGTTATCAGTGTGGTCTTCCGCTGGATCGAGAAGCTCCTTCCATATCCACATTAAGCCGAGTTTTCTCAGAACTGACGAGAAAGGACTTGGCAAAACGGCTTTTTGAGGATTTGGTCACACGCTGCAAGCAAGAAGGCATCATAGAAGGCAGTAACGTCGCCATAGACAGCGCCGCTCTCCGCGCTTACGAGAAAAAGCAGCCCAAACGCAAAAGCGAGCAAACGGGTAATGCGAACTGGGGCGCAAAAATTGATTCCTTCGGCAATAAAATCACATGGTTTGGTTACAAAATTCATCTGGCGGTCGATACGAAAAGTGAATTGCCGATCGCCTTGGAAGTAACGCCGGCGCATGTCAATGATGGAGAAATGGCGCCGGGCCTGATCGAGAAAACAGCGTCCAGGACG
>NZ_ATAY01000046.1 GCF_000421965.1 Ruminiclostridium papyrosolvens C7 | reverse complement strand
CATCACGAGGCGGTTCCGGCGGAGTGCGAGCGGATCTATGCGCAAGTGTGGGAAGAAGCCAAAGACATGGAAGATCTGGTGTTGGGCGTCGATGACTTCGCGATCAAGAAAGGCCATACGTATAACACCGGCATCCACAACCTCAAAGGCGAAGCGATGCTCGATCTGCTGCCGGGCCGGAAGCTGGAGGCGCTTAGGGCGTATGCCCAGGCGCACCCGGACTTCCTGTGGCTGAGCCCCAAAGCGGTCGTGATGGACTTGGCGCAGCCTTACCATACTTGGATCAGCGAATGTTTTCCGAATGCGATTCGCATCGCGGATCGTTTTCATGTTCATAGGTACGTGATCGAAAGCGTGCAAGAGGTTCGGAAAACCGTTCAGCACACCCTTTCACCGCGGGCCAAGGCGTATCTAAAAGCGAACCATCGGTTGCTGAATCCGCCAGCGGAGTCGCTCAATGAAGAAAGCCGAAAACGGCTGGAAACGCTGCTGAGTTACTCCCCGCTTCTTTGCAGCGTATGGGAGTGGAAA
>NZ_ATAY01000045.1 GCF_000421965.1 Ruminiclostridium papyrosolvens C7 | reverse complement strand
AAGGAACCGCAGGACAACACAACCTACGGGAGGGAAGGAGCCCTGCTTTGTTCAAGTTTCTGAAGGAGGTACGAGTCAGTGAATGCCAAACGGCTAACCACACCAAAGGAAAACGTTCAACAACTCCAAGAGAAACTAGGTCATGCGGCCAAGGAAAGCAAGAAGCGAAGGTTTCACGCGCTGTACGACAAGGTCTACCGGCTAGACATCCTTTGGGAGGCATGGCAAAGAGTGCGAGCCAATAAGGGGTCGGCAGGAATTGACGGAGAGACGCTGGCAGACATCGAGAAACAGGGAGAAGTACTGTTTGTGCACGAATGTCAACGTCTTCTAAAGGAAGGTAACTACCATCCGCAACCTGTAAGACGCCACTACATTCCGAAGAAAGATGGCAAACAGCGACCGCTGGGTATTCCCACGGTGAGAGACCGCGTCATTCAGATGGCAACTAAACTAGTCATTGAACCCATCTTCGAGGCAGACTTTCAAGAAACGTCATTCGGGTTTAGGCCAAAGAGAAGTGCGAAGCAAGCGCTAGATCGCATCCGGAAAGCATGCAACCGTAAAGGGAATTGGGTGGTCGACGTCGACATCCAAGGCTACTTCGACAACATCAATCAGGAGAAGCTTATGAAGCTGGTCGAAATGCGAATCAGTGACAGGCGAATCCTGAAACTGGTGAGGAAGTGGTTAGGCGCGGGAGTAATGGAGGAAGGAAAGATCAGACGTTCAGATTTAGGAACACCGCAAGGTGGGGTCATTTCACCGCTCTTGGCGAACATCTACCTGAATTACTTCGATCTCTTGTGGGAACGGCATGGCAGTAAGGTTGGGGAACTCACACGTTACGCGGACGATCTAGTGGTCATCTGCAAAACAAAGAAGGATGCGGACCGGGCGTATGAACTCATAAGAGCGATTATGGAACGCCTTGAACTAACCCTTCATCCAACGAAAACGCGCATTGTCGGACTATGGACAGGAGAAGATGGCTTCGACTTCTTAGGTATGCACCATCGAAAGACCAAAGCCGAAACTTCCAAGGGCCAAGTGTACTACACAACACAACAATGGTTGTGTCGCAAGGCCGAGGAGCGGATACGGGAAGTCGTGAAGGAGCGGTTAGCCCCACCGAGCATGCGCCACAAAACATTCCAGGAACACCTAGAATACCTGAACCCAAAAATACAAGGGTGGCGTAACTATTACTTCACAGCCTACAGCCAAAAGAAGATGGCAAAATTAGATTGGTACATCCTACAGCGGTTCGCAAAGTGGTATGCCAAGAAGCATCAACGTGCTCGTTGGTTGAGTTCACTACGCGAAGTGAAATCATTATCCATACAATATGGACTCAAGACGCTTTTGTAATCTGTACGCACATGAATGACGAACATCGGAAAGCCGTATGAGGGAAAACCTCACGTACGGTTTGATGAGGAGGGGCAGAAATATTCTGCCCTTTACTCTAGT
>NZ_ATAY01000044.1 GCF_000421965.1 Ruminiclostridium papyrosolvens C7 | reverse complement strand
TTGGCAATAAAACTGGAAGTAGAGATGGAAAAAGCGGGCTTCAAGATAGCTAGCTACGATGTATTTAAACTCAAAACGGTAAGGCAGCTTGCAACCGTACTTACCTCCGATAACGTTGACGAGACAATGATAAAAGCAGAAGACGACAAGAGTAGTACCTTGCCGGTAGTTTCTGAAGTAGCTACAGAAGAGATTTTATCCAATAGAGTTTTAATAGAAGGAATCAAGCCATTTAATGAAATATATTACAAAAACTGTTTCTATAATTCTGCTTTTCCGGTTATAGAGCTATATGGAAGAAGTATAAATACATTCCTGATTAATGATGTTCCGGTATTTTCATATGACGAAGATTCAACAGAAATGAAGCTAGACGTAGAATATATCCAAGTAAATCATATAGAGAAGTTGTTGGAAGAAGAAGGTATAATGGTTGAAACAAAAACTTCCAGTAAAAATATTGTAAATGATATAATCAATTCTATAAGTAAGAAAAGGCCGGTTGTAATTTGGATTGATTGTTTTTATGAATCCATTAGGCCGGAGATGTATCAAAAGAGTCATTGGCCTCATACCTTACTTGTTTATGGATATGACGAAAGTGCAAAAGTTTTTTACATAATAGAACATGAACATCGTGACAATTTATCCTATAAGCCCCGTACAATTGGTTTTGAGGATATTATAAATTCATACAACGGGTATCTTTCCAATTTTAGAACAAATGACGCCACATATTATGAATTTTATTATAATTCCGCAATGGCTCAAAAGAAAACTGACAAGGATAATGGATATTTATTTTTGTCATATATAAATACAAACAAAGATTTAATACAAGAGCATCTGGACTACTTAAACAAATTCACTTTGGATTTGGAAAAGTTGGTTATGGATAAATCTATTCTGGATGAGAGTATTCAATGGCTGTTGAATGGAATTAACAATATTGTAAATATAAAACAGGTAGAAAAATATTTAATAACAAACCTATTCGGCTCAGAATCAGAATGTTGCAATATTTTTGAAGAGATATTCAGTAACTGGATATTTACTAGAGGAGCCGTCGCGAAATATATGTATTCAGGTGTTTATAGGCAGGAAGCCTTTAGAAGTTTAATACAAAGTGTTTCAAGATTTTATGAATTGGAATCAAAATACTATGCTGTATTGTTTCAAATGGGAAAAGAGCTTTAATTAAAATAAATGTTAAATGGGGGCAGAAAGATGAAAGACAGTATAAAAATAGGTATTGCAGGCTGTGGGTGGATTGCACAAAATGCACATATTCCCGCGTTTCAAACAATTAGAGGAGTGGAAATCATATCTGTTTTTGATAACGATATCCAGAAAACAAACAATGTCACAAAAAAATTTAACATTAAAAAAGCATATGATAATTATGAGGATTTTCTGGAATCCGAAATCGATGCAGTAGTAATTTCAACTCCTAATTATACACATGGGGATTTTTCTATAAAAGCACTTCAAAAAGGCAAGCATGTCTTGTGTGAAAAGCCCATCACAATCCATAGCAAAGATGCTGCAGATATTATACGGGTTGCTCATGAAAACAAAAGAGTTTTCATGCCTGGATTTGTGAATAGATTCCGAGAAGATATAAAAAAGATGGACGAGATTATCTCAAAAGGAGAAATAGGAGAGATAAAAAAAATAAAAGCAGGATGGATTAGAAAATCAGGGGTTCCCAGGCCAGGAACCTGGTTCACAAACAAAGAACTCTCAGGGGGAGGTGTTTTAATAGATTTAGGCCCACATATACTTGATTTGTGCCTGATGCTGTTAAAAGAAAATCGTGTAAAAGATATTATGTTCAAAGCATCCCGTAATTACAATTCAGATAAAGATAAAGGTGCGTCGTGGTTTGACACGGGAGAGTTTCAGAATTCTGTCATTGATGTGGAAGACACAATAATTTCTAATATAATATTTGAAAACGATACTGTTATAGAATTGAACTTATGCTGGATGGCGCCTGTAAAAGGTGATCATACATATTTCGATGTGCAAGGGTCAAAAGGTACTCTTAAACTTAAAACACTTTTTGGTTTTAGCAATGATCGGCTATGGGACAAGGATTCAATAGCCGTCAGCAAATTGGATGGTTTTAGAAATGAAGTAGTATTTGATAGAAGGACAAATAATGCACTCACAGCTTTTGACGGGCTTACACGTTACTTTGTAAGTACAATTAGGGGTGAAATGCCATCCTTTTTAACCCCGGAAGACGGATACAATACTGTAAACTTAATAGAAAGGTTGTATATGACCGAAAATTCATAATATAAGAATTTTCTGGAATAAGAATATTATGGTAAAATTTTTTGTAGGACTTGATGTAGGAGCAACAAATGTAAGAGTGAATTTTTTTGAAACTCAAGGCAATAAACTTGGAACTACAATTGTGTTTCCGTTTAAACAATGCAGAACTGCGACAGAAGAAGTAGAATCCAATATATGCAAGCCAATAGAACACATAGTTCAGGAAAATCAATTGGATATAAAAGGTATGCAAGGAATAGGGATGTCTGTAGCAGCCAATTTTGATAGAAAAACCGGCGATGTTGTAAAATGGCCTAATAATGGGCTCTGGAACGGATTTAAACTTAGTTCGTATCTGGAGAACAAATACAGAATTCCCATTATTATGGAGGATGACGCAAATTGTGCGGCACTGGGTGAGTTTATCATGGGAAGTGCGGCGGGTTTAAGAAACTTTGTATATATAACCGTAAGCACTGGTATAGGCTGTGGGTTGATATTAAACGGAGATTTGTATACAGGAAATAACGGCTGGGCGGGAGAAATCGGACATGTTGTAATGAGAAAAGATGGTCCCATTTGTAAATGCGGAGTTAGGGGATGTTTGCAGTCAATGGCTTCAGGTCCTGCAATATTAAGAAGAACAAAAGAGTTAGCGAAAAATGCCGGAATTAGTATTGATGAATGTTATAAATTGGAACAAGTTTTTGAATACCCGGAAGAAGTGGCACCGTATCTGGAGCAAAGCTGTAGGGAAGCAGCAGAATATCTGTCAGAGCTGATTTCAAAACTTATTATGATACTTGATATATCAGATGTTATTCTAGGGGGCGGAGTCACAAGGGCAGGAAGCGTATTTATGGAGCCACTAAACAGAATCTTAAAAGACTATGCTCATTGTTCCGGAAGAAAAGTGACTTTAAAGCTTGCACAACTTGGGGATAACAGTGGAACAATAGGCGCGGTAAATCTTATTTATAAGCATCTAAATAATGGTGATGATATAAAAACAATTTATTAGTCTGTCAGAGAAATTTAATACCATAGGAGAAAATGATGAAAAGAATTATTGGTGTGATAAACGGACCTAACATAAATATGCTGGGGATAAGAGAACCCGGGTATTATGGAAAAGAAACCTGGGGAGATATTGAAGCACGCTTGGTAAAGCTTTCAGGAGATTTGAATTTTGGGCTTATTTTCTTTCAGTCAAATCATGAAGGGGATATCGTGGATTTCATTCAACAAAATATTGAAAAAGTTGAGGGTTTTATTATTAATCCTGCAGCATATACAAAAGGTGGATATGCTATTCTGGATGCGTTAACTGCAATTGATAAGCCCTTTGTTGAAGTACATATATCAAATATTTATTCCCGAGGAGGATGGCATTCGGAATCAATTTTTGCTGAAAAGGCTGTCGGTCAAATATCAGGTTTTCAAGGCTACGGTTACGAACTTGGGCTAAGAGCACTTACCAATCATTTAAAAGTTGTTTAATCAGATTAGAACCTATAGGGGGATTTCAGAATGTCAGTATTAGCAATTAGAGGGGGTTTTTCATGAATTTAGACAGATTGGGATGGGACAGCTTTTTTGAGAAGTATTATGCCGAATACAGCAATGAAGAATTGATTCCTGCGAGAATTTTGTCCCAACAGAAGAACAATTATACGGTATGCTTGGAGAATAAATCTATTAATGCGAAACTGGCAGGAAAATTTATATATACAGCAAGTAAAAAGAAACACTTTCCTGCTGTTGGAGATTGGGCTTTAATAAAACTAACCGAAAATAATAATCAAGCAATAATTCACCACGTTTTACCCAGAAAAACTGCCTTTGTTCGAAAGTTACCGATATCGGGAGGCAGAAAAGTCAAAAACGGGTGTATCGTAGGGGGAACCACAGAGGAACAGATTATTGCAGCGAATGTAGATACAGTTTTCATTGTGTGTGGTCTGGATGGAAATTTTAATCTTCAAAGAATCGAAAGATATATAACACTTGCATATAACAGCGGTGCTACCCCTGTTATCATCTTAAATAAAGCTGATTGCTGTGAATCCATTGAAGAGCATGTGATTAAAGTTAGAAAAATTGCAGCAGGCCTGGATATTTACCCCATTAGTGTATTGAAAAACATAAGTATGGACATTTTTGATAGATACCTGCTCCAAGGGAAAACAATAGTTTTTCTAGGATCTTCGGGAGTAGGAAAATCATCAATAATCAATTATTTGATTGGGGAGGAAAAACAAAGAACCAATTTAATAAGTGATTTCAATGGAAAAGGAAAGCATACAACAACAAGTGCTCAACTGGTATTTCATAATTCAGGATGTATGATAATTGATACTCCGGGCTTAAGGGAATTGCAACTGTGGGGAGAAGAGGATGCTCTGAATCAAAATTTTGATGACATCGTCAGTATAGCAAACAAATGTAAATACAGCGACTGCCAGCATGAAAAGGAGCCAGGATGTGCGGTCAAGCGGTCCATTGAGGAAGGGTTGATAAGCCTTGAAAGGCTTGAAAACTATAGAAAGCAACTTCGTGAACTGGAAATGCTGGATGGGAGAATAAAGCAAAACGAAGCGTATTTAAGCAAAGGTGCAAAGCTTCATGCAAAAGTACAACAGGATAAACGAAAAGGTAATTTTCAACATAATAAAAATATTTTTAAATCATTTTAAGATTCAATTTTCTTAAAATATAGATTTGGATTATGAATTTACTTACAACAGAGTAACATTGATGTAAATACTATAACATTAAATTAAAAGTAGGTGATATAGTTTGAGAAAAGCAGTAATATTTGATTTTGACGGGGTTGTTATAAATTCTACTGAAGTACAGAGGCAGGCTTTTTTCGAAAGCTATAAGATTGCAGTTGGTGATGGTGGTGTACCATCTTTTGAGGAGTTTCTCAGACATAGCGGAGATTCGTTACCGAACATATTTACAAAAATGAATCTGCCATTAGAGATGGTAGAGCCATATAGAGAAATAAGCCGTAGAAAGATAACAGAAATAAAAGTGTACGATGGTATGAGGGAGCTATTGGCTGAATTAAAGGAAAATAGATATAAGTGTGGTCTATGTACGGGAAAAGACAGGGCCAGAACAATAGAAATACTTGATAATGCAGATTTATTCAATTATTTTGATACTTTGGTTTGCTCGGATGATGTCTGTAACCCAAAGCCTCACCCGGAAAGTTTAGTGCTATGCCTGACAAAGTTAAGCGCTTCAAGAGAAGATTCTGTAATGGTTGGAGATGCAAGAAACGATATTCTGTGTGCAAAATCCGCAGGAGTAAAAAATATTGCTGTTACTTGGGGTGATACGGATATAGAGGATCTTAAAAAAGAACGCCCTGATTATGTAGTAAGAAGTATTGTGGAATTAAAAGGATGCCTCTTTAATTTATATAACCAAAATACTAGAAAGGGCATATTAAGCCCGCAAATATTACCAATGTAATGATAAAATACACTAAGTGGCAGGTAAAAAGTGAAAACAGTAAAGGTAAATATATAAAAAAGGGGAGAAAAATATGATACAATCAGGTGAATCATTGATACAACAAAAAATAAAAAAAATAATTTTAGATAATATTGCAACAGCAAACTTAAATAATGAGACAGATATAGACTCTAGTTTGATAGATGTTGGTATTAATTCCCTTGAGTTTGTTAAAATTATTGTTGCTATAGAGAGTGAATTTGATTTTGAATTTGGTGATGAAGTCTTGGATTATAGGAAATTCCCCACTCTGAGATCTTTGTTTGATTATGTGGAACGTATCTGCAGCAGTAGCATATGACTGTGACAAGAACGGTAATATTTAGATACGGGGCTGTTACAAAACAGAAAGGTTCTCTGTTTTAACACCAGTACTCCCGTATAAAATTATATCAATGATTGCTTCTAAGATATTTGCAAGAGTTTCTAGCGGCTCACCTTGGGATATTTTACCTCGCTCACATTCACCGTCCATGATTCATTGTTTCGCTAAAACCTAATTCGTGTAGGTTTTCCGGTAAAATATCCGTGTTCAACCATAAACAACTGCAAATATCTTTAACCAAGCCTCCATTGATACAATTTATACTCTGAGTATAGGTTAAAAAGGATAAAAATTAATTTTGCGACAACCCCTTAGAAATTTATTTCTATTTTACTTTTTTCAATCTTATAACATTCCAGGAAAGATTCCTTAAGGAAGCCTTAATACTTCCGTTTTCTACAATAGCATTTCCATTATTGTTCGGAACAACGTTATTTGGATTTTCTTTTGTATTAGTAGCTTTTACGTCATTATGCTCAAGAACTATATGTTCAACAACCTGAAACTGTCCGAAGCCATTTAGTTCAACATCCAGAGTGATACTGTCTTCCATATGCCTGTTTACTGCGAAAATGGTAATTTCATCATTGTTGTCATTAATAACTGCTGTTGCATCTATAGCTGAAACGTCGGTAAAATCCTTAGTGTCAAACTTAGGTGCTTTCATAATAGTGTTTAAAACAGTACCTCTTCCAAACACTGAAGTATGAAGGTAAGGATAGTAAATGGTCTGCTTCCAAGCACTTCCGCCATTTTCGGTCATTATTGGTGCAATAACATTCACAAGCTGTGCAAGACAAGCCATCTTTACTCTGTCAGCATTCTTTAACAGAGTTATCATCATACTTCCAACCAATAGCGCATCTTCAAAATTGTAAACATCTTCAAGTTGAGGTGGTGCTATAGACCATCTGTCGATTTTTTTATCAGCCTCATTGGAGTGGAACCATACATTCCATTCGTCAAAGGAGAGGTTTATTTTTTTCTTGCTGCGTTTTTTTGCTTTTACATAATCGCAGGTTGCAACAACGGATTTAATAAAGGCATCCATATCCATAGTTTTTGCCAGGAAATTAGCAGTATCTCCGTCTTGGTTTCCATAATACGTATGAAGTGAAATATAATCAACATGTTCATACGTGTGTTCAAGCACTGTAGCTTCCCATTGGGCAAATGTAGGCATACCGCTTCCTGAACTTCCGCACGCTACCAATTCTATTGTAGGATCTACCATTCTCATAACCTTTGCAGTTTCGCAGGCAAGCCTTCCATATTCTTCCGCAGTCTTTGTACCTATCTGCCAAGGGCCATCCATTTCATTTCCGAGACACCAGGTCTTTATGTTATGAGGCTGACTGTAACCGTGAGACTTTCTCAAATCACTCCAGTATGTTCCTTGATTAAGGTTGCAGTATTCAATAAGATTTCTGGCCGCATCTACCCCTCTTGTTCCCAGATTAACTGCCATCATTACTTCTGTACCTACTTCTTTAGCCCATGTTGCAAACTCATTGGTTCCAATTTGATTGGTTTCAATTGTAGCCCAAGCTAATTCTGTGCGTCGGGGCCTTTTATCTACAGGGCCTACTCCATCCTCCCAATTATAGCCTGAAACAAAATTTCCGCCTGGATATCTTACTATCGGCACCTGTAATTCTCTAATCATTTCTGAGACATCTTGCCTAAACCCCAATTTGTCAGCTGTAGGGTGTCCCGGCTCATAAATTCCACCGTAAACAGCCCTTCCCAAATGTTCAATAAACGAGCCATAAATTCTTTTATCAACGGGCCCCACAATATAGTCTTTGTTAAGTATCATTTTTGCGTTATCCATGCTGACCTCCAATAAAATATTAATTAAATGTAAGTAATTAATAAAAGAATTAATTACTTAATAGTTACCTTAATAACTATATACTATATTCCATTTTCTTATATGTCAATACAAATAACAGACTTAATATTTACAAATTATTGTGGGTAATTTATACTTGTATTAATTTGAATTGAGGAGCAAAATATAGATGAAGATAGATATATCTGAAAAGTGGCTACCTGTGTATGAAGCTTTAAGCAGCAGCGTACGAATAAAAATAATTAACTTACTTGCAATGGATGCTTTAAATATAAAACAGCTTGCCCAAGAACTTGGTTTGAGCAGTGCAATAGTAACAATGCATGTTAAAAAGCTTGAAAAAGCCGGCATTGTTCATTCAGAAAGAAAAAGTATTAACGGGGCAGTACAAAAACTCTGTTTTCTTGACGTAGATTCCATGGAGATCCAATTTCCAAGCCGTCAGGCAAAAATGAGAAATTACCACAAATTCTCAATGCCCATAGGTCATTACTCAAATTTTACCGTCACCCCCACTTGTGGAATAGCAACACCTGAAAAGGTCATAGGTGAGTTTGATGATCCAAGGTATTTTTTGGAGCCGGACAGAGTTAATGCCGGAATACTTTGGTTTACTGAGGGCTTTGTAGAATACAGGATTCCTAATTTTTTGCTTTCTGTACAGCAGCCCGAAGAATTGGAAATATCAATGGAGTTGGGTTCTGAAGCTCCGGGGATAAACAGCAATTGGCCGTCGGATATAACTTTTTTTCTTAATGAAAAAAAAGTCGGTCAATGGACCAGCCCCGGTGATTATGGAAACAGCAGGGGCAGATATACTCCTAATTGGTGGAGTCTGCAGGTTGGACAATACGGATTGTATAAATCCATACGTATAACACAGGATGGGTCTTATATAGATGGAATAAAGGTTTCAGATACAGCTCTTTCATCTTTGGATATCCGGCAGAAATATTGGACTTTTAGAATAGCAGTACTGCCTGACTCACAGAATGTCGGCGGTGTAACAATATTTGGGAAGGGTTTTGGCAATTATAGCCGGGATATATTATTTAAATTATACTATAAATAATTTTAGGCTTAACAAATTATTCAACATAATTAATAAAAAAATCAACTTTTCAATAACGTTATTTGAATTAATACTCTACTTAATAAATTATTATAAAAAACTCTTAATATATTCTGTTTCGATAAATAGACAGCTTTGCTAAAATAGTCTTGTTGGTGGAAAATGCCGGCAGTAAAGTTTATTATAGGAGGAATATTTAATGAAAAAAAGGTTAATTGCGTTGCTAATGTGCTTTTCATTGGTAATGGCAGCAGGTTGCGGAGCAGCTGGTACGGATTCAAAGGATTCTGAATCGTCTCAGTCTGCCCAATCGTCTACAGCTGCTAATGATTCTGACAGCAATAAGTTGATTACTATAGGTTTTTCACAGGTTGGTGCTGAAAGTGACTGGCGTGTAGCTAACACTGCATCCGTGAAATCTGCATTATCTGAAAAAAACGGCTTTAAACTAATTTTTGCAGATGCACAGCAAAAGCAGGAAAATCAGATTAAAGCGGTAAGAGATTTTATATCACAGGATGTTGACGTAATTGCAATAGCACCTGTTACAGAAACCGGTTGGGAAACTGTATTGGGCGAAGCAAAGGATGCAGGAATACCTGTAATAATTTGCGATAGAATGATAAAAGTTTCAGATGACTCACTCTTTAGCTGTTGGGTTGGTTCAGACTTCCAGAAGGAAGGCGTTAATGCAGCTGAATGGTTGGCTAACTACATAAAAGAAAAAGGTAAGACCGATACACAAAATGTTGTAGTTCTTCAGGGAACAATCGGATCTTCTGCTGAAATAGGCCGTACAAAAGGTTTCGGTGAAACAATAAAGAAATACGACAACTTTAAGATATTGGCACAACAGACCGGAGAATTCACTCAGGCAAAAGGACAGGAAGTTATGGAGTCCTTTCTCAAACAATATAATGACATAGATGTAGTTGTAGCGCAGAACGATAACATGGCATTTGGAGCAATTGATGCTTTAAAAGCTGCAGGAAAGGTTCCCGGAAAAGATGTAACAATTGTATCCTTTGATGCGGTTAAAGCGGCATTCAAGTCTATGATAGCCGGAGATATGAACGTATCAGTAGAATGTAATCCGTTACACGGACCAAGAGTAGCTGAACTGGCTAAAAAGCTTATGAATGACGAAAAAGTTGAAAAGATCCAGTATGTTGATGAAAAAGTGTACCCTGCTGAAACAGCTGAAAAAGAGCTTCCAAATCGTCAATACTAATTTAAATCCTTATGTTGTAATTAAATAAAAAAACAGGTGTGAATGGAATACTGTTTCACACCTGTTTTTTTAAAGGATTAACTGCAGCAAGTCATTGGGAAAGGATGGAGAAGATGCGTGGGGAATGAAAGTTATGAAGTTCTTAAAATGAGAAACATTTGCAAGACTTTTCCCGGAGTAACAGCACTGTCCAATGTGAATTTTACATTGCGGACCGGCGAGATTCATGCTCTTATGGGCGAAAATGGTGCAGGAAAAAGTACTTTGATTAAAGTTTTGACAGGTGTTGAAGAATTTGAATCAGGTCAAATACTTATAGACGGTTTAAATCATCCGGTTATTAATAAATCTCCCCAGGAAGCACAAGAAAACGGAATCAGTACTGTATACCAGGAGATAAATTTATGCCCGAACCTTTCGGTGGCAGAAAACATTTTTATAGGAAGAGAGCTGAAAAAGGCGGGGCGTATTGATTGGAAAGCAATAAATAAAAGAGCAAAAGAGATTTTATTAAATTTTAATATTGATATTGATGTTACAAAATCTCTGGACAATTATTCGGTAGCCATGCAGCAGATGGTTGCTATTGCCAGAGCGGTTGACATTACCTCAAAAGTGCTTATATTGGATGAACCTACATCAAGTTTGGATGAATATGAGGTTGAAAAACTTTTTGAGGTAATGAGAAAATTAAAAGCCCAGGGAACAGGTATTATATTTGTAACACACTTTCTTGAACAGGTATATGCAGTATGTGACAAAATTACGGTGCTACGAAATGGCAGTCTGGTAGGCGAATATGAGGTTGACAAACTACCCAGAGTTCAGCTGGTTGCAAAAATGATGGGTAAAGAATTTGATGATCTGTCTCTGATAAAAAAAGCAGCAAAGGAAGAGGAAATCAAAGCAACGAAGGAGAACTATATCTCTGCAAAAGAATTGGGTCATACCGGAACTATCAAACCTTTCAATCTTGAAATCAAAAAAGGTGAAGTAATAGGTCTTGCAGGCCTTTTAGGGTCTGGTCGTTCTGAATTGGCAAGAGTAATATACGGTGCAGATAAGGCAGATTGCGGAGAATTGGAAGTAAATGGTGAGAAATGCAGTTTTAAGGCACCGATAGATTCGATGAAAGCTGGAATGGCTTTTTGTCCTGAAAATAGAAAAGAAGAAGGAATCATAGCAGATTTATCTGTAAGAGAAAATATGATACTTGCTCTGCAGGCTAAGAGAGGTATGTTTAAACTTATAAGTAAAAAGGAGCAGGAGGAACTTACAGATAAGTTTATCAATATGCTTCAGATAAAAACTGCAGGTCGTGAAACCCCCATAAAGCAGCTCAGCGGCGGTAATCAACAAAAGGTTATACTGGGTAGATGGCTTATGACTGAGCCTGACTTTTTAATTCTTGATGAACCCACAAGAGGTATCGATGTTGGTACAAAAACGGAGATACAAAAGCTTGTGGTTGATTTTGCAAGTAAAGGAATGACGGTAATGTTTGTTTCTTCAGAAATAGAAGAAATGCTTCGTACCGTTAACAGAATGGCGGTTCTGCGAGACGGCAGAAAAGTGGGAGAACTTGACGAAAGTGAATTGTCGCAGGAACTGGTTATGAAGGTTATCGCAGGGGGGGATGCTAATGAATAGTCAAATAATTAAAAAGATAATAAAATACAGGCTGTTTTGGCCTTTAGTATGCCTTTTTGCAGTATTGGTTGTGAATCTTATCAGAACTCCTGACTTTTTTAATATTTCCATTAACAGTAAAGGGGTACTTTATGGGTATCTCATTGATATAATAAACCGTTCAAGCGAATTAATTATCCTTGCAGCAGGTATGACAGTATGTGTGGCATCCTCGGCAGGAACGGACATTTCAGTGGGGTCGGTAATGGCTGTAACTGGTGCGGTGACATGTTTCTTATTAGGAACGGGGGATGCTTATAATATACCTTATGTCCTTGCAGTAGTAGCAGGAATTCTGGCTGCAACTGCTTGTGGTGCCTGGAACGGCTTCCTTGTTGCAAAACTGAAAATTCAACCAATGGTGGCGACGTTGATTCTTTTTACTGCAGGTCGTGGTATTGCACAACTGATTACCGGAGGAAACATACTTTACATAAAAGTTAAAAACTTTAAGTACTTAGGCTCTGTACTGCCAGGGGTACCTTTACCGACACCTATTTTTGTAGCAGCAGCAGTAGTAATACTGACTTCAGTTCTTCTAAAAAAATCGGCACTTGGAATGTATATTCAAAGTGTGGGTATAAATGCAAAAGCCAGCAGATTAATCGGCTTGAATTCAACACTTATTATATTTTTAACCTATGCATTTTGCGGCATGTGTTCAGGTATTGCAGGTACAATAGCAACCTCCAGAATCTATTCCATTGACGCAAATAATGTGGGACTGAATATGGAAATGGACGCAATTCTTGCAGTTGCACTGGGTGGTAACAGTCTGGCCGGGGGAAAATTCTCGTTGGCAGGCAGCGTTATAGGTGCTATTACCATTCAGGCATTGTCTACTTCCCTTTATTCAATGGGAGTATCGGCAGACCAGCTGCCTGTTTATAAAGCAATAGTTGTAATTATAATTGTATCTTTGCAATCAAAACAATTTAAAAAGTTCTTCAAAAATTTCAGTCAAAAGCAAAAAATAACCGGGGCTGGAGAGAAGGTGACACAATGATAAAAAGTTTACGGAGCAAATTAAGCGGCAATAACTTTTTGCTGTTTGTAACGATTGTATTATTTTTTGTGTTGTACATTTCCGGTATGGTGATATTCCAAGATAAAGGTTTTGGAAAGCCCCAGGTTTTTTTAAACCTGTTTATAAGTAATGCCGGACTGATTATTGCAGCTGTAGGAATGACAATAGTATTGATTACGGCGGGGATAGACATATCAATCGGCTCGGTAATAGCAATGACATGTATGCTTCTTGCCTGGATGATGGAGAAAAAAGGCATGGATGCCTGGATAAGCATCGTAATTGTTCTGATTGTCGGTGTTGTGTTTGGTCTTGTACAGGGGTTTCTGGTGTCATATCTCAACATCCAGCCGTTTATTGTAACACTTGCAGGTCTGTTTTTTGCAAGAGGAATGACAGCAATAATCAGTGACGAAATGATAACCATTACAAATAAGGCATTCCTTGGTATTGCTAACGCCAAGATATATATACCATTTATTTCAACAGTAACAAAGAAGGGAAAAGTAATCCATCCCTATATATACCCCAGTGTAATTCTTGCCATTGCTGTTTTGATAATTGCTTTTGTTATTTTAAAATATACGAAGTTTGGTCGATCTATCTACGCCGTTGGTGGAAATGAGCAATCCGCATTACTGATGGGCTTAAACGTCAGAAGAATAAAGCTGAAGGTATATGCACTTAATGGTTTTCTTGCAGCTTTAGCGGGTTTTGCCTTTGCCCTTAATTCCTGCGGAGGTTTTGTCGAACAGGCCAGAGGTTTTGAAATGGATGCCATCGCTTCGGCAGTAATCGGAGGGACACTTCTCACGGGAGGTGTCGGTAATGTCATAGGCAGTTTGTTCGGCGTAATGATAAAGGGTACAATAGAATCAATCATAACTTTTCAGGGTACGCTGTCTTCATGGTGGACAAAGATTGCAATTGCAGCACTCCTATGCATATTTATTATATTGCAGAGCATATTTGCATCATTAAAAAGAAAGAGTAAATAGCATTTAAAAAAAGTAAATAGAAAGAGACAGTCTTTTATAAAAGTAGACTGTCTCTTTTGGTGCATTCAAGCTTGAGATACAAATAAGGGGAGAAATTATTATGAAAATTAAAAAATATTTCGGAATATCATTAAAAACAAAGATGAGAGCTTTGATGTTTATTGCCATTATTCCCCTTCTGGTATTTGTTTCTTATCTCATATTCCAAGTGGGTACGTATTCGGACTACTACAACGCAATATATAAAAGCATATCCGTTGCCAATGATTTCTCACAGAAATTCAAATATGATTATGATTACAGTATGTATCAGATTGTAATAGGATCAAGCACTTTCAAAAGGGAGGATATATCCGGAAAGCTGGAAGATGCATATAAAAAAGTAAAATATTTAAGAGAATCCGCTTTAATGGTTGAAAACAAAAGTACTACCAAATATATGAAAGATTATATTGATAGTCTTAAACGCAGTACTGAAATTATTAAGGAAAACATGGAAGCTGACGGACCCAAATACGATAAGAATTTAATGATTCTTGATAATGATATCAGAACTACCACAACGATGATTACAGATGCCATACAAAAATACGTATATATTGAAACCTTTCAAATGAACAAGGTACATAACAAAATAGAGGTGGAAAGAAAAAGAAATGTTACATTTACATGTATAATTTTTGCCGTACTGTTGATAGTAACTCTCATTTTGGTCGAATTTATTTCTCACAGCATTACAAAGCCTATAAAAAACCTCTGTATTTCAACAAAGTTGGTTGGAAATGGTGATTTTACCACACGTGTTCCGGATTCTGAAAGCGACGAGATAGCAATGTTAGCTACAAGCTTTAACACAATGATTGAAAAAATAGGCAGTTTGGTGGAGGACGTGAAGCTGGAACAGATAAATTTAAGAAAGACCGAGTTAAAGCTCATGCAGGCTCAGATAAACCCTCATTTCCTTTATAATACATTGGATACCATTATATGGTTGGCTGAAGGCAACAAACCCAAGGATGTTATACAGATGGTAAGTGCATTGTCCAGATTTTTCAGAATTGCCTTAAGTAAGGGATATGATTATATAAGTATTAAGGAAGAAGAGATGCTTATAAGGAGCTATCTCCAGATTCAACAGTACCGGTATCAGGACATTCTGGAATATGAAATAAATATTTCAGAGCAGCTTGAAAACTGTAGCATTCTGAAGCTTACACTTCAACCTATAGTTGAAAACGCACTTTATCACGGAATAAAAAACAAGAGGGGAATGGGAAAAATAATTATAGAGGGCTACTGTCAGGGAGATACTGTGTTGTTTAAGGTAAAAGATAACGGAATCGGAATGAGCCAGAAACAAATTGAAAAAATTAAAAAGCTCTTTATAATGCCTAAGGAAGAAGCTGCTCCGGAGCAAAAAGGATTTGGATTATTCAATGTAAATGAAAGAATTAAGCTGAATTTTGGGGCTGAATACGGATTGGATGTAAAAAGTGAATACGGTGTCGGAAGTGAATTTACTATTTGTATCCCCAAAATCACCCAAAACCGTCATTATAATATTTAAATTATAAAAAGAAGGGATTGTAAATCTTTAAATGGAATATTGCACTTAGAACGGTAGAGAGGTGATACAGGTGTATAAAATATTTCTTGTGGATGATGAAGTTATAGTTCGTCATGGTATCAGGGATTGCATTAACTGGGAGCAAACAGATTTTGTATTTTCAGGTGAAGCTCCTGACGGTGAATTTGCACTGCCGCTTATTATGGAAATTAAGCCGGATATATTAATTACTGATATAAAAATGCCGTTTATGGACGGTTTGGAGTTAAGTCAGGTTGTCAGGAAAAATATGCCTTGGGTAAAAATTATTATACTGAGCGGACACGACGAGTTTGGGTTTGCAAGGGAGGCAATGCGCATAGGGGTAACAGAATACTTGCTTAAGCCCGTGACTGCCAGCGACCTCCTTGAATCTCTGGAAAAAGTTAAAAATTTAATAATAAACGAAAAACGAGAAAGAGAAAGTGCTGAGAAAATTAAGAAACAACTTGCAGAAAATGCTCCTTTATTCAGGGATAAATTTTTAAGCGAGCTATTATTAGGTATGGTTCCTCCAGTTGAAGTTATTGATAATTGTGAAAGCTTAGATATAAATATAATTTCGAAGTTTTATATTGTAGAAATTTTAGTGTTGGAAACGCCAAAAAAAAATGCTTCAGAAGGAGAGTATACTGAAGTACTGCAGGCAGAGGCTTTGATTGATAACATTGTCAGTAAAAACAGTGAGATTATTAAATTCAGAAGGATGCTCGGAGAAATTATTGTAATAATAAAAGGCGATAATTTACAAAATATAGAAGAAGCGGCTTACAGTTTAGCTCAATCTCTAAAATACGAAGTGGAAAGGAAAACATCATGCATTCTGGGAATCAGTATCGGTGGTGCAAGAGAAAGAATACAAGGAATTACGCAATCGTATAAGGAAGCGGATGAAATAAAAAACTACCGCTATATATACGGGAAACGTAAGATTCTCGGTATAAACGATATAAAGTCGGATATGGGTAGTAAAAAGGATTTTATTAAGATTGACATGAATAATACATACGAATTTTTAAAGTGCGGACTGAAATCTGAAGTTGGAAGTTTTGTGGACAAGTTCATTGATAACCTGAATGAAATTGAGATGAAGTCACCCATATATATTCATTATCTATTCATGGATGTGGTAATAAGTGCGGCTAGGTTTATTGACGAACTTGGAGGCGAAATTGAAACTCTGCTGCCATGGGTAACAAATTTAGAAAACTTTGTTGCAAGTATAGACTCTATAGAAAAATTCGGAGAATTAACAGAATATACTATAAAAATAATATTGGAATTCAGGGATACAAGGGTAGAGAGAAAGTATGACAGCATTATAAAAAAAGCAAAGGATTATATAAATAACAATTTTGCTAATTCCAATATTTCTCTTATTTCAGTTGCATCATATGTTAATGTAAGTCCCAGCCATTTTAGTACCATTTTCAGTCAGGAGGCAGGAGAAAATTTTATTGAATACCTGACAAAAGTAAGAGTAAAAAAGGCAATGGAGCTTTTAAAAACTACTTCTCTAAAATCATCTGAAATTGCTTATAATGTCGGGTATAATGATCCTCATTATTTCTGCTATATTTTTAAGAAAGCTATAGGAACTACTCCTAAGGAGTACAGAAGTGAAACATAGCAAGAAAAAATATATTATAACAAAGTTAAAAAAAAATATACAAATGTATAGAGTAAAATAACTAATTTACTATTTTTTCACCATATGTTAAAATAATTACAAAATTTTATACCAATAACAAAAAGATTTATATTGAGATGGAAACTGTTTACATTCTATAATAAATTAACATAGTTAATATGTACTAATCGTTCTTTTTCATTTTACTCCTATTCTTACATTAGCCAAAGAAAGTCAATACCTTATATATAATATTGGACGGAGAACCTTATTTGTTATTGGTATTGGCTTATCTTTTGGCCAAGTGCTAAAAGATAATAATTAGACAACAATTAAGAAGGGGGGGCTCAAAAATTCACTAAGAAATAGTCTGTTTTTCCTATCAATCGTAATAACTCTAAGTAGTTGATTCCGACCAAACTTGTATGCAGGAGCATACATCGCTAATTCGTATTAGTATACACTTTTCAAAAGCATTTTAGTAGGTTATCTTATGCTGCCGGGAATGACAACCTTGGCTTATCTTGAAGATTTAATACTTCAGTAAAAACACTATATATGCATTATTTAATGAGATCATTACCAATTTTTTCGTACATGATGGGATGGTTGCGGCTTATGCTGTTCATTTGAACAGTACTTTATGCTGCCGGTTACCGGGGGTAACTAGATTGGTTACAAATTAAATTTAAACGGAGGTAAATAAGTATGATTAACAAAAGTAAAAACCGTAAGTTCAGAATTTTTAGTATTCTGTTTTCAGCACTTTTGTGTGCTTGCATTATCAACAGCAGTCTACCACTGACAGCAAATGCTGCATTGGCAACAGGAAAGGCTAAATTTGTTGGAAACATATGGTATGATGGTAACCCACCAAGTAAGTTTGGTGACTATTGGAACCAGATTACACCTGAAAATGCTACCAAGTGGGGTTCATGTGAATCACAACAGGGTGTATACAATTTCAGTCAAGCCAAAGCAATGTACAATTACTGTAAAACAAACAAGATCCCTTTTAAGTTCCATACACTTATATGGGGTTCACAGTATCCAAACTGGTTAGGCAATCTTTCTGGTTCAGCTAGAAAAACAGCCATCGAAAACTGGTACAAAGCGGCTGCACAGAATTTCCCGGATGCAGATTACATTGATGTTGTAAATGAAGCTATGCCTGGACATGCTCCATTCCCATATAAAAATGATATCGGAGGTGACAATGGCCTCTATGGTACAGGATGGGATTGGATTGTATGGTCCTTTGAAATGGCTCGTAAGTATTTTCCGAATTCAAAGCTGCTGATCAATGATTATAATGTTTTGAATGAGTGGTCTTGTCTTGATCAATACATACCGGTTGTAAAGATATTGAAAGCAAGAAACCTGATTGATGGTGTTGGCTGCCAATCACACAGCCTTGAAAACACAAGTGCTGCAAATCTAAAGTCAAGACTTGACAAACTTGCTGCAACAGGTGTACCTATATACATTTCTGAATTAGATTTAAATATTGCAGATGACAATACACAGAAAAACAAGATGCAGGAGCTTTTCCCTGTAATGTATGAACATTCTGCAGTAAAAGGTATTACTATCTGGGGATACTTACAAGGACATACCTGGATTTCAAATTCTCACCTTATACGTAGTGACGGATCTGAAAGACCTGCAATGACTTGGTTAAAGCAATATATGGCAAGTGTTCCGGGTGACAATACACCGGTAGAACCAAGAAGTGCATTTACAAAACTGGAAGCTGAGAGCTATAACGACCAATCCGGAATACAGAACGTTACATGTGACGAAGGAACAGAGGCTGTCGGATATACCGAAAACGGGGATTATACCGTGTACAAAAGCATAGACTTCGGCAGCGGTGCTACAAGTTTCCAAGCCAGAGTATCAAGTGCAACAAACGGAGGTAATATTGAAATCAGGTTAGATAGTGCTACCGGAACATTGGTAGGAACTTGTCCGGTTGCCGGAACAGGCGGTTGGCAGGCATTTACCGATGCCAAGTGCACTGTCAGCGGTGTAAGCGGAAAGCATGACCTGTATCTGAAATTTACAGGTGAAAGCGGCTACTTATTTAATCTAAATTGGTTTATGTTTGGAAATACTCCTGTTTCTACAGACAAGATAGGTGATTTGAATTCAGATGGACAAATAGATGCACTGGATTTCCAAGTGTTGAAAAAATGTATTTTAGGTACAGGAACAATTGAAAATACAAAACTTGCCGATTTGGATGCCAGCGGTACTATTGATGCACTTGACTTTGTGCTCATGAAACAATATCTGCTTGGGCAAATTACAAAATTTCCAGCTGACAAATAATTGTTGAAAAGGGGGTATTTAATACCCCTTTTCTTAAATAAAAATGATTTAAAAAAGAGGTAAAAAAATGAAAAAAGTATGCAAAATTGCAGCTCTCTTGTCAGCAATTACTTTATTTATTCCAACAGTAAGCTATGCAGACAATCCAATAGTGCAGACTTTATACACTGCCGACCCTGCTCCTATGGTATATAACGATACTTGCTACGTTTACACGGGACATGATGAGGATAAATTGGTAAATAATTTCTTTACTATGAATGACTGGAGATGTTACTCCTCAGCTGATATGGCAAACTGGACAGATAATGGTTCGCCACTGTCATACTCTTCGTTCAGTTGGGCAAAAGGGGATGCATGGGCAGGACAATGTATTCAAAGAAACGGAAAGTTTTATTATTACGTTCCATTGACACCAAAAACCGGAGGGACGGCAATCGGTGTTGCAGTATCGGACAGCCCTACAGGACCGTTTAAAGATCCTCTTGGCAAACCATTGGTCAGCACCGGCAGCGGCGACATTGACCCGACAGTATATATTGATGATGACGGACAGGCTTACCTGTACTGGGGTAATCCGAACCTTTACTATGTAAAGTTGAATCAGGATATGGTTTCATACTCAGGGAGCATTGTAAAGGTACCTCTGACTACTGCAAGTTTCGGAACAAGAAGTAACACCGACAGGCCAACTACATATGAGGAGGGGCCATGGTTTTACAAACGCAATAGTTTATATTACATGGTATTTGCAGCCGGCCCAATCTCTGAGCATATAGGTTATTCCACCAGTACCGGGCCTACAGGGCCCTGGACTTATCGGGGAAAAATCATGCCTACCCAAGGCAGCAGCTTTACCAATCATCCGGGGGTAGTTGATTTCAAGGGTAATTCCTATTTTTTCTATCACAATGGTGCTTTGCCGGATGGAGGAGGGTATCACCGTTCTGTGTGTGTTGAACAATTTAAGTACAATGCCGACGGTACTTTCCCGACAATAAATATGACTGCAACCGGCCCTGCACAAGTCGGCAATCTCAATCCATATGTTAAAACCGAGGCTGAAACAATCTGCTGGGAATCAGGTATTGAAACGGAAACCTGCAGTGAAGGCGGAATGGATGTAGGCTTTATTGAAAACGGGGATTACATAAAGGTAAAAGGTGTTGATTTTGGAACAGGCGCAGGAGCCTTTGTTGCCAGAGTTGCTTCGGCTACCATTGGAGGAAATATAGAACTGCGACTTGACAGTCCTACAGGCAAACTGGTAGGAACTTGTGCGGTTACAGAAACAGGCGGATGGCAGACATGGGTTGATAAGACCTGTACTGTAAGCGGGGCTGAAGGGATACATGACTTGTATCTGAAATTTACAGGGGGAAGCGGTTATCTGTTCAATTTTAACTGGTGGAAGTTCACCAAAGCGGGGAATACCTCTGTTATCGGAGACCTCAACGGAGATAACAGCGTAGATGCGGCAGATTATGCCATGATGAAGAAATATCTTCTGGGATTGATTGAGGATTTTCCGGCACAAAATGATATTGAAGCCGGCGACTTAAATAAAGACAGCGTTATTGATGCACTTGATTTTGCAGTTTTTAAAAAATATCTGCTTGGTACAATACCAAGTTTACCATGAATCTATGTTATAAAAGAAAGGGGTTAAATAAATGAAAAAAAATATATTAACTAAAAAGACAATTTTGGGTATGGTGGCATTGGTTTTTGCTTTCACTCTAATTTTTACAGTGCCAGAATACAAGGTACAGGCTGCAACATTGCCAACCACACCACCTGCAGGATATGATCAGGTACAGAATAATATTCCACATGGCCAGGTTAGTTATATAAACTATCAGTCTGCAGCAACAAACAGCCAGAGGAGAGCCAGAGTTTACCTGCCTCCAAATTACTCAGCAGACAAAAAATACAGTGTGATGTATTTATTGCATGGTATCGGCGGAAATGAAGACGAGTGGTACACTAACGGTGCGCCTAATGTTATTCTTGACAACCTTATTGCCGCAGGTAAAATTCAACCATTTATAGTCGTGTTACCAAATGGTAATGCAACAGCAACAGGTGTATCTGACGGTTGGACCAATTTCACAAAAGATTTAATCGGAAGTCTTATGCCATATGTAGAATCACATTATTCAGTTTACACTGACCGTGCTCACAGGACTGTTGCAGGCCTCTCAATGGGTGGCGGACAAGCATTTAATATCGGACTTCTGAATCTGAACCTGTTCCCATATGTAGGAGCTTTTTCAGCGGCACCCGATACACTACCTAATTCCCAACTTTTCCCAGATAATGGAGTAGCAGCTCAGCAACAATTAAAATTTTTGTTTATTTCATACGGAACCACTGACAGTCTGATTAGTTTTGGTACAGGGGTACATGATTTCTGTGATTCTCATAGCATCCCCAATACCTACTTCCTTATCCAGGGTGCAGGTCATGATTGGAACGTATGGAAGCAGAGCCTGTGGAACTATTCTCAAATGATATGTGAAAAAGGGTTTACAGACTATGCTCCTGCTGCACCTGTATCAGCCTTTACACAAATCGAGGCAGAGAGCTTCAGCAGTCAGTCCGGAGTACAAACTGAAACCTGTACTGAAGGAGGTCTTAATGTAGGGTATATCGAGAATGGTGATTATGTTGTTTATAACAATGTAGACTTTGGAAGTGGTGCAACAAGTTTTCAGGCAAGAGTAGCAAGTGCCGCAAACGGAGGTAATATCGAAATCAGGTTGGACAGTATAACAGGAACTTTGATAGGAACTTGTGCAGTTAAAGGTACAGGTGGTTGGCAGACTTGGACTGACGCAAAGTGTACTGTAAGCGGTGTAACCGGAAAACATAACTTGTACCTTAAATTTACAGGCGGAAGCGATTATCTGATGAACTTTAACTGGTTCAAATTCGGTAATACGACTCAGACTCTTACAGGTGATCTCAACGGAGATACCAGCGTTGATGCAACAGACTATGCATTACTGAAAAAGTATCTTCTTGGTCAAATTAATGACTTCCCTGTTGAGGATGATATCAATGCCGGAGATATGAATAAAGACGGCGTAATCGATGCTCTCGACTTTGCCGTATTCAAGAAAATCCTTCTGGGCACAATCTAATATGAATTGGCAGGTAAATTTTTACAATTTACCTGCTCTCTTTTAAAATAACTAAAAGGAGGGACCATGTGATGCTGTTTAAAAAAATCTTCAGTATTATATTGATAGTATGTCTATTGGCTGCACAAACGACTTTTGTCGGTGCATGGCAGTCTGATAATAACAACGGTACCTACACAAATCCCATTTTGAACGCGGATTATCCTGATATTTCTGCTGTCAGGGTTGGAAGTGATTACTATATGGTAAGTTCCACTTTTGTATCATTTCCATCAATACCTATCCTTCATTCAAAGGATTTAATCAACTGGGAGATTATAGGATACGTTACTTCAGACCTTAATGGTACAGGGAAATCTTATGATCTGACAAATACATTTAATGATTACGGACATGGCTGTTGGGCGCCTACCATTGCCTACCGTAACGGTACATATTATGTGGGAATCTATCAGGCACAGGGGAAGTTCATCATGTGTACTGCCACAAATCCGGCCGGCCCTTATACAAAAACAGTTTACAATCAGGGTTTCCACGATCCTGGACTCTTTATTGATGACGACGGTACAGGATACATTATTTCTGAAGCAAACGATGTAAAAGTTACCAAACTAAGCGCTGATTATAAGTCGGTAGTGAACAGTCAGGTGACAACCCGTATCGAAGGTGCAACTGGAAGTTATCTGGTTGAAGGCTCACATGTAATGAAAAAGAACGGATATTATTATATATTCCGTAACTCTACTCCTCCTGAATCGTATACATATTGCCTCAGGTCTAAAAACATATATGGACCTTACGAAATGAGGATACTGCTGAATGGACCAAGTATTCCCGGCGGAAGCCAAATCCACCAGGGAGGACCTATAGATACTACAACCGGTGAATGGTGGTTCTATGTATTTCAGGATGGTCAGGGACTGGGCCGCAGGGACATTTTGATACCTATGCAGTGGCAGAATGATTGGCCGGTGCTCGGAGACCCCTCCACAGTAAAAAATGTAACCATAGCAGGAAAAACCTATCCTATTGGTTCAGTACCGATTACATACAAAAAGCCGGATGTAGGTGCAACATATCCAATCCTTACAATTCCCAATTCGGATGAATTCAGTTCAACAACAATTGGAGTACAGTGGCAGTGGAATCATTATCCGGACAATACAAAGTGGTCTTTAAGCGAGCGACCGGGCTATCTCAGACTTCGCGCAAAAAATGCAAATAATTTGTGGAGGGCTACCAATACACTTACCCAGAGGGTGGAGGGGCCTGATTGCCAAGGCACTATAGAGCTTGACACCACCAATATGGCAGACGGTGATAATGCAGGACTATGTCTGCTTAATATTCCATATGGAACCATCGGGGTAAGCAAATCAGGCGGAGTAAAAAAAATAGTGGCCAATATCAATGGTAGCAAGGATACGGCAGGAACCATTACAAATGGTCCCACACTTACGGGAAATACTGTCTATTTAAGGGCGAAAGCGGATCTTAACAGTAATAAAGCTACTTTTTACTATAGCACTGATAATATAACCTTTACTCAACTTGGGGGAACATTAAACATGCCTTTTGACCTGGGATTTTTCCAAGGTGACAAGTTCGGTATATACAATTATACAACTGCTACCTCGGGAGGTTATGCCGATATTAACTGGTTCCGTTATTATACTTCTGCCGGACCAAATACCCCCATTCCTGAAGTTCCATTATCAGCTTTTGAAAAAATAGAAGCAGAAGGCTACAATGCTCAATCAGGCATACAGAATGTAGATTGTGATGAGGGTGGTCAGGCTGTAGGATACATAGAAAACGGAGATTACACTGTTTATAAAAATGTTGATTTCGGAAGTGGGGCAAATGGTTTTAAGGCCAGAGCATCCAGCGCAACCAACGGAGGTACCATTGAAATAAGGCTTGACAGCGTAACCGGCACTTTGAACGGTTCTTGCCAAGTTGCAGGAACAGGCGGGTGGCAAATCTTTACAGATTCAACATGTGCTTTAAGCGGTGTTAGCGGAAAACATGACTTGTATTTGAAATTTACAGGGGAAAGCGGATATCTTATTAACCTTAACTGGGTTCAATTCAGTGAAGGCGGCAGTTCTGTTGTCCTGGGTGATGTTAATTCTGACGGACAGATTGATGCCATTGACTTACAGCTCATGAGAAAACATATTTTGGGTCTGGGAGAAATAGAAAACGCAAAGTCCGCTGATCTGGATGGAAACGGCGACATTAATGCACTTGATTTTTCTTTAATGAAAAAGTATTTGTTGGGGCTTATTACCGAGTTTCCGGGGTGACACCCGGTAGTAAACCGTATGTCTGAATAAATTAAAAATTAGCTTTATGACGAAAGGAAGGATAAAGTATGAGCAAATTTATTAAAAAGGGTTTTGCAATGTTTTTGGGCTTATTCATGATGGTAACATCATTTGGCACCGTGGTGAATGCGGCAGCCAACCCTAATCCGTCATGGAATGTTGACGAAA
>NZ_ATAY01000043.1 GCF_000421965.1 Ruminiclostridium papyrosolvens C7 | reverse complement strand
CATTTACAGTGGTAGTTTAACTATAAATTCTGTTCCCTTACCGGGTTCACTTATAATATGGATGTCGCCGCTGTATAGATTTACTATATGCTTTACAATAGACAGCCCAAGTCCTGTGCCACCCATGTTTCTTGAACGCCCTTTGTCTACTCTGTAAAATCTTTCAAAAATTCTTGAATGATGTATTTCCGGAATACCAATGCCCGTATCTTTTATAGAAATTAGTGTATTTCCATTATATTTTTCTGCTTTTATATATATTTTGCCATTTTCAACATTATACTTAATAGCGTTATCAATAAGATTAATAAGCATTTGTTTTATTCTGTTTCTACTGGCTATAACCTGAATTTGCGATGGAACAGTTGAAACCTCCAGAATAATATTCTTTTTGTCTGCTGAGGATTTTAAAATAAGAACAACCTCATCAATTATCTGCCGCAGGTCTATTTCCATTACACTGTCATCTTTTCGCATAGCCTCTATTTCTGATAGTTGTAAAATATCAGAAATCAGGGTATAAAGTCTTTCAGCTTCAATATCAATAATATCAAGGAATTTTACAGCTACTGTGGTATCCTCAATAGCACCGTTTTTCAAAGTTTCCACAAATCCCCTTATTGAGGTAAGGGGAGTCTTAAGCTCATGAGTAACATTTGATACAAACTCGGTACGTATTTGTTCTAACTTTCTTACTGATGTTACGTCATTTAGTGTAATTACTGCTCCTGCTGTTTGGTTTTTGCCATCTGAAGACTTGATAGTGTTAGTATAAATTCTGTAAATTTTGTCTATTCCAAGTGAGGGAGAGAACAGTACAATTTCGTCAATTAAAGAGGAATCGTTTTTAATTGTTTCCCGTAACAGTGAATTAACTTTAGAATTTCTTGTAATATCTATTAGATTTTTACCAATAATTCCAGGTCCGTACTGGACATCAAATATATCGCAGGCTGTAGTGTTTACAATTATAATTTTTGAGTTGGTATCTATAGCAATTATACCATTCCTCATACTATTAATAACGGTATCTACTTTTACATTTTTGTCCATTATGCCGCTGAGAGTCTCATCAAGTTTATCGGCCATTTCATTAAAGGTTAAGGCAAGCTGACCGATTTCATCCTTATAATTAACATCAACCCTCTTTTTGTAGTTACCTCCGGCTATTTCTTTAGAGGTATTAATTAGATGGTGAATTGGCTTGGTTATAAAACTGGATAATTTAAATGAGATAAGTATCGTAAGCAGCAAGCCTGCCAGAATTCCAAGCAAAGTATAATATAAAAATGCCTTATTTATAGCATTAAGCTGGTACAATGGGACAGAAATCCTTACAATTATGCGATGCTCATTTATGGGCAGAGCAACGTACAAATAAGGCATTCCCATGGTTGAACTAAATCGTTGGTCTCTTCCTGTTTGCCCTTGGATAGCTTCTTGAATTTCCTTTCTGTTTAAATGGTTTTCCATTGTATCGATATTTGAGTCGGAGTCACCAAGTACTTTTCCCTGAAAGTCTATGATTGTTATTCTGGTGGCTAAAGGGAAATTTTTATCTTTATCTGTTCTGGAATTAATAAGATATGCATAATCTTTTACAAACTTATTAAAGTCTATTTTGCTTTTAACAGATGTTTCTTCTACAATATCATTCCTTAATAGAACAGCGATACTTTCAATATTGTTTTGAACTTCCAGCTTGTAGAAATATCTGGCCATTGCAGATGTGAAAATTCCTGCAATAGTAATACCAATTATTACTAACACTACAGAGTATTGAATTATTCTTTTTCTCATTTATTTTCAGGGCACCCCCATTAGCGATAAATTAATACATCTAATTGGCTGAATCAGGGTTCTTATCAGTAAAACGGTAGCCTATTCCGCGAACAGTTTCAATATAAGTAGGATTTTCATCATTATCTTCAATTTTCTGCCTTAAGTATCTTATATGAACATCTACCGTTCTGGTTTCCCCGTAGTAATCAAACCCCCATATTTTATCCAAAAGATGCTCTCTGGATAAAACCTTACCCTTGTTAAGAATCAGCATTTTAAGAAGCTCAAATTCTTTTAGTGGCATTTCCAGAAGTCTGTCACCCTTGTATACTTCTCTTCGGTTACAGTCAATTGTAATCTCACCGTGGGACAGGACCTCAATTTTCGGCTCCGTAGTTGTATTCATTCTTCTAAACAAGGCTTTAACCCTGGCAACAAGTTCTCTTACACTGAATGGCTTTGTAATATAATCATCGGCTCCAAGCTCCAGTCCCAATACTTTATCAAACTCCTCACTTTTTGCTGTTAACATAATTATGGGAATAGTCTTTGTATTAGAGGTTTGCCTCAGATTTCTGCAAACTTCCAGTCCGTCTATACCGGGGAGCATTATATCAAGAATAAACAAATCCGGTACATTTTCAGAACTATATGCCAACAAATCTTCTCCATTATCAAAAACATTAACCTTAAAGCCATTGGCCTCAAGGTTATATTTTATCAATTGCTGAATATGCATTTCATCTTCTACCACAAAAATTACCTGTTTAGACATTCTGTCACCCCATAGAATTAAAATTTACTCATTTTTCCGGGCTAAATGATCATGGGAACCCGTTACATTGAAAACAACCCATTCTGCTATGTTGGTAGCGTGATCTCCGATTCTTTCCAGATACTTTACTATAAACATATAATCAGTAGCCTGTTCTACAGTTTCAGGGTTGTTCTTCATTATATTAATCAATTCAAGAACAATCTTTGAAAATAAATTATCTACCTCATCATCGCTGTCACAAACCTCTTTAGCAAGAGCAATGTCATGCTTTACATAGGAATTAATTGATTTAGTAACCATTTTCTTTGCCAAATCAGCCATAAGTGGTATATCAATGAGAGGCTTAACTTGCTTTAAATCAGCCATTCTGATTGTCAATTCAGCAATATCTGCCGCATGATCTGCTATTCGCTCCATGTCGGTTATTATTTTAAGAGCTGTGCTTATTGCACGAAGGTCCTTTGCCAGCGGCTGCTGTCTAGCAATCAGATTTATACATATCTTTTCTATTTTGCTTTCCATATCATCAATGGTATCGTCACTTTCAAATACCTGTCTAGCGAGACTCACATCCTGCTTCTTGAAAGCGATTACTGAATTTTCAATAGATTCCTCAACCATTGCTGACATTTTTACCATAAGACCGTGCAAATGTTCCAGTTCTTTGTCAAATGAATTTCTTACCATTAATAATCACCTCTTAACCAAATCTTCCTGTTATATAATCTTCAGTTCTCTTATCCTTTGGATTGCTGAACAGTTTGTTTGTATTGCCAAATTCAACTACCTCCCCGTGGAGGAAAAAAGCTGTTAAATCTGATATTCTTGCTGCTTGCTGCATATTATGCGTAACTATTACAATAGTATAATTTTGCTTCAATTCTTCAATTAAATCCTCTATTTTAAGAGTTGAAATCGGGTCAAGAGCTGACGTAGGTTCATCCATCAAAACAACTTCAGGCTCTACAGCTAAAACCCTTGCTATGCAAAGACGCTGCTGCTGACCACCTGATAAACCCAGTGCATTCTGTTTTAATCTGTCCTTAATCTCGTCCCAAAGGGCACTGTTTCTGAGACTTTTTTCAACTATATCATCCAGTTCGGATTTAGACCTTATCCCATGAATACGCGGCCCGTAAGCAACATTATCATAAATAGACATTGGAAACGGATTAGGTTTTTGGAATACCATTCCAATATTTTTTCTTAACTCAACTATATCATATTCCTTATAAACATTCAAACCGTCGAAATAGACATCACCGGTAATTCTGACTGATGCCACCAAATCGTTCATTCTGTTTAGAGTTTTCAAGAAGGTTGATTTACCACAGCCGGAAGGGCCTATAAATGCAGTAACCTTGTTGCTGGGAATTTCCAATGAAACATTCTTTAACGCCTGCATATCTCCATAGTAAAGATTTAAATCCTTAGTAACAATTCTATATTCGTTAGTCATGTTATCATTCCTTATACAAAAAATATTATTACTGGTGCAAATTAATAATATCAATATATTTTTAATGCAGGTTTAATTCCGTGTTAATTCGGTGTTAACAATGTATATATTTTTTATTATTAACATAAACGCAAAAATATATAAATTTTGTTCCAATAGGACAAAACTAAAATAGAAAATTCGGAAATGAGTTAACATTATATTAACACACGTTTAACATGACTTTACTTTTAGACTATTGCTCCAAATGCTATTATTACAATATTAGGAGGAGTGTTTATGACAGAATCAACAAGTACTTTTCAGAATAAAAAAGCTGTAAACAGCAGGATAAAAAGAATGAGGATTTCAAATGTAATTGCCAGAAACATCCTGTTTTTGTTTGCAATAATTACAATATTAACGACTGTAGGAATCATCGTTTCACTCTTAAAGGATTCCATTGGTTTTTTTTCAAATGTGTCAATTACGGACTTCCTTTTCGGTAGAAAATGGACCCCATTATTCAGCAACCCTAGCTTCGGAGTACTGCCTCTGGTTATGGGAACATTAATAATCACATTCACATCGGCGGTTATATCAATTCCTATAGGATTGTTTACCGCAATCTACCTTAGCGAGTATGCCAACAAAAGAGTAAGAAAGATTATAAAGCCTATTCTGGAGGTTTTGGCAGGAATACCTTCAATAGTATTCGGATACTTTGCATTGACCTTAATAACACCATTAATTAGAACATTTTTGCCCCAGACAGAAATTTTCAATGCACTTAGTGCCAGTATTGCAGTGGGTATTATGACCATACCACTGGTTTCTTCACTGAGTGAGGACGCATTAAGAGCTGTTCCCGACAGTTTAAGGCAGGGTGCACTTGCTTTAGGCTCAACTAAAATGGAAACCTCCTTGAAGGTAGTCGTTCCCGCTGCAATATCGGGAATTTCGGCTTCATTCGTCCTTGCAATTTCAAGAGCTATAGGCGAAACAATGATTGTAACAATCGCTGCCGGAGCAAGGCCGAACCTTACATTTAATCCCTTGGAAAGCGTGCAGACCATGACTTCTTTTATAGTGCAGGCTAGTCAGGGTGACAACCCTCATGGAACAGTAGGTTACTATTCGTTATTTGCAGTAGGCTTGCTACTATTCCTTATTACATTGGGACTTAATATTCTTTCTCATTACATGGTTGAAAAATACAGGAAGGAATATTAAAAGCATAATATCGGAGGTAATTGTATGAATCAGATTAAGTATAGAAAAATGAAGAATTCTATTTTTCACGGAGTAATTTTTTGTGTAACACTGATAGGAATAGTAGTACTTGTCATTTTACTGGCTGATATTATCATGAGAGGAGTACCGTTTCTTACCAAACATTTTTTTACAAACTTTCCATCCCGTTTTCCTAAAAAAGCAGGAATATTGCCCGGCATCTATGGTAGTGTATATATTATATTGTTGACAATACTTATTGCAGTTCCTATAGGTTTGGGGACAGCAGTATATTTAGAAGAATACGCTAAAAACAATCGTTTTACTAAATTTATAAAAATAAACATATCAAATCTGTCAGGGACTCCGTCAATTGTATACGGTTTACTTGGACTTACTGTTTTTGTAAGGACTCTTGGTTTAGGAAAAAGTATTTTAGCCGGAGCTTTAACCATGTCGCTAGTTGTACTGCCTATAGTAATAGTTTCATCACAGGAAGCCATAAAAGCTGTACCACAGTATTTGAGGCATGGTTCCTATGCCCTTGGTGCTACAAAGTGGCAGACCATCAGAAAAATAGTTATACCTGCGGCACTTCCCGGGATATTTACAGGTGTCATACTTTCTGTATCAAGAGCATTGGGAGAGACTGCACCGCTTATTATGGTAGGCGCGGCAACATATGTTTCCAAGCTTCCTGAAGGATTAAATTCAATATTTACAGCATTACCACTGCAAATATATTATTGGATGGGGCTTCCAAAAGAACAGTTTAAGGATCTAGCTGCCGCAGGGATTATAGTACTTCTGGGAATTCTCTTAACAACAAATGCAATTGCCATTGTTTTGAGAAATAAATATCAAAAATCCATAGAATAATTATTACTTGTGAATTATAATATTTAGTAAATATTTGTAATTCAGGAGAAAACAATGAGAAGAAGAGACCGACAAGTAACTGAATTGGCTGAGATAATCGAAATTATAGAAAGATGTGATGTTTGCAGGATTGCTTTATCAGATGATAATATACCGTATATTGTACCTATGAATTTTGGTTACGAGGTTGTGGACAGTAATATTATTATATATCTGCATTGTGCAAATGAAGGAAGAAAGCTGGACATATTAAAAAAGAACAATAAAGTATGTTTTGAGATGGATTGTAAGCATAGGCTGGTAACAGGAGCAAAAGCATGTGACTGTACAATGGATTTCGAAAGTATTATAGGAGATGCTGTTGCTCATATAATAGTGAATAATGAAGATAAAATTCATGGGTTGAACCTTATAATGAAAAAATACACCCAAAAGAATGATTACACATATGAAGAAAATCATCTTAAGGGTGTAACGGTTTTAAAACTTGTTTCAACCGGATTTACTGCAAAAAGAAAATAGTTTGAATAATATTGTACGTTGAGGGCCTTTATAGGCCCGTTTTTTATGTGGTGATAAAAACATGTGTTAATATTTCTTAATAATGAATTAACATTAATTAACCAAATCCCAATATGGACTTTAAAATACTGTAATATAATTTAATCATAATAAATTCCAGTTAATTGCGAAAACTAAGCAGGATACAATTTGGGAGGTATAAAAATGGTTAAATTAGTAAATATGAAAAAAGTGGTTTCATTAGCGTTAGGGGTTGCCTTAACTGTATCATTGACGGCTTGCGGTAGCGGCACTAAAAATGATAATGTAGGGAACACCAGTCTAAGCGGGAAGATTGTTATAGACGGTTCAAGTACGGTTTATCCGGTGACATCAGCTGTTGCTGAAGAATTTCAAATCGAGCAGCCTGGGGTTGAAGTATCGGTAGCCTTGTCAGGAACGGGTGGTGGAATGAAAAAGTTCACGGCAGGGGAAATAGACATATGTGATGCTTCCAGAAAAATAAAGCCGGAAGAAGCAGAGGCTGCAAAAGCAAAGGGTATAGAATTTGTAGAATTTGAAATTGCATATGACGGAATCTCTGTTGTAGTTAACAAAGATAATACTTGGGCACATTCAATCACAGTTGATGAACTGAATAAAATCTGGGGTAAGGACAGTAAAGTAAAGACATGGAAAGAAGTAAATCCCGCATGGCCAGACGAGCCTATAAAACTATATGGCCCGGGTACGGATTCAGGTACATTTGAATTCTTTACCGAAATGATTAATAAAAAGGCAAAGGAATCAAGAACTGACTATACTCCAAGTGAGGATGACAATGTTCTGGTTCAAGGTATTGCTGGAGATAAAGATGCAATGGGGTATTTCGGGTTTGCCTACTATGAAGAAAACCAGGATTCATTAAAAGTATTGAAAATTGATTCCGGAAAGGGACCTATTGAGCCAACTGCAAAAACAATTAAGGATAAGACCTATAGTCCTTTGTCAAGACCATTATTTATTTATGTAAACAAAGATAAACTTAATCAATCCCCGGTTAAAGATTTTGTAAAATTCTATTTGGATAATGCAGAACAATTAACCCAAGAAGTAGGATATATACCTCTCGAAAGCTATGACTCAGAAAAAGCTAAGCTCAAATAAGAATGAATTAAGATAAACGTGGCACTTTTAGTTAAGTGCCACGTTTTACATAAAGGTCCAAATATCTCCAAAGGGGAATGGAAAATGATTGTGACAAAAATATGCAGAAAAATAATAAATACTAATATAAGGCTTCGTATACAACTGCTTATAGTACTTATAACAGTAACACTTATTCCAATAATTGCAGTAAGTACTACGACTTACATAACGACCATAGGAAAAATAACGGAACTTTCATTAAACAATCTTAAATCTGATTCCTATAATACTATGAACAATATAGAAGTAAAAATAAAAAGTTTGGACAGTACCATTAAGGGAGTAGCTTCTCAGGCCGACTTTTTGGTTGGACTTGAAATGACCAACAGTGTTAATTCTAAGATGGATACAGCAACATACAGCGGAATTCAGCTTTCAATGAAAAATGTAGTAGAAGGCTCAGAGGGACTCATTGATACAATGTACTTGTGCAATAAAAGTGGAAAAGTCATAGCTTCAGCTGCCAAAAAAACAAAAACATCAGAAATAGTTAAATTCTACGATATGCAGCTTTTTGAAAGAATAAAAACAGATACAAAAAATGAAGTTATAGTCGGTAATTTTATTATTTTAAAAGAAGCAAATAAAAAGGTAATACCAGTTACGAGAGCCGTCAAAAGTCTTGCAGGCTTCAGCGGAACAATAACTGCATTGGTGGACTATGATAAATTCTTCAAACTTGACAAGAGCAAAATAAAAAGCGAAATTATTGTATTAGACAGAGGATTTAAAATTATATACGATACGGACAACCGTAAAGTAAACAGCAAAATCCCAATCAAAGGAGCTGTATATGATGAAAATATTACTTATATGGATACAAGAATAAAAAAAATAGCCCATTTGGAGAAATCAGGCCTTACAAATTGGATAGTATGTGCTCAAATGAATCATAACAAAGTTATGCTGCCTGTAAAGCAATATATTCTTATTCTTATAATTGTTTTAGTATTATCGCTTCTCCTTGCTACACTCATCTCCATTTTTTATTCGAAATATATTTCAAGCCCTGTAGTTGAACTTACCACACAAATAAAGAAAATTGAAGAAGGCTTTCTGGAAGTTCACTTTAACAAAAAAAGCAATATATCAGAAATCAACAGTTTAAGAAATGCGTTTGAAAAAATGGTTAATAATCTGAATCTACTTATATCCGGTATCAGTTCGGCTTCAAGGGAAATAGATGAAATGTCCGCTCTTATGTATAGTGAGGCCAGTGAATCATTTGAAAAATCAGAATACACTCAAAAATCAATTTCAAACATAAATGTCAATATAAAGAATCAAGCAGACAATACAAGTTATGCAGCGGCGGAGATAAAAAGTCTTGCAGATCAGATTGCCACAACAAGGGAACACTCAAACAATGTCTACAACTTTCTTGACAAACTCAACAGTTCGGCGGAAATGGGTAAGAGCCAAATGGATAAGCTGGAGGCAAATTCAACACTAAATCTTCAAAGTATAAGAAAAATGAATGAAATGATAATTGGACTACAGACACAAATGCAACAGATAAATACTATAACTGCTACAATTCAGAGTATCGCTAAACAAACACAACTATTGTCACTTAATGCCAGAATAGAGGCTTCGAGAGCAGGAGAGTCAGGAAAAGGATTTGCCGTAGTGGCTGAAGAAATCAAAGAACTATCTAACCAGACAAACTCACAGGCAGGGGTAATAAGAAAAATGATTGAAAGTATTGTACAGAATTCAAATAACCTAAGCGCGAGTTTTGAAGAGGTAAGTACAGGAACAGAAACTCAAAACAGCTGTATAAATGAAACTAAAGAGTGCTTTCTGGAAATAAAAAAGAATATAGACAATATAAATACTCGCCTTTTTAATATAACTGATTATTTGCATGAAATGGATAAAGAAAAAGATAATCTTGTATTACTGGTAAATCAAATCAATAACGCTGCCGAAGAGATAGCAAACAGTTCTGACGATGTGCATCAGTACACTAAAAATAATATTACTTCAGTAAAAAAAGTCCATGAGAAATCAAACATATTTAAGAGTTTATCTAAAAAGCTGAATTCATCTGTAGGTTTATTTAAAGTTTAAAAATACCGGATAGGGTATAAAAATACCCGGCTTGATATTGTCAAACCGGGTATTTTTAATATATTATTTAACTTCAAACAATTTTTCAAGATCAAGAATAAGTACTATGCGACCGTCTCTTTCAATAACACCGCTGAAAAATTTACCTGAGATACCTGAAATAAGTTCAGGAGCAGGCTTTACTTCGGAATCTTCCGCACTGAATATTTCCATTACTTCATCAACGAGAAGGCCAACGTTAGATTGATGATTCAATATGATAATTCTGGTATTGTCATCAGACTCTTTTGGCAAATATCCAAACTTCTTTCTTAAATTAAAAACTGTATGAACCTTTCCTCTTAGATTAATCAATCCATCAATATACTCAGGTGTATCAGGAACTTTGTAAATATCTGTTATTCTTTCAATTATATTTACATTATTTATACTAATTGCAAATATTTCATTGTTTATCTTAAATAAAACCAATTGCGTAGACATTTTACAATTACCTCCCCCAAAAAAAGTTCTTGTACAAACATTATATCAGTAATAGTAAAATTCGGCAATCGTTTAACTTCTGTAACTTCCGTTTATCTTAACGTAATCATAAGAAAAATCACAAGTCCATATCCTGTCTGATACATTTCCCTTTTTAAGATTTATTTTAATAACAATCTCTTTTTTCTTGATAATTTCTTTTACAGCGGCTTCATCAAAATTAGCGGCTGCTCCGTTTCGGCAGACAAGGATATCTCCTATATAGATATCTGTTAGGTTAGGGTCAAAGGAAGCACCTGAATATCCTACTGCAGTAAAAATTCTTCCCCAGTTGGCATCTTCTCCGAAGATAGCTGTTTTTACCAGGGGTGATTTAGCAACAGTACTTACAACCTTGTAGGCATCGCTTTCATCCCCGGCACCGTCAACCTGAATTTCAATAAGCTTTGTAGCTCCTTCACCGTCTTTAGCCATTAGCTTTGCAAGATAAGTACAGACAAACATCATTGCATCAACAAATTTAGAATACTCATAGTCTTCCTTTACAATAGCATCATTATCTGCAAAACCATTAGCCAGTACAAACACAGAATCACAAACACTAGTGTCTCCATCTACTGAAACTCTGTTAAAAGTCTTTTTTACACACCGTTTAAGAGCTTTATCAAGAAGGCTTCTTGATATATTTGCATCTGTTGTGATTATACCTATCATAGTAGCCATGTTAGGATGAATCATTCCGGAACCCTTTGCAATACCGCCAATACGAACTGTTTCACCTTGAAGCTCAATATCAACGGCGATTTCCTTTGGCATCAGGTCGGTAGTCATTATAGCTTCTTCAGCATCTGACCCGCCCTGTGGACTAAGTGCATTAACAGCGAGACGTATACCTGACCTTATAGAAGGCATATTTAGCTTTGTACCTATTACTCCGGTAGAGTTAACAAGAATATCCTGCGCATCGCAATGCAAAAGCTCAGCAGCCAGCTCAGTCATTTCCTTCGCATCCTTGTAACCGGCTTCGCCTACACAGGCATTGGCATTTCCACTATTGATTACAATTGCTCTTGCAAAACCATTCTTAATATGTTCCATTGAAACTTGCAGGGAGTGTCCTTTAACAACGTTGGTTGTAAATACGCCTGACGCAACGGCTGTATCCTCAGAACAAACTATCGCAAGATCCTTCCTGTTATTCTTCTTTATTCCACAGGCAACTCCTGAGGCTTTAAAGCCTTTGGGAGCAGTAACACCACCATCAATAATATTCATGTGAACCTCCATGTGCCTATTCAGGCTCTATTTAAATTTGAATACAAATAATAACATCTTTATTTTAAGTTGATTATACATAATTATGCAGAATGAATCAATTAAATTTGGCATGTTCATATTATTATTTACATACTCAGCACAATAAAAACCACCTGATAAATAAAACGGTAAATTTACCGAGTTCTATCTACAGGTGGATTCAGAATATACAAAATTATTTCTGCCAAACAAGATATTGATTAAAGAAGGGAATCAGATGATCAGAGAGCATACCGTCAGGCATAGCGTGGTCACCTTCATATTCATATACAGTAGGTTCAATTTTATTTTTTTTGAGAAGATTAATAAAATCCTTGGTACCCTTTGGAATCCAGGTATAGCTGTCATTAATGCCGTATGAAAATCCTATTGCACGTAGCGGTTTATTTTTTGACAGATATGAATTTAGTTTTTTACCAAAATTTCCATATCCGTCTATCCAGTTGTTTATAACCCGCTTTTGTTCAGAAGTTTTAGCACTGACAGATGAAGGTATTTTACAATATGGAGGCTCACCGTCTGGATCAGGACAAAATGCCTGCCCGTAAGCTTGTAATACTACAGTATCAGTTTTCCAGGAATTAAGTACTTCAGCAAAATTATCATTTGAAAATATACCAGGAGATGCAGCATAAACCGAGCCGAATATTTCGGGATGCTTTAGGGCTATATTGATTGCCCCGAAGCCTCCCATGGAATGGCCACAAATGCCTCGTGAGTCAGAGGATTTAATTGTTCTGTAATTATTGTCAATATAATTAACTACCTCATTTGTGACATAATCCTCCCAGTTTCCAATAACAGGAGAATTAACATAAAATGAACCTCCTGATTTATTTTGACCGTTCATACACACCATAATAAATTCGTTATCATTGTTGGCAAAGTATGTATCCAAATCGTTTTTAGAGTTATCCAGAAAAGATCCTGCAGGTTCGCCAAAACCGTGAAGGTAATAAATAACCGGGTAGGATTTAATGCTGGTGCTGTACGTGGGTGGCAGATAAATCTCAATCATTTGATCTGTGCTTTCGTTAAGCAAATTACTTGCAATGGTCTTGGAGGAAATAGTTTTAAGTATTAATTGTGAGGAACCTATCTGGGAGTTTCCAACTGTATTTGTAGCAGCAGATGTAGGAAGAGAGCCAGATTTGATTGGACTATTTGAAGCAACTGAATCGGAAGTACCTGAACTACAACTACATATAGATATAAAAGCGAGCAAAACCAGACATAGCCAAGTATACCTTTTAATCATAAATATGTTACTCCTTTTCAAAATTGACGTTTATTTCAAATAATTATATACTGTATTGAAAAAGAAAATTAACATTTCTTGCTATATTTCGGAGGCATTAATGAGATTTGCAAACGAGGCTTTGGTTGGGGATTTGGTTTTATATATTGAAAACAATCTGAAAACAATAATATCTCTTGATGAACTGTCCCAGCATCTTTGTTTATCAAAATATCATTTACACAGGCTAATAAAAAGTCTTGCCGGTATAACTCTTATGACGTATGTCAGAGGAAGGAAGCTAACCAGCAGCCTTACTGAACTATTGGAAACAAACCTCAAAATTATTGACATAGCAAATGAATACTGCTTTGAATATGAACAAACTTATCTGCGGGCCTTCAAACGACAGTTCGGAATAAGTCCATCGGCATATCGCAGAGAGCGATGTGAGCTTGATGTTGTAAATAAACTGGATACCAGTGTGTTAATTGACGTATCAAAAGGATTATTCATTAAACCGCGCTATATTCTGCGACCTGAATTTCATTTAATGGGATTACAGACTTTTATCATAAATAGTGAAAATAAGGAAAATTTGTCAGCTAATAAATTTGCTCGTATGTTTTATTTTAATGAACGATATAAAATAAAAGGATGTATAAAAGAAAACATATACTATGGACTATGTTGGTATGGTGATAATTATGAATATGGGAATTTCTATATTCCATCTGTAGAAATTGAGAATGCGGTAAGAGAGCAAGGTACATTTATATGCAAAACTATCCCGACCAGCATGTATGTTGTCTTCAGGTATATTGGCTTTCATGGTCCTGAAGAATTGAACATCCGGAATTTGGAGGAAATTTACTATTATATAAATTATAAGTGGGGACCGACCACTGTTTACAAGCGCTCGGGACAATATCATTTCGAAATGTTGGATACAAAACGTTGCTCGGACCAATACTGTGAAGCTGATATATACATACCCATAGAAACCTGATATTATATAAAAAACAAATAAATGGAGAGATATATGAACTACAAAGCAATATTGTTTGATTTAGACGGGACACTTATAAACTCGCTGGAGGATTTGGCTGACAGTGCCAATGAGGCCTTAAAAAAACACGGATTCAAACTCCACCCAGCGGATTCATATAAAAAGTTTGTAGGAAATGGAGTACGGAACCTGATAAAAAACGCTTCACCTCACGGAACAGATGACAGCGTCGTTGATAAGATACTCGAAGATTACCGTATAATATACAATAAAAATTATGTAAATAAAACAAGAGCTTACGATGGGATACATGAGATGCTTGATAATCTAAAAAAAGCAGGGATAAAGATGGGAGTTTGCTCAAACAAACCTCATATACCTACAAATGAGATAGTTAAAAAATTATTGGGATGCGGGTATTTTGATGTAGTATTTGGTGAGCGGGAAGGAATACCCCGTAAGCCGGATCCGGCTTCACTGATAGAAGCGGCTGAAAGGCTGGGAGTTGCACCGAGTCAAACCATATATGTGGGAGATTCGGGTGGTGATATGGAGTCGGCTAACAGGGCAGAGATGCTGGCGGCCGGAGTGTTATGGGGATTCCGGGAGCAAGAGGAATTAATAACATGCGGAGGAAAGATACTGCTGGCTTCCCCTTCTGAACTGGTTGACTTTATAACCGGTGCTGACAGGGATTAAATTTGTTGCAATCCTTGACACTTGAACATAAGATTGTATATAATTTTATCAAGAATGGCAATGAAGGAAAGAAGTAGTTTTATGTTTCTGACTAAAGAGAGAGAACGGCTGGTGTGAGTTCTTGCAGAGCATTTTACGAAGCAGTTTCCGGAGCTTCTGTCCGGTAAAAAGGATGGACGTACCCACTGCGTTATTGTGGATTGACTAAGAGCCCCCGTTTGGGGGAATTAGGGTGGTACCGCGTGAGATATCTCTCGTCCCTTTATTTTGGGGATGGGAGTTTTTTAATGTAAAGAACTTTTTAAAAAAATTGAAGACCATCATATTTGAAAGGACGAATATAAATGCAAAAACTAGGATTGAATGAATTAAGAGAACGTTATCTGAAGTTCTTTGAGAGCAAGGGACATTTGAGGCTTGCAAGTGCACCTCTGGTTCCCAAAAATGACCCCAGCCTCTTGCTTATTAACTCAGGAATGGCACCGTTGAAACCATTTTTTACAGGACAAGAGGAGCCTCCAAGAAAAAGAGTAACGACCTGCCAAAAATGTATAAGGACACCTGATATAGAGAATGTTGGAAAGACAGCCCGCCATGGTACTTATTTTGAAATGCTTGGTAATTTTTCATTTGGTGATTACTTTAAAAATGAAGCTATTCCATGGGCTTGGGAATTTGTAACTGAAGACCTCAAAATGCCTGTTGACAGGTTATGGGTAACAATTTATGAGGACGATGACGAAGCTTTTGATATATGGCATAAGGTTGTAGGCTTGCCGGCTGAAAGAATTGTACGTATGGGCAAGAAAGACAATTTCTGGGAGCATGGTACAGGTCCATGCGGTCCTTGTTCGGAAATTTACTTTGACAGGGGACCTGAAAAAGGCTGTGGAAGCCCTGACTGTAAGGTAGGTTGTGAGTGCGACCGTTACGTAGAATTCTGGAACAACGTTTTTACACAGTTCAACAGAGATGAGCAGGGCAACTATACAAGACTTGCACACCCCAATATCGACACCGGGATGGGGCTTGAAAGACTTGCATGTATTTCACAGGATGTTGAAAATCTTTTTGAGGTTGACACTGTTTGGAATATCCTTGATTATATCTGTAAAACAGCAAGAGTTGAGTACAAAAAATCCGAGAAAACAGATGTATCCATCCGCGTAATCACAGACCACATCAGAAGTACAACAATGATGGTTTGTGATGGAGTTTTACCGTCAAATGAAGGTAGAGGCTATGTCTTAAGAAGACTATTGAGAAGAGCTGCAAGACACGGCAGGCTATTGGGTATAAACAAGCCTTTCCTGTATGATGTAGCCATGGTTGTAATAAACGAATCAAAGGAAGCTTATCCAGAGCTTGCTGAAAAGGCTGAGTACATTAAAAAGGTTATAAAAATAGAGGAAGAGAGATTTGAGGCAACTGTTGACCAGGGAATAGTTATTCTTAATGAATTTATAGATGAAATAAAGGCTAAAAAGCAAGAAGTAATACCGGGTGAAATGGTTTTCAAACTCCATGATACCTATGGATTCCCACTTGATCTGACCAGAGAAATTGCAGAAGAAAACGGTCTGGGAATAGACGAGGAAGGCTTCAAAAAGGAAATGGACGCCCAGAGGAAGAAAGCAAGAGATGCTCACAACAGCAAGGATACATCAGCGTGGTCTGACAGTGTGTTTGATAAACTGGACAAGAGTCAAAAGACAGCTTTCGTGGGGTATGAAAATACAGTTTGCGAATCTATAATTTTGTATATAGTTAGGGATGGAGAAATCGTAGATACTGCTCAAGAAGGAGACGAAATAACAGTTATTCTTGACAAGACACCATTTTATGCTGAAATGGGAGGTCAGGTTGGAGATTCAGGAGTACTGACTACCAAGAATGGTGTAATAAAGATTGAAAACTGCACAAAAACTCCTGATGGGAAATTCCTGCATACAGGGTTGGTTGAAACCGGTCTTGTGGAAACAGGAAGTACTGTTACTGCTTCAATAGATGAAAAGAGAAGAATTGCAATAAACAGAAACCATACGGTTACGCACTTACTGCACAAGGCACTTAGAACTGTATTGGGAGACCACGTTCATCAGGCAGGTTCCCTTGTGGAACCAAATAAACTGAGATTCGACTTCAGTCATTTTTCAGCGATGACTCCTGAAGAACTTAAAAAGGTTGAGGATATGACAAATGAGGCAATTCTCAGCAGTATGGAAGTTGATGTAAGAGAAATGCCAATTGATGAAGCCAAAAAACTTGGAGCAATGGCATTGTTCGGTGAGAAATACGGTAATACCGTAAGAGTTGTAAAGGTAGAGGATTACAGCGTAGAATTGTGCGGAGGTACACACCTGAAAAATACTGCTCAGGCCGGTCTTGTTAAAATTCTCGGGGAAAGCGGCGTAGCCGCTGGTGTAAGGAGACTGGAGGCTCTTACGGGAGAGGCTGCCATAAGATATTACACAGAGAGAGAAAACTTGCTGAATGAGGTTGCACAGACTTTAAAAGCAGCTCCTCAGGACAGCATTAAAAAAGTTGAAAGCCTTGGACAGGAACTTAAAAATGCAGAAATGGAAATAGAACAGCTTCGTAACAAACTGGTAAGCGGAGAATCGGAAAGCGTACTTGCCAATGCTGTTGAAATAAACGGCGTAAAGGTAGTTACAGCAAGATTTGACACTATGGATATGGAAGGCCTTAGAAATACCGGAGACATGCTGAAAAACAAGCTTGGTTCAGGCGTGGTAGTTCTTGGCTCAGGTTATGGCGACAAGGTAAGCTTTATAGTAACCGCCACAAAGGATGTTGTGGCAAAAGGTATCCATTCAGGGAATATCATCAAGGAAGTCGCAAAAACTGCCGGAGGCGGCGGTGGTGGACGTCCTGATATGGCACAGGCAGGCGGTAAGGATTTATCCAAAATAGATGAAGCATTGAAGTCTGCTGTTTCTGTTGTGGAATCGCAAATTAAATAAAATCAAATACAAAAATAGTAAAGGAGTGACACTATGAGCGATTGTATATTTTGTAAGATAATAAATGGCGAGATTCCTTCAAAGAAGGTTTACGAAACAGATAAGGTATACGCCTTTCATGACATTAATCCTGAGGCACCGGTACATGTGCTGATAGTTCCTAAAGAACATATATCTTCACATAACGAACTTAATCATGAAAATGTTGATGTTATGAAAGACATTCATCTGGCTGCCAATGAAATTGCTAAACAACTAGGTATTTCCGAGAGCGGATACAGATTGATAAATAACTGTGGAGCAGACGCAGGACAAACTGTATTCCACTTGCATTACCATCTGGTAGGCGGAACTGCAATGGGTTCCAAAATACTTTAGAATTTATTATTTTGTAAATAAGTCGTTATTATTTGTATCTTTTATCAAATATATATTGACACTTTTTTGAAAATTAATATATAATATAGTGTGTGCTGTATTTAGCTTAATTCCCTACAGTATGTGATAAGGTACTACGGCTTATTTCCCGGCACAATTGTTACCATCGGAGGGAGGGAAGTGTGTGTCTGAAGTAAGAGTTAAAGAGAATGAGTCTTTGGATAGTGCTCTCAAAAGGTTTAAGAGATCTTGTGCTAAATCAGGTGTTTTGGCTGAGGTTAGAAAGAGAGAACATTATGAGAAGCCTAGCGTAAAGAGAAAAAAGAAATCTGAAGCAGCAAGAAAAAGAAAATTTAAATAATTTATCTTGTGACAATAGTAAGACTATAGGAGATATTTATTATGTCACTAAAAGAATTGCTTGTTCAAGACTTGAAAAAAGCCATGAAGGATGGCGATAATGTCTCAAAGACAGCTATTCAGCTGGCAAGGTCAGCAGTGCTTCAGGTTGAAAAGGACACTAGGGTTACCCTTGACGATGATGGTATAGTTGAGATTATTGCAAAAGAAGTAAAAAAAAGAATGGATACTTTGCCTGACTTTGAAAAAAGCAACAGACAGGATCTTATAGATAATCTTAAAGCAGAAATTGAAGTTTTGAAAAAATATTTACCACAGCAGTTGAGTGAAGGTGAGATAGAGGAGATTGTAAAAGAAGCTATTTCTTCTACCGGAGCTACTTCGGCTAAGGAAATCGGAAAGGTAATGCAGGCAGTAATGCCTAGAACCAGAGGCAAGGCTGACGGTAAATTAGTTAACCAAATAGTAAAAAAGTTATTAGAATAAGAAAGAGTCCGGTATATACCGGACTCTTTCTTGCATATGCCAGTAATATTAGAAATCCTGCAGGCAAAAGTTAAATATAGGTTAAAAGTACCCCGGAACCTATTGAAAAAGTTGAGCCTGCTTATTATAATTATTTGTAGCCAAAAGGAGAAGTAGCTTATATGTCAATTGAAATTGAAAAAAAGTTCCTTGTAAAAAGTGATGAATATAAGGCATGTGCAAAGCCGGTTTTATTCAGACAGGGGTATTTAAGTACGTCCATCGGAAGAACCGTACGGGTAAGAAGATATGACGATAAAGGGTTTATTACGGTAAAAGGGAAGACAAATTGCTGTAGCAGATTAGAATATGAGTATAGTATTCCGGCTGGAGATGCTGATAATATGCTTGATAATTTGTGTATGCAGCCTATAATAGAAAAGGTAAGGTATTTTTTGGTATATAAAGGGTATGAATGGGTTGTTGATGAATTTCTTGGGGCTAATGAGGGTCTTGTTGTAGCTGAAATCGAACTAAATAATGAGAAGGATAGTTTTGAAAAACCAGACTGGCTTGGAAAAGAAATAACTTCTGATGTCAGATATTATAATTCAAACCTGGTCAATAATCCTTATAACGCCTGGTAAACAGGTTAATGTTTTAAGAAAAGAGATTACAAATGGAATGCAGAAAATCTTGTGGGGCTTGCTGTATTGCTCCTTCAATATCGTCGTCTATACCCGGTATGCCAAAAGGTAAGCCCGCCGGAGTAAGATGCGTCCAGTTGAATAGTGATAATAGCTGTAGGATTTTCGGGTTGCCCGAGAGGCCTAAGGTATGTTCAAGCCTGAAACCTTCAAGGGAAATGTGCGGGGAATCTAGACAGTTTGCTGTGGAATATCTGTGCAAGCTTGAAGAACTTACAAAATTAGGAGGTATAGATATGAGTAAAATATTAGTATTTATGTATAACGATATGGCGGATTTTGAGATATCATACGCTACGCACCTGTTAGGACATGAATTATCAAAAGAAATAGTTCCCTGCGCATACGAAAAAAATACTATTAAGAGTAAAGGCGGCTTGTTGTTTACACCTGTAATTACAGTTGCCGAAGCAAAAGTAGATGATTATGATGGTTTTTTGATTCCCGGAGGTTGGAATCCTGTTGTCAAGACCGAAATGCTTGATCTAATAAAAGCTTTTTATACAAGTGGGAAACTCGTTGCTGCAATCTGCGCAGGCCCCAGATATCTTGCAAAGGCCGGTATATTAGATGATGTTAAATACACTACATCAATAGTTGAATGGACACAAGCCAGAAGAGAAGCATTTAACAACGAGGATGACCCTTTCCCAAGGGAAAATTTTATTGACACCAGAGTAGTAAGGGATAAAAATGTCATAACATCAAAAGGGATATCTTTTGTTGATTTTGCTATTGAGATAGCCGACTATTTCGGTATGTTTAAACATCCTGATGATAAGGAAGCTTTTTATAATATGATTAGTGGCAGATAACTTATTGCTATTTAAAAAACTAAATGAATTGAGGCAATTTATATAATGGATAAGCAAAAAACTGTTCTTGTAACGGGTGCTTCAAAGGGAATAGGCTATGCCATTGCTAAGAAGTTTGCCCGGAACGGATTTAACGTTGCAATAAATTATAACGTTAACAGGACGACAGCTGAAAGTCTGGAAAGGGAGTTAGCTCTGGAGCAATGCAGAGTAATGACTGTAAAAGCGGATGTAAGCAGTCAGGAGCAGGTTCTCAATATGATAGATAGTGTAAATTCGCATTTTGGTAATATTGATATACTGGTCAATAATGCAGGAATAGCAGGGCAAAGACTATTCACGGACATTACAACAGAAGAATGGGACAGGATGTTTGATATTAATGTAAAAGGGATGTTTCACTGCTGTAAAGCCGTACTCCCCCATATGATAAGAAACAAATGGGGAAAAATAGTTAATATATCCTCTATATGGGGATTAACAGGTGCGTCATGTGAAGTGCATTATTCTGCTTCAAAGGCAGCGGTTATCGGATTGACACGGGCATTGGCAAAGGAAGTAGGCCCGTCTAATATACAGGTTAACTGTGTTGCCCCCGGTGTGATTGATACCGATATGAATTCAGAACTTGACGCTCAGACCTTGGATGAGCTGAAGGAACAGACCCCATTGGGGATAATTGGAACGGGTACTGATATTGCAGAAACAGTTTTCTTCCTGACATCAGACAATGCCAAGTTTATAACGGGGCAGGTAATAAGCCCAAACGGCGGGTTTTTAATTTAGATAAAAGTAAAAGAAATTTATTATTACAAATTACTCTTGAATTTATACAATGCTAAGTATATACTAGCAAGTGTCTGTTTTGTTAGTGGTTGACACAAATCTATGACTTATAAAAATTTTATGCTGCCTTGGCGGCTTGGAGGATAATAAATGGAAAATTCTTCAGGAGTCAAAACTTTTTTTGAATATCTTCCGGAGAGTATTAAGTTTCACAAATTGAAAAAAGAAGGGCTGGCACGGTTCATATTTGTGCTTGTCCTTTTTTGCCAGTTGATAGGTAAATATGCATTATACAAATATAGCCAGATGTTCCCTGTGGAGGAAATCGAGAAGATTTATAACAATTTAGCCTCATTTTCCTCAACATCGTCTGCAGATATATACCAGCCGTCTATACATATTTTGTATGCTTTTTTAGTGGCACTTGGTGTATCTCTTTTGTCCAAGCTTGTTTCGAATTTGTTCCTATCTGTTTATATGTATTCTTACTTATCAGAACAAAGAGGCAAAGACAGCGGATTTAGGGCAAGCTTTTCAGGCGTTTTCAGGCATATGGGCCGGATTATAGCCTATAATGTTATTTTTGGGCTTTTAGTATTGTTTGGCTCAATGTTTTTTGTTATTCCCGGTATAATAGCTTACGTAATGTTTGTTTTCGGTTTCTGCTATGTTTTGGATCTGAAATTGACAATGGCAGATGCAATGACTGCCAGCAGTGAGATTACAAAGGGAAAGAAAGCTCGGATTGCCGGTGTACTTGTAGCTTATTTTGTAATATTTAAATTGCCAGTATTTCTTTTGGTAGGAAACTCTATTGCAGGTGTGTTTATTGGAGCCTTTTTGACAACAATAACTAACCTGATTCTGCAACGATTTATTATAAAAATTTATATGGATTTGGAATATAAGGTAGAAGTAACCCATAGGTAATAGAACTGTCACACTTATATTTACACTTAATATTTATAGCATAATTCATACTAATGTTCTTTGATGGGGGATTATTTTCCATGGTATTCAAATTTAAGAGACCAAGGCTTTATGGCGATGTTTCAGATGAAAATTATGAGCTGAGCCGTAGGCGTTTTATACTTGAGGGCTGCCTTTCCAACGGTGTTTATACCCTCACCGCAGGTGCGTTTTTGGCTGGGTATGCAAAATTCTTAGGTGCATCCGATCAGATCATAGGCCTTATTGCTGCTATGCCATTGTTGGCAAATATTCTGCAGATGTTCAGTCCCATTTTTCTAGAGAAGCTTACCAGCAGGAAGAGCTTGATTGTTATTACCTGTATTTTTTATAGGTCATTGCTTGGACTGATGATAGTTATTCCGCTTTTAACACAGAATACATCAGCCAGACTGCTTTTGCTGGGAGGTATGTATTTTACGGCATATCTTATTTTCAGCTTTTCTAACCCTGCAGGCGGAAGTTGGATTATTAGTCTAGTTCCCGAGAGATACAGAGGCCGATATTTTGGTCTTAGGGATACCTTTATAATTTCATCAGCGGCTGTTCTTTCACTATCCATGGGTAGGATTCTTGACATATTTAAAGTGTCGGGCAGAGAATTTCTGGGCTTTATTTTTGTTTTTTCTATTGTTTTGGTTTTAGTTGTAATAAATATTTATGTACTTAGAAAGATTAAAGAACCTGAAATAGTACCTATTACCCAGAACGTAAATATTAAGAGCTTGTTTACCCTGCCTTTAAAAAATAAGCAGTTCCGCTCGGTTATATTTTTAAATGCAGCATGGAATTTTGCAGCGCAGATTGCACTGCCTTTTTTTTCTGTTTATATGGTAACAGGTCTAAAACTGTCATATACGTTTATAATGGTTGCAAATATTCTGCTATCTGTAGTACAGGCTTCCACAGCTAAGTTTTGGGGGAAACTGGCTGATAAGTTCAGCTGGGAGGTTACTACTGTTGTTTCCATAGGTATGTTAGGCTTGTGCCACCTGACTTGGGCTTTTGTAACCAAAGAAATCTGCTATGTAATTATACCGTTCATTCAGATAGTAGCCGGAGCCGGATGGGCAGGGGTTAACATGTCATTGTTTAATATTCAGTTCAAGCATGCACCACAGGAAGGGCGTACAATATTTGTAGGATTTAATGCTGCAGCGGCAGGACTGGCTGGATTTGCAAGCGCATTGCTGGGAGCATTTCTCGTAGGAGCGCTGGGTAATGTAAAAATTAATATTGGGATAACCGTACTCAACAACATGCTGATAATTTTCGGTTTATCCGGTGCACTTGTAATTCTATGTGCAGTATTTTTTGCCTATAAATTTAGAACTAATAGTGGAAAAAAGGAGAATGTAGATTCTGATAAGTATCTTGCAGGATAATAGTTCGGAATGTTTTAAAAATAAAGTTACAGGTACTTGACAGTAGATAAAAATATATGGATAATAGTAGTACGAATGACGGATTAGCTCAGTTGGTTAGAGTACTACCTTGACATGGTAGGGGTCACTGGTTCGAGCCCAGTATTCGTCACCAGAACTGCTTGTATATACAAGCTAGTTTTTTTGTGTTAAATCTTGTCTATCCGGCATATGAATAAATGAAGGACATTGTCCTAAAAAAACGAGAAGAGAGAGAGCTATGCTGGATAACATACTTATTTTATTACTTAGTCTTGGTATAATCCTTACTGGATGCGAGTTATTTACAAATGGAATTGAGTGGTTGGGTAAAAAGCTAAGGCTTGGAGATGGGGTTGTAGGTAGTATTTTTTCTGCCGTTGGAACCTGTCTGCCTGAAACACTGATACCTGTAATTGCTTTGCTTTTTTCAGATAATCGCAAGGACTCCGTGGATATAGGAATCGGTGCTATTGTGGGTGCACCTTTTATGCTATCAACCCTTGCATTTTTTATAACGGGCTTAAGTGTAATAATATTCTCCGGCAGACGACTGACAGGAATGAACCTAAATACCAATTTGGATATCCTTAGGCGTGACATCTCATTTTTCGTAATTGTTTATACCTGTGCTATTTCAGTGTCCTTTTTTTCTGTGGGCTTTATCAAGAATATAACTGCAATTCTTCTAATAGCCGCTTATATCTATTACGTATTTAAAACTGTCAACAGTGATAAGGCAAGTAATGGTGAAATTGATGATCTAATATTTTCAAAGACATTCAAATTAAAAGAAAATATCCCGGTTATTATGGCTCAGATTGCTCTTGCACTTTTCTCAATTATACTTGGAGCTGAAATGTTTGTAGGGAATATAGAAGTTATATCCGGGGCTTTAGGCATTTCAACACTTGCTCTGTCAATTATTATTACACCTATTGCAACAGAGCTTCCTGAGAAATTTAACAGTGTTATATGGATAAGCAAAAACAAGGATACACTTTCCCTGGGAAATATATCCGGCGCTATGGTATTCCAAAGCTGTATACCGGTTTCAATAGGGATACTAACAACGGACTGGAAGCTTGACATAATAACATTGGTAAGCTCTCTGCTGGCATTGTCTTCAACTCTTGTTACATATATCTGGATAAAAATTAAAAATAGTTTAACACCATTGCCGCTTCTATCCGGTGGGGTATTTTATGCATTGTTTATTGTATTTTTGATACTCAGGGGATTTAAATAATTTTACATAATATTCTCCAGGGAGAAACTTTCTTTTTTTGGAATGTGTTTAATATACTCTTTCAACGCTTCCAGTTCAGCCAAAGCAGAAGGATAGTCCTTGCTCTCAACATATTTTTTTGTTTTTGTGTATGAGTTATCAATATTGTCAATCTCAAAATGGTCTAAAAGGATAGCCCACCCAAACTTTGTTCTATCCCAATCGGATGCAAAATCGTTCAGGAGCTTTTCAGCAGAGTCCCATTGCTTAGATTGTATAAATAAACCGGCTGAATTTACGGTTTTTTCAAGCCTTTCGCAGGAACGATTCAGATAATATAGAGTCAGAACTCCTGAAATGATTATAACCAAAACCAAACTAATAACTACAGTTACTGTTTTTGTGTTGTTTGACATGTCTTTTAGCTCCTTTTAGTTTTTTCCTTTTCTTGGCAAAATAACTGCCCATCTGAACCAACGCATGCAAAAAATACATCTTTGGTGCTTTGAATATTCATCTTTTTTAATTCGCTTTCCAGCTTGGCTTTGCTAAAATTGGCAAGCTTCAGGTTTTTATCTATAAGGTCACCATCAATTATAATTTCAACGGCCGGCGCCTCATATTTGCCGGAAATATTAAGGTCTTCACGGGTTACTTTGGATTTTCCGGCTTTAGGTATGACGCTGATCTGGCCGTTGGTTTCCAATATTGCGTATTCAACGTCGGCAATATTATATATATCCTTACTTCTCAGTTGCTCCAACAGGTCGTTAAGGGTATACAGTTCTTTCCTGAAAACCTGTTCTATTATTCTGCCACCGGCAATAAGAACACTTGGGCGTCCGCAAATAATAGTTCTGGCCTTGGTACTTTTAAGTGAAATAAAGGATATCAGTATTTGTGCTGCCAACATGGTAAGTATGGGTATAATTCCATTAACCAAAGGTATACCTGTGTTTTGCATTGGTACTGAGGCTAGCTCTGAAATCATGATTGCAACGGCCAGCTCAAAAGGCTGCAGCTGTCCGATTTGTCTTTTCCCCATAATTCTCATGGCAATGATTACGACGATATAAAGTATCAGGGTTCTTATAAAAACAACGAGCACTTAAATACCTCTTTTCATATGTGGTTTTATTATAGACTTATTATTTTTATTAGCTTAAAAAAAATACATCTTATTTAAATAATAAATAATGTTTTAAATTTGAAGAAATATTGAGATAATAAATGATAATCAGCAAATTTTGGTTCTATTTAGTGCGACGATGATTTAATTTTTATATTTAATGATTTTTTGCGGATTAATAAAATAATTAAATAGTGTTATAATTGTTTGGTATTCTTTACTATGGGGCATTACGTATGGCATAGAAACACCATACCTATGATGCTCATTATTTTTATCTGGATTTTTTAATAGGAGGAAATCATGCAGGTAGTTATAATAGGATGTGGGAAGGTTGGAGCAAAGTTTGCACAGGTTCTTTCTGAGGAAGGAAATGAAATTGTAATTGTTTCAAACGATCCAAAAGCTTTCAAAAATCTTCCGCCTGACTTTGACGGAGTAACCTTGACAGGAGTACCTATTGATCAGGATGTTTTGAAAATGGCAGGCATAGAAAATGCTGACGTATTGGTGGCAGTAACGGAAGATGATAATGTAAACATCATGGTTTGTCAGGTAGCAAAAGAAATATTCAAGGTACCCAAGGTTGTTGCTAGAATTTATAACCCTGCACGTGAACATGTGTTTCATCAATTTGGTCTGGAAACCATTTGTCCAACCGATATTACTGTAAATGTAATGAGAGCTATGCTTGAGTCAAATGCTGACGTCAGTACACATAATATTGGAAATACCTCTGTATTATTCAAACATATAAATTTAGTGGATGGTTATATAGGCAAAAGGATTGATCAGGTTAAGCTTAAACAAAGTATGATTTTTGGTATTATGCGATCGGGAGAATTTATATTGGCTAATGATGCAGGACGATTAGTTAAAGGTGACATATTGGTTGTGGCAGACACTACCCACAAGAATATTAAGGAGATCAACTAAATGTATATAGTAATTGCCGGTGGAGGAAAAGTTGGATTTTATCTTATAAAAACCTTACTGCCGTATAAACATAAAATAGCAGTTATTGAAAAGCAGAAAGAGCTTTGTGAAAAGATTGCAAACCAGTTGAATGTTTGCGTAGTAAATGGAGATGGAACAAATATTGAGCATTTAACCGAATGTAATGTAGAGAGGGCGGATATATTTATTGCGGTTACAGGAAAGGATGAAGAAAACCTAATTGCCTGTCAGCTTGCAAAAAGAAATTTTGGCATAAATCGTACCATTGCAAGGGTAAATAACCCAAAGAACATAACTGTCTTTGAAAAGCTTGGTGTAGATATTGCTGTCAGCAGTACTTCAATAATTGCCGATTTGATAGAACAGGAAGTTGATTACTCGGGAATGAAAACTCTTATGAAATTGAAAAACGGCAAAATTTCTCTTAGTGAAATATTGCTGTCTTCGACTTCCCCTGTAAAAAACAAAAAACTAAAGGAAATAAATATTCCTAGGGAATGTGTCTTAATTTCAGTTATAAGAGAGGATAAAGTAATAATACCAAACGGTGATACTCTTTTGTTGGAGGGAGACTATATATTGGCTGCCTCATCTATACAGGACCAACAGGAATTAAAGGACTTTTTCCTGGGATAAAAATTTTTATTGCAAAGTATTGATTTCATATGTTAGAATTGTAAAAACAATATCAAAACAGCTATGATTAATTACAGTAACTGTCTGCAACGTACTTTTAGAGAACAGTCTGGTGGGTGAAAAGATTGGAGTGCGCAGATGAGTGAATTACAGATTATGAGCTGCTATTGCCGGGTTTGCCCGTTACAGCATCCTAAGACATTTTTGAATATTTTTTGTCGAAAGTGTGAATTAAGGTGGTACCACGAAGCTCTTCGTCCTTATACAGGACAAAGGGCTTTTATTTATATATCGCGATATTTAAAATAGAAAAATAAGGAGTGGATTTAGGTGAGAAGTGTTTTTGATGTATTAAAGGAAAGAGGATTTATTGCACAGATTACCCATGAGGAAGAAGTTAAAAAGCTTTTGAGTGAAGAAAAGGTCACTTTCTATATCGGCTTTGATCCAACAGCAGACAGTTTGCATATCGGGCATTTTTTACAGTTGATGGTAATGGCTCATATGCAGCAGGCGGGCCATGTACCTATAGTTCTCATAGGTGGCGGTACAGCCATGGTTGGAGACCCTACGGGTAAGAATGATATGAGAAAAATGATGACCAGAGAAATCGTTAAACACAATGCTGATAGTTTCAAAACTCAGATATCCAAGTTTATTGATTTTTCCGATAACAAGGCAATTATGGTTGACAATAGCGATTGGCTCATGGAGTTAAACTATGTTCAATTCCTTAGAGATGTGGGCGTACATTTTTCTGTAAACAGAATGCTTACAGCAGAGTGCTTTAAATCAAGAATGGAAAAAGGCTTAACTTTCCTTGAATTTAACTACATGCTTATGCAAAGCTATGATTTTCTTGTTTTAAATAAAAAATACGGCTGCAAGATGGAATTAGGTGGTGACGATCAGTGGTCTAATATTCTTGGGGGAATCAACCTTGTAAGAAAATCTGAGGGCAGGGATGTTTACGGAATGACCTTTACACTTCTAACCACAAGTGAAGGTAAGAAGATGGGTAAAACCGAGAACGGTGCGGTTTGGCTGGATCCTGAAAAGACTACCCCATACGAATTTTACCAATACTGGAGAAATATAGCTGATAATGATGTTGAGAATTGTCTTGCACTGATGACATTTCTTCCAATGGATGAGGTAAGAAGACTTGGCTCATTGAAAGATGCCGGAATAAACGAGGCAAAAGCAGTTCTGGCTTACGAGGTTACAAAAATCGTACACGGTGAAGAAGAAGCAAGAAAAGCCAAGGAAGCCGCAGAAGCAATATTCGGAGGAAAAGGCCAATCAGACAGTATACCGTTTGTTGAAGTGAAAGCTGCTGATATTGAGGCAGGTATACAAATAATTGATTTGCTGATGACTGCCGGGCTTACTCCTTCAAAGAGTGAGGCAAGGAGAGCTGTTCAGCAGGGAGGGGTACTCCTGAATGATGAAAAGATAACTCTTTTTGATTATACGGTTGGTACAAATGACCTTGTTAATGGTGAAATGATGCTT
>NZ_ATAY01000042.1 GCF_000421965.1 Ruminiclostridium papyrosolvens C7 | reverse complement strand
GAGGCTGAATATTAATCCGTGTAAATGTAAATAATCTCCATAACAAACAAAACGGAGGTTATGAAAATGAGACAGTCAAAGAACATTCTCACAGACAAGGAAATGGAACTGGTTAGTCTGCTTATGCAGGACTGCCAAAGCACAGGTGATATTCAGTCAAAACTTAAAAGGCTGTTCGCCGGCACAATTGAGCAGATGCTGGAATCAGAGATGGATGATCATCTAGGCTATGAAAAAAACTGCATTGAAGGAAACAATTCCGGAAACAGCCGAAACGGATACAACCGCAAGACAATCATAAGCGATTATGGTGAAAGTGAGATTGCCGTTCCCCGCGACCGTAACGGCGAGTTTGATCCTAAAGTCCTCGAAAAGCGACAGACTAGGACGGATGAAATCGAACAGAAAATCATGGCGATGTATTCAAAAGGGATGAGCCAGCGCGACATTGAGGACAACTTGAGGGAGATTTACGGGGCAGAAATACCCCAGACGTTAATTTCCAAGATAACAGATAAAATTCTACCGGAAGTAAACGAGTGGCAGAACCGGCCATTAGAATCGCTATATCCCATCGTATACTTTGATGGGATTATGTTCAAAAGCCGCAAGGACAACCAGATCATCAACAAATGTGTCTATTCAGTTTTGGGTATAGATATGAACGGTCAGAAGGATATTCTGGGCATCTGGATAAGCGAAAACGAGAGTGCAAGCTTTTACGCGTCAATCTGCTCCGACCTGAAAAAGCGCGGTGTGCAGGACATCTTCATCGCCTGCCATGACAATTTGAGGGGGCTTGGAGATGCCATCAATGCCGTATTTCCAAAGGCTAAGCAGCAATTGTGCATTGTTCACCAAATACGAAATTCAACCAAATTTGTGCAGTATAAGGACAGGAAGAAGATTTGTGAAGATCTGAAGCAAATCTATGGCGCAGTGAATCTTGACGATGCTGAGTATGCAAAAGAGGAATTCAGGGAAAAATGGGATAAGAAGTACCCATCCATCCTGCGGTCCTGTGATACTAATTGGGCAGAACTTACCACATTTTTCAACTATCCCGAACAGATCCGGCATTTGATTTATACAACAAACGCAGTGGAAGCATATCACAGAATGGTGCGGAAGTTTACGAAAACAAAATCCATCTTCCCCACCGACGACTCGATCCGGAAGGTGGTATTTCTTTCAGCAAAGGAAATCACGAAGAAGTGGACGCAGCCTTCAAGGGACTGGGCAATGGCGTACAGCCAGATAATGATATTCTTTGCAGACAGATTTGTTGCGTAAAACCCTGAGAGCTCTGCCCTCAGACTCCCAAGGTTTATTCGCAAGGACTTACCGATGGAAAGAGAAAAACGGCGAACTATAGGGCTCGCCATTCATCGTATAAGCCGCAGCAAGCGTTGGGTCGCTCCTCAGCGTTGCCCGAATTATGCTACAGTAATATTATTGTCAAACTTTTGGATGATTATTCCATTTACACTAAAGTATGTTCACACC
>NZ_ATAY01000041.1 GCF_000421965.1 Ruminiclostridium papyrosolvens C7 | reverse complement strand
TTACTTCATCTATATCCTCACAACTGCGGCTAACAGATTTGCTTGTCATTACCTGTGAGATAAACCTCTGCTTCTGTTCAACTATTTGGTCGGGTAGGTCGGCGGCATTACTACCGCCATCCTCCCTAAGAACCGTGCATGAGAGTTTCCCCTCACACGGCTCAAGCTTCTATAAGCCCTCCTTCGAGAGCCAGCATTTCACTGTTATTCAAGGCGTGGAGTTTTTCGTGACATTGTGGATGTACGAGACTTTTTACCATATTCGTTCCATTGCCAATTTGATGAATTCGGAGATCTGTTTCAAGAGTTATTTTGTCGTTGCAATAACTGCAACAGCCCTGCCGGGCTGTGTACAGCCTGTTTATGATGGTTCTCCCCTTGATTTCGTTTCTCATCTGCTTGTCGGCTCTTTCTTCAAAATATAGTTGCCATTCCGCATCGAAAGGATTTGCATCTGCTTTAATCTTGGTAAATCTTTTGATATCTGTATTTGTTGCATAGATTAAGCGGATATAATAGTCTTCGCCATTCTCCATTTTATCATCTGTAGGAACACTGAAAGTCCATGTCCTGTTCCCGATTGTATGGAAGTATTTCTTTGCTATCCATTTTCGACTTTTCTTGGGGTGCCGCCTTTTACACCACTGCCACAAACATTCCCAAATTTCATAATCAAGCTTTTCAAAGGATTGTGCAGATACGTTATACTTCTGATAGTTAACCCAGCCCCTAATGATGGGGTTCAGTTTTCTTATCAGAAACTCCTGTTTTGTCGATTGGTTACTTTTAATGACATCCCTAATTTTGTTGACTACCGCTTCAAAGTTTTTCTTAGAGGGTTTCGTCAGTAGCTTGTTTCCATACATTCTGACGTTACACCCAAGAAAGTCAAAACCGTCATTAATGTGCGTGATTAACGTCTTTTCTTCTGACAGCTCCAATCCTCTTTCGGCGAGAAATTCTATGATAATCGGTTTAACACCGTTTTCGAGAATTTCTCTGCTTTCTCCTGTTACGATTAAAGTCATCAGCATACCGGATAAAGTTTACCTTTGGAAAATATGCCTTGTTGTTCACTTTCCGCTTGTGGTATTTATCCTTGATTACTTTTTCTAAGCCATCCAGTACCATGTTGCAGATTGTTGGTGAAATGGGTGACCCTTGCGGGTAATGTTGTCAAAGCAACCCTTAATATCTCCCTCAAGCAACCATTTTGGAGATTTACCTTTATTCAGACTGGTAAAGCATTGCTCAATAGCGTCCTGTGTACATCTTTTAGCTCGAAACCCATAAGAGTTGGGGTCAGCAGTGGTTTCCGCAATCGGCTCCAATGCAAACTTAAATAACGTCTGCATGGCTCTGTCTGTCATGGTCGGGATACTCAAAGGTCTTTTCTTGCCGTTTTTCTTGGGTATATATACCCTTTTTAGTGGCATGGGGTTGTAACCTCTGCGTTGTAATTTTGCTATTGCCTGATATTTGTCCTTTGGTGTTGTCCAGATTTCTCCGTCAACACCTGCTGTCTTTTTGCCTTGATTTTCTGTGACTCTTTTTACTGCCAATGCTTTAGCATAAAAAGAGGTAGTGAGCAAGTGTTGCAGTGATTTCACTTTGTTTCTCTTGCCCTCCTGAAATGCTTTCACAATACGCATTTCAGGTTTTTAACGTAGCGGTCGGCTTTGTTCCAGTCAATGCTTTCCCATTGCCTTGCCACGTCAGAAGTAGCACACATTTTCATGTCCATTTGCTTTCTCCTTTCAAAATTCTGTAAATTATCTTGTGATTAGAAACCGAACGGAAGTCTGCCCACTTTCGTGTGGAGTAACATTGAAACTCCTATCCATCTCATTACAAAATGGCATTCGCTTTTTCGGTTTTCCTGTACCCGCAATGTTATCGGCATTCCTTACGGTCTGCTTTGCTAAAAGCAACAGTACGGGCTTACCATGTTCCACCTGATTAACAATGATAGTTTAGGTTCTACCTCTCCGCCGGCAGTCTTATGTCCGTGTAATCCCACTATGGAAAGGATTATCCGACTGCGTACCATTTTGGTTCAGGTCTATTAGCAGCTTTGACCTGTTCGCCTTAACGATGTTTATTAGTAGTTCACTTACATTAACCATGCTATCAAGCCTGCTCCCTAACCGTATTGTGCTAACAGTTTCGGCTCTGCCTCACGGCTCGCCTCAAAAATAGGGCTACATTTTCATATCAGCTTACCACATCGCCGTTACCAGCAATGCAGTTGATATTAGGCTCAACTTACGGAAAAGTTGGTTTGGTCGTAATGCCAAACAGTTAAATCAGGCGACTTCATGTCGCACCCAAAGGTAGGCATCGAAGGTGTCTTTTGTAACATACCTAAATATCTCTACTTCCTCGTTTTCGTTTCCCTGCCTTAGTATTCTTCCTTCACGTTGTTCTATATCTGCAGGCCTCCTGTATTTTTTCTTTTATCTGCTTAAATATTTTGTAACTGCCGTCATCGTTATTCTCATTATCTTCAAGCTTTACGATTCCGCTATATATAGCCTTCATCTCAGTTTCACTAAGCAGCTTGCTTTTTCTCAGAATTCCTGACCTGACGGCAAAATTCTCCTTTGCACCAGTATAATTATCACTAAAGTAATTCCCTGAGTGAACACCCAATCCTCCATTGTCTTTTTCCCATGTGACATATTGATAGCTATTAACCCTGTGCATGGAAGAATTTATACCTTCTGATTCAAATGAAGCAAGTATAACGTTATTGTATTCAGCTAAAACCTTATAATGTTTGAGTCCTTCAACTTGCATAGGATCAGCACTGGTAAAATTCCTTTCCTGTTCCTGAAGGTCATTTATAAGGTCCCGGATTGAATTGACTTCCTCCTGATCAGAAGCATGGTGGTATGTAATCGTACCTTCAATACAATTGATATCACACATATCTCTACCATCTTTTGTTACACATATTTTTTCAGTATCCCAGTTGTTTTCCTTTCTGCTGGTATTAACTGAGGTAGCACCATAGCCCATCATTCTTAATCTGTAAATCAGCTTTGTGGATATGGCTTGCGAAACAGAATTTTCTTTTTTCATTTATAATCTCCTTTCTAAAATTTTAAAGAAAATAAAAAAGACAGCTTATGTATGAAGCTGCCTTAATAACTTAATTCAAATAACTCAGTTGTAAAAAACCCTACATCTATATACAGTTTTTTGAGTGGTACCTCTCATCAAGTGTCCGATCTTATATAAAATAAAAAACCACAAGACCTTGGCCTTGTAGTTTTTTATTTTTGGTGGAGCATAGGGGACTTGAACCCCTGACCCCCACACTGCCAGTGTGATGCGCTCCCAACTGCGCTAATGCCCCTCGCTTATTACATGTTCAATCCAATATTAACATGATTTTTTACTATTGGCAACCACATTTTTACTGCACTATTGGTATATTAATCTCTGGATAGGCATACAAGTAAAATCCCACTTTTAATACTAACCGAAGCTGTTTCTTCCTCAAATTCATTACTAATCCCCCAGGAAGTTCCTAAAACCATAGTGGCATTAATAAGCGGATATTTTAAGCCGCTTGTACTTACACCTGTAACTTTTTCTGTTATTGGAATTAAAGAGAGCTTTCGACCCTCTTTTTTACTAAGGCTGAAATTTGAATTAAACATATATATTTCGTTATGTTCGTCTACAATAGAGCCTCTAAGTCCAATATCCAGCATTTTTTTTAGAAGCATAATGTTTGCAAAGGAATGGTCAATTCGTGTGCCCAATGCACCTAAGAAGACCACTTCGTCAGCTCCAAACTCCAATGCCTTTTCAATAGCAAGCTCTGAATCAGTCATGTCCTTTTCAACAGGAAACTTTGATACATTTATTCCTTTGTTTACATAATAATCTAAGTCCTGCGAATTGGCAGAATCAAAGTCACCAATCAGAATATCCGGATTAATTCCCATTTTCCTCAGGTGACCCGCCCCTCCATCAACAGAAATAATGTAATCTGAAACAAGTATGTATTTTTTTATTTTGTCATAATCACTGATTGAACCATTACAAACACAAACAGCTTTCATTTTACCTCCAACCATGGAATTACAATGCACTTCTATTGTAGGAATTCAGTTTTAAGCTTCTAATCGCTTCTCCAACGTCATCCTGTTTAAATACGGCAGACCCTGCAACAATTACATTGGCTCCTGCCTTTGTTACGATATTTATATTGTTGGCATCAATTCCGCCATCAACTTCAATATCGGCTTCAAGTGCATTTCTTATCATCATGTTTTTTAATTCTGAAATCTTTTTTGTAGAGTGGGGTAGATAGGATTGGCCTCCGAAGCCAGGATTAACGGTCATTATAAGTACCATATCCACATCCTGCAATACAAAATCCAGTACAGTCAGCGGAGTTGCCGGATTTAAAGCTACCCCTGCTTTCTTTCCGCAATTTTTTATCATTTGAATTGTTCTGTTCAGGTGTTTGGCAGCCTCAGCATGTACGGTTATGATATCAGCACCTGCTTGTGCAAACTGCTCTATATAAGCATCGGGGTTTGATACCATCAGATGAACATCAAAGGGTCTATTTGTGTATTTACGTAAACATTTAACAACTCCCGGCCCGATTGTTATATTTGGCACGAAATGGCCATCCATAACATCGATATGAATAATATCCGCACCGTTTTTATCGATTTTTTCAATTTCACTGCCAAGACATGAAAAGTCAGCTGATAAAATTGAAGGTGCAATTTTAATCATTTTATCACTCTCCTAGATTCGGTCTTTTTTCCTTTATATTGTGGAATGTCTTTTAAGGCTTTATATAATTGTATATATCTTTGATATCTGTTGTTGTCAATTTCGCTTCGTTCAAGTGCTTCTATGATCCTGCATCCAGGTTCTGTTATATGACTGCAGGAATTAAACCTGCAGGTATTAATATACGGCCGGAACTCGGGATAATAACTTTCCAGTTCATTATACGTGATATCTGAAATCTCAAAAGAACTAAACCCGGGGGTATCTGCCACATAACCGCCGTATTTAAGTTCGAGAAGTTCTGCATGCCGCGTAGTATGCTTGCCACGTTCTATCTTGTTGCTTACACTTCCGGTTTCCATAACCCATGAATCCATAATATGATTTAAAATGGTTGATTTCCCTACCCCCGACTGGCCGGCAAAAACAGTAATATGCCCTTTTAGTTCTTCCTTTAATAGCTTGTAGCCGACATTCCGGACAGAACTTATTTCAACTAATTCATAACCGGCCAGAGAGTATGCGTTTCTGATAATTTTAGCAGTACCGTCATCAAGGTCAATCTTGTTAATACATATTATAACTCTGATGTTTTTTGTTTCTGCGGTAATTAGCAGCTTGTCCAGCAACATATAATCAGGGTTTGGTGCTTTAGCAGCTACAACAATGGCTATTTGGTCAACATTGGCAATTGCCGGGCGCACAAGTTCTGACATGCGTGGAAGTATTTCATCAACATTTCCAAGCTTTTTAGCTTCGTCAATAATGCTAAAACCCACCCTATCTCCAGGAAGGGGTGTAACAGAATTCTTCCTGAATACCCCTCTGAGCTTGCACTCATAAATATCCTCTGTTTCTTCTTGCTTAACGTAGTAAAAACCACCAATTCCCTTTAGTATTATACCAAGCGGCAAAATGAACCTCCTATTTTACTTTCCATCAGGGTTTGTTTTATTATCTCCGTCTCCGGAGCCGTTATCCGGCTGTTGTGTACCTGAGGTTTCCTGATCTCCGGATGTATTACCTTTACCACCTTTACCGTTACCTTTTGTATTATCTCCACCCGCATTACCACCGGTTTGAGTATCGGATGGTTCACTCTGGCTCGGACTTGCAGGTGCTTGTTGTTCCTGAGGTGTAAGCCAGATTGTTACCGTTTCACCAGGAGCAACTTCAGAGTACGCTTCAGGTGCTTGTTTATTAACGATTCCATTTGTAGTGCCTGCCGGAAGCACACTTCCAAGTGATAATTTTGCATCTTTAAGAAGTTGTAGAGCGACACTTTCGGTTTTTCCAACCAGATTCGGCACTTTTATTAATTTAACTTCCGCACCCTTGCTAACAAAGATCGTTACTACTGTTTCATCTATAATTTCTTCATTCGCTTTTGGATCTGTACGGATTACATAATCTTCCTTAACATCCTCATTAAATTCTTCTTCAATTCTATATTTTATATCCTGACTTTCAAGTTTACTTTGGGCATCCCTATAATCCTTATTTGTTACATCAGGGACTTTTTTGCTCTTGGGGCCGTTACTAATGGTAAGCTCAAGATTTGTAAAACTACCGTCCCTGTACTCTGTTCCTGGTTCCATACTCTGATCATATATTACACCTTTATCTACTGCATCATTATCCTGCCAGTTCTCGGTGTAATTGATTCCTCTTTTAACTAAATCATCCTTAATATCTTCAAATTTCTTATTACGATAATCAGGCATAGTATTTACTTTATTATCAGTTCCGCCTTTTGTTAACAAACCTATAGTTATAAATAACAAAACTCCTATAACTACCACACTGGCAATACCGGCCAGCCAATAAGTAGTATTGTTTTTCTTTTTTTGTTTTTCGGACTCATACTTTTTATTATTTACATTGGTCGGCCTTGTACTTACTCTCACAGTGCTGTCAATATCGTCTGAATTTACCGATCTCATTCTAATCGTTGACTGGCTTGAAACAGAATTATGACCTATAAACCCACCCTGAGGCTGTACAAGAACTGTGTTCAAATCGCTGAGCATTTCCGTCGCAGACTGATAACGCATATTTTGCTCTTTTTGAATAGCTTTCATTATTATTTCATTTACACCATATGGCAAGCTCGGAACTAGCTTATGAGGCTCCAACGGCATCTCCTGAATGTGCTTTAACGCCACTGCTACAGGTGAATCCCCATCAAAAGGAACCTTGCCGGTAACCATTTCATAGAGTGCTATTCCCAATGAGTACAGATCAGATTTTTCATCTATAAAACCACCTCTTGCCTGCTCCGGAGAAAAATAATGTACCGAACCGATGGTACTACCAACCATAGTAATTGTAGAAGAGGTTACTGCACGTGCTATTCCAAAATCCGTGACCTTCGCAATACCTTCTTTGGTCAGTAGGATATTGTGCGGCTTTATATCTCTATGTACAATGTTATTCTTGTGAGCATGTTCAATTGCTGAACAAATCTGTATGGTTATTTTAACTGCATCTTTCCAGTTTAACGCACCATGCTTATTCAAATAGTCCTTTAAAGTCATACCATCGACATATTCCATAACAATGTAATGGATATCGTCCTGATGTCCTACATCATAAATTGATACGACATTGGGGTGTGAAAGGCTTGCAACAGCCTGAGCTTCTATTTTAAACCGTTTTACAAACTCATCATCGTTTGTAAATTCTGTCCGTAATACCTTTACAGCCACAAACCTGTTTAAAAGTGTGCATTTTGCTTTATATACGACAGCCATTCCACCGCCGCCTATTTTTTCCAGTAAAAGATACCTGTTTCCTAAAATTTGACCTTCCATACTTCACCTCATTTTATATTTTCCCAATGATTACGGTTACGTTGTCTTCCCCGCCTTTATTATTCGCATTTTGGATTAAAGTATCACAAGCATCCTGAGGATCCTTAGTATTAGTAATTATATCCAAAATTTCATCTTCTTCTATCATGTTGCTAAGTCCGTCTGTGCATAAAAGTATAACATCATTTTCTTCAACGTCTATTTCATATGTATCAACCTGCAAATCAGGTTCATATCCTACAGCACGGGTAATGAGATTTTTTTTGGGATGGTTTATTGCTTCATCCTTTGTTATAGAGCCGTTTTTAAGCATTTCTTCTATAAATGAGTGATCCCAGGTTACTTTCTCAATTGTTTTGTTTCTTATCAGGTAAACTCTGCTATCACCAACATGGCCGATATAGAGTTTCCTGTTTTTAAGTACAGTTATAATAAGTGTAGTCCCCATACCCTGGGTAGAAATGTCAAGCAGTGAAAAATTGTATATCTCTTCATTCACTTTAGTTATTATATTTTTTAATAACTCAGGAATATCTTCTGTCGACCAATCAGATTTCAGAAGGTGATTGCAGACTGAGTCAACTGCCTGTTTACTTGCGACCTCACCGCACTGGTGACCACCCATTCCGTCAGCTATGACGAAACAAACAGGAATTCCGGGATAACCTACCAGAACATTACAATTATCCTCATTTAGCTGTCTTTTCAATCCCCTATCAGTTTTAATACCATACTTCAAACAAATCACTCCTGAAATAAACACTTTTAAGATTCATAAAGTAAATTGGCACTACTGTCAATTTTATTCTTTCTAAGCTGGCCACAAGCCGCATTAATATCGCTGCCGAGTTCCCTTCTTACGGTAGTCTCAATACCTTTAGACTCCAAAATGTTCTTAAATTTATCTATGTGAATTCTTGAGCTTTTTTTATAACCATTACCTGTAACGGTATTTACCGGAATCAAATTTACATGACAAAGCATTCCTTTCAATAGTCCCGCTAACTCTCTGGCATCCTGCTCAGAATCATTTTCACCTGAAATCATTGCATATTCAAATGTTATCCTTCTTTTTGTACTCTCTGTATATATCTTACATGCTGAAATTAATTTGTCAATACAATAAGCCTTATTAACCGGCATCATAGCCGACCTTTTGTCATCCCTTGCGCTATGAAGGGAGACTGAAAGGGTTATGGGAATATTCTCCTGTGCAAGCTGTAACATTCTAGGGACTACACCACAGGTTGAAAGTGATATATTACGCATTCCTATCATCAATCCATCCGGATGATTTACTATCTTTAAAAACTTAATTACATTTTCGTAATTATCCAGCGGTTCCCCTATTCCCATCAATACAATATGGCCAATCCTGTTTCCGGAGTCCTCTTGCATAGTCATGACCTGGTCAAGCATCTCTCCGGGAGTCAGATTACGTGAAAACCCTGCTCCTGTGGATGCACAGAATTTACAACCCATTCTGCACCCTGCCTGAGAAGAGATACAGACTGTAAAACCATGCTTGTACTCCATTAGTACACTTTCAATAATATTACCGTCCTCCAGCTCAAATAAATATTTGACCGTAGAATCAATTTGTGATTGAAGCTTATCAACTATTTTTAACCTGCTTATTTTTGTAACTTTTTCTAATTCATCTCTTAATTGCTTTGAGATATTAGTCATATCAGCAAATGTTCTGATTCCGCTGTTTATCCATTTAAAAATCTGCTTTGCTCTGAATTTCTGCTGTCCCATCTCCGACAGCATCTGTTCAAGTTCTTCCAAAGTCATATCCATTAAATTAATCATTGTAGGTAATTTATTTCTCCCTTTTTATTTTACTTATAAAAAATCCATCTGTCTGATATATATTCGGATATAATTGAATATATCCTTCTGCTGAACTGGCAATATCGAGAGTTTGAGGCATAAGTTCCCGAAAACCCGTCAACGAAAAATCAGGATTTTTAGCAAGGAAATCCTGCACAATTTCCAGATTTTCCTGAGGCTGTATTGTACATGTACTGTAAATCATGTATCCTCCAACCTTTAAATACTTTGAAGCAATTTTAAGTATCTTCTGCTGGAGGCCGGTTATCTCCTTTAGCTCATGCTCTGTCCTTGAATATTTAATATCCGGTTTTTTTCTGATTATCCCCAATCCCGAACAAGGTGCGTCTATTAATACTCTGTCAGCTTTTCCGATGAGGTTTTCATCAAGCCTGCATGCATCAAGAATTTCAGTTTTTATGATATCTATCCCCAATCTGCTGCATGATTGCTCTATTAGATTCAGCTTGTGCTGATAAATATCTCTTGCAATAACTGTACCCTTGTTCTTCATAAGCTGTGCCATATGTGTTGCCTTGCCCCCTGGGGCACTGCATACATCAATTACAGTTTCACCTTCTCTTGGATCAAGGATTTTCGCCGCCAGCATTGAACTCTCATCCTGAACCTGAAAATAACCTTTTTGGAAGGTTTCAAGGTTGGATATTGACGATGGGTTTTTCAGTACAACTGCTTCTTCAACGTACCTGCCCGGTTCTGCATTTATTCCTTCTTTATGTAGTGCTTCCAACAGAGTTTGCTTGTCTGTTTTTAAGGTATTTGTCCTGATAACGAAATCAGGTACCTGGTTGTTACTTTTTAACAATTCCTCAGTAAACTCTTTCCCATATAAGTCTATCCATTTTTGAACCATCCAAACGGGATGTGAGTATAAAATGCTTAAATAGCTTGCAATATCACTTTTATCCGGGTAAGCAATGCTATCCTTGCTCTTTGAAATATTTCTAAGTACTGCATTAACAAATCTGCTCGAAGCCTGATGCCCGTATCTTTTTGCAAGATCAACTGCTGTGTTGCAGGCTGCCGAAACAGGTATTCTGTCTGTATGAAGAAGCTGGTATACACCAAGTCTTAAAACATTTTTAATCCATGGTGACAGTTTTTTAAGCTTAATACTGGAGTATTTTCCTATAATGTAATCAATCTGCAAAAGCCATTTCACCGTACCATAAACCAGTTCTGTTGCAAATGACCTATCAATCTCTCTTAGCTTGTCATTATCAAGATATTTGTTAACTGAAATATTTGAATATGCTTGATTTTCAGTAATATCATATAAAATCTTTAATGCTGTTTCTCTTGCCAAATCTACTGCCACATTAACCTCCATGAGCCGAAAAGCGTCTTTTTTAATAACTTGATACCTTACCACTAATCCCTGTTCCTGCGTTGGTTTGCAAGCAACAGTAAACGCAGAAAACTGGCAATTGCAACCAACGCTGATGCCACATAAGTCATAGCTGCTGCATTTAATACTTTTTTCGCAGAAATAAGTTCTTCACTCATAAGTATCCCAGTGCTGCCCAAAACCGAAATCGCCCTTTTACTGGCGTTAAACTCTACCGGTAGAGTTACAAGGTAAAACAATATCGCTGCAAAAAACAAAAGCAGTCCGACATTAATTATTATCGGCCAGCCTAGAAACAATCCCAATATTGCAATGTACGGACCGGCTGAAGAACCAAACCCGGCTACCGGAACCAAGGTACTTCGTAAAACAAGAGGCCCGTATTTTACTTTGTGTTGTATTGCATGCCCGGTTTCGTGGGCTGCAACGCCTATAGCGGCTACAGAAGTACTTGCATAGGTGGATTCAGATAACCTAAGGACTTTTTTTCTGGGGTCATAATGGTCTGTCAGCTGGCCACCTACCTGAGTAACTTCAACATCCTGTATTCCGTTTACCTGAAGCAGATAACGAGCAACCTCCGCTCCTGTCATATGTTTGGAATTACCGATTTTACTATACTTATGAAAGGTACTTTTAACCTGTATCTGCGCAATCATTGATATAATCAGTGCCGGAACAACCAGTATCAAGTAGTATCTGTCCATATAAAAAAAGCCCATAATACTTGTCCTCCTGTTTATAATCCAATCTATGCTACATTAACTGTAATCTGTCTTATTTTCTCAATAAGTCCTTCTACATCTACATCTGTATTTATACACGGCCCGTTTGGTTGTTTATTTATAATACCAATTACCGGAATACCCTTAATATCTGAAATACCACTCATCAAATCCCTTTCACATGCTACAGATATTATAATACCCGGTTTTGTTTTTTTTACTATATTTCTAGCTACTGTACCACCTGTTGCAACAAACAGGCTTATTCCGTTCTCCTTTGCGTATTTTAAAAGCACTCCAATCTTGCATTTACCGCATTGACGACAAAGCTCAGGGTCGGAAGTGACCTTAAGTCCACACTGGCTGTTTTGGAGACAGTGTGGAAGGAGTATCATGATATCTTTAGGATTATACTTTTTATTATAGGATTCCACCACAATATTATTTAATTCAATATAAAAATATCTCATACTCTTTTTTTCTTTACTGTTTGATTTTGTAAATAGAACAGCAACAGGCATTAGAATCCGTAACCCAAGCTTTGTTAGTGCCAAAGTTAATCCTGATGCTTTTTTCTTTTTGAATGTATGAAAAATAGCCCCACTCATAATAGCTAAGGCACCAATGCAAAAACCCACAGCTGTAATCAATACAATTAGTATGGCACTATAAACGTCTATTGAAGCATTTACGTAAGCGGCTCCAAATAATATCAACAGTGATATAAAACCCGTCAATATAATAATTAAAATACGTAAAAATGCTTTAAAATTAGTTTCCAAGCTTCTCACCTATGCTAATTTTGTGTCCTCTCAAATAATCGCTGACTTTCATCCTTTTAGAAGAATCAAATTGCAGCTCACTTATCAATATGTAGCCATCAGAGCATTTTACCAGTAATCCGTTATCATCAACCTTGACAATTTCTCCGGGGTAATGACTTTGATTATTCTCTAAGTTTAAAATGCTGGTTTTCCAAACCCTCATTTTACTTTCGTTTAAAAATGTGTACGCTCCCGGCCAGGGATTTGTTCCTCTTACGAGGTCATGTACCTGTTGAGCTGTTTTATTCCAGTCCATAAGCCCTACTTCCTTTGTAATAATCGGGGCATATGATGACAAGGAATCATCCTGTGGCTTTCTTACAAGTGTACCTTTTTTAAGTTCTGAAAGAGTTTCTTTTAATACTTGGGCTCCTAAAACAGCCATTGCGTCATGCAAATCTCCGGCTGTCATATCGGGGCCTATTTCAAGCTCCTTTTTTAAAAGCATATCTCCTGTATCTAGTCCTATATCAGTGAACATAGTAGTAATACCTGTTACTTTTTCACCGTTTATAATTGACCACTGAATAGGAGCCGCTCCCCTGTATGCGGGCAAAAGAGAACCATGTACATTTATACATCCCAGTGTTGGTACATCAAGCATCTCCTTTGATATAATTTTTCCATATGCAGCGGTAACCAGCAAATCCGGACTCAATTCCCTGATATGTTCAACAAATTCAGGTGTCTTAATTTTTTCAGGCTGGAGAACTGTAATACCGTGTTCTAATGCAAATTCCTTAACAGGCGGAGCCGCCAGTTTGTTGCCTCTGCCCTTTGGTTTGTCAGGCTGAGTAACAACTGCAATAACTTTATATCCTTCATTTATAAGCATTTCAAGACTGGGAACTGCAAATTCAGGTGTACCCATAAAAATTATCTTCACTACTAACTCACTCTCCTAAATAACCGTGGTATTTCATATACTAATCTTCTTGCATTTCCTCAAGTTCTTTTGCAGTGTACATCTTATGTGCCTTATCTTTATACAAAATCCCATCCAAATGGTCTAGTTCATGGCATATGGCCCTTGCGAAAAATTCAGTGGCTTCGATGGTTATACTCTCGCCGTTTCTATCCGTATATTTTAGTGTAACATTCATGGGACGCACAACCTTTCCCGAAATCCCGGGGATACTCAGGCAGCCTTCCATGCCATCCTGTTCTCCGCTTTGTTCCAGAATAACCGGATTAATCATCTCATATAAGCCTTCCCCGACATCTATAACAACCATCCTTTTGAGAACACCAATCTGCGGAGCTGCCAAACCAACACCGTCAGCTCTGTACATAGTATCTGCCATATCCTCTAAAAGAGAAAGTATTTTTTTATCAATAGTATCAACCGGCCTGCTTATCTTTCTTAATACTTCGTCCCCATCTTTCCTTATTTGCCTATAAGCCATAACCAACCTCCAATTATATATATCTTTTCTATTATAGCATATTATAAGGATTTATATCTATGCTCATAGTAACATCTTTGTCCTTGTTATTTTTCCAAAACTTATCGCCCATGGCTGATAACCGTTGGATAAGCAACTCTACATCCCGTTCCTTTACAACAAGCCTCCAGCGGTACTTGTTGGCAATCTTGGGTATCGGGCATCTTGATGGCCCGAGTACCAGAGTGTCTTCCGGACACTCTTCACAGAGCAGAGGTTTCATGCTTTTAGCAGCCTCAAAAACACCTCTGTCGCGTTTACCTGAAAAGGTAACTAGTGCAATATTCGTAAACGGCGGATAATCAAGCCTTTTACGAATCATAATTTCCTGAGTGTAAAATGATTTAAAATCATGGCTGCATGCTGCAATAATACTGTACTCATCAGTATTATATGTTTGTATGATTACACGACCTCCGATGTCTCCTCTTCCAGCTCTTCCCGAAACTTGGGTAAGAAGCTGAAAAGTCCTTTCAGAGGCTCTGTAATCACCGGTATTGAGCATACCGTCTGCCGCAAGCACTCCTACAAGAGTAACATTAGGAAAATCATGCCCTTTGGCTATCATCTGTGTGCCTACCATGATATTTATATTTTCATTTTTAAACCGGCTCAGTATTTCCTCGTGTGCATTTTTATAGCCTATTGTGTCCATATCCATACGTATTACAGAAGCCTCTGGAATACGCTTTATAACTTCCTCTTCTATTTTCTGTGTTCCTATACCAAAATACCTGATATTTTCACTTTTACAGGATGGGCATTCGGAAGGATTCTGTACGGTGAATCCGCAATAGTGGCAAATCAGTCTTTTAGTTTTTGAATGATATGTCAACGCAATACTGCACTCTGGACATTTCATAGTATAACCACAATTCCTGCAAATTACAAAAGTTGAAAATCCTCTTCTGTTAAGAAACAAAATACTCTGCTGATTGTTGTCTTTATTTTTTAGAAGCTCTTCTACCAGTCTTGAACTAAAAGGCGTCTTATTTCCGTTTTCCAGTTCAACCCTCATATCAACAAGCTCAACTTTTGGCAGGACTGCGGTTCTGGGTCTGTTTTGCATTTCCAGAAGGTGTATTTTCCCCGTTTCCGTATTGTAATATGTCTCAACAGAAGGTGTTGCAGACCCATATACAAGCAGACAGTTGTTAATTTCACATCTTTTGCGGGCAACATCCTTTGCATTATATCTTGGCATAGATTCAGACTTGTAGGAGCCTTCATGTTCTTCGTCTATAACAATCAATCCCAGATTTTCCATAGGAGCAAACACCGCGGAGCGTGCTCCTACTACCACATCGACTTTGCCGTCTCTTATAAGTTTCCACTGGTCAAATCTTTCCCCAAGGGAGAGTTTTGAGTGTATTACAGCAACTCGGTTTCCGAATCTAGAAACAAATCTCTCTACCATCTGAGGTGTCAGTGAAATTTCAGGCACAAGTAAAATAGCCTTTTTCCCCAATAAAAAGCAGTGGGAAATAAGCTGAAGGTATACCTCTGTCTTTCCGCTTCCCGTAATACCATGAAGCAATGTTTCTTGAAAGTTTCCGCAGTCTAGCTGTTTCTTTAAATACGCCAGAGTATGTGCCTGATCCTCCGTGGGCGGAAGAGGTTCTGTCTTTTCATAATGCTTGTCCTTAAGAGGGTTTCTCTTTATTTCAAGACTCTTGTAGCTTATGTACCCATGTTTGCTAAGAGTATCAAGTACGGAAGTTGTGACACCGGCAAACCTTTGCATATCACTAACGGAAACAATTTCATTATCAAGAAGTATCTCAAGAACTCTTACATGTTGGATCCTCTTAATCTGGTTGTTTTCAAGTTCATCTATTATCTCAGAGGTTGGTCTTGCAAGGCTGACAGCTTTAACCGTCTTTGCATTAACCTTTTGCTCATAGCTTTCCTCCATGGAAACCGCCCCGGATTGGCACAGTTCTTCAATAGCTGGCTTAAATCCCTTTATAGTACAAAGACCTCTAAGTTCTTCATACTCACATTCCCCACCGCAATCGGCAAGAACACTTAAAACCTTTTTCAAACCTGCTTTTTTAAAATCTTTATAAAAATCATTATTAATCTTTATATTCTTAACTGTTTTTACACTTATACCTGGAGGCAACATACATTTAATTATGTCTGAGTATGTACATATATACCTTCTTTTCATCCATTCCAGAAGCTGTATACTGTCATTTGTCAAAAGCGGGTAAGGCTCCAGTATTTCTCTTATTTCTTTATATACAATTGGCTTATCTTCAAAAGCCAAAGGGTTTGTTTCCATGACAAACCCTTCTCTTACCTGCTCTCCGCTGCCGAACGGAACAAGAACCCTGCAACCTTGAAAAATCTGTTGAGACAAGTTTTCAGGTACACTATACGTATATTTTTTATCAAAAGCTCTGGTTGTATTGCTTAGCACCACTGATACAGTTGTTACTTTCATTATGTCGACTCCATATTACATATTCTAAAGAACCACTTTATTATATCAGATATGCAATTTATTTATCAAATCGGCAAGAATATCTCTTGCCTCGCTTTTTGGAAGCTTTTCTATCTCGCGGAAAGCCTTCTGCCTATATCTTTGTATGTAACTTTCAGTATATTCCATACCTCCTGAAGAACATATCTGAGAAATTATGTTATGAAGTTCTTCATTTGACTTCTCCTCTTTTCTCCAGTAATTTTCAACCTTCTCGTATATTTCCTTATTATTTTTGCAAGCATAAATTCCCGGAAGTGTTAGTATCCCCTTGGAAAGGTCATTGTAGACAGGCTTTCCCCATTCCGAATCACCGCTTTTGTAATCCCGGTAATCATCAATCATCTGAAACATAACTCCGTAGTAAAATCCGAGTTTTGAAAGGCTGTTTGTAGTACTGTGATTACATTTTGCACATAATGCACCTAAAGCACAAGAAGCAGCAAAAAGTACTGCTGTTTTTCTAGAAATTCTTTTCAGATATGAAGGAACTGATAAATTCATTACATACTTATCTCTGTATTGATCTACTTCTCCCTCACAAATTGTCTTTACTGCCTTAGCTGCTATTGTCAGCTGGTTTGCTGGAACAATATCTGCAAGCATCAAAAGTGCCTTAGTATACAAAAAATCACCGCAGTAGATAGCCATATCTGTTCCGTATTTTTTGTAAACTGTTTCCCTGTTTCTCCTATATGGTGAGTAATCCAGAACGTCATCGTGTATTAGGGTAGCTGTATGAAGCAATTCTACGGCACTTGCCAGCTGAACAAGCTTGTCCTGCCGTATTTTACCGAAATATGATGAAACAATAACCATTGCAGGCCTGAGTCTCTTACCTCCTGCACCCACTGTATCGGCAATGGCCTGAACCAAAAGCTGGTTTTTTGAAGTAACGTTTGTGCGTAGATTTTCCTCGACTTTCTCAATATCACTGTTTAACCTTTGGTTTTCAAAAAACATAATAACCCCTTATAAATTTGATATAATATTTAACCTTTTCAAGGCTCTCACAAAAAAGGTGCTGCATATCCCTACAAAAGTCCCCATAATAATTCCGGACAAAAGCAATACAGGTAAATAAGCTATAACAGACAAATCACTCATTATAAAGCATGCTACCAATATCTGCCCGACATTATGTGCTATTGATCCGGCTATGCTTATTCCAATCAAGCTTAACCACCTCTCCATATATTTTAACATTATCCACATAATCAGTGTACTCAAAATTCCTCCACATATACTAAAAGCAAAAATTACCGGCCCCCCCATAAACAGGGATGAGAGAATACATTTCACCAAAACTATTGCCATAGTATTTGATAGACTAAAAAAGATTAAGGAAACAATAGTTATTATATTTGACAATCCAAGCTTTATCCCGGGAATCCCCATTGGTACCGGAAACCATGATTCAACAACTGACAACACCAACGCCTGAGAAGCAAGAACAGCCAGTAGTACCATTTTCTTTATGTCAACTTTATTTTTTATATACAATCTCACTTTACCACTCCATCCACATTTTGATTCTTGTCTTGCTCCAGCTTAATAATCATTTTATTAGGAAGACAAACAGCTATTTCCCCCGGATGGCTGAGCCAGCCTGTTTTTACACAAACCTTGTCAGGGCAATCCGATTCAAGAAAGCAAATTCTGTTTTTTTCTGCTACAATAGTTGCCTTATGCAATCCTGATATATTAATTACTTCCCTTTTTTCCACACTTTTCAGGTTAATTTTTCTGATAACTTTGTCGTTCTTTTTTATTATTGCCGTAATACCCAAGTTATCAAACGGACTTCCACTGGTATTGCTTAAACTGACTGCATTTTCTCTGCCAAAAAATACTACTGACAATATACCAAGAACTATTACTAGCAAAAGAATTATGTCACCCTTTTTCAACATACGTAAACTCCCCACTTTCATCCTGAAAATCAAAGTCCTTTTTAAGGTTTTCAGTTATATAAACCTTTTTATCTTTAGTAATGAATATAGCGTCAACACCATCAAGTTTTTTCAGTAATTCTTTAGACTTTTTCAACCCCATTACAAATGTTGCAGTTGACAGAGCATCGGCACTAATGGAACTGTCCGTAATAATGGTTGAACTAATCAAATCCGAATTACTGGGGCATCCCGTTCTGGGATCTATGATATGGTGATATCTGATACCGTCTTTCATAAAAAATCTTTCATAGTCTCCGGAAGTCACTACAGTTTTGTCTGAAACCCTTAGAATACCAATATATTTACCGTCCGCGGCTCTTGGATTTTGGATTCCTATTCTCCAGGGTGTATTATCTGGTTTATTACCAACTACATAAACATTTCCTCCAAGGTTTATGTAAGCTGATTTTATTCCATCTCCACGACAGATTTTAACGGCTTCGTCTGCGGCATACCCTTTAGCAATAGCTCCAAAATCAATCATCTGTCCCTTTATTGGAAGCCTGAAAGTCATTTTATCCCGGTTAAAGTCAATAGATTTGTAATTAACAAGTTTTAAAAGTTCATTAATCCTGCGCTTTGAAGGTACATGAGGATGATCAGTAAAAACTCCCCATTCCTTGACCAAAGGCCCTATTGTTATATCAAAAGCGCTATTACTTAATTTGGAAAATTTATCAGCTGCAATTAAAATGTTATATATATCGCTATTAATACTAAATACCTGCGGTTGTCCTGAATTACTGTTAATCCTGCTGACAGTACTTGTTTTAATATTAACGGACATATTTTCTTCAATGCTGTTTAACTTTTGGATAATCTTGTTGGCAGAAACTTCAGCATTACTGCCATAAATTCTTTGGGAAATTACGGTACCCATTTGAAAACTTTCTTTTTCAACATAATCATCACTGGCATTACTCTTTGAACATCCGCTTAGATAAAAAGAAACTATTATAAACGATAAAAAAATTAAAATGCGGTTATTTTTCATACAACTCACCCCCATATAGTTACGAATATGAATACAATTCAGGAAAAATATGCATTATATAAACGTACAAATTTATTTATAAATGTTTCCCTGAAATTTCTACTTTTATAACAAAAACAGGAGAGATAATCATGTCCAGAAAAATAGTAATCGTAGGTGCAGGTTATGCAGGAATAGAAACTGCTTTATACCTACAACGAAAAAAGAAAAAGAAAGATGATTTATCGATTACGATTATAGATAAAAATTCGTATCATACACTGTTGACAGAGCTCCACGAAACTGCCGGAAACAGAATAGACTCAGATGGAGTTATTGTACCGCTTAGAGATATATTTCAGTACACTGAAGTTGAAATAGTAAAAGATGAAATTGTTAAATTTGATATGGAAAGTAATATTATTTCATCAAATAAAAATCAGTATGAATATGACTATCTTGTTTTAGCCTTTGGAAGTGAACCCAATTATTACGGTATACCCGGAATGAAGGAATACAGCTACCCACTTTGGTCATTTAAAGATTCAATCAGGATAAAAGAACATATACTTGATTGCTTTGAACTTGCCTCTCAGGAAAATGATGAAATCAGAAAAAAATCTCTTTTGACCTTTGTAGTCGGCGGAGGGGGCTTTACTGGCATTGAGATGATGGGCGAATTGGGAAGATGGGTTAAAAAACTTTGCATTGACTACGGTATTTCCCGGAATCAGGTAAGTCTTTATCTAATAGAAGCCCTTCCCAAAATACTTACAATACTAAATGAGAATAATGTTAAAAAATCTATGGATTATCTTACTTCTGCTTTGGGAGTTAATGTACTTCTTGAAAGTGCAATTACAAAACTTGATTCTGAAAAGGTGGAACTAAAAGACGGACGCTCAATAAATACACGTACCCTCATCTGGACTGCCGGAATAAAAGCATCCTCACTGACTGATGAAATAGACACTGAAAAGAACAGAACTTCAAGAGTTGTTGTTGACGAATACACTAAAACAGCCTTTAAAAATGTATATGCAATAGGCGATGTATCTGCTTTTACCTATGATGATAAAATTCTTCCTCCTCTTGTAGAATCAGCAGTGCAAACGGGTAAAAATGCAGCTGTTAATATTCTCGCTGATATCAGAGGCACTGAGAAAGTTAAATTAAAGCCTAAACTGCATGGTGTCATGGTTTCCATAGGGAGTAATTTTGCCGTTAGTGAAATAATGGGAAAGCAGCTGCCTGTATGGTTATCCATACTCATGAAGTACATGGTTAACGTCCATTATCTATTTGGTATCGGAGGCTTTGAACTTGTTATAAAGTATCTGAATCATGAATTAATGAACAAAAGACATAGAAAATCGTTTCTGGAGTACCATTATACCCGTAGATCAGCTACAATATGGCTTGTGCCCCTAAGACTGTTTCTTGGTTACACCTGGCTTATAGAGGGATACAATAAAATAAAGGAAGGCTGGCTGACTTCACCAATGCTTGCAGGCTTGCCGGTTGATGGTGCTTCCAGTGCTTCTATTACGGAATCGGGAGAGAAAATATTCAGGATTGTTTCCTCCCATACACCTGAGTGGTATGCATGGATAGCAAACCAATTAGTCATTCCAAACGCTATTCTATTCCAAATAATGATAGTTTTAGCTGAAGTGGGACTTGGACTTGCATTTATATCAGGAACATTTACATTTATAGCTGGTCTTGCCGCAATTGCTTTAAACATAAATTTTCTTCTTTCAACAGGCTTGTATGAGACAAGCTGGTGGCTTATCCCTGCTGAGATTGCTATTTTGGGAGGTGCAGGAAGAGTATTTGGCATTGACAGTTACCTTATGCCGGCATTGATGAAGCTATGGAGATACCTTGTTAGACGAAGCTCATAAACTAAAAAAACCATCACACTCTGTTCAAAAACTGAAGCAATGTGTGATGGTTTTTGTCTGTATGTTTATAGAGAATTATTCTTCTGTTGAACTTTGGATATCATCATTTTCATCGTTTTCATTTTCTTTAGTGTCTGACGGTTCGGATATTTCCATTTTAGAGACTGAAACCTCATAAGCTGTTTTTGTTAAAGTTTCCCCTGACTCAAGCTTTTTTTGATATTCTCTGCTTTGGATTCTTCCCCATATCTTAATATTGTCTCCGATAGACAGGTTCTGAGAATACCTGGCATTTCTGCCCCAGGCTATGCATGGGATATAGTCTGATTTATTATATGGTCTGTTAACCGCCACAAGTATATCTGTTATTTCCCTTCCAAAAGGAGTCATTCTATATATGGGTGACTTACATATATAACCGTTCAGATAAATCTGATTAGGATTTTTTATTCTTTTATCTTCATCAATAAAAACGACTTCCCTTGCAAAAACAGTAAGCACAAGTTTATTTGACTCACTTTTATAGCTGTTATATGATCTGAATTGACCCTCTATTTCCAACAGTGAGCCAATAACAAGCTTCTCCTTTGGAACCAGACGTTCTGAAAATGTAACAGATATCTTATCACTGCTTTCACTTAATCTGGGTACATCTAAATGAAAAGAATAAAATCCTTCTCCATATACCTCATGACTATATTCAACCTCTGAAACTACTCTTCCTGAAATGGTCACTACGTTATTTTCTATTACATTTCCGACCATTTACCCCCCACTCCTCTCTTTTGCTGTTGTGTCTCTCTTTTTTATTTATCTAATGTAATGTGTATTCCAAAAGAATACGATTTAGAATATTTTTTCTTAGTTTTTTAATTTTGTCCATAAGAATGAAGGTGCCTAAAAGTTATTGCCAAAATAATACAATCACCATATATTATATTACAAAATAACTCAAAAAGAAATCATTTATTCTACAAAAATCACCCTTGTTTTTTGGTTGAGTTTCTATTAGTAAGTCATACCTTTCATTTGACATTCCATATTTTTATATTATTCCTAAAGACATGTTTAATTTTATCATAATTTTACATAAAGTGCTATATTATATATATAATTGGCACTTGCATAGAGTGAAGATGAGGGAAATACAACAAAGCCTCAAGCTAT
>NZ_ATAY01000040.1 GCF_000421965.1 Ruminiclostridium papyrosolvens C7 | reverse complement strand
TGTACCGACCCCCAAAAGTTAGACCTAAAAATCTAACGATTGGAGGTCGGTATTTTTATGACTAAATATAGCTATGAATTTAAGAAAGAAGTAGTTTTAGCTTATCTTAATGGCGAAGGTGGGCAAAGTTACTTGATGAAAAAGTATGGCATTTCTGCTAAAAAGAGATTACAGGAATGGATTTCATCTTACGAGCAATTTGGAGATGAGGGGTTAATGCGTTCTCGAAAACAAGAAAATTATTCCTTAGAATATAAGCTTTATGTGGTAGAATTGTATCTAACAAGCGAACTTTCATATCAGGAATTAGCTATACAAGAGAAATTCAGAAATCCAAACTTAATTACTAAATGGGTCAATGACTTTCGTATTGCTGGTCCTGAGGCTTTACGGCCAAAGAAGAAGGGACGGAAGAAAACATTGAATACCCCTAGTAAAAAAACACATATTCAGCCTGCAGAAGTTACTCCTATAGATACAAGTGATGAACATATTAAAGAACTTGAGGATGAACTTCTCAAGTTAAGAATAGAGAATTCATATTTAAAAGAACTGAGGAGACTGCGTTTAGAGGAGGAAGCTCTTCTGAAAAAACAGCGAGAATCGTCCACAGCCTCCGAGGAGAGTTCAAATTAAAAGACATTCTCGCAGTTGTTGGCTTTCCTAAAGCCACATATATGTACTGGCAAAAAAGATTTGCCAGAGAAAATCCAAATCAGGAACTTGAAGACAAGATTTTAGAAATTCATGAAGCTAATAAAGACTATGGATACCGTCGAATGTATGGGGAACTTCACAATCAAGGTCTTATTGTCAATAAAAAGAAAGTTCAACGCATTATGCAGAAACTAAATCTTCAGGTTACTTCTTTTACTAGAAAAAGTCGTAAGTATAGTTCTTACAAAGGTAAAGTCGGAACAGTTGCTCGGAATAGAATTAGAAGACGCTTTAATACTCATATCCCACATCAGAAGGTTACAACTGATACTACTGAGTTTAAATACTATGCGGTGGATCCAAAGGGACACATGACAATGCGTAAGCTATTCCTAGATCCATTTATGGATATGTGCAATGGCGAAATACTAAGCTATGGGATAGACAAGCATCCATCTGCTATCAATGTAATGAATGCTTTAGATAAAGCAATTGAGATAACATCTGACTGTCCATACCGAAGAACTTTTCATTCTGATCAAGGGTGGGCTTACCAGATGAAAGCATACTCAAATCGTCTAAAAAAAGAACGAATCTTCCAGAGTATGTCTCGTAAAGGTAACTGTCACGATAATTCTGTGATGGAGAATTTCTTTGGTCTATTGAAGCAAGAAATCTATTATGGCGTTGTTTATTACAGTTATGAAGAATTGAAATCTGAGATTGAAAGATACATAAAGTATTATAATGAACAAAGAATCAAAGAAAAACTAGGCTGGATGAGTCCTGTGCAATACAGGCTCAACCTCCTGGCTTCATAAAAATATCAAGATAGCCAAAGCTACCTTGATAAAAAAGTCTAACTTTTAGGGGTCACCTCA
>NZ_ATAY01000039.1 GCF_000421965.1 Ruminiclostridium papyrosolvens C7 | reverse complement strand
CTACTTCATCTATATCCTCACAACTGCGGCTAACAGATTTGCTTGTCATTACCTGTGAGATAAACCTCTGCTTCTGTTCAACTATTTGCCAGAGGTACCCATCAAACGTATCCTTTGTAACGTATCTGAATATCTCTACTTCCTCGTTTTCATTTCCCTGCCTTAGTATTCTTCCATCACGCTGTTCTATATCTGCAGGCCTCCAGGGACAATCCAGGTGATGAAGTGCAACAAGCTTGTTTTGTATGTTTGTCTCGGTTCCCATTTTTGAGGTTGAACCCAGGATTATTCTTTTCTCTCCTGTATGCATTGCAGAGAACATGGATTCTTTCTGCTTCTTTGTTTTGGCATCATGTATTATGCATATTTCATCTTCCGGAATCCCCAGGCTGACAAGTTTATTTTTCTGTAGGAACTGCTGCATTATGAACATTTCGGTCATCGAATTGCTTACCGGTGTCCCTGTTGCGAAGATAACATTTCGTCCGTTGTTTTCTGAAATTATATAGTCGCATTTCATTTGCATATCCAGTACCTTTTTTGCGGAGTTTCCTGATATCCCGGCAACGTTTCTCATCTTGGTAAATACACCGCCATTTTTATAATGGTGGGCTTCATCAACAAACAAGCAGTCAACCCCAAGCTGTTCAAAGGTTAATACATCATCCTTGGGGGCATCTGCCAACTGTTCCAACTTAGCTTCAAGGTTAAACTTCATTTTCTCCATCTGCTTTATTGTCCATTTGTCGCCGTTTTGTTGCTTACATTCAGAGACAAAATCAACTATTTCTTCTATGGTGTTCTCTATAATCTGGCTTTGCAGTTCCACCGACACCGGTATTCTCTCAAACTGGCTCTGGCCTATGATTATTGCATCATAATCACCTGTTGCTATTCTTGCCAGAAATCTTTTTCTATTTGCCGTTTCAAAATCCTTTTCAGTGGCTACCAAAATGTTGGCAGCCGGATATAGTTTTAAGAAGTCTGCTCCTTGCTGTTCTGTCAAATGGTTAGGCAGCACAAACATAGCTTTTTTGATTATATTAAGCCTTTTCATTTCCATGCAGGCAGCTTGCATGGTGAACGTCTTGCCTGCTCCCACAACATGTGCCAGGAGAGTATTACCTCCGTATAGTATTCGGGCTACGGCATTTTTTTGATGTTCTCGAAGTTTTATGTAAGGACTCATGCCGGGGAATTTCAGGTGTGAACCATCGTATTCCCTTAACCTGATGTTGTTAAAGTTGGTATTGTAGAAGTCAACGTATTTGTTCCTTCTGTCCGGGTCTTTAAATATCCAGTCTTTGAATTCTTCTTTTATAGCATCCTGCTTTGCCCTGGCTGCTATTGTTTCATTTTTGTTTACAACATATTTTACTTTTCCATCTATATCTTCTACCCTGTCCTTAACTACAACACTTCTCAAATTAAGAGTGTCTTCTATAATGCTGTAGGCATCGACCCTTTTGGTTCCATATTCCTGTGTTGCCTTCATGCTATTCCATTGGAGAGATTTATTATGTATTGTCCAAGAACTTGAAAAGGAATTGTAAGTTGTATATATTCCAAAGTCGGGTTTACTCTCATTCTTTTTGTGGAATTCGGGAACCTTTAATAACTCATAAATGAATTGGTCTATATCCCCTGTTTTAATCCAGGTAGTTCCGAGCTTCACATCTATTTCAGACGCATCCAAATCTACAGGCTGAACGCACTCAAGTGCTTTAACATTTATCTGATAATCCGGATTATCCTTGGCATAATATAAAGCGGTTTTTAACTTATAGCGTACATCCCCTCACAGGTATTCGTCTGCTGTTTCATATCTTTTTTTCTCAGGATTAAGGAATATAAGCCCTTGAAGTTCACTAATAATCTTGTCTATATCAGCTTTATATATAGACGACATATAATCCAGATCAACTTTTCCTTTTTCGGAAAGAGATGCTGCAAGAGAATCAGTCGCAGTGCTAACTTGAGTAATTATCTCGTATGGTCTGATTGTCTGTTTGTAGAATATATCTGCCAGCGACTTTACATTACCCTTTTCATCAGTAACTTCGAGGGAAGATAATAAAGGCAAATCCGAATCCTTTTGAAAGGCCCTTAGATTTGCCGTGCTGCTTAATATTCCGTACTTCCCGGTAAATGTATTATATGATTTTAATAATCTCTCCTGATACGGTTTAAGCTCTTCCTGAGTACAACCTTCTGTCTGAATTTCTATAACCTTTCTTAATATTTCTCTTACCTCACACATACCCCTGACACGTTGAAAAGTTTTTTCAGGAAGTATTACTTTAACCATTTTGGAATTTTCTCTATAGTAGATGTTTTCATCCTTTAATACATATGTATAATTTTTGACGTCCGGCTCTGCAGGAAGATATTCTTCTTCCTGATTTTTTTTTCCGGTATCAATAATTTCTATCCTGGCATGTAGTTTTTCGACTGCTCTGTCAAGAGCTTCAACTAAATTAAAATTGTCCTCTGCAACAAGGCTTGTATATTTTCCGTCGCTTCCAAACATCCTGTTGTCAAATATCATTTTCCCAAGAAGCATATCAGGATTATCCAAATAATACTGATTTACAGGTACTCCGTCATCAGTCTGTCCAAGTCCCGTCCAAACCGGTTCTTGATCCAAAATAATTGCATGTTCACGTTTCTGAAGAAAAATAATGTCTGTTGTTACATCTGTATTTGCTATCTGCCTGAAGGCATTGTTTGGAAGCCTTATTGCTCCTATTAGTTCGGCACGTTCCGCCAGGTATCTCCTGAAAGAACCGTTTGCCTTATCCATTGTTCCCTTGCTGGTTATATATGCAATAATTCCACCGGGACGAACCTTGTCCAAGGTCTTTGCAAAGAAATAATCATGTATGTTAAGGTTAAGCTTGTGATATCTTTTATCATGCAGCTTATAGTCTCCAAAAGGCACATTACCTACTGCAATATCAAAGAAATTATCTGAATAGTCTGTATCTTCAAACCCTTGAATCCTTATATCAGCCTTTTGGTATAGCTGCTTTGATATTCTTCCGGATATGCCGTCTAGTTCTACACCGTATAACTTTGATTTATCAGAAATGTCTTCAGGAATTAAGGAATAAAATAAGCCGGTACCCATAGACGGCTCAAGGATGTTTCCTCCTTTAAAACCAAACCTTTTAAGAGCTTTGTATATAGCTTTGATTACTTGGGGTTCTGTATAGTGGGCATTGGGCGTTGATGCTCTGGCACTGCTATATTCTTCCCCTGTAAGGAGTTCTTTCAATTCCTTGTACTCATTTTCCCATCCTTTGGCTTCTAGATTGAATGCCTGGGATAACCCTCCCCACCCGGTATATCGGGTAAGTATGCTCTGTTCCTGACTTGTTGCAAGGCGGTTTGCCTTTTCGATATGCTTTAGTAGCTTAATTGCTTCAACATTGGCTTTATATTTTGTCTTTTGACCACCCATCCCTATTTCATCAGAAGAATTGAAAATGTAATTTATCCTATATCCTTTGTTGGTCTTAAACTTCTCAGGTTCCTCATTCTCAAACAATTCTAGAAGCGATTGCTGTTTTTGGGGCAAAAAATTAGAGCCACCATTTTCTGATGACTCTTTATCTTTACCGCTGTTATTTTCTTTTATCTCGGAACTCTGACTACTTCCTTCATCACTATCTCCTGAGCCGTTTCCCTGATCCAGTTGTTGTAACTGGCCAACTCGGTAAAGTTCTCCGTTTGAGGTGCCGGATGCACCTTCTTCAACTCTTGTTGAATCTTGTCCATCATTTCCAATGCCTGATTGTCTATCTGATAAATTGTGCTGAACCAGGTACCCTGTATTTTCAGTTCCTGCACTCTCTTCGGATGATTTTGCACCAAGTATTTCACTGCCTCCGCTGCGAATATTCCTTCCGGTATCTTGTCCAGTTCCTGATTCTCGTCCGGTGCTATTATAGGGTATAATATCCCATCTGCTCCCTCCCGGTACTCCGCTTTGGAGATCGGTTCCTGTTTCTTTATTGTTTCCGTGTCTTTGTTCATGGCTTCCTGTATTTCCTCCGGTGTCCCCGGACATTCCACCAATCCAATTCCCTCTATGTATTTGGTTCGCATTTTTACTTATCTCCTTATTTTCATATATTCGTGCCGGTTTTTCCAAAAGTCTTAAAACCTGTTTGCTAATTTCACATATTATCGAAGAGTACTCAGTTGCTTGTCCAACGTCAAGCTGTTTCAAAATATCCTCAAAATGAAATTTTCCTTCGTTATCAAATTTAAGCCTGCTGAATACAGAATAAACAACGCTATCTTGCACAAAGCAATTGAAGTATTCTCCCGGGTACTCGTGTTTTTCTAAAAACTCAGTACAAAGACTTTCTACAAAGCCCTCAAACTCCCTTTCTTTTTCTACACCTAAATATTCCATAACGTAGTTTTGAGCAGCATCTGATTTTATGGTGTAGCTGTTGATTCTATTTGTATAGTTACCGTGTGTATCTGAAATATCAAATAAATACCGTACACCTTTATTATCAGAGTCAAAAACCTTAATCGCTCTGCTGCCACGATTTATCCATCTTCCTACTCTTTTATTCCATGTATCCATGTCTGCAACAATAGTTGCATCGGGTCTTTGATTATAAATAAGGACAGTATCGTAAAAACCATACTTGAATAACTGTCCTGAGAAACCTAGAAACTTTTTCCACTCGCTGTCATTCCTCGTAATCTGCTTCATAGTTTCATTAAACATTGTTTTGAAACTAGGCATTTTCCTAAAATCCTTTCCGTATTAATTATATAAATTTATGAAGTCTGATAAGAAATGACTTTTTTCTTACTGAATCTCTTGGTCATATATCTCCGAGTCTTCCTCGATAACCTCTGGTTCAATAAACCTGGGATCATTCCTGTAAATCCTTGCTTCAATATCAGGAATTATGTTTTCTATTTTTTCTTTAATTTGCTTATATATTTTGTAGCTGCCATCAGCGTTAATTTCATTATCTTCAAGCTTTACGATTCCGCTATATATAGCCATCATTTCAGTCTCACTTAACAGCTTGCTTTTTCTCAGAATTCCTGACCTGACGCCAAAATTCTCCTTTGCACCTGTATAGTTATCACTAAAATAATTTCCTGAGTGAACGCCCAATCCTCCATTATCTTTTTCCCATGTGACATATTGATAGCTATTAACCCTGTGCATGGAAGTATTTATACTTTCTGATTCACATGCAGCAAGAATAACGTTATTGTATTCAGCTAAAACCTTATAATGCTCTAACCCTTCAACTTGCATTGGATCAGCTCTGGCAAAAATCCTTTCCTGTTCCTGAATGTTATTCATAAGATCACGGATTGAATCGATTTCCTCCTGATCAGAAGCATGGTGGTATGTAATCGTACCTTCAATACAATTGATATCACACAAATCTCTGCCATCTTTGGTTACACATATTTTTTCAGTATCCCAATTACCCTCCTTTCCGCTTGTATTAACTGAGGTAACACCATAGCCCATCATTCTTAATCTGTAAATCAGCTTTGTGGATATGGCTTGCCAAATCGCAATATTATCACCTTTATCCATCCGGAATTCCTCCTTTATAAAATAAATATAAAATAAAAAAATAACCAGAAATTCGGTTATTTTAAGGTTTATCTTTAATCATAATATACCAATATACATTTATACAATGTACCAAAAGGCACCCTTACAGATATAGGTGTATCTGTACCTGTAGGGTACATTTTGATGATTATAGACAGTTAGTTTATAAACTTCCTCCATACTATTCATTTGATTTACCATTGATCTATTCTCTTGTCAATTCACTTTTTCCTATTATTAATTTCCATATTATCAACCCCCGATAAATTCTATTCAATTTATCTTGATTGCCTTGGTATCACGATGATATAATGAAACGGAAAAAAATAGAATAAATAAATATATTTCTTAAAAATGTAAAGTCATTTCATATATGCCATATTAATTTGTAATCCACTCCTGCGGAGAGTAATTAAGCCTGTTTCACATATTTCTGTGTGCGGAGTACCAGGACACACACAGTGAAATATAAATCATGCAAGGAATAACCGGAATTTATAAATGAATCAAAGGTTATACACTGCTATATCATATGGAGAGGAGGCAAACCAAAGCTCATTTCTGTTTGACCGGTGTGTGCGGTATCGTTCACATCTGATTTCCAATTATTTAACCTTATACTAAAAGGAGGATTATCATGTTTAGAAACATCAATAAAAGAATTCTTGCTTTTGTTATTGTTGTTGCAATATTAATGTCTTTCATTCCAACAATCACTTTTGCAGCAGAACCAGAGGGCTCTCATCTGATTACAAGCCAGGCTGAAAAGCCTTCAACTGCCGGTGCCCTTCAAATTCTTGATAAAAACGGAGTTAAAACATTATGTAACAAAGACGGGAACCCTATACAGCTTCGTGGTATGTGTACCCACGGCCTTCAGTGGTATCCTGAAATAATTAACACTAATGCCTTTGCAGCACTCTCCAAGGACTGGGGAAGCAATGTAATCCGTCTGGCAATGTACGTTGCTGAAGGCGGATATTCAAAAGACCCTGAAATTATTAAGAAAAGAGTAATTGACGGAATTGATCTAGCCATTGCCAATGATATGTACGCTATGGTGGATTGGCATGTACTTACTCCGGGTGACCCAAATGCAGACATATATAAGGGTGCAATGGATTTCTTCAAGGAAATATCCGCAAAATATCCCAATGATCCGCATATAATATATGAACTGGCTAATGAGCCCAGCCCCAACGATCCCGGTGTTACAAACGATGCGGCAGGTTGGGCAAAAGTAAAGAGTTACGCAGAACCCATAATAAAAATGCTCCGTGACAGCGGTAATAAGAATCTTGTGATCGTTGGAAGTCCAAACTGGAGCCAGCGTCCTGATTTGGCCGCAGACAACCCCATTAATGATAACAATACGATTTATACCATTCATTTCTATAGCGGTACACATAAAACCTCGCCAGACAGTACAGACAGAGGAAATATAATGAGTAATGCAAGGTACGCTCTTGAGCATGGTGTAGCAGTTTTTTGCTCAGAATGGGGATCCAGCGAAGCAAGCGGAAACAACGGACCTTACTTGAAAGAAGCAGATGAATGGCTTGAATTCCTCAATGCAAACAATATCAGCTGGTGTAACTGGTCTCTGACAAATAAGAATGAAACATCAGGATCGTTTATACCTTTCATATCCGGCAAATCAGATGCCACAAGCCTGGACCCCGGAGATGATCAGGTTTGGTCACCAAAAGAGCTGAGTGTATCCGGCGAATATGCCCGTGCCAGAATAAAAGGTATAAAATATGAACCTATTGATCGTGCTGAAAAAGAAGAGTTTACTACAAATGTATGGGATTTCAATGATGGAACGACTCAAGGTTTCGGCATAAACGGTGACAGTCCGGTTAAAGCTGACAGTATCACTCTTGCAAATGAAAAAAATGCTCTTAAAATCACCGGCTTAAATACCAGCAAGGATCTTTCCGAAGGAAACTACTGGGCAAACGTTCGTCTTTCAGCTGATGGTTCAAGCAATAAACCGAACATTCTCGGTGCAGAAAAACTTACAATGGATGTTATTGCAGCTGCTCCTGCCACGGTATCAATAGCAGCCATACCACAGAGTTCAACCCATGGTTGGGCGAATCCTACACGTGCCATTGCGGTGAAGCCTGCTGACTTTGTAAAACAGGCAGATGGTACATATAAAGCCGTATTGACAATAACACCTGCTGATTCACCGAATTTTGATTCTATAGCAAAAGACAGCAAAAATAGTACAATGACTAACATAATTCTGTTTGTTGGTGCTGATACAAATGTTATTTCACTTGACAATATAACTGTATCGGGAAACCGTGCTGTCGTAGAAGCACCTGTTGAGCATGCTCCTGTAGGAAAGGCAACACTTCCTTCAAACTTTGAAGATTCAACCCGTCAGGGATGGGCCTGGGATGCTACCTCAGGAGTTCAGAGTGCCTTGACAATAAAAGCTGCGAACGGATCAAAAGCTATTTCCTGGGAAGTTAAATACCCTGAAGTCAAGCCCGTAGACGGATGGGCTTCAGCACCACGTATCATGCTTGGTGGTATAAACACAACCCGTGGGAATAACAAGTATCTTGCTTTTGATTTGTATCTTAAGCCGACACAGGCGAGCAAAGGCTCTCTCTCAGTAAATCTGGCTTTTGCTCCACCAAGCCTTGGTTATTGGGCACAGGCATCGGTTAATTTCGATATACCTTTAACAAGCCTGAGCAAAATGAAAAAAAACAAAGATGGGTTGTACCACTTCCAGGTAAAATATGATTTGGATAAAATAAATGATGGAAAAGTACTTACTGCTGATACTGTCCTCCGTGATATCACCCTCGTTGTTGCGGACGGTAACAGTGACTTTGCCGGTACGATGTACCTGGATAATGTCAGGTTCGAAAATGACAGCAAAAGTGAACTTAATAATGCCATTCAGATGTTGGTATCAAAAGGTATCATCAAGAGCTCTGATGTTAAAAAAATCAACTTGAATAAGAGCATTTCAAGAGGCGAGTTTTTGATGTGGCTTGTTAAGACTTTAGATTTGAGTGCAAAATATCGTTCAAATTTCAGTGATGTTCATAAGAAAGACAGCTACTTTAATTCACTGGGTATTGCCAAAGCACTTGGTATTACTAACGGTATCGGACATAATAAATTCAATCCTAATAAGGCAATAAGCAGAGAGGATATGTTGGTATTTACCTTTAAAGCTCTGAAATTAGTAAATAAAAATTTGGTTAAAGGTAATGCTGACGATCTGAAACAGTTTACTGATGCTTCAAAGGTTTCAAGGAATACTGTTGAAAGTGTAGCCACTATCGTAAAGAACGGATTTTATTCAGGTGATGCAAAGAAACTGAATCTAAAAGCGTCTGTTCCAAAAGCTGAGACTGCGTTAATGCTTTATAAAATATACACTAGTTTACATAAATAGAAATATTGGATTAAATCACCTATCAAAAAAGATCTTCTGTACATATGTACGGAAGATTTTTTTGATGTTAAGGAAATTATGATGGTTATGGTTAGGGTACATCATAAATCAATTGTCCATAAAGCTGTATTCAACACTATAGTTACCATTTTTACCTTTGCTTCTATACTTTAGTTTTATTGGCTCCGGCATACATGTTAAATATAATTCCAATAGATTATTTTTAAATAGGGTAACCTTTTTTACTGTCAGCTTAAATACTTCCTCTGAATCTTTCCCTTCTATCTGGTTAACCAGAGAATTTATCCTGTCTATGTATATCTGCAGCTTATCTGCATTCCCGCTATTTATAAGATTGATATCTTCAATATGCTTAATATCCGTTTTAACTTTATTCATCTCAAAGTCATACCTTTTATTCATTAAAACCATATCATCCTTAGATATACTTCCCTCAAGCATCAGATTAATTACTTCCTGCTTTTTACGGTTCAGGTCTTCTATTTTTCTCGTAAATGAATCTGTACTTTTTATATCAGTCAACTTGTTCAATTTCCTGATTTCCGATACCAGCTCGGATATTATTTTTTCCTTATTTGAATTTATTGAGTACAAAACACTTTTTACTATTTTACCCAGCACTATGTGATTAATACTCTTATTGTTGCAGCCAACCTGATTTCCATTTACATCAATCTTGATACTACCATAGCTTCTAGCGTGACTACATCTCCAAGCCTTGTAAACTTCCCCGTTTTTTAATTTTTTACTTCTCCCCACAAATTTACTTCCACATTCGCCACAAAGCAGCTTTCCCGAGCACCAATATTTATTGCTGTATTTGCTTTTTTGCTCCTTTGATGCTGATCGTTGACTGAGCTGTTCTTGTGTTTCATCCCATAATTCCCTTGATATGATAGGTGTATGATGGTTTTTTATATATACGATCTCTTCTTCTCCCCTGTTGTATTTCTTTTTATGATTTAAGTAATTTGGAGTTATGGTCTTTTTTTGGGCCAGATCTCCAACATATTTTTCATTTTTTAGAAGTCTCAAAATTACGGTATTTGACCACCTGTTTTTATAACTTTTTGTTTGTATATTGTCTTCATATAGCTCTCTTGCAATTACATGAGTACCTTTTCCTTCGATGGTATACTTGTGAAAAATTAATCTTACTATTTCAGCTTCTTCCTCATTAACAGTTAAAGCGCCTTTATACAAGTTGTATCCAAATAGCTCACGTCCAAAAACAACACCCTGCTCCATCCTTCTTTTTTGTCCCCACTTTACCCGTTCGGATGTTTTTCTACTTTCATCCTGGGCAATGGCCGACATAATTGTAAGCCTCAATTCACCATCTCCGTCAAGAGTATTAATATTATCATTAATAAAGATGACACCTACTCCAAGCTCTTTAAGCATACGCGTATAATCAATACTGATCTTTGTGTTTCTCGCAAATCTTGAAATCTCTTTAGTCAATATCAAATCCAGCCTTTTGTTTTTAGCATCAGAGATCATCCTTTGAAATTCCATTCTATTCTCGGCCTGAGTCCCACTAATTCCCTCATCAGCATAAATGTCAACAAATTCCCAGTCAGGATTATTCCTTATATATTCTTCAAAATATTTTTTTTGGCTCTGCAGTGAATTTACCTGATCATCCTTTTCCGTTGAAACTCTACAATAAGCACCAACTTTTACTTTCATACATTTACCTCTGATTATATATAAAATAAGAGCCTACTTATAATTTCAAGCAGGCCGTTTGTATAAATTAATAGCTATTAATTGCTTTAATCACCTGATCATATTGTTCACCTGTCAGCAGCTTCTCTTTATACAGCTGCTTTATTACTCCTATTTTAAACTGGCGCGTAAATATGCTACTTTCTTCTGAAGTAAGTTCAATCCTGTTATTTTTAATTGTCATACTATCAACCCCCAATACATTCTATTCAAAAGTAAAAAAATGGTTAATTCATTTTCGCAGCACATCCACCACTGGCATATGGAAACTGCATTCCAGTGCATGGTCTATTGTGAAAACACGAAAATGGTGAATTAATTATTGCAATAACAATCCATACCAAGTTTTTAGAAGAAATTAAAAGTAATACAACTAATGTATGTATTATTGATATTAATCTGAAGAATAACGTCAATGGTATGTACATAGCTGAACAAATTAGAAAAAGTCAGTGTGCATTTGAATTATATTTGTAACTGGTTGTTTGGATTTTATTGAACGAGCCTTTGAAGTGCGCGCTTATCAATTCATTCAGAAACCTATTTCATTCCTATTAATGATATAAACTTCATAGAACGGTTATAAAGAAGAACTATTTTACACGCAAGAACAGGTGATTTTGTTACTTATGAAGGACTTGAAGATCTTGCCAGTAGAATAGGAAGCAAGAATATCCAGGATTAAAGGTATCTGAACTTTGTGAAATACTTGGAATTTATCTTGACAATGCGCTTAAAGCTGCAGAAGTCAGCACTGATAAGGTTATTGAGATGACAATAATTGAATATTTGGATGGTATAGTTATAAAATTATCAAATAGTTGTCTCCAGTAAGTTAAAAATAGATGGTTACTCTACCAAGGGTACCTATCGTAGACATGGATTTGTAATAGTCGAAAATATATTGTAAATATTATGATGTTTGATGAAATTACAATGCGATTTAATCAGGAGCTAGAAATAAAAAGGCTTGATAAAAAACTGCATTACTCTCTGAATAATGCAGTTTTTGACTTATTGGTTTTCAAAATACTATTAAGATATTTATTTTAAAAACTTTATGTCTCAATAAATTTTATCAGTTCTTCGTTAAAATGGTCTCGTTCCTCATAGAAAGTAGCATGACCACTATGTTTAAATGGAATTAGCTTTGAGTTTTTAATATTTTGTTTTTGTATTTCACCCAGTGAAAAAGGAACAACTTGGTCATAAATACCATGAATAATTAAAGTTGGGACATATATTTTCGCTAAATCAGAAAATAACACCTCATTTATCCAAGTATTTGCAATAGCAGCTGTTGACCATCCTGCTGCCTGTAATCCTAATTGGAAGAACCAATCTGATAATGCATCACTTATATGTTGATAGAAAAATGTATCCCCGAAATCTCGAAGCATTTTAGGGCGATCATTATATGTTCCATGAATAATTTGTAGAACTACTTCTTTATCTAGTCCATAAGGAAAATTCGGAAGCTTTATAAGACTTGGAGCAGCTGCATCAAAAAGAGCAAGTTTTGATACCCCAAAACCATTATGTTTAGTCATATAACGTATTGCTATAGCTCCGCCTGTTGAATGTCCTCCAAGTGTGATATTATTTAATCTGATAGCCTCTACCACACATCGAACATCGTCAGCCAATCTATCATAATCGTACCCACCCCATGGTTTATCAGAATTACCGAATCCTCTTGTATCTATCCCAATACACCTATATCCCATTTTTGGAAGTTGATTAAACTGATATTCAAATAACCTATTACTTCCAGGCCAACCGTGTAGAAACAGAATAGTTTTTTTTCCCGTTGGATTAAGATCCTCTACATAAATTTTTACATTTGCCTCAACATTAATATAGTATCCCACAAATTCCTCCATGTTATAAAAAGCTCTATTCTAATATTATTCATCTAATCAATATATTATGAATAGATAAAAATTGCCCAGACACCGCAATATTCAATTGTCAACGAACATAATTAGTTCGCAACAGACTAATATCTTCAATATAAAGGAATATTTTATTGATTTTGCAACGGAAATCTGGACATAAAAATTACCGTGATTCAATTCATTTCAAACTGCGGTAGTAATTAATAAAGTTAGCTTATTTAACAAATATGTAATACTATCTCATTGTTTACTCATTATATACGGAAATAAAAACATTGCTACTAATATCAATATTATAATGATACCTGCAATTCTTCGTGAAATAAAATAAGCATTACTTGGCTCTTTTGTAGCCTTCCAGCTTTCAAAAGTCTTCCACAATAATTTAGGACATATAACATTTAATAATCCAATAGTAAAAATCAATCCTATAATAATAACCGGAAATATCATTACTCCTTTTGGCATAAATTCAACTCCCTCCCTTTCCGTCCACATATTGCCTTAATGCTAATACTATATCTGGAATCAAATCGAATATCAATCTATACCACACATTATTCATTTTTCAAAGAGATGTATTCGGACGCTTTTTATTCATTTTGCGATGTAACTTTGTTCAATAAAAAAGCACATCCGACTAACTGAATATGCGGTAATATAATGATCCTTGATATATAAACATTCCAAAAGAAAAATGGTAATTAACTTCTTTATTAGTTATATATCAACTAACTTTTATTAGGGTTTTCTACCACCTTTACATTGTCACCAGTTCCAATTATTACCCTATTACAAGTATTTAAAAATAGTCCTGTTTCCAATACCCCTATTATATCTTTTAAATTTTCAAGAACATACTTAATATCAAAGTCTTTACCAAGATGTAGATCCACAATATAATTATGGTTATCTGTAATGAAAGGAACATCCTCTTTCATTCTCAAAACAGGTTTTAAAGAAAGAGATTTTAGTTTTTTTAATATATGACTACATCCATACGGAAGTATTTCTACAGGAAGCGGAAAAGTTCCTATGGAATCAACTATCTTACTTGAATCCATTATCCAGATAACATTGTCAGCTATACTTGCGACAATTTTTTCTCTAAATAAAGCACCTCCACCACCTTTAATTGCATTAAACTGACCATCAATTTCGTCAACACCATCTATGACTAAGTCTATTCTTTTAACCTTGTCTAAAGATAATAAAGGTATTTTAAACTCATTAGCAAGAATTGTAGTACTCTGTGAGGTAGCGACAGCTTTAATATTTAATCCTTGACTAACAAGTTCTCCAACTTTCTCAATCATATAATAGGCTGTAGAACCAGTTCCTAATCCCAATATCATATTATCTTGAATATATTCAGTTGCTTTAATTCCAGCAATTTTCTTTTCCTTCATGTTTACTTCTCCCATTTTTTAATATATTCAATATAAAACAAAACCGTTCAAAAGTTGCATTTACAAATAATACTATATCTGGAATGATTCTATGTCAAGTTTCAACCTTACCGCACTATTCAGTTATCAAAGTACAACGTTTTAGGACGCAATAGACTTATTTAATGCTTTACCAACCATCGAACTCAAGCTGTATCAAATTAGTTTTTGCATATCATAGTGCAAACCCGACCAAAGCCGTAGACTTCAATTTGAACTACATTGCACGTTGGTCATAGAAATAATTTAAATGCATATGAGACTTTAAATAACTTATTCATAGAAATACAAACAAGAATTTGCCACCGTGATTTTGTTAGTCTTACCTTGTAAATATTTATCTTTCGCTCTCTGCATGGAATCAGCAAGTGCATCCATGTGGTCTGCAAAATTAAGACATATTGTTTCTGGCGTACACATTTCCGATATAGAAGCCATTTCGTTACCCATATGGGAACCAATGATTTGGAATAGGTACTCCTGTAAATCCATAGATATGTTATATTTTGAAAAGTATGGTTTAAGTATTTCTATAGCCCCACCACAGTGTCCTATTAATCTTCTGTGATTCGTTGTTATATAATCATTTGCTTTTGAATCAAATCTGTAATCCAGCACCTCTCCAATATCGTGAAAAATCGTTCCAAATATCATTCCTGTTTTATTTAGAAATGGATATCTTTTAATCATAGTATCAGCATTTTTTAATGTACCAAGAATATGTTCCAAAAATCCTAAATTTGTCCAATGATGTGACCCATCACTGCCAGGACAGTCATGTAAACGCTCAACATAGTCCTCTCCATCATTTCAGTCTCACTCAACAGCTTGCTTTTTCTCAGAATTCCGGTTCTGACAGCAAAGTTCTCCTTTGCACCAATATAGTTATCACTAAAGTAATTCCCTGAGTGGACACCCAACCCTCCACTTTCTTTTTCCCATGTGACATATTGACAGCTATTACCTCCACTCATATTAATGATATAATGCACACATAATAAAAACCCCTGATATCAAGGGTTTTAAGTCATTAATTCAAATCGTCTTTTCGGTACATATATAGGCACAGAAGAACTGGCCCATATGGAAATTATATCGGCAATTGTTTATCAGCTAACTAGAGGTCTAAGTATTGAAGAAATTAAAAAGAGCGGTTTTGATACCTATTTTGTTGATCATACAACAGCAATATACCCTATTGCCGCCTCGGGTATGCCTTTTACAGCAACATACTTTCAATCAAAAGGCGATCCCATTACAGACTTAACGGAAGACCTTGCAGCAGAACAAAAAGCAAGAACGACATATGATAATATACTTAGGTTGGCAGATGATCCCGATGTTAAAGAACCTATTAAATTCCTCCGTGCAAGAGAAATAGTTCACTTCCAGAGGTTCGGTGAAACATTAAGGACAGTACAGGATAATTTAAATGCCAAAAATTATTACGCCTTTAATCCTGAATTCGATAAGACAACAAAGTGTAAGGAACCATAATAGAGCAAACTAACAGTCAGCGCCGAATGATGCTGGCTGTTAGTTTTTTCATTGAGCCCAATTACCTATTTTCAAACTTACATTTTAAGTTTGCATGGTTGTAAAAAATCATTAACACAATTTTTCTTTTAAATTTCCTCAATAAACAATGTCTAGCAATAAAAATATCCTTTAATTTAAAATATCAAAAATATCTTCTATCTTTGAAGAGTTACGTCTAATATAGTTTAGAGTGTCACTCATATTATCAACCACTTGGTCAATATATTTATTGTAATAGTTTCTTGGTATTCTTATTAGACGTTAAATTTATAACTATTCGTGAATTGTTTAATTCCTTTAGAAAAATTACTAGTTTTAAAGTTTTTGTATAATTCTGTATTTTTCTACTACCTGCACCTGCTGCAATTGCCCCTATTTCACCAGATGCTTTGCCGCCTAATAAAACGTTTAAGGTATTCCCAGAAATTACATCTTCACTTGTTCTGTAATACTCATAGGAAACTAATTCAGAAAATCTATAAATTCGTGGAGTAATATCTTTTGGGCCCTTAACACACCACAGTTTAGAAACGTTATCTACAAATAATACATTATCCCAAAATTCTACTCGCTTACATTCAATAAACACAGTCTTTATAAGCAGATCGGCAAATTGCATTTACAGTATCAATAAAAGTTCGTACATCCTTAAAATCTGAAACACACATTTTAAATTCCATTTTTCCATGACAGACTAATTTCTTTTTACCATTGAATTCGTATATTGTTTTAACTGAGCATGGACGGCAAGCTATACATTCAGTTAAGTTTGAAAACATTCGCTCCGCAAGCTCAGTTGATGTTTCATCAAGTCTTTTTAAGGTCTCTTCCATCATGTCAGCTTTTCTGTGCCAGAACTCAGGTTTACTGTTTGTTATTATATACCAACTTAGCGAATGATGCATTACATCGTTGCTTGGGTACAAAGCATATGAAAATCCATAGTCTGAGGCCAGGTATGTAATCTTATTACCATACTTTTCTATTTGCCTTTTGAATTTCAATGGACTCAATGAGCGCAAAAAGCTATCCATTTTTATTATTTCATTACGTATTTCGTTTGGTAGTAGAGATATGCAACTTTCAAACTTCGGTTTCTGTCCTACCACCACAGCCTCATTACTTGTCAAGGGTTTCGGCAAATCAGCATTCGAGTGTATTATTGCTGGGACTTCATCATATTCCGTAATAATTAAAGATTTAACTAATAAATTTGTACGTTTAGTACAGGATATTCTTAACGTAAAGCCTGTACTATTCAACTCTTTCAATAGTTTTGACTTCATATATTTTTCTTTTTCTGAATAAAATCGTTCTTCACCATTTACCAATATTTGCATTTGGGTTAGACCATAAATTACATATATATCAACAAATTCATTCATAGGAATATGTTATGAAAAAATCTTGGTTTACAGTTTGGTTCAACCAAATCGTCAATCCGCCTATTATCTGACCAAGGTGTTCCAAAATTTATATGTCCATTACCTAAAAGCAAGTATAATCCCTGAGAATCAATTTTGGCAGATATGTCAATGCGTAGAGGCAATTTAAAAGTTCCGGGAATGTAAACATAAGAATCTAAAGCCATGTTTTCTTTTTCAAAATCTGTAGATAACCTTCTCGTTGTTGTTATGTACAGCATTTCACTTTCTACATCTGTAACAACATTACCCTTTGATAAAATTGACTTAAAATCAATATCGTTTTTTTTCATTTCAACACCCCATAGGAATCGATATAGGTACCGAAAAGAATTCCCATGTTATCGCTCCTTTGTTTTTTATGTAAAAACAATACATTACTCAAATTCAGTTCTATATTAATTGCTTTTTCCCTAAATGAGAAATAATAAAAGACAGAAAACAAAATAACAACACATGCGCTCACTAATACTATATTTTTCACCTTCATAAAGTACACTCCATTTTCAATCTTTTATTCATATTCGCTATCTAGGTTGTGCAAAACCCATCTTGCATAAAGACCAATTTAATGTAGTTTGTTTTATCTCTTCACTAATTTTCCAAAGATTGTCCACTATTCTTAGCTCTACATACAAATAATTCATTAAACAAATTTTCTGTTTTGAAAATTGTTATAGGCTTCTGAGTTGTTTTTTGCTACATAGTACCCGGCGATGCTATCCTGTAATTTAAACTCTTTTGTATCAAACTCATATAGATACAGAGAAGTCGTTCTCACAATTTCAAGCCACTTATTTTCTATAACTACCGCATAAGTTGCTGCCGGGGATGTGAAATATTTCCTAATTTCATCTTCTTTTGTGTTTTGACTAGTATGATATGTAACTCTAGGGTATTTCGAGGAGTTAAGAAATTTGGAAGACATAACTCATCTACTGCCCAAATTAATATTCGCTTTTATCTATATCATTTCTTGTTGGAGTTCGCGGTTCGAAAAACTTTATGTTAGTTTTTTCACTTACATGAAATAGTCTCATCTTGGTACCCTCTGGAATGCAATACTCTATTTCTTTCTACATAAGAACAACTTTACTCATCCTTATACTTTTGAAGCTCCTCGTTTTTGATAAAATCCCCATTTATATCTTTTAAAAATGGAAGAACATGTACTACTGAATCAATGTTTATTTGCCCGTAAATATGAGGATAGTATCGTCCGCAGTTATCTCCATCTTCCCATCTGATTTTTGATTGGAGTTTATCTGTTTCTATACAGAGTAAGACTAAATCTTCTTCAATGTGTTTAAAATTTGGAGCTACTCTCCAAAAGTATCCTATAGATGAACAGTGAATAAAACCTTCCGCCTCTATACTATCTAATCCAAATGACTGTTTTTCTTTTACTTTTTTCCAACTATTTTCTTTCATACAATGTAATATAATCATTTATTATTCCTTTCACTAGACACGTCTTCCATATATATACATTTAATACAATAAATATTTATCCCACAAATATCAACTAATTACCACTCATTATTTAATTATCAAAGACCATTAATTAAGTTCGTAATAGACATACATCCTCACCGTGAGAAATATTTTATTCATATTATGTAATAACCTTTTCATAACGGAGTTCATTTAATTTTTTACCAAAATCAATTTCTTTTACTGTGCCATCATGTCTAAATCCCATTCTTTCATATAATTTTCTTGAATTCAGATTATCTTCAAGTACCCATAATGTAATCTTTCTATAATTTCTATTTTTCAGTTCATTAATTCCCCAATTAATATAATAGGAGCCTATTCCCATATTCCAATACTCCGGCAACAAATATATACCCCATATTTCCCCGAAAGTATTATCTCTATCATTGTCTCAACATTTTCCAATAGTCATTAATCCAACTTCTTTACCGTTTACAAATATAAGAGTATCTTCTTCTAAGTTTTCTGATAACGCCTTTTCAAAATATCTCTCCCTTTTATCTGCAGTTATGTTATCCAATACTGAATCAGGGACTATACCTTTGTATGCTGTTTTCCACGATTCGGAATGAATTTTCCCCAGTACTTTAGCATCATTTACTTCGGCATAGCGTATCTTGTACATATTTACCTCACTATCTTAAAAATTACTGGCCCTATCTGAAATGCTGTGTTTACTGTAGCATAAACCTAGGGAATGCTCGCAATTTTTTCATTTTGCGTCGGAACTTAGACGCAAAAAACCGCACTTTCAATTCTGAAATAGTGCGGTAGTAATTTATATGATATTTACTTTAAGTTTTATCTCTAAACTGTGACTACAATAGGATCATAGAAAATAAGATGAAAATCAAATAATTTAGTCAACTTCTCTATGAATTTTATTATGTTCTAACTTCTTCTAAATACCTATTTATAGTTTTTAAAATAGTACTTTTTTCAGTCTTCTTAGCAGCACATAGGCGATATGCAGCTACTGCAACTTCCCATTCAGCAATTTGTTTTATAGTTTTTCCTGATAACTTTAAATATTCTTTAGTGTATATATTACTAAACCTATTTCTAATAAACGTAATTATAATTTTTGTGATAAAGGAAACATTCTCAGGAAGTTCCGCAATTTTTAATGTCAATAGAGTTCTTGCCACGTCTGCACATGCATTTCCATTACAGCAATCTGCCCAATCAATAATGTAGTCACCATTTTCATTGCTAAGAATGTTGTCTGGATGAAAATCGCTATGACATAGGCAATCACCGTCTGGCATATTGTCAATTAGTTTATATAACCTCTCTTTTTTATCATCGGTTAAATCATCTGCATATGAAATACGTTCCTTAAAGTATCGTTTTTGTTCTTTAACTCCATTTGCATGATTTTTGTGAATCTCAAAATGCAGATGGGCTAGCTTTTCAGCATACTTTTTATAAGAAATCGGGTTTGCCTCCATCTGTTTTAAAATAGAAGTACCAACAATTTTTTCATATATAATAGCACGTTTCCCCTCATATTCAAGTCTTTGAATAAACTTTGGGTATTTAAAAGAACAGTTTTGCAAGGCTTTTGTATTATTGATTTCTTGTTCTATAGCTATATCTGGTTCATAATCGTTAAATATTTTTATAATTGTGCCCTCTGTCCAATCAAAAACATCTGCGGTAGCACCACTTCCAATTAGTTCACCTTTTATCATACTATTTACCCCTGCTATTCTAGTCTTATTAATGCTTTACCAGTAGAGATAACATCTCCTTAGACGTTAAATTTTAATTAACTAACCTTTGCGGATAAGTCATATATCATAATATTTAACAATCCCGATTCAGAGCAATTGATTACAAATAATACTACATCCGAAAAATTGCTATGTCAAGTTTCACTCATCACCGCACTATTCATTTTTCAAAGTTCAAATTTACGTCGTAATAGACTAAAACTGCGCCCTAAAATGGGCAGTAAAAAACTGCATTTTCATTTACTGAATATGCAGTACTGATTTTTCAAACTTAAATACTATGCTTATTTTGCTTGGGATATATCAAAATGTAGTCTTCCGTCTTTGACACTTATGTAAGGTTGGCGTTCTTTTATGTATGCGTATTCTGGATATCTGCCCATTAGGTTACGAAGCATACAGAAAATCACAGGGTGAATCGTTTTATCATGTTCGCTGTTCATGACCGCACTCTTGGTTGTCAGCCAGGACATAATTTCACCTAGATGTTTTTTTATCTCAGGCTCAGCGATCTCAAATTGTAGTTCAGACAGGCAAAGCCAAAAATACCATACTATCTTTTTGTGAGTCAGTTAACCTTCCACCTTTTATTAAATAGTGATTTATTTTTATCATAAGCTCATAAGCATCCATCTTTTATTCCACCCTCAGTATAAATAATATTCGCTTCACATTAACAACCAACTTTGCTTTATATGAAACCATTACATCCATACTATATTTGGAATGATAACGAGTCAATAAATTTTTAAAGTACCGCACTATTCAGTTTCCAAAGATCATATTTCTTTGTTCATATTCCCGCTATATTACGAACTAAATTTTAATAAAAAACACCGCACTTTCATTTGCTGAATAATGCGGTACTGATTTATGGTATATTCAGTTGTTTGTTAAGATTTCTAGTTCATTATCGTAAGTTAAATCATGGAATATAAATATAGTGAACCATAAGCAGTAGACAGAGCTAATTTTGTTTTTTACTATCTATATATTTTAATTCCTCGGTAATATCTTTGAATAAGGCTTTAAATCCAAATCCTGTTAATATGGATATGATGAACACTCCAGCACTAACAAACATCAGAATAGTATGCCCTGGGTTATTCATAAAGCCATACCTTATTAATTCTTCTCCACCACCCGCAAACCCTATAAAAGTTAATATTAATGAAACTGCCGAAAGACAAAACATGATTATAATTGTTTTCTTTGTTCTTTCTAAATCATACATAACGTTCCCTCCATTTAATATAACAGAACTTATTTCACCATTTTCAACAATTCTGCCTTATATGCAAAAACTCATTACATTTATACTATATTTGAAATTAATTGGAGTCAATGTATTTAAATTGATACAAATACCGCATTATTCAGTTGTCAATGTTCAACTTTCTTGGTTTGCAATATATTCAAACTGCGCCCTAAAATGGGTAGTAAAAAACCGCACATCATTAAAAAACTGAATGTGCGGTAATAGAATGATTCTTGATATATAAAGGTTGCAAATTATATTGTTACGATTGGCACAAAATTATCAGATAAATGATATCCCATCTTTTCTTTAAAGATTTTTGGTGTTAACACATGAGCCATTGCATAACGTATAGTTGTATCATTTTCTTCTGTTGATAATTCAAAACAACCACTTTCAATTACCCATTTACGAATTTGTTCTTTTGCAATATTACAATCCTCATCAGTGTCTATGGACGTTGCAACAGCATAAAGACCGCCTGGAAAATCTACTAACTTATAATTACCGAAATTTTTATAATTATCAGGAACAGCAAAAACCCATTCCATATATTTTTCTTTCTCGTTATACCACATAAAGTCACGAGGTGTAATATAACGACTCACATCTATTGCTGACCACCACCTATCAAACGCCTCAAATTCCTCCGTATTAGTTATTGCTCCAGAGCTTACCACTTTTAATTGCGGTATTTTGATTATTCTTACATTTTGCATGTAAATGCCTCCTACTTTTTTACTTTTACTATTGTTTGATTCGAATTTAATAACAATACTGATTTAAAAACAATTCATTACAAATAATACTACGTCTGTAAGAATTCTGTGTCAAGTTTCACTCCTTTACCGCACTATTCAATTATCAATGTTCAAATTTAGTTCGTGATAGACTAAAACTGCGCCCTAAAATAGGAAGTAAAAAACCGCATTTTCAATTACTGAATATACGGTAATAGAATGATTTCTTGGTATGTAAAAATAGTGAACCAACTTAACTTCGTATTTTGATTAATACTATCCGAAGCTTCTATTTTGTAAAAACACCACAAATAGTTCTCCTGTATCTGAAAATTCCTTCCCAGCAATATCGCCATAAAATTCATATGCATTGAAACCTGCAGTCTGAATTTCTGTTAGCAGTACTTCCTTAGTAAAAAAATGGTCCCATATATTATAGCAATTTACATTTTCTTCGGTAATCACAATAGACTGCCTTAATTCTGTATTATCTTCATCATTATATTGATAAACGGATTCTAAGCAAATATGTGGCTTCTCGCACAAAAATCCACCATCTTCACAGTAATACCATGAACGACTTTCATGTTTTCTCATAAGAGGTGTAAATACATCAAAAATAAATTTTCCGTTCGGCTTTAATGCTTGATATACTTTTCTCAATAAAATGAGCCTGTCTGTATTTGATAATGCTGGATAATCACAATATATCAATATTATTACATCGAACTTTTCTATATAATCAATTGTTAAGTAGTTTTTATAATGGTACTGGATATTGCTTTTATTAAGTAACGCTTGTTCCTTTGCATATGCAATGGAACGTTTAGAAAAATCTACCCCAGTAACAGAATATCCAGCACTATTAAACCTCTCTGCATATAATCCAGGTCCACAACCTAAATCAAGTAAAAACTTATATTGAGGCGATGGTGCAATTTTTGAAATCCAGTTTACTGATTTATCGAGAAATTCAGATTTGCGAGTTGCCGCATCCCAATTTGGATTTAGGTGAGCTTCCAACATACCTTTGGAGATATGTTCATCATCCCAAAATTTATTTGTGCTTGGAGCATATAATTTGGGTTTTGTTGTGTATTTTTTAAGTTCATTGAACATAATCGCATCTCCTTATATAAATTACTTACTTTTAACATAGTAAGACATGGGAAAATTTTTAGCAAGATAAAAAATGGTTATAGTTATAGTACGTTATATTAATAATCATAAACTTCACAAATAAAGGATACTACTATCAAACTGCCAAATCTAATACTGGAATGGTTTGCTTTTTTCTTGGAACACCAGGATATGTAGTTTTTAAAATTATATTTCGAAAGAAAAAGTAAATCTGTTGCCAATTGTGCTTAACCTCGCAATCAACTAATTATGCGCAATAAAAAAAACCACACCTCTTTACTGAATGTAGGGTAGTGGATGATATTAATTTACTGCAGCACTATTCAGATTTCAAATTACTTATATTCCATCAATATTACAAACTTAAAATAAACTAAATCACTAACTATCAATAGGTAAAACTAGCCTCAGGTTATATAAAAAATAATATACTATAATTTATTTCTGTCCAATCTATTTAATTTTTGGTAACTATTGTATAATAATTAATGAAGTGAGTTTAACAAAAGGAGTTCGTTATGACTTTTATAGTAATATCTGGATTAATTATACTTTTAGTCGGCATAATATCCATCCTATTGATATTTAAATGGAACACTTCATTAACAAAAAAATATAATTTACGCTGCAAAAAATGTAAAAGCATTTGTGATTCTGATTATATAAAAACTGCCGGTAATATTAAAACTGCCATTATCTATGAGCTAAGACTTAAATGTCCAACTTGCTCAGAAGAAACTGTTTTTGAAGCAGTAAAGATAAACAAATCTTGAAGCAGCTTTTCTTAATAATCCCGCCAGCGCCGAAAGACGCTGGCTTTCACTCTCTTCATCTATTTCTTCTTATTTTAATAACTAATTTATTTCGTAAAATTAACCGTAAAATATCAAAGACATTTCTGACTGCAACCCTGTTTTCTATCTTTGGCTCAGGCTTTGAAATAGCAATATCCGCCATTTTCAATATACTATCAAAAGAACCGGCTTTTGCTATAAATCTTGCTGTATGGCAAAAGACCGCATCTTTTATACCAATAATGCTACCCAGTTCCTCTTCCCTTTTTCCGGCCCATTCCTCCGGAAGACTCTTTCTATCTCTGCGCACCTCACCGTACTCACGAACTGTTTGTATATAGAAGCCTTCTTCTTTCGGATAAATTACAAACAGAACTTCTTTATTTATATCAATTTCTTTTAATGTACGTTCCCAGGGATAAGAGTTATCTAATATTAACAGTTCCGGCCGTTTACGATTATTGTATGCTTCTATTACAAATGTTCTCGCTTTAAGTGTTGAAACCTTTTGATCTATTAAGTTCTCCAGAATATCTTCCGCAAATCCTACTGCATCATTAAAAGCCGCATCCACTGATTCCGGTGAATCCCATGTAGGGTTATAACCACCAATAATAGAGGATATGCACATAGTAGGAATGATGTTCTCAGTTGTTCTGATACCGTTATCCGCTGCATCAATTCCCTCTATCAGTACCGCATCTACATATCTGAAAATAGTTTCAACTTCATTTTCTGATACTTCTGGATGATTTGATAATATTGCTTGCCTTCCGAACTTCCTCCAGATCAGTCCGGAAGCAGCATATGGAGTACCATTGTCCCGGTACTCTTTTTCCAGTTGATGATGGTCAAACTCGCCATTACCGATATCGTATATGAAATCCTGTTTATCAAGTATCTCCGTGTCTCTGGTTCTGGTCAGCTCAATTTCAAATACTTGTTTCAGAATAGCCGTTGCCATTACTTCATCAGCATGAAATTTGCCGCTGTGTGTTCCTACTTTTTTAAATTCTTTATATTTGTCCACAATAATCCTTCCTTTAGGAGTTATATTATTTGTGCAATTATTTTTACATTATTGTGTTCTATCAAAGTTATTTTGATTCATAAAGAATTAACAAGTAACAAGAGGTTAAGTTTAGGCGCATTTCCATAGGGACATTTTATGACCCATGGGTATTAGGTTAAGCCGACGACGATGATTTCACGGTACAGTATAATGATTCCTGCTCTGCCGTTCTTCACCCTCAATCTTGTACTACAAGTCTACTTCGTTATAATACAATCTTAATTCTGGATAAAGAAAAGAGCGACCGAAGCCGCTCCCTAACAGTAAGATTAAATTGATTCTATTTCTTTTTTTATTTGAGGAATTGATAATCCGTCCTCCTTTAGTTTTTTTATCACATGAATTCTCTCCAAAGTTTCAGATCTTCTATATCGTCTTGTCAGGTTCTCCTCTGCCTGTTCAAACTTAAGCATACCTTCCTCTGTGTAAAATTTCAGAGTACTGTATCGAACACCCGTTAAACGAACTAATTCCCCAATTGTAACATATTCAGCATTTTCTATCATTTCCATGGGTCTTTGCCTTGACAATCAGCTCACCCCACTTCAAACTACAGATGTACTTATTATTGCAATCATTATTGCAATCCATGTATCAATATAATCCACCATGTTCTTTATTAAAGTTCCAGCTTCGCTCTGTTTGATTTCCTTTAAACGGTCATTTAGCTTTTGCAGCTCGTATTTTGAAAAGTACTTTTTTATTAACCCGCTTTTATTTAACAACGCTCCTAATACAATCGCTTCATCAGAAACATTTCCATCTTCTAAAAATTCGGCCCGCAGTTTCTCCACAACTTTGGTTACTTCACTTTCATTTGGTAAAAAGCGGACTTTGTTTTTGAATAGTCCTTGATTACTTTCTTCAATAACATACCCATCCTCAACAATGGAGCGGCCAACTGATTTGAACAGTTCATCTGGCCGCTCAAAATCAAAAGCATATTTCTCAGCGATTGTTTCTATTTTCATAGGTTTGTTGTTCTTGATTAATTCGTATACAGGTGTCAAATACATTTTATCAGATGACAATTCCTTATTTACAAACATTTTCTTTTTATCGTCGATAGAAATATAACAATCCATCAGTAATTCCAGAAGACCACCAGCCAGAAGACAGGTCGAACTTTCGGTTGAATTCGTTAATGTTGTACTGCCCTGTGGTTTCAGAGCACATAGAAAAAACTCTTGCGTAAAGGATAGATTTTTCATTGTGTTTTCTCCTCGCTTTAAATCTACAAACAACTTATTACTTACTACTTACTACTTACTGCTTACGTTTAAGTCTATCATATACTTGTCAATTGTCAATATATTTTTTAAGGTCGCCACAAATCAACAAAAGAGGCGATATCCCTTGCGGGACAAGGCCTCTCTTGCTTTTCCTTATCGATTTGGAGTATGGTTCAAAAAGTTTTCCTATTGTCATTTTTCCTTTCAATAAATTGGTCCTAATATCAATTTTTTTAACATAGCAAAGTCAATGGCATCCACGCTGTTATCATTATTGAAATCCATTACCTTCAAAGCCTCCGGGGTCACAGTTACCTTTCCCAAGAGATATTGCTTAAACAATGCAACATCCAGAGCATCTACCACCTTATCCCCATTAACATCTCCCAAAACACCTGGATTTGTAGTATCTGCGCCTATTCCGCTAATTATTGCATCAATAAATCCCTGTTGTGTTACAGTCATGGTTTTCCTGTCAAGCAAACCAAATCCATAGGCTTGATTGTAGTTATTGTCCCAGACAACAGGAACACCACCATATTTCTTGCAGTACGAGCAGATTGTTTTTGCAAAAATCTGACGATATTTATTATTAGTAGAATCTGCACTTGTTTTATCTACTGCTCCCCATTCTCCCACAACAAATGGGTATCCTTGTGTTACGAATTTATCGTACATGGCCTTAAGCTGGGAATCCATATAGTCTTCCTGACCCCATGTTGATTTTCTGTAACTGTCGGTAGCTGTTGCTCCCCACTGTGTTATTGTTCCTGAGTTATCTCCACAGAAATCCCATGGTGAATAATAGTGAACGGAAATCATTATCCTCTTTTCAGAAGCCGGAATTGTGGCAGACCTGTAAGTATCTGTAGGTATGACAAATCCATAGTTACCTGTTGTATAATCAATATTGGTATTCCAGCCGGGAATCAGCAACCACCTTGCACTGTTATTTCCGCCGGTTTGTCGTACGGTGTCCACAAATATCTGGTTATAGGCATTCAGATTTGCATAGTATGTAGGGTTTGGATTGCTATAATTGCCGTCAAATTCTTCGTTCATAGATTCAAAAATTAAATGCTCATCGTAATTTACAAATGTATTTGCAATTTGCTGCCATACTTTTTGATATTTAGCCTTAATAGTTGCCTGATCATTGGAATTTACAAGCAGCCATGAACCGGTAATTGTGTTATAGCCGTCTCCATGCATGTTTATAATTACATACATACCCTCATTGAAAGCATAATCTACAACTTCTTTAATTCTTGCCAGCCAAGTAGCGTCAATTGTATAATCCGGCGCAGCACCTATTTTTTTCAAATATGATATCGGAATACGAATTGTTTTAAAGCCCAATGATTTTATTTTCGTAATAAGGGCCTGTGTGATTTTAGGATTACCCCATGCATCTTCCCATGGCATACCGTCAATATTGGCCTCCATCTGATTTCCCAGGTTCCATCCGGCGCCCATTTCCGAAACAATTTGTGATTGATTTAGCTGATTAAAATCATTTGTCAGAGATGCAGCCAATACTCCTGAACCAAGACTGGAAAATACAGTTGTAAAGATGACAACCGCAGCCAGAAGAATTAATTTTAAAGATTTGGATTTAAACATAATATTACCTCCTTTTTCTTAATAATATATTTATACTCTTAAATTATTTGTAAAAAAATATTATTTTTGGTACTAATTTATCATAAATTTTTATACTTTCCAAAGTAATGCTTTTACTGCATCTAGTAAAAAGCACAAAAGAAGGGGTTGGCAGTCTTTCGCTCCCAATCCCTTCTTTCTGATATACTCTTATGTATTTTATTCTAACTTATGGCGAAACAGTAAGTGATTTAATTGTCCCCAATAAATACATTTTCAGATACAAATAATCCATACTGTCAATAGCACCATCAGAATTTAAATCCCCAGCCATCTGCCAATATGCAGATGGCATTGAATTTGTTATCTGTAGAAGATAACTTCGCATTGTACTATAATCCAGAACATCCACAATACCGTCTCCATTTACATCACCATAAAGAAAAGCAGGTGCCGTATTTGGTTTAACAATAACCGTATAATTTACAAACGTAGCAGATCCCCCATTAGTTCCAAGCCTCACAACAGAACCAGAAGGAAAATCCTTTTTATACAAGTTGAAGATAATTGTGTTATCATCGTTTAAGGATTCACCTGTTTTTGTCCAGTCGTTTAGCCATGAAGGGATACTGGTCATTCTGGAATCCAAGCCAACATAAACCGATATATCCTTTTTTGCCGTAAAATACGCTTCCTCAGATAAATAGCTTTTAGAGTCACATGCAGTCCTTATCCATTCCGAACCTGCAAAACTCTGAGGAATTTTTGTATATTTATATGTTCTGTCTCCATAAACTGTATCACCAACCTGCAAATTTGATTGTATGTACCAGTCAGCTGCATTGTTGGAATCATTTACTCTCAGTGCTTTTATTAATTCTCCGTCCCCTGTTGAAATGTTGGGAGCCGGTGGCGTTGCCATGCCTTCGCCCAGATAAAAATCAGGGTAAACAGAAGACAGATATCCCTTAACATCTACAGAATTCCTGTATGCCGGGTTATGCATCAGGGTATATATTCTGTAGTTCGTGGGAATAGTTGTAGTGTAAATACAAAGCTCCGAATTATCAGTGGTTTCAAGAATAACTTCTTCACGCCAGTCGCCCATAATGTCACCATAAAAAGGCGGTCTTCCTGCATATGTAGACTTGACTCCCTCCTGATAAATAGAGTATAACCGGTTGCTGGTTTTTGTAGTGTAATTCCACTTATTGATTGCCGCATTGAAACCATTTGAGTCAGTACCTATAAAAAATTCTCTGAGTAAATCCCCATCCCACCATATACTTAAGTATGGAAAAGATTTTTCAGAACCGATAACCTCTCCCTTGCAGTTGTATAAATTCTCAAGTGTAGACCAACTTTCCATCCCCTTGTAATTAGGATCAATATCAGCGCAATCCCCTCTTCCTACATCACCGACTGCACTCATATACATTTTTTTAATCAAGGTACCATTACCTGCATCATATAAGGCTGCACCCAGAAGACTCGGATTGTTCTGCTGTATTGCGTAACATTCAAGACCATTACGGTCAGGATCAATATCCCCTATTATAAACCGATCTCCATGTGTCAATTCTGTGGCATAGAGCAAAGTTCCATTATCATCTAGCATTGAGCCGCCCCAGGATATTTCATCTTTTCCGTCCTTATCTACATCAACCGCACGGATTGCATGAAAATCAGGGAAATTCTTGCCAGAAGGCAATACCTGATTCCTAGCATCCCATTTCCAACGCTGACTAAGCTTTCCGTCCTTGAAATCCCATGCTTCGACTTTCATAACATTTCCGGGGCCTCTTGACATTACCACGCTTGGGTGAATACCGTCCAGATATGCGACTGTCATAAAAATAAAGCTTGCCCGGTTGCCATAGTCATCTCCCCAGTCCGTAACTTTTCCTCTTGCAATAAAATCTGCTCTGCTCAGCTCTTTACCTGTCATTCCATCTACTACAGAAATAAATTCCGGGCCTGATAGAACCTGGTAGCTTGTTAAAGACGTATTACAATAGTTAGTTATTCCGTCATTATTTGTGTCCCCGATTAAAGTACCGTCACCAAACCTGGTGCTTTCACCGGTTTTTATAAGAACTTCCGCCTTTCCGTCACTATTTAAGTCCGATACAACAAGAGGCGAAGTCATAGCTGTGTTGTATGTTTCGATATTTGGCCCGAGGTCAATGCGCCATAGAAATGTCCCGTCTGATTTATATGCCTCTACCTGCACAGGAGACCTGTCATCATTCATACGCTTTACTATATAATCATATTTTCCGTCCCCATCAAGGTCACCCACATTTATATGCATTGTATAATATCCGGTGGGAAGGGTTTTTAATTTTAGAGGAATATACTGTCTGACAGGAGTACTTGCAGCCAAAGTGTACTGTTCACTTTCACTACTCTCAATTCCGTCTAAAACAGTTTTTACTATGTAAGTGTTATCCTTTGTTGTGTCAACCCCGTTGTCAACATAATTTGTACTGGATGTAATGGGTGAGCTATTGAGTTTAACTTCAGTGCCTCCGGAGGTTTTTCGGTAAAGATTGAATGCAATATTACCGGGTTCTGTTCCAAGAAGACGCCAACCCACATAAATCTTCCCATTTCCCTGATTAATAGCTACAATTCCACGATCCAGCCGTTCAAGCTGTCTGCAGGGAATAGTTGTTGAAGAAGCTGCTTTTACAGATTGCGTCCCTATGCTGGCAGCAAAACTGGTACTGATAAGCAAAGCAGCCAGAGTAATGCATACCTTTTTAAAGTACTTCATTATTATCGCCTCCATTTATTTGGTTATCCGATAATTTCTATAAAATTTAAATTTTTATTGATGAAATTTAGACATGACAATTGCAAAAGATGTTAATCTAATTTCGGAATATAAAAAAATATTATTTATGGTTCGAATTTATCAAATTATACTGAAAATGTCAAGAAGCTTCTACTTAATATAGCAGGTAGCTAAATTAACAACCAATTTCAATATAATTACCTTCAGGGTCAGCTATCCAAAAATTTCTTTGTCCCCACGGTTGGGTAACCGGCTCACCTGTCAAGGATTTAACACCAAGTGCCGTTAGTCGTTTATATTCTCTATCCACATCATCTTTAGTAGGAACGCCTATGCCAATTTCCATTGTCTGATTAAATCCTTTTGGTGGGTAATAAGGTTGATTCATAGAAGCGGCAAATTGTTTCCTATCGAACATAAACAACCCGCCATCTTTTACTTTGAAGCTTGCAAATGGTCCTCCATCCCAATCTGTTTCAAAGCCCAGTATATCTCTATAAAACGACACCATCTTTTCGATATCTTCAACGAATAACCCCGTATGTACACTTCCAGACAAAACACCCATATAAATACCCTCTTATTTAAAATTCAAATTATTTATTTTACAAATTGCTTAATATTTAGAAGTATATTATAATTGCTCGTTATTACCAATAGGAGAAATATATGTTTAAATGCCCTCATTGTAATCAAAGAACATTTTCATTCCGTACAAAACTATCTCTGAAACCTAATAAACTATTTGTCCCAAGAAAGACGGCAATCTGTAAATCATGTAAAAAAACTGTTTCAGTCCCTTATTGGTCTATTATTATTGAAATGTGCTGCTTTGTAGCCTTTGTTATAGCAGCATCAAGTTATATGGATTATAGAAACAAAATTGATGTCGCCTTAGCTATTACTTTTGGTTTTACTATATATATGGTTTCATACTTGCTGATAGTTCCACTAATTAAGTGGAAAGAATAATGCTAAGAGTTATTTTATACCAATACGCATTCTATAGCAAAAATCAATATTGAACTCTTTGTCACCAAATATTTGAAAGACTTTTTCTTTATAACTATCTATCTCAGGAGTAATAGCCTCAGGTACTTTCCTTAAAATACTCTGTAAACCACCTTGACTTAAAGCAATATTAACAAGTCTCATTGCCGTACAATTTTCAGTATTTTTAAACTATCTCCCGGGTATATCTAAAATAACCACAGCTCACGATATTTAATAAGTGCTTATTTTTATCCCATTTAAAATGATTATCCTGAAGTTCCTTATTTTCATTTTCAATAATACTGACTTTGTTAAATAATTTTTTATATGATTGCTCAACCTCCCAATGACTTATAGGTGGCCAATCACAGTCAACTGTTGCAAAAATGCCGTTAGGAGCTAATATTCTGTTTACTTCCCTAAGTGTTTGTTTTGGTTCCATCCAATGAAATGATTGCGAACAAATAACAACATCAGCAATGCTGTCAGACAGGCCGGTTTCGTGGGAGTATGCTTTTACAAATTCTACTCCCGACGTTTGTTTTGTTTTTGCAACATTAATCATGTCATCGCTTGGTTCTATTCCAATTATTTTATTGCAATTGTTTTGCCATACTAATGTAGATAAACCGGTTCCACAACCTAAGTCTATCACCAGGTAAGGCATTTTCCCTAAATAGTTCTCAATTACACTAATTGGATACAAAGGCATCTGTGGTCTTGCAGTATCATATGTATCAGCAAATCCTAAAAAGCGTTGGGCGTTTTTTATACTAATATCACTCATTTATTTTCTTCTTTCATAGTAGTATTTTGTGGTCTGTAAATTCCCGCACACCTTGTCTTTTCTCCTCCACCATCAAATTCTTTTTTCTTATCTGACTCTTTTATTATTTGTAACATATAAAGTCCAATATTATCAGTGCTTTTTCTATCTACGATCTGGTCTATAAAAAACACTATATAAGTATCTTCATCAGTTGTAACTGTGTATCCACATCTTATTTCACTCTTCTTTACACCTTCATTTTTTGAATCTGATGTTATTACGGTGCCATCATCCCTTGATTTTATTTTACCTTAATAGAACTTCATTATGTATTCAATTCCATCATCAATATCTTTTGCCTCTTTCAGTGCACTAGGAGAGAACATTTTTTTAGCCCTTCCTTATCTTTCTTTTCTATTGCTTCAATAATATTTTTAAAACGTGTATCGGCGGTTTTTTCATCATTTCTTATAAGCCTTGAGCTAAAAGAACCGCACGATGACAGCCCTAAAGAAAGTCCGACTATTATAAGTAATATTAACTTTTTCATAATACTGTCCTTTAATTATATCTTGCTATTTTATTGGTCTATAAATTCCCGCGCACCTTGTTTTATCTCCCCAATCAAATTCTTTTTCTTCATCAGCTTGCTTAATAATTTGCAACATATAAAGTCCAATATTGTCAGAGTTTTTACTATCAATTATTTGATCAATAAAAAAAACTGTGTATGATTCTTCATCCGTTTTAACCTTGTAGTAACATTGTAATTCACTTCCCGTTTCGCCATCTTCTTTGAAGTCGGAAGTTACTACAGTACCATCCTCTGTTTTTAAATTACCTTTATAAAATTTCATTATGTATTCAATACCATCGTCAATGTCTTTTGCCTCTTTTAGTGCACTAGGAGAGAACATTTTTTTTAGCCCCTCCTTATCTTTCTTTTCTATTGCTTTAATAATATTTTTAAAACGTGCATCGGCGGTTTTTTCATCATTTCTTGTAAGCCTCGAGCTGAAGGAACCGCACGATGACAGCCCTAAAGAAAGTCCGACTATGGTAGTCAATAATAGTAATTTTTTAATCTTCATGCCCCATTCTCCCCTTGTTATTATTAAATAATTATACTAACAACTTATAAAATTATTTGCCTTCCCATTTATATGTAGCAATATGTTTGCTAGTATCAAAACTCCATACTTTACGATTAAATTTATATTGATTATAAAAAGATTCCCACATATCCAAATGTTGCGAAAAGTCTATAGTCCCTACCGAAATAAGATCTGCAGCTTTTACATTTTGATATTTTGGATTGAATCCCGTACACCACCAATTTTTCTTCTGTGGATCCCACTCGAAAATACTGTTTCCGTCTTTATCTCTTAAAGATAATGTCATTGGCATTGCATTATCCACATCCGAGAACCAATGAGGTTCCCCGCCGGTGTATATTCCTGTTTCAGCTCCTGCCCCAAGATTCAGATAGTCACCTTTCCATAACCAAACAATATATTCTTTTTCATTTCCTTTTTCTCCAACTTTAAACGGAAACTTCTTTCTACCCATGTCAGTGGCTAAATAGAAAACAATATCATAAAGGTCATTGTAACCGCCGTATTGCTGCAGTGCATCCTGCTGTGCATGATAAACTCCATTTTTATCTCTGTCAAAGCCACCTACCTCAAATAACTCCTGCCAAGCTCCACTTTGAGTTTTCTTGACAAAACTCTTATATAGAGAAGTATCTTTAGCAGCATCCATTATTTTATCGTTCCATTTCATATTATCATTTTTACTAAAATTTTCATATAGGCTTAGGCCAAATTGTATTCCAGATTTCCCAGTTTCTAGTACACCATTTACAAAAGCCAAAGGATTCTTTTTAACTGTTTGATAAACTTCTTTTTTAGCGAAATCTACTAATTTGCCAAATCTTTTTTTAAGATTTGAAAATGCTCCCGTTGCTTGTTTTGCAACACTCTTTGCTTTCTTTATAACTTTTGTTCCTGCCTTAGCACCTAATTTAACCCCTTGCTTAACAACATTTAATGCAGTTTTTAACCCCTTTGCCCCTAGCTTTGCACCTTTTTTTACTAAACTGCCTACAGATTTTAGACCCTTTATTCCTTGCTTTGCTGCATGTTTTACTATATTTCCAACTGCTTTTATTCCGTTTGATCCTGCTTTTGCTGCATGTTTTACCATATTTCCAACTGCTTTTATACCGTTTGCCCCTGTCTTTGCTGCGTGCTTGACAATATTTCCTACTTCTTTTATACCGTTTGTCCCTACCTTTGCTGCGTGCTTGACTATATTTCCAACCGCTTTTATTCCGTTTGTTCCTACTTTTGCTGCATGTTTAACTGCTTTGCCTACTGTTTTTATACCGGATGAACCTGCTTTAGCTACTTTTTTAACTATGTTCCCTGCCAGTTTACCGAGGTTGAATCCAAACCCCTGAATAACTTTAGCATTATGACCTGACTGTGGTTTTGGAGATTTAGGGTACTGAAATGTATTACTTTTAGAGCCCTCTTTTTTAGCCTTACTTCCCATAATATCAGCTTCTTTTTCAAGCCCATTATCATGACTCACAAGCAAATCCGATTTCATTTGAATAGTAGAGCGTACTTTCCCCTTCATTTGCTGTACAGCGTGCCAGCCTTCATGAGGAAGATGTTTTTCCTGTCCCGGAGCAATATGTATATCACTTCCCTTTGTATACGCCAAAGCTCCAATCTGCTGTGGTTTATCAGAGTTTTTATGAACTTTTAGTTCTGAGAGGTCAACCCCGGATAAATTTTCAAGCCCTGCCCGCAAGTTATTGGGCATTCCCATATTTGAAGATGCCTGCTTCTTGCTATTTGAATTAGTTATAACTTCGGAACTTAAACTACTCCCATCCAACTTTCCTTGCTTTTTACGTAGTATTGCCTCCTCTCTCATGGCTATTGCCTGCCTGTATCCTATTATTGATTGTAAAAATATAAATTCATCTCTGGATATGGCATTTGGATTATTGGCCATTATCTGAACTAATTTCTTGTAATCTGTTGTTCTTACATTTTTTTTATTTGCAGTCGGCATATTATTCTTTTTACTGCTGTTCAGAGGATTTCTGTGCGACGATTGGTCAGGTTTTTTTAATAGTATCTTAGTCTGCATTAGATCACTCCCAAAAAGTTTACTCAAATATAAGTAAATTTTTGGGGGCTTGTAACACCCGGATTGAAAAAAAAATATACCACTCTGTTTATTGCTGATTGTTGATTTCAAATGCAACTTACATCGGTTAAATGCAACTTACCTGTAAATCCATTGAACAGTTAAAAAGTATTTCTTATACTACACATATCAAATTAAATCAAAGGAGTAATACATATGCTTGGAATAATTACATTGCTTATCGCCCTTGGTGCACAAATAGGATTTCTTGTTTACAGACTTGTAACTAAAAACCGCCAGTTGAAAGTAAAAAACACTATACGAATTGCAGCATTCGCCATTTTCGCCTTGTTATTAGCTACAGGCTTTTATTGGTGGGGCTTCCGCTGGATAGGATTATTTATCCTTCTTGCCATTCTCTCAACCTTCAGTGTTATATATTTTATAAAAAAGCCCAAGACAGAGAAGGAACATAAGGCCTTTCCAGCTGTACTCTCCTGTCTAAGCGGATGTATCTTGCTTACAATCTGCATCCTGCCGGGAATTCTGTTTCCACAGTTTAGTCCAATCGAATCTACAGGTAACTATGCTGTGAATACCACAAGCGTTACCTTTGTGGATACATCTCGCATTGATCCATTTTCAAATACAGGTGAAAATAGAAAACTTACGGTTCAGTTTTGGTATCCGACTGTTGCGGAAGGTTCGAACACATTTCCACTTACCATATTCTCTCACGGGTCATTCGGATATCGAGGCAGCAATCTTTCCACTTTTAAAAACCTTGCCAGCAACGGATTTGTGGTATGTAGCGTCGACCACAGCTACCATTCTTTCTTTGCAAAGCATACTGACGGCACTACCACATTAGTTAATACAGAATTTCTGAGTGACGTTACTAATATTACCAATGACAAGTACGACGAGAAGACCAGCTATGACGAGACACATGAATGGTTGAACCTACGTACCACCGACATAAATTTCGTACTGGATAAAATTCTGGACAATAAAAATGCGGAGATACCCGAATCCGTATATACCATCATCAATCCAGAAAAAATAGGGCTTTTGGGGCATTCCCTGGGCGGTGCGGCAGCAGCACAATTAGGGCGTCAACGTTCTGATGTGGATGCGGTAGCAGTAATCGACGGAACAATGATAGGAGAAGAAATTGATTTTAAAAACGAACATGCTGTTCTGAATACTGAGACCTATCCTATCCCTTTGTTGAACTTATACAATGATAACCACTATAAGGATGCAAAACAAATAGGAGCAGCATATAATAACCTTTCCGCCAGCGCTAATGCAAAAGAGGCTTATGATGTAGTCATTCGTGACTCAGGTCATCTGAATTTTACCGACCTTCCTCTCTTTTCTCCTGCACTGGCCCATATGCTGGGTACCGGCGAGGTAGACAGCCGGTATTGTATTGAGACTATGAATAAAATTGTACTTGACTTTTTCAACCATACTCTCAAGGATGAACAAGAGCTCCATTTACAAACGGAATATTAGACAGAACCTAATGGCACTGCCAATAATTATGCTATAATTAGTAGGAGATTATTCGTTTATTAGCTGACGATCTCCTTATTAAGCTAATTAGAGGGTATTATATTGAGAGTTTCAGTTGAAAAGATAAGTTTTGATTGTGCAGAGCAGGCAATTATCCAGTGCTATGAAGTAAACGATGATGTGAAAAGCATTGTCCGCTTCATCGAATCCACCGAGGCCACACTTGCAGGGTATATAGATGAGCGAGTAAACCGAATCCCACTGCAGGATATTTTGTTTGTGGAAGCGGTTGATAATAAGACCTATGCCTACACATTAAAAAAGGTTTATGAGATAAAATGCAAGCTGTACGAATTTGCAATGCAATATGAGGACAAACAGTTTTTTAGATGCTCTAAATCTTTTGTCATAAACCTTATGAAAATCGATAATGTACGCCCTGTTTTGAATGGTCGGTTTTCTGCAACCATGTTCAATGGTGAAGAGGTTATTATTTCTCGTCAATATGTTCCTGAATTAAAAAAACGATTATTAGGTGAACGCATATGAGCCACTTTAAGACTTTTTTGAAAAGATGCCTGTTGGAATACTTCATTATTACCACTTGTATAACGGCAGCAACCGCTGTTCTGGGACTCACCCTTGACCCTACTGCTAAGTTTGGTTATGAGAGTTATTTTTCGCCGCTTCTTTTTGGATTTATCAGCATTATACCCTCGTTTTTAACCTATTCTCAAAAGGAATTATCCTTCCGTCAGACTGTCATACGAAAGGTACTTCATGTCATTGTCCTTGAAGCAGTACTGATAGTAGTGGGTTTTCAGGTAGAGATACTCAGAGTTCCTTCTGATGCGCTCATCTTTGCAGTTGCAGTTTTTATTGTTAATATCGCAGTCAATTTTATAAGCTGGAAACTCGACCAGAAAAATGCCGACGATATTAACAAAAAACTTAAATCACTTCAAGGCCGAAGTTAACGACATTTTAACTTCCAGTTTTTCTTAGGGTCATCCACAGCCTTTACTTTTTAAAGGTTTATTTTTTTGTCTTGACAGCCACACTACTACGTGATACTATGTACCAGTACTAAGTAATACTGAATATCAGTCATACAGAATAGTATTAGGAGGTGATTGTGCTGGATAACCTAACGGAAATGCTCAAAGGAGTACTGGAGGGCTGTGTCCTTGAAATTATAAGTCGAGGGGAAACCTACGGCTACGAAATCACGCGGCGGCTTAATGCTCTCGGCTTCTCAGATGTCGTAGAAGGAACGGTCTACACCATTTTGATACGGCTTGAGAAGAATAAACTCGTAAACATAGAAAAAAAGCCCTCCGACATGGGGCCACCGCGAAAGTTCTATTTACTCAACGATTCAGGACGAGAAGAACTGAACCGCTTTTGGGAAAAATGGGAGTTTGTTTCGTCTAAAATTAATGAATTAAAGGAGAGAATATAATGAATTTTTGGGAAATGATTACGGGAAGTGACATGACTAAAGAATTGAAAATCTTTGAATCACGAGCCAAAAAGCTACCGCCTGATTATCAAGAGGCATGGGAAAAAATCAAGGCCAATCTTTGGCCGCACTCAGACTTTACCGGACGTAATCTCATGCCAATTCTTGACGGAGTGCTTGGCTTACTTGAAGAAACAGCGGCGGACGGTCAGAGCGTCCAAGAGGTTTTGGGTGACGATATCAAAGGATTTTGCTCGGCACTGGCCGGTGAAGAAGGGGCAAAGACTTTTCGCGACAAGTGGCGCGAACAACTCAACAACAATATCGCTAAAAAATTAGGTAAATAGGAGGTTAAAAATGAGAATACAAGATATCATCGAAGGTAAAAAAGAATGGCGAGCCCACGTGGCTCGTGTCAAAGCGCTCCCGCGAGATTATCAGATTGTTTATAAAGAGATTCAAAAATATCTCTTTAAGGTCGGCCCTGTTGAGCTAACCGAAGGAACAGGCTTGCTATCGGGGATTGTCGATCTTTTTGAAGAGGGCGCGGCCCTGGGGAAAGGCGTACTCGAGGTGACGGGCAGCAATGTAGCGGCTTTCTGCGACGACCTAATCAAAGATTCAAAAACTTATGCTGACATTTATCAGGAATCTGTTAATCAGGAAGTTTACAAGGCCATAAAAAAGGATACGGATAAAACAAAGTAAAAGGGGGACATCGGAATGGAAACCGCAATTCAAGTAAAAGGACTGCAGAAGTCCTACAAAAAACTTCATGTTCTCAAGAACGTGGATTTTCAGGTGGAAAAAGGCAGTATTTTCGCCCTGCTGGGCTCCAACGGTGCCGGCAAAACGACAATTGTCAAAATCCTTTCAACACTTCTGAAACAGGATGGCGGGACAGCCGCCGTCAACGGCTTTGACGTTGCAATAAAGCCCGATAATGTACGGCAGTCCATCAGCCTGACCGGGCAATTTGCCGCCGTTGACGAGATATTAACCGGCCGTGAAAACCTTATTATGATTGCAAAGCTACGGCACCTGACAAATCCGCGCCTAATAGCTGATGATTTACTGAAGCGCTTTGGTTTGACTGAAGCCGCCGACCGCAGGGTGTCTACTTATTCGGGAGGTATGCGCAGGAAGTTGGATATTGCTATGAGCCTTATAGGAAAACCGCAAATTATCTTCCTCGACGAGCCAACCACTGGGCTTGACCCTGAGGCCCGCATTGAGGTCTGGAAAATTGTTAAAGAACTTGCTAATGGTGGTACTACAGTATTCTTAACTACACAGTACTTAGATGAAGCCGAACAACTCGCAGACAGAATTGCCATTCTGCATGAAGGGAAAATTATCGCAAACGGTACACTTGAAGAGCTGAAAAAGCTATTCCCACCCGCAAAGGTGGAGTATGTGGAAAAACAACTGTCATTGGAGGAGATATTCCTCGCAATTATTGGTAAAAGGGGGGCAAAGTAAAATGGAAACTATTAAAAAACATTCATTCAGTGATATTAGCGTAATGCTCGGACGTTCCATGCGCCATATTTTCCGCAGCATGGATACCATTATTACAGTAACAATCACTCCAATTGCAATGATGCTGCTATTCGTTTATGTGTTGGGCGGTGCAATAGAAACCGGGACAAACAATTATGTAAATTACCTACTGCCCGGTATCCTGCTGATTGCCATTGCAAGCGGCATCTCCTACACAGCTTACCGCCTGTTTATGGATATGAAAAGCGGTATTTTTGAAAGATTCCACTCCATGCCGATTGCGAAATCATCCGCACTGTGGGGACATGTACTGACCTCATTGGTATCGAATGCAATTTCAGTTATTGTAATCATTATTGTAGCTCTCATTATGGGTTTCCGCTCGTCTGCAGGAGTATTGTCTTGGCTTGCCGTGGCCGGTATTCTGTCGCTGTTTACTCTGGCCTTGACATGGATTGCGGCTATTGCCGGACTATCAGCAAAATCCGTGGACGGTGCAGGTGCCTTTTCCTACCCTCTTATCTTCCTTCCTTTTATAAGCTCGGCCTTTGTACCAACCAATTCTATGCCGGGGCCTGTCCGTGCTTTTGCAGAAAACCAGCCGGTAACCTCCATCGTGGATGCGATACGTTCTCTGCTTGCTCAGCAGCCTGTCGGCAATGACATTTGGATTGCACTTGCATGGTGTCTTGGTATCCTTATTGTGGCATATATTTTTGCAATGAGAGTGTATAAACGCAAAGCAGCTTAATGCTGAAACCCGCCATCTGCAATGCCAGTTGAATCGAGTAAAACTCTTGACGCTCAAATATTAATATGATAATCTTGTAATTGTAATTAATTTAATATTATGTAAAAAACAGGTATTTACATGTTTTTTATACTTATAATTTGGACAATATCTATTATTTTTTGGTTGATTATTCCAAAGAACGAAACAAATCAATGGGCCAGTAGGACAGCATTTGCCTCTTGCTTTGATGTACACATTTATTCCGTTTGACAATTTTATGTATCATACTTTAAAACCCAGTTATAAGTGGCTGACTTTGTGGTCTGAAGAAAACCGCTGCCACAAATATCTCTATTTCCACATAAAAAATATCCAAAACTCTACTGAGCAGCAGTTGAAGAATCAGGTATTAAATACTATGTAATTACCGGAAGTTTTACAGAACGAATAAGCAAAATATTGAAAATTTTCGGACTTACACCTGTTTGGGATATACAAGAAGCATTAAACATGAGTAAGAGTCCTACACCGGTTAATTACTGCCAAAGGAGAGTTGACGAATGAATTCAGTTTATTTTATTCCTACGAACAGGAGTATTGAAAAATCTCTAAGGAGTTATATAAAGGAAGTAGCATTTGCTCAAAAAACCTATAGCCTTGATATTCCCATCGTTATTGCAGAAACAACAGATGAGGCATTTGTAAAACATAACCATAATGTTATATCAGAATTAAAACATAAGTATCCTAAAGTTAAAATAATTCACATGACCATGGAGCACCAAAACAAATATTTTCAAACTCTTTTTGAAAATAAATCTCGCCAACTAAAAAATTTATTTGTATCAAGGGAAAAAAATTATGGGATTGCAATGAATAAACTTTTTCTTTTTGCCAGTTCGTTTAATGCGGACATGTTTCATAGGAGAGATTCTGACACATGCTTGATTTCGGATGAAATCAAACATGCCAGTACTATGTATCCCATTGAGTTTGAGTTAAAATACCTGAACAAACCTGTTTCTTACGTTAAAGAACAATTGGGTCTGACAAAACCTGATCCAAGGATTGATAATAAAGAGATATGGGTCATAGGAGGTAATTATTTCGGCGAATGGAACCTTGATTTAAAAGATTTTGCCAAAAAATCGTATGAACATATATATAAGCTTTATGAATTATTAGGATTTTCAAAGGATGCTGTTAAGGATATATGTACAAAAGCTTATCAATTTGACAAGCCGTTAAAACTTGACGACGAAATAAATCTTGTTACTTCTGTAAACAGTGAGTATTATCCTGATTGCGGTAATATAGCTGTTTACAAGCTTCATGAATATATACCCGCTCTTCCGGGGAAAAATACGCTTTCTGCTGATTATTTTCCGTTTGATACGGCTGCTTCCATAGGTATTCCTTTTCTCCATCATTCCAGAGAGGTTTTCCATGAATATCACTCCGAAAGGTTTAACTTACAAAGTAAAATAAATTACTGGAAAGGTATGCTGAAGTTTGCCGACTACTTTAATCTTTATTTAGATATACCTAAGAGTTCAGACGATAACAATCACACAAACATAATAACTGACTCATACATCCAAGAATTAGGTACTTATATATCTTCTCAGAGTTTAGCTTCAAAAAAAGAAAGAAAAGATCGGCTAAGACAAATCATAAACGAAATTTTAATAGGCTTTAACGATAACTATACCATGATAGGTCAACATTTACTAGATAATCTGGAATACTGCATTGAAGAAAACAATGAAGAATTCCGTCTGCATGGTGAATTGATATATGAATGGCGTTCACTGATTGCGAGAGCTAAATCTATTTATATACCAGACCTGATAGACCAAAATGCACTGGTAGCTTCCGGGATATAACGGATGAAGGATTTAAAACATATTGGGAACTGAAACTTGTGCCTGTTCTACGATAGAAGCAATATCGATATTACTTCTATCATAAATGACAAGAATAACTAATAGTAACAAAAATGCATACTCATTGCTGAATATGCATTTTTATAAGTTTTTACTAATTATTTATCATTAATGGGAATATAATAATCAAGGGTTATATCCCCATTTTCATCAGGTGTAGTAAATCGAGGACAATTATATAACTCCATGCACCATTTCATTTTGTCACACTTATAACCATTTTCCTTAATGGCTTGCTCAGTAAGAGAATGAGCGGAAGAGCAAACATCAGCTGTGTTTTTCCCTTTTATCCATCCAATTGCAACATCTGTTTCTTCTATATCTTTATAGCAGTAGCCTTCCGGAACAGATACTCCATCTTTCATTAACATACCAACGATATATGAAAAGTCTCCATCCCCTTTATCCCAGTCAATCATTACACCTACGTATGCACTGTCATATATAAAATTGGTTTGTTCTTCAAGTAGTGAGAAAATTTCGTCAGTAAAACATTTATCCCCAAAAGCGGGAATCTGATTTTCACCTTTCATATGTGCTTCCATATTATAACGGATTTCTTTTCCCACTAGTTTTATACTTGGCAATCTTTTAACTTCGAATTTAATTAGTTCGCTCATTTTTCTTTCCTCCCGAATGAAATAATCACTTTCCAATCCTTTTATTTTATACCAAAATCTTTTAAAAAGGAATGAAAATCATAATATCGGGATTATACAAATCATAATATCGGGATTATACGAACTAACATAAGTAGGCTGCGTCATTCTGATACTTCGCAAGTCCATTGAAATTGAGAAAAGATTGTACTTTAAACTGCAAAAGTGGAGAATGTTTCGTTTGTAAATTTATTATCCTTTTATAAAATGATTATTTCTGCTATTTTTTCATAAACTAATGTAAAACAATAATGGCCTAATCGAAAAAGGAGACATATTTATATGCGCAGCAGACTACTTTTATTCATTCTAGCTTTAGTATTCACTTTACAGCTTACGGGAACAGCTTTACTCTGCTCAGGCTGTTCTATGATGCATGATGATGGCGATAAGGCTCTCAGAATGGATATTGCAGAGGAATCTAAATACCGTAAACCCGAAGATATTTCTCTGGAGAAAAAAAATATAACTGTCAATTTTGAGGGGAATAGACTTGATTTATCTTTGCCTATATATGAAGAATATAACAGGTACTACCTACCTTTAACAGAAATCATAAATAATATTGACGGAGAACTTACCTTTAAAAGTGGAAAAGCCAATATAAATGTAAATAAAAACAAAATTGATCTTTATACCAAGGACAATTATTTTGTCAAAAACAATAAAAAAGTTTCCTTAAAGAAAAAAGCATTAGTGGCAGACAATTCAATTTACGTGTCATTATTCGATCTGAAAAAAATGCTGAATCTTAAGGTAGTTTGGGACGAGAAAAATAATAGTATTGGCCTTTTCTGGAACAGGGATAATACATCCGCTTCCAAACAGCCAGATAATGGGAAACCTGCTTTAATCAGATTTGAAGACATAGCACCGGAACAGAGATATGCGACTGCGGAAAGTCTAGAGAAATTAAGGATAATATTTGATTATTGCTACTCACGAAATATCCCCATACATTTAGGGTGGGTTCCAAGATATATCGATCCTCAAAAAAATATAGATAATGATCCAGCAGTAAAATATAGTATTCATAATGCCAATTTTATTTATACCCTAGACTATTTAGTTGATCAAAACGGACTAATTGGTCTTCATGGATATACTCATCAGTGTGGAGACGAAGTAAGTATAAACGGAATTGAATTCAACGGCAACCGCAATACAAGTAAAGAAAGTATTATAAAAAGACTGGAATCTGCCATTGATTGTGCCAAAAAACTTGATATACCAATATCATTCTTTGAAAGTCCCCATTATGCTGCGCTACCCTCTCAGAAAAAAATAATGGAACAGTATTTTGATAATATCTACGAGTATCAAATGTTTTATTTTGAAAAAAATATAACCAAGGTTAACAATGGCAACCGGGTAGTCAAGTATATACCAACTCCTCTAGGTTATGTGCAAGGCAAGGGGGATACCAATAATATGATAAACAAAATCAAGAATCTGAATAATGACACCCTGGCGAGCTTATTTTTTCATCCAAGTATCGAATTTGAGTTTATCGTGCTTACAAAAAACCCCAACGTATATCCATCCTTTAAATATGACGAAAATTCTCCTCTTCACAGAATTACAAATACTTTCATCGAATCAGGATATACCATTAAAAATATTAATCATTAAAACAAGCTATTAAGAATTAATTTAAGATGAAAAAATGGTTATAACTTATATTAACAGCACAATATTAATAAATAATATATAAACAATGAAATTTTAGGACGGGCAACGAGTCAGAGTGGCATTGTTCTGTCAGGTATTCTTGTGCAAACATTTCTGGTTTTGCTGTTAATTTAGCCATTCAGGCTCACCATCCTTTATAAAGGTATTAAAAAAGAACTGCCTACAAATAACAATATAAAAAAATTACTTTGGGCAATTCCTTTAGATTAAATTTTTTATTTAAAAGATATTACTAAAATAATTATTTGTACTCGCTATGACCACACCTAGTACAAACATGGATGGAATAAGTAACACCACCAGTAGTGTATTTTATCCATTCACCATAAGAATGACCTAAAGCAGGAATTGTAACAGTTGTAACAACAACTCCACATTTCGTACACTTACCTACCTTTGTACCAGTCGCAGTACAAGTCGGTTCCTTAGTGGTTTCGTATGAACCATTGAAGGTATGTGCACAGGCTGCATATGCTGAAAATGCACTACCGATTGATAAAATACAAACAATCAGCATTATTAAACCTTTTTTTAAAATCTTTTTTTTCATTGAGTATCCCCCCTTTTAATTATTATATTTTTGATATACTGGTTTATTTCACTATTATTTACTGTATTGTAAATAATAAAGTGTGTTGCCCCGAATGAAATAATCACTTCCAATCCTTTTATTTTATAACATAATTTAACAAATAGGAATAAAAATCATAATATCAGGTAATTGCGAACATAAGAAGTATATATTGATCCCTAAGTGTGACTTTTGGAATATTACAAGTATAATCTAAACATGGTTTGGAAAAGGAATAATATTGATACCCTTAAGATTTGTGAATAATTCTTTAGCATCATATATATTGCACAATAATTTCCAATATGTTATATTTATGGTATTATATGTTATCGACTCTGTATAAATTAACCTATTAAAAAATTGGAGGTAAACTATATGAACAAAATAGTGTCAAAGAAAAAAATAGCCGCATTTTCAATCACCGTATTAATGTTATTGTCAGTAACTCTAAATTGCTTTGCTGCTACAAAGTATATAAGTAATTATAAAGTTGTATCAGAACAATATGTTACATATAATAAAGATAAAACTATAAAATCTTCTTATGGATATTTTGGTGGTAAATATGAATCACCTGTTCAAACTTCTCACTCCAACTATGAATATAGTGATAGTGATGGGTACAAAGGGGTACTTACATCAAATGGATCTTTTACAAAATCAAGTTCTGAAACCACTTATAATGCAGATGGTACATATGTAATACATGCTATATATTATGGATATTTTAGCGGAAATGTTTCAAATTAATATAAAACGGTATTAAAATTTCTACAGAAAAATGTACAGAATGGATTCATATAATTAATATACAGCCCTCAGCGATAAATCCTTGAGGGCTGTAATCTACTTCTTATCTGGAGGCTTTACCGAATTATTTAACTCTCCATCGTCCAAACTGTCTTTTATCAGGTTAAACCACTCTTGTAGCTTTTGCTCCAAATATGTACGAGGTATAAATAATCTTAGCCAAGCAGGTACAAAATTGTAAAGTTGGTTAAGGACGATATCGAATCTTTCCTGTCCTTTCTTCGTTCCTGTAACAGCTTTTTCAGCCTGACGAAATAATTTATATGCCAGTTCCCGGAGCTTCGACCAGCGCTGTTTTACGATTAAATAGCCTATGTAACAGGCAAAACAAAGACAAATTAAAATAACAAACCAGTTGCTTATATAAAAGTCTTTCACTACGCTCTACCTCCCAACTTGTTTACTATGTTCATAACAAATGCCGGAAAAAACTTCTTTGTTTCAAGCATTGGTAGCCAGTCATCAGGTTTAGTCTGGGTTGCCTTGATAACCTCTTTAGCTGTTTTGAAATTATTCCACAATATCTCCTGACAGCACTGCAATATTTCTTTTGCTTTTGCCTGTGTCTGTGGGCCTATGAATCCGTCCGCTTTCAACCCCGCCATAGCTTGAAATCCTTTTACATTCATTTCTCCATCTCCCCCTTTAAGTACACTATCTCTGATTGCTTCTTTTTGTGCTTGACTTATACCTTGATGTTCGATTAATTGTACATGCCACGGCTCGTATGATATTGGCTTAATAAGTCCGAATTTTATCAATTTCGTATTTGTCAAATTATTAAACTACGGATCCGATATGTCCATTGCTATACAAAAACAGTGATTACTTTTCCCGTATGCTCCTGCCCAACACTTGCCATTCCTTGTCCAAACTGAACCATCCGGCTTTTGATATCCCCCTTGACTTTTTCTCTGTACCAATGATTGAGCGTTAATCAATTTCTGTTTTATTAGGCTTCTGTAACCAGATGTACATAAACAATTTTTGCTTTTGGCAACACACAGGGTATTAACTGCAGCAATCAATTTGGGATAAACAAAACATTCATCAGGATACTTGAATTTAACGCTACACGACATGTTCTTTTGCCTCCAATCCGTCTATTCTTTTATGTGCTGATTTTGCAGACTCTTCAACACCTTTTACACGTTCAGCTAGTGCAAAATGTCGTTCTTCTGATGTTTCTTGCTTTCGCTTTAAATCATCAACTCCAGCTTTTATATAACCTACATCGGATATAAGTGTTCCGGAATTCTTGCCTGTATCTGTACTTTCTTTTTTTAATCCGTTCCGATAGCCAATGTAACTAAATATAATAGCGCTTAAAGTTCCAGCCACACTAATAGCTACTAATACATTAACTTCCATTTATCAGTCCTCCCAAAGATGTATTTTTATAAAACAAAAAGAGAGCCAAACTA
>NZ_ATAY01000038.1 GCF_000421965.1 Ruminiclostridium papyrosolvens C7 | reverse complement strand
AGATAGTGGGTAAATCAATCTCAACAATAAAGAGGGCCATGAGAGAGCTGTGTAAATACGGAGCGGTTGAAAGGACTCCACGATTCAGGAAGGACGGAGGACAGACATCGAATTTATATAAAATAGTACCATGTAATTTTGAAAAAATGTCAAATAGTGAAGATGTAAACAAAGCGGATCGAGACCAAATTGAAGTGTGTGGGGCAATCAAGGAAGATATTTCTTTTTCAGTACCTGAAGTCAATGAAACACCTTGTGCATACACGCCATCCATGGAGAAAAAGGAGAAAGATAACAGAGAACATAAGGACGATAAAAACAATTCCTTTGAAGAGTCAGAGGCAAATACTATTGATGACTTGGGAGATGTACATATTTTCAGTAAAACTACAGAAAACACTGCCAACCGCTTTAAACTAAGTAAATATATAAATGGTACAAAACACAGAATGTCATATTGGTTTAAGTCTATTAATCAAAAAATCCAATGCCCCAATTTAAGCATTTTTAAGAAAAATGAACCGGGGGGAGGTCATGGGCGACCCCCCAGGAACTTATCCATTTAACTAGGGTTACTGAAAAAGAAAGTATGTATATTTATGCATATATAAATAGTTATCATATCCTTGAAAAACATATACAATGCTGAAATTATAGTTATAATATACAGATATTAATAGCATAATATTATATTGTATAAATTGACATAAATTCCATATGGATGATACAATGGAAAAACATAATATTAGTTAATATTTCGAAGTGAGTATATTTATGTAAAAAGAGGTAAAATTGTTTTCGACTTTATTACTGCTGTTATTCGTGATTTAAACTACTTTGTTTACAGCTGTTTATACAAAGCAAACGGATAGTGTAGTTATGGAAATTTCAGTTCCAATTCTATCATTTTCAACAATTAATGTTACCGACACAAGTGTTGAATTCGTGTGGACTACTAAAAATAATTGTATTACTGGTGTATCATACGAAATTTATCGAAATGAAAGAATTATAAAGTCAGTCGACAGTTTTACATATACTGATTTGGATTTGATGCCGAATATAACCTATCAGTATAGAATAAAAAAGCCTGCTGCTGAAGAAAGACTGAAAAATGAGGATGTAAAAAACTTAACACATAAAGAATACTCTGACTTGAATGAAGAAACTCAAGTGCTTGATTCTAGTTCCAATGGGGATAATTTATATTCATTAAAAATAAAAGGTCCAATTATTAAAGTTTCCGGAGGGAAAAACCACACTCTTGCAGTAATCAGTGGTGGAAAGTCTGGGCATAGGGAAGTAATATTAATGGATAGCTAGGAGATGGAACAACAACAGCAAGGGCAACAGTGGCACTGGAAAGTGGATTGGAAGGAGTAGCAGCATCTACAAGTTCAGATAATACCTCAATGGCTTTGATGAATGACGGAACAATCCGAGCATGGGGAAGAAATGATTGTGGAAAATTGGGCAATGAAGGTAAAGGGTGTTACGATTATGCTGAATACTCATTTGGTAATGCTAACGGATTAACTCCCATTTCGTCATATTGTACAGCGGTATGTACAAAAGATAGAAAATTTAATCCCGTTCTTAAAATCAAAAACATAAATGATTTTACAAAACGTTCTTTTACTATTACATATAACACTAACGAGATAAGTGCCGGATCTGATTTAAGCAAATTTACATTTGTTCACATGATTGGATGGGGGGGTTTAGTATGAAATCCACGGCTGAAAATCTAGTGCTCTGAGAGTATCGGATAAAAGAACTGGTTCAAAATAAGATGACGTAGGAAGTAGTGTAAAAAATGGGGTGAGAAAGCAGAGAATGTAATTAATACCGGATAGATAATGTGTTAACAATTATTAATATTAATTTGTGTAATAAAATAAGTAAATTATTAGGAAGAGGTTCTTATGCATAAAAAATTAAAATGTATTTCACTAGTATTGGTTGCTTTTTTTATGATTCAAAGTATTTTAATGCCAGCCATATATGCGGCGGCAGAAACAGAAAATGTAGTTATTGAATTATCTTTACCACAGTTGTCTCTTAAAAATATTGGTATTACGTTTAATTCTGTAGAATTGGTGTGGACAAGCAGTAATAACAACGATAAAGCAAAATCATACGATATTTATCGAGATGACAACCTTATAAAAAACTTAAACAGCTTTACATATTCTGATTCAAAACTTAAGCCTGAAACAAAGTATAAATATATTGTTAAAACAAAAGATGATGCCGGTAAAGTGATTGCTGAAAGCAATGTTTTGGAGATAACTACTAGTGCAATTGATATTCAAACTACTCCAGAAATTTCAACAACTCCAACTGGGATTGCAGAGCAAATAAATCTTACTGATTCCGCAATTACTGCGAAAGAATCAACCATAATAAAAAACGGTGATCCTAATTTTGAAACAGATAGATATATTATCAAATATAAAAATAAAGATAGCAAAAATAAAGCAAATAAAGTCTTGGAAAAAGTAGAAAAAGTTAAAAAAAGTAAAAGTAATGACTTAAATAATAACGATATTAAAGATATTGATATTATTCATTTAAACAAGAAGGAGAAACTTAAGGATTTTACTAAAGAATTAGTAAAAAACAATTTAGATAGTGAAATTGAGTACATACAACCAGATTATCAGATAAGTCTTTGCTCAAATGATCCATATTATAACAGTCAATGGGGATTGGAAAATAACAAAACAAATATAATTGAAAACTCCGGTGGATTATTAATATTGGATAAATTGCAAAAGATATTTCCACACTGGAGAGAGGTTTTTGAAAATAATCCCAAATTAAAGGAATTTCTAGTAAATACACCAATTGAGGAATTAAAAGACAAGATATTATTGGATGATGTACCAGAAAATGTTGATCCATATATATTAGAGAAACTTGCAAATGATATTGATTTTATTAAACTGGAAAATACATCTGAAAGTCAAGAAACATATTTGTGTGATGCTGGTGTTAAAGAAGCGTGGAAAAATTCAACTGGGAAAGGTGTAACAGTTGCAGTAATTGATACTGGAATTGATATTACACATGAAGATTTGGTAGAAAACATATGGTTGAATAATGGAGAAATCTCTGAAAATGGCATAGATGACGATGGTAATGGTAAAATTGATGATTCAAATGGTTGGAATTTTATCGAAAATTGCAATGTAATCTATGAAAATAACAATATAGCTAATGAAAACCATGGTACACATATTGCTGGAATCATTGCAGCAGTGAAAGATAATAGTAAAGGAATAGCTGGTGTGGCTCCTTCAGCTAAAATAATGCCATTGAAGGTATTTAATAACGGTACAGCATATACAAGTAATATTATAAATGCTATCCAATATGCTGAGAGCATGGGAGTAAAAATTGTCAATTGTAGTTGGGGAAGTACTGTTGATAATATGGCACTGAAAGAAGTAATATCTAATTCGAGTATGCTGTTTGTATGTTCAGCAGGAAACAGTAATACAAATATCGATAATAACCCTGTTTACCCAGCATCTTTTAATTGTTCAAATATTATTTCTGTTACATCAGTTAACCAATATGGAAACATTTCCAGCTTTTCAAATTATGGAGAAAGCAATGTAGATGTCGCTGCGCCGGGAGAAGGAATTCTAAGTACATTAGCTCATAATACATATGGAGAAAGCAACGGTACATCCATGGCTTCGGCTTTTGTATCAGGTGAGGTAGCAATTTTGCTTAGTAGAGAAAACACTTTGAGTGCAGTTGAGTTGAAGGATAGAATTATCACTTGCTCAGAGCATTTGCTTAGCTTGACAGGAAAGGTAAATGGCAGTTCTAAAATAAATTGTAAATATGCGGTAGACAATATTACAAATGACGAAATTATAAGTTTTTCAGATACATTAGTAACACAAAATAATATTGCAAATCAAGGAAGTACAGGAGATATAAACTTGTATTCCACAAATACAACAGAAGGTCAGTTTGTTAAGGTTGCTGCGGGAGGAATGCACAGCTTAGCACTAAGTCTTGATGGCACAGTTTGGGCATTTGGACTTAATACTTATGGTCAGCTAGGTGACGGAACAACAACGAACAGAACTTCACCCGTGCAGGTTATTGGATTGAATGGAATAAAGGAAATTGAAATTGGCCAACATCATAGCTTGGCCTTGAAGAATGACGGAACAGTGTGGACTTGGGGGTTGAACGGTTGTGGACAACTGGGTGATGGAACTACAATAGATAGAACTTCACCAGTCAAGGTAAACGGGTTAAGTGGAATAACGGCCATTGCTGCTGGAAATTCTCATAGCTTAGCATTGAAAAATGATGGAACAGTGTGGGCGTGGGGTGAAAATTATAAGGGTCAGTTGGGTGATGGGAGAGGAAGAGATTTTCCACAATCACTGACGGTAGTTCAAGTAGCTGGTTTGAGGGGAATAACGGCCATCGCTGCTGGAGGAACTCATAGCTTAGCATTGAAAAATGACGGAACAGTGTGGGCGTGGGGTGACAATTATTATGGGCAGTTAGGTATCGGAACAACGGAAACAAGTTATGGACCGATGCAAGTAAGTAGTTTGAGTGGAGTATCGTCCATCGCTGCTGGAGGATCTCATAGCATAGCATTAAAGAATGACGGAACAGTATGGACATGGGGATTGAATAAGGATTTTCAAATAGGTGACGGATCATATGAATCATATAGGGTAACGGCGGTGCGGGTAAGTGGATTAAATGGAATAATAGCCATCTCAGGATCAGCATTTAATAGCTCTGCCTTGAAAAATGACGGTACGTTGTGGATGTGGGGAAATAACTCTTATGGCCAACTAGGTAACGGAACGATACATCAAACGTTAACGGCGTTACAAGTAAGAGGTTTGAATGGAATTACTGCCTTTAGTTTGGGTAATTATCACAGTTTAGCGTTGAAGAATGATGGAACAGTGTATGCATGGGGAAGTAACTCATGTGGCCAACTAGGAGATGGGACTACGACGTTTACAGAAACAATGGTGATACAAGAAGTAAATGAACTTAATGGCATCACAGCTTTATCTGGTGGGAATAGGCATAGCTTAGCATTGAAGAGCGATGGAACTGTCTGGTCATGGGGATATAATGGTTGTGGTCAACTAGGGGACGGAACAAATGATACAAAAACAACGGCAGTGCAAGTAAATGGATTGAGTGGAATAACAGCTATTTCAGCTGGAGAATCAAATAGCTTAGCATTGAAGAACGATGGAACTGTCTGGGCATGGGGAGATAACTCTAAAGGTCAGCTAGGTGATGGAACGACAACAGAAAAAAACATAGCAATACATGTAAGCGGATTGAGTGGAATAGTGGCCATTTCTGCTGGAAGCTCTCATAGTGTGGCGCTAAAGGATGATGGGACTGTTTGGGCATGGGGATATAACGCTTACGGCCAACTAGGTGACGGAACGACAACATCAAAAAAAATACCAATACAAGTAAGTGGATTGAGTGGAATAGTGGCCATTTCTGCTGGAAGCTCACATAATCTAGCACTCAAAAATGACGGAACTGTCTGGGCATGGGGAGATAACGCTTACGGCCAACTAGGTGACGGAACGATAACAAAAAGGACAACGGCGGTGCAAGTAAGTGGTTTGAATGGAATAACTGCCATTTCTGCAGGGGGACAGCATAGTTTGGCATTGATGAATGATGGATCTGTGTGGTCATGGGGCTTAAATAGTTGGGGTCAGTTAGGTACTGGTAATATAATAAATACTAGTACAGCCATGAAAGTAAACGGGTTGAGTGAAATAAAGGCCATCTATGGAAAAGGGTATCGAAGTTTTGCATTAAGAAATGATGGAACAGTTTGGGCATGTGGATGTAATCAATTTGGTGAGTTAGGAAGTGGTACGACAATTCATAGTACAAAATTTATGCAAATAAGTGGACTTAGCAATATTAAAGTTATCTCTGGTGGTGATAATCATAGTTTGGCCTTGAAAAATGATGGAACAGTTAATGCGTGTGGATATAACTATTATGGTCAACTGGGAATTGGTGAAAAATATTATTGTGAATACGCTAAGTATTCATTTGGTATACCATTTACGTCAATTACTACAGCATGCACAGTAACCTGTAATACAGGAGTTGCATTTAACTTAGTTTTAAGGCTAAAAAACATGAATAACATTACGGGTAAAATCTTTACTATTACATATAATCCGAAAGATATAAATAGCATAGATTTATGTAAAATGACATTTGTCAAAGAATTAAATTTGGGGGTCATTTCAGGAACTACAATAACTATTATTCAAAATAATCCTGGTATCATAAAATTCACTGTTGATAAACCTATTCCCAAAGATAAAACTTGGTCAGGTACAATTAACGTTATAGAATTTAAGCCAATAGTTAGTGGACAAGTTGAATTAAACTGTAAGGTAGGACTCCAATGACCAATATTAATTAGATAAGTGCCATATCTCGTTTAAGCAAATTTACATAAGATAAGGAAAAATGAACCGGAACTATAGCTGATACGGGAATAACAGTCTTAGAAAATACCCATGTATTATATGATTTATTGTTGATAAATCCATACCTGTTGACAAAAACTGGTCAGGAATATTAAATATCATAACTCTTAAAGCTGCTGTCAGCGGTAACGTTGTATTGCATTTTGATGCAAATTAAAAATTGAAGCAATGGAAAATGGAGGTCAGTATAAATGAAAAAATCAAAAACGTTTATAAAAATTAATATTTGCATTATCATACTTGGAATAATCAGTACTGCAGCTATATTCGCAATGTCTCAACCAAATGGTAATAGTGAAAAGAAGAAAGCTGAATCGTTGGCTTTACTTAATTTATCAAGCAAACTTGACAGTTCAAACTACGAGAAATGGAAGGAATCTCTGAAAAAAATAAATGATAAAAACAAGGCTACTACCTTAACTAAAGAAAAATTAGAAGAATTATATGACAGTGGGTATAGCCTCAATGATATAGAAAAAGCGGAAAAACTGTCTGTTTCAAGCCACAAAGCTATAGAAGATATCCTAAAGTTAAAATACAGTCACAAAGGTAACACCCTAGTTCAAACCGACAAATCATGGAATGATATCGAATCTGATCTCTTAGGTTCTACAACTAAGGGTAATGAATTAAATTCATTAAATACTGAAGAAGAATCTTTGAAAAATAAAAAGTTGTCAAAAGAGCAGATAAGTCAGATAAATATTCTTTCTCTTAATTATGGAAAGGCTATTAATCTGATAATTAGTGATATGGAATCAGGAAAGACATACGAGGAACTGGATAAGCAGTATTGGGAAGAACATCAAGCTGAATTGAAGAAAGTAGATACTCAAAAGAGCCAGATGGAAATAGAAAGTACTGCCAGGGAAAAAAATAATATAAGCGATGACGATATTAAGTTAGCTAAAAAGTATGGAATGCAAAATATTATTGAAATAGGATATGCCAAAAGTCTGACTGAAAAATACGACTCTTCTCTTAAGCATATTTTAGAACTAAAAAGCAAAGAAAAGAAATGGAGTGCAGTTGAAAATGTACTTAAGGAGGAGGCAAAATGAAATTAAAAACAATTTTTATATCCATTTTTAGTTTTACATTTATCCTATTATCCGGCTTCAATTTAGTATTTGCTGAGGAAATACAAGATAAAAGTGGAGAATATAACGGACTAGGCTATGCTCAATCCATATTAAAGGAAGGAATAACTCCTCCGTATTCTATTAGTAATGCATATGATGAAGATATTGACACATCCACTGGTGCCATTACCTTAAAGCAAACTGATATAAGTTTAAAAGGCAGAAATGGTTTGGATTTCTCTCTGACAAGGTATTATACTCAGAATAATAGTACTTTGTATGAGCCGTATGCAACATCATCCGCAGTTTATGGAAATGTACTTGCGGGGTATTGTGTTGATACTAAAGTAACAGTATATACATGTGTTAATGGTATTGTAGTATCAAGTTATGTAGCATCCTCAGATACATTAATTGCAAATGGTTATTCCGATGCACAAAATGTTTCAAGTTATTATAATTCTATTTCCGATGAATATGGGAGTGAATATTATAGTACAAGGCATCAGGCATATGTTTACGATGTAACCTCTTACTCAGCCGGCAGTCCATATGCATATTATGTACAGGCATGTACTGGTTACACTTATTCGAATAACTTAAATAACGTGACAAGCAATGAAAAGTATTCATCCTTAGGTGTAGGTTGGTCATTTGACCTTCCGTACATTGAAAACATAAGCGGATACCTATATTTAAACTATGGGAGTGCGGGAACATGGCAGATTGATTTCTCATCAAGCGCTGGGCAATCTCACTTGAAAAATTATCCGTTGATTGATATGAAGTTGAACAGAGACAATCAGTCATATAGTAATGGACAAGCTTCTTCATATTATGTGCTTGAGCAAAAGGATGGAAGAAGGACATATTTTGGCAATGATGGAAGACTTTTAGGGATAAAAGACAGGTACAACAATGAAATCAAATTTCAACATGATACTTCCACAACCAGTTATCCCATTGTAAATAAAATAATTGATAGTGTCGGAAGAGAGATTAATATTAGTTACACTAAAAGTCAAGTACTTGTAACAGTTAATGATGCGAGCAATTCAGCCAATAATAGAACTGTTAAATATAACAAAACTACTATTTCAGGATATTCAAATGATTACGTTCTTGATAATGTAATAGACCCACTTGATAGACAGACAACATATAGATATACAATCAATTCTGCAAAAGTTAATTTACTAAGCAAGAGTATCAGTAGTGGAATTACAAATCAATTTGCTTGTCTTACAAAAGTAATTTCTCCAACTTCGGGAGAGACTTGTTATGCATATTCAAAAATAACAAAGAATTGCGGCACCGATGGCGTAATGGAAGCCTATAAGCTTTCAGAAAGATTTGACTCGAAAAATGATGGAGAAAAGGTAAAATACAGAAAATTAAATTACCTATACGGCAATACAGGAGAGTATGACGGTTATCCGAATTATCGCAGTGATGCTGCTATTCCAGAAACCTATACATATAAAACACAGATAGTTGACAATTTGAATAACAGTGAAATCTATACATACAATAAAAAACTGTTACCGCTTAATATACTAAGGGAGGGTGCAGATCATAAGAATGAGACAATAAATGAATATGACCCTGTAACCAGGTTGTTATTAAAAACGTGTAATAAAATATTCAATAAGGCTACAAATGAATTCATGCAGAAAAATGAAAACTATCAGTATGATTCGTCAGGTTCTAGAGATTTAGTAGGGTACTGGGATTGTCAGGCATCAAGAGATAATAATAATATGCCTTTAGATAATGAACATAAAGTAACTTTTACTTATGAACCTACATATCACTATACTTTGACTAAAGAGTACAAAAAAGATTCTGCAACAACAATAAAAGAGGAATATACACCTACTAGCGATAATAAGGCTGTTCAATGGAAAAAGATTTACCAAAACGGAACCTTAAAAAGTAAAACATACTACGAGTATGATGTTTACGGAAACGTTAAAGAAGAAAAAAAGTTTTTGGATGACGGAGTAACTTCAGTATCTACAAAATATGACTACAGTGACAATCAGAGTGAAAGAAATGGAAAATTTAATGGAGCATATTTGACACGTAAGTGGGCTGATGATGTCAAAAATATAGATCAGGTCGAAAGTAACGGACCAGGATCGACAGTCCAGGAAACATATAAGTATGACTGGTATGGAAATCTTGTAGAGAGCATTGATGCTAAAAACGTAAGTCCGACCAAGTATGAAGTTGACAAACTGAATAGGGTTATAAAGGAAACACATCCTGATGCAAGTTATAAATCATGGATTTATACTACAAGCAGTTCAGAAAATAGTACAATAGTTACTGATGAAAAGGGTACTAAGATTAAGTATAATTTCGATAAACTTGGAAATCTTGAGAGCGAGCAAGACTTAAGCTCAGGAGAATTTCTTAATCAATATACTTATGACAGTGAAATGAAACTAAAAACCGAGAATAATAGGAATTCGAGTCCATCATACAGAAGCATAACATATAATTATTTAAGCGACGGCAAATTAGCTGAAAAGGAAACTATAGATCAGTCCAACGCTGTAATTGATAAAGAAACATATACATATAATAATGCAAATGAAAATGGTAGCTATACAAAAGTAACCAAAACTGTAATGGGAGATGCGAATTCACCTTCAATAATATCAGTTACATATACAGATAAGTCGAGCAGATTAGTAAAACAGGGTAATGTACACAATGGGGTAGAATACTTGGATACTTTTAAGTATGACTATGTGGGTAATAAAATATCTGAAAAAACTGCCCGTGCATATGATGAGCCGGAAGTATATTTAAATCGCGAATATACAACTAAATTTGACTATGATTATGCAGGAAACGTAATTAAGACCACAAATATAGATGGAACCTTTTCTACAGCAGAATATGATGCACTTGGGAGATTGGCTCGGACATCAGATTTCAAAGCTAATCTCACAGGTCAGGATAATTATTGGACATCCTATGAATATGATAGTCTAGGAAGATTAATAAAAGAAACAGTGCCATTTCAAAATGAAAATGGAACCTTGTATTCTACTATAAAAAAGCATTATTACGATGAAAATGGAAATTTGCTGTGCGATATGTTAAGTAATAGCAAACCGGGCGAAGCACTGACTTTTTCAGAGACCAGATATGGCTATGATACTCGCAATATGCTTACTGATGTTACTAAGTATGAAAATAATTCTCCTGAAAACTATACTCAGTACTACTATGATCCTACAGGAAATAAACTTAGGATGTATACAGGGCTTAGCAGTAGTTTATATATTCGGGGATTGGACGATGTGTCTTCTGATGATGAAAGTTTTTCAACTAATAAATATGAATACGACAGATTTAATAACCTTGTAAAAATGACAGACCCAAATGGAAATACTGAAATTTATTCATATGATTTAAATGGGAATCAGTTACAAAAGAAAGATAAAAACGGTAGTGTAATAAATATGACGTATGATGGAAATGGAAGATTACTGACAAAATCAGTTAAAAATACCGAAAATCCATCTCTAAATGCATCATATACATATACTTATACTTTGATCGGTAAAAAGAAAGAAATGAGTGGTGGAGGCACCAATACAGAGTATTTTTATGATGATTTGGGTCGGTTAGTAAAAGAAGTTTCGTCAAATGAAATTCAAAAAGAGTATACTTATGATGTTGCTAATAACCGTAAATCCTTAGTTATAAAACAAAACGAGTTAGTAAAAACAAATACTACTTATACATATGATAATATGAATAGACTGGAAAAGGTATACGAAAATGGGGTATTAACTGCGACCTACCAGTATGATGCAAATGGAAACAGACAGTCATTGACATATTCAACCGGAAATAAAACAACGTATATGTATAATATTGCTAACCAGTTGGATTCCATTACAAACACCAAGAACGGGACTATTTTATCAAGTTATATTTATCAGTACTATCTTGACGGTAATCAGGCGTCAAAAACTGATAATAAAGGAAAAACTACATCCTACAAGTATGATGGCTTGGGAAGATTGACAAATGAAATTCCATCAGATGAACCTGCTGTCTCGTACGCTTACGATGACAGTAACAATCGTAAAACAATGACGATAAACGGGAAGTCTGTGACCAATTATACTTACGATAAAAGTAACAGGCTACTTGCTGAGACTACAGAGGAAAATTCTGAGTTAAATATTGCAAGATATAACTATGACAATAACGGAAACACGATTTGCAAAACCACAGAAAAGATATCACCAACTATACCGGATCAAACCACAGAGGTTAACTTATCAACAGGTGGAGAACAAGAAACCACGGATTTAACATTAAATGAGTACGACGGCTTTAATCAGCTGATAAAAACCAGTACAGGGGACGTAACGGCAGAATACTCATATGACGGTACCGGCCTTAGAACATCAAAAAATGTAAACGGTACAGTTACAAATCAGATTTGGGATGGCGACCAGATAGCACTGGAAACGGATGAATCAGGAAAAATAAAAAACAAATATGTTCGTGGAATAAATCTGATATATGGTGAGGACGAACTTGCTAATAAAAAGTTTTACCTGTTCAATGGTCACGGAGACGTAACCCAGTTGACTGATACATCTGGAAGTGTTATAAAGAACTATGACTATGATGCATTCGGTAACGAAAAGAACCCAGACCCTAGTGATACCAATGTATTCAGATATTCTGGAGAGTATTTTGATAAGGAAACAGGGACTATATACCTGAGGGCGAGGTATTATGACCCGGGGATTGGGAGGTTTATTACAGAGGATAGTGTTTGGAGTAAGCGTATAAATTTATTTAATGTAACTGAAGATGTTCAATATACTAACTTAACAGGTGGGATATATAGAAAATCAGAAAAACAGCAATATGTAATAGATGACCCATTAAGTCTAAACCTATACACATACTGTTACAATAACGCAGTTATGTATTGTGACCCTGACGGGCATTTTGCCATTCAAGCTGTATGTGCTGCAATAGGTGGTGTAGCAGGATGGTATTTTGGTGATTATGTCGCAAAGAAACTTGGATATTCGTCTGGCTGGAAGTATTGGGCGATTCGTAGCGGTGTAACTGCTGGTGGAGCTGTAATTGGTTGGTTTGCAGGTGCAGCAATTGCAAATATTGCTATAGATTTTCTTGTTGCAAATTCAGCAGTTGCTTTACAAATACCCAGATGGATGTTGACGGGATTAGGTTATTATAAAGCTCTTAATAATGGTGTGAACTTCAGTACAACCGCTGCACAAAGAATGGAGCAGTCAGGTAGATTTGTACCAGTAAATACACTGATTGATGCAATTAGAAATGGAACTGCAACAAAAGACCCAAAGGGCTCAAGAGCAATAATGTATTATATAAATATGGTTAAAAATGGAGTTACTTATAAACTTGAAGTCCTATATGATAGAGCTTCAAATTCTATTTGGCACTTTATGTACACAAAGAAATAAGCATTGTTTTTAGAAAGGAAGATTACTAATGACTTTTAAAGAAAAGTTATATTATTTATTAACCGAATACTTACAAGGTAATTATGATACTAAAACGTTTAGTGATTTGATTTCTGATACATTCAATTTGGAGTTAGATAACTCTCTTACAGAAATAGAAATTCAGGTGTTTGGAGATTTAGTAAGTATCGCTTGTAGATTTTCACCTTTTGAGGATGATTTAAAATTACCAAATGTTTATTTTAGTGACCAACAAGTAAGATTAAAAGCTCAGGAAACTTGGGAAAAGTTAAAAGGCAATTAAGAACCATAATTTCAGCTTTGATGGAGCAAACACTCCATTGGGGCTTTTCTTTTTTGATCAACATGGAGAAAGTATGTTACTAAAAACAGACTGGGCTACCCTGCTAGAAAACGGCAAGGTAGAGTGACTTATGGGACTCCACACATTATTAATTAGAGAAACAATAAATTATTTTTATTAAATGGAGGGTATTTTATGAAGTTTAAAATAATAGTATTGGTAATTATATGTGTTCTCATTCTATTTTCGGTCTTTTACTTTTTCTCATTTAGGGAAAAAGCAATTTATATTGAACTTGATTTAAGTAATACAAATACTATTAATATCAATGGATTTGGCAGTATAGATTTGAACACCAAAGATAAGGAGAAAATAAGTAAAGTTATTAAATATTTTGACTTAATAGAGTATTACAGAAATGAAAAATTTCAAATTCATAATGAAACACCCGACACTAGTATAACTTTGCTTGGCAAAGATGAAAAGGTCATAGATGAAATTGAGTTTTATGGAGACTTGGCAGAATATAAGGGTGAGCAATACAGATTAAAAATACATAATGTACATAAATTCTATGAAGGCATTGAAAATCTATGTACTAGCATTAATGGAAAGTAGTTGTATAACAAAGCCTTGTCAGGGGGAACCTTGTCAGGCTTTTTGTATATTATCAGGCTTGAAGGTAAAATAGTAAGTGATGTGAGAAACATCGTTTTGTGAAAAGAAGTAAACTTTGTATTAAATGATATGAGTAGGGTTATCCAAGATGAGAGTAGCGAAGGAGCGTTAGAATTTACAAAGAACCGCAATGTAGCAATACTCTGTGGGACAAGCAAGCCATATGAGCTA
>NZ_ATAY01000037.1 GCF_000421965.1 Ruminiclostridium papyrosolvens C7 | reverse complement strand
AATGAAAGGGGCATCAGTCGTAAAACAAATTATAGGGGCGCAATAGCAAAATAATGCGAACAAAGTAAGTTGATCTTTGGAAACTGAATAGTGCGGTACTTGTTGCAACATAAATACTATTGACTAAATTTAATACCAAATATAGTATAGATGTAATAGTTTCATGTATTAATGCCAATGTTATAAATGGCGAACTAAAGATTTGGCAGAAAACAGTTAAAATAAGAATTTGTCGGGCAGTTTAAACTGCGGATTGCTTATGCTATCGGAAGTTAAAAACTACAAGAATGTCATTTCAAACGATAATAAATTGGAGGATGAAATGGGAAACTTTATTAGTAAAATCTGTTCACATATATATGTAGAGGGAGCATTGGAAGCTGTTAAGCTATATAAGGAAGCATTTGGGCTTGAAGATAGAGGTACGCCTTGGCTCGACGAAGATGGTGTATTAGTATATCAAGAACTCGGACGAAATGGCGAGCTTTTTATCAGTGTCAGCGAGGATAAACATTTGTTTGCCGAATTTATAAAAGATTATCCTGATGGTGTGCGTCCAACGATGTTGTTTATTGTATATTTTGAAAATGAAGATGATTTACGCAGAGCTTTTGGGCTTTTATACAAAGAGGGAAATCCATGCACTGGAGTGAAACCTGAGGGAGACATCATATGTGCTTTCATTGATACATTCGGGGTTTATTGGCACTTCCAAGTTCCGATAGATTGGAATGCCTCGTTTATTCCTAAATAAGTCTTTGCTTGGATACATAATTAGTAATACTTTTATTAGTGGAGGAGTTATTATGCAAGAAGTTTTTCCAACAAATCAAGAACTTAACGAAATGCTCGGTACAGAGAAATATAATGTATGGGTGGGTATTTGTAATCTTGTTGAAAACTTATATGAAATGGATATTTTACGAAAAAACACCAGTTGGAATAATTGGAAATACGAACATAAATATCGGCGTGGTGGTAAAACCTTATGTACGCTCTATGCAAAAGATAATTGTTTTTGCATACAGATTATTTTTGGAAAAGATGAAAGAGCTAAATTTGAGAACGAGCAACATACTTATTCTGATGAAATTCAAAGCATCTACAACAATTCAACAACATATCATGACGGAAAATGGATGTATTTTGAACCAGTCAATTCTCTACTTGAAGATATTCAAAAGTTATTACATATTAAAAGATTACCAAATAAAAAGTAGATAATAAGCACAATACGAAGTCAGTTGGTCGTAATCTTTATATTTTATGATTTAAATTACTGTTATGAATTAAGAGATATTAATAAACAAGTGAATAGAATTCTAAAAATCAGTACCGCATTATTCAGTAAATGAAAGTGCGGTACTTTTTTATTGGCTAGTACGCAATATAGCGGGAATACTAGTCATGAAAGATGAACATTGGAAACTGAATAGTGCGGTACTAAACTTGAATAAATAATATTCGAGAGATAACATTGTATGAAACAATGTTACTATGTTGGAATAATGTCAAAGAAAAATATATTATTTGATAGAAAGTACTTTTATATTGCAGGTTTTATGATAGGTATGATTTGTTGTGTAATTAACCTTATCTTAGGGGGCAAAGTTAACATTGTAGAATACATAACGGTATCTATTTCTTTCAGTTGGCCTTTTGTATTTATATTATATTTGATTATAAAGCAATCCGAAAGACAAAAAAAGGAAGGAAGAACAATATTTCTGTCAAAAGAAGGATAGATAGATGAACTTTGACAACTGAATAGTGCGGTAACATCTAATTGTATACAAGTTACATATATAGTATTATTAGGTTATAAAAAGCCTGATTGTAGGAGGAATAATAAATGGAGTTAATTGTATACATACTAGGAGGATTCGCTTTATTTTTAATAATTTTAGGTGCTGTCAAAATGGCTGTTAAAGAGGCACTATATGAAGTTAAAGAAGATATAATTAAGGAATTTAACCTTAAAAAGGTAAATGCAGATGATATTTATGAAGATAAATAATTCGCTAATTTAAATAACTCTAAAGTTGACAACTAAATATAGGTTTTCCTAAGTACCGCATTATTCAGTAAACGAAAGTGCGTACTTTTTTTGGTTTGCTCGCAATATAACGGAAGTCCGAGTGAAAAGGGGAGTTTGTAAGATGTTCTTTGAAAACTAAATAGTGTGGTATTGATTTATATTAAAATATGGAATATCCTGTATAAAAGATATAATTGTTTTATGTGAGGTGTTATGGATAAAAAGGAAAAGAGGCTTACTTATTGTTGTTACATGAGGTTTTGTAGAGATAAGAATTATATCTAATACATATCAGCATCAATGGTGGAATCCATTTAAATGGAAAACTATATATAAGCACTTAAAACAAATTAATATGTTAGCAGATATTTTTCATAATCTTCCGTTACTGTTAGAATCTAATGATTTTAATAAAGAAGAATTTTGGCAACAAATAGGCAGTTATGAAAGGCAATTTTTAAAAGAAGATTCTTATAAAGAAACATTTCACAAACACTTTAAATCATAAAAAATTTGGTTAATACCGCACATTTAGTTAACGGATGTGCTTTTTTATTGCACAAAATAAGTCTATTGCGTCCTAAAACGTTGTACCTTGATAACTGAATAGTGCGGTAAGGTTGAAACTTGACATAGAATCATTCCAGATATAGTATTATTTGTAACAAGTGATTTGAATTTAGATTATTTATATATGGCGACGTAAGATCGGTTAGAAAGGAGATAATTGATTGAGAGATACATCATCTCGAAACAAAATAATTGCCCTAATTATTGTGATTTTATTTTTGGTATCTTTTGCAGGATTATATGTTTATGGTTCATTTTATACAACAACAGGATATTGCGATATAAAATATAAGCAAATAGAAAATAATAAGTGCTATATTTTTGCCCGAAATGGAAATAGAAATATAAGATTAGAATGCAACAAAGATGATTATGAAAAGATTACTGTTGATAGCTATTTAGCATATGGTATTTCATACAAATGGAGTACACTTTCCCCAAATAAAGGCAAACTATTGTATATTAATTTTAATGACGTTATTGACAATAGGCATTAGCCACTTAAATTAAAATATTATGTTGAGTTAATGAACAATTTTTATATATCAAGAATCATTCTATTACCGCATATTCATAAATGAAAATGCGGTTTTTTCATGCCCGCGTTCGGGCGCAAAATAAATAGATTGCGACGGAAGAATTTTGGACTTTGAGAACTGAATAGTGCGGTAGTGGTTATATAAAAAATTGTTGACTCCAATATACTCCACATATAGTATTGACGTAATAGTGTTTGATAGATTAGAATCGGATGATATCGTGATGTAAAGAGAGACAACAAGTTGTGGGGGATAGGAAATATGGAAGAATTATTTTTATTAAAGATTAATAAACAAATGCTTGAGGATTGTGTGGATTTGTATATTAATACATTCACTAAAGAACCATGGAATGATATTTACGAATCAAGAGAACAAGTAGTGAAGTTTTTTAATAATCATTTTAATAATAATTACTTTATAGGTTATGCAGCTTTATTAGATGATAAGATGGTAGCCTTGAGTATAGGTATGAAAAAACCATGGATAAAAGGTTTTGAATATTATATTGATGAATTTTGCGTTAGTTACGAAAATCAGGGTAGAGGTATTGGTAGCTGGTTTATAAAGGCAATAGAAGAAGATATTAAAGAGCACGGAATAAATGACATGATACTAAACACAGAAAAAGATTATCCATCGCAAAAATTCTATGAAAAAAACGGATTTAAAACACTTGGTGACTTGATAGTTCTTGGTAAATAATGCTTCGTAATATTTATATCATTTAAAATATTATTATTAATCAAGTGGGTTTAAAAAGTTAACAGATTAAAAACAGTACCGAATTACAACAGTTTATATATCGAAGTAAGGACTATTTACTTATGGAGGAGCATAGAAATGGAATTAATTAGCACAGACGGAAATGACAAAAGATTTGTAAATTTGTGTTATGAGTTAGATGATTTTTTAAATGAGATTGTTGGCGGTGAAAAGCAAAGAGAAAAGTATAATCAATATAATAATCTTAAGGATATTCATGATGTGATATTAGTTATTGATAATGGTCAAGTGGTAGGATGTGGCAGTTTTAAAAAATACGACGAGAAAGTAGCAGAGATAAAGAGAGTCTTTGTTAAAAAAGAATATAGAAAAAAAGGGTTGGCTAAGAGCATAATGAAAACATTAGAACAAAAGGCAATGGAAAATGGATACTCAAAATTAATACTTGAAACGGGAAATGTTTTGAAAGATGCAATTAAATTATATAGTGGTATTGGTTATAAAGTTATAGAGAATTACGGACAATATGTAGATATGCCGGAATCAATATGTATGGGGAAGTTACTATAAATTATGAGTTTGTGTTAGCGTAAGTTCACTATTATTATATATCAAGAATCAATATATTACCGCACATTCAGTTATTCGGATATGCTTTTTTATTGAAGAAAGTTGGGAAATGACTATGAGAAAATACATAATTGCTTATTTAGTAATAATTGCATTGTTGACAGGCTGTTCGGTACAGAGTGTTCCAGAGCAGAATGATTCAACTACGAAATTAACAGAAAATAGTTCGTCTATAAAATCCGCATCTCCTAGTGAAAATCAAACGGATATACAAGGTAAGGCTACCACTGAAGCACCAAGTAAACCAACTGAATCATCTCCATCTGAAGGAAAGTATAAGGAAATTAAAGTTGCTGGGGGGGATACTAGCGGAACAAGAAAATCTATGGTAGTAGTTGATATTGGATATGGTGATAGAGAATACTGGGCCTATACCAATCAATATGGACAATTATTAAGGGTTACTGCTAAGAAGATTATTCTTCAGAATACAAAAACGGAGCCGGTGCTGGAAAATGGCAGATACTATAATGATGAAGCAAAGGTTCCCGGTACTGAGCGGGCAGACCTGGATCAGGGACATGTCATTGCAGACTCCTTAGGTGGAGTTTCCAATGCTTACAATATAACACCGCAGGACAGTACATTAAACCGTTATGGCGATCAGGCATATATGGAAAAAAACATTAGGGATGCAGGTGGTTGTATTAATTTTGAAGCTATCATTATGTATCCCAATACAAAGACGCAGATTCCTAATCATTATCGTTACACCTATACATTAAAGGGAAATGTTATCACTGATGATTTTGATAATGTTAATCCTGATAAGGTAAATAAGTCTTTGAATGAGAAATCGACAGATAAGCCAAAGACTACTCCCATGCCGTCTACTACAGATAAGAATCATAACATTGATGCTATAGATAAAAATCACAATGGTAAGGTATCAATAGCTGAAGCAAAAGTAGCTGGATTTAAGATGCCAATCACAAAGGAACACTGGTTGTATAAATATATGGATGACCGTGATGGAGATGGAATGGTTGGGGAGTAAAAGTTCAAAAATGGGAAAAGTAAATGCAATTGCAAATCAAAAAGGCGGAGTAGGTAAAACTACAACCGCTGTAAACATTGCCGCGGGTCTGGAGCAGAAAGGATTCAGTGTCATAGGCATTGACCTCGACCCGCAGGCAAACATGAGCGACTATTTAGGTTGTGAAAACGAAAGCTTGTACAATATCAGCGACCTGATGGTGGCAGCGGCAAACAATACTCTGAGTGACGAGTACATAGCAGAAAGTATAGTACACAGTAAGGAGGGTATTGATTATATTCCTTCCAACATAAAGCTTGCTGGAGCTGACTTATTCTTATCGAATGTAATGTGTAGGGAGCAAGTGTTAAACAGGATACTGAAAAAAGAAATATTCAGTAAATATGACTACATAATTATCGACTGCCCAGCCTTGGAATCCTTCTTACAAATGCACTTGCAGCAGCAGACAGCCTCATAATTCCTGTACAAGCACAGAAATTTGCCCTGGATGGACTAGTACAACTGGAACAAGTGTATGACATGGTTAAGGTAAATGTAAATCCTGGACTAAAAATTGATGGTGTTATTTTGACTATGGCTGATAACACAAATATGTCCAAGGCTGTAGAAGCATCCTTAGTAGGCAAATATGGTGATACACTCTTTGTAACCAGGATTCACAAAAGGGTTGAAGCTACAAACAGTACATTTGAACAAAAAAGCCTGGTTTCAATGGAAAACAGCGTACTGGGTGCCAAATACAGAAATGTGACAAAGGAGCTGATCGAAAGGAGTAGAGGATAAGTGTGGACAACAAAAATTGACTTTTCAAAGAAGCTGGATAAGCCGTCAGATAATGTTTTTGCACAAATGTTTAATTTGAACACTACAAACAAAAATAAGGAAAATGCTACTGAAATAGATTTAAACCTCATAGTACCCTTCAAAAATCATCCATTCCGACTGTACACAGGTGAGAAGCTAAGGCAAATGGTTGAATCAATAAAGAAAAATGGAGTAATAGTTCCCATGACGGGACATATGAAAACCTGGCAGGCCATAACCGTGTTAATGCAGCGAAACTTGCCGGACTGTCAAAAGTTCCTGCGGAAATTAAAGAAGACATCACAGATGCACAGGCAATACAGTCGTATTCATGAAGAAGAAGGATGTTGAGATTGACCAGTATTTGAGCCAGGCTGATGAGGTGGGTAGGGATAGTAGAAGGGTGAAATGAATGGAAAGTAGTGACTAAAAAGTATGTCTATCATTATGATCATCTAGTATGTATTGTGGAGCGGGCAAAGTTCTATGATAGTGTCGAAAAGTGCCGTATTCACCTCATCCTGAAGGCCAAAATTTTAGAAAAAAGCTATTTGCCTTTGTGTAATGGCTTCTTTCGTCGTATACATATTTGATAATTTTGTAAAAAGATTATTGATTTAGCCTTGGATGTGTAAATTGTTACTAAACAAAGGATTTTGTAAAATAACGTCGAACAATACCAATGAAAGAATTGTAAATTGGCAAGGAACTATTTTTACCTATATCTGTAGAATTATACTTAAGGGAGGCCAACTATATGAATAAAAGTATAGTAATTAAGAGATTACTCAGCATCTTGGTGACTATGGCAATGATGACGACAATATTTACAGGAACAATCTTCGCAGAGGACGGAACATCT
>NZ_ATAY01000036.1 GCF_000421965.1 Ruminiclostridium papyrosolvens C7 | reverse complement strand
AAATTATTTACATCTCCATTTCCTGCTCTTCTTCATCAGAGACTACAGACGAAGCATTTATTGCTTCCCCTTTGTTTTCAATTGATGCTTCGTCTCCCAGAACTTCATCCTGCTTGTTTAAATCCAGCTCAACGTTAAGTTCTGCCTGACGTGCTAATTTTGTCTTGTATTCTTCCTCGTAACGCCACGGCTTTTCATATTCTGCCTTTGCTGTTTCAAAGTCCTGGTTAAGCTGTTCCAAATGATTGCGACACCTTTGTAATGCCGGCTCCATACCTTCTAGCGCATTGTCTATACGTATGATATTCCCGATGGGATTCCCACCAAGCTCAATTGTGTACTGATATTTACCTGTAATATGTAAATTAAACCCACTCAGGAATTCATTGTATTCAAGCTTTAAATCAAAGCCTTTATAGGTTCCGATACTTACCTGCTTCCAGTTCTCTTTTTTTGCCCTGGTACAAAGCAGTAACAAAAGTTCTCCCGCTTTTTCTTTTTCAGTAATCCGGGTGTTTTCCAATATAATGCTGAATTCATCATCAGAAAATTTATTTGAGTTTCTTAATTCTATATCCTTTTGTATGGCTTCTATTTTTGCTTCATTTGAGTTAATACCTTTTGGTATTGAGTACACTATACTGTCCTGCAGGGAGTATCTTTGTTTTGACCAAGCCGCCTTTAGTACTGAAAGCTTGTTTATCTCTATGTCCAAATCCATCTTTTCCTTGATTCTTGGATCTCCCATTGCTAGAGCTTTTATTTCAGCGTAGTTTAAAA
>NZ_ATAY01000035.1 GCF_000421965.1 Ruminiclostridium papyrosolvens C7 | reverse complement strand
AGAAGTAAAATGGACAGCAACCGATGCAAATGGAAATATTACAACTAAGATTCAGAAGGTGACAGTACAGGATACAACCAAGCCTGTAATGAGTGTTCCACAAGAAATAACAACGGAAGCAACTGCAGTAAGAACACCTGTCGAAATCGGAAAAGCAACAGCCACTGACATTTTCCACGTGGATATTACAAATGATGGTTTAGCGGATTATCCGGTGGATACGACAAAAGTAACATGGACCGCAACCGATGGAAATGGAAATGTTACAACAGGCTATCAAAATGTAACAGTCAGGGATACAACTAAGCCTAAATTGACCGTTCCAGAGAACATAACCGTTGAAGCTACAGCGGTAAGGACACCTGTTAGCATTGGCAGAGCCACTGCAGTTGACATATTTCCGATAATGTTGCTAAATGATGGACCTAAAGACTATCCGATAGGTAAAACAATCGTAACATGGATGGCGAGAGATATTAACGGTAATGAATCACAGGCTGAACAGTATATTACGGTAAAGGATACTACACCACCTGTACTGAAAATACCAGCAGACATTACAGTTGCTGCAACAGGCTCACGAACAAAGGTGCTGATTGGAACGGCAACAGCAACAGATATATTCGGTGTAAACGTAACAAGCGATGCTCCGGCAGATTTTCCAGTAGGAAAAACAGCCGTAACATGGACTGCAACAGATGCTAACGGTAATATTACCAAAGCTGTACAGTACATAAACGTTGTTCAGAAATATGTAGTAAAGTCATTTAATGCAACCACAATTGCAACAACAAATTCAATAGACCCAAGAATAATGTTTGTGAACACAGGGGACACAACGCTTAAACTTTCAGACTTAAAAATAAGATATTATTTTACTTCTGACGGTGACAAGAGTCAAAGTTATTGGTGTGACTATGCTGAAATTAAAGGTACTTCAGGACAGAGAAACATTACTTCTTGTGCAAAGGGAAGTAGTGCGCTATTCACCGGTACACAGTGTGACCACTATATTGAGATAACTTTCCCAGGCAGTATTGAAACAGTTAAACCGGGAGAAAATGTAGTAATTCAGGGAAGATTTTCAAAGGCAGACTGGTCAAACTACACGCAAACAAATGACTATTCATTTAACCCAACAGCTAAAGATTATACTGAAACATCAAAGATAACCGTATACTCCTCTGGAAACCTCATCGGAGGAATCGAACCTTAAAATCTGTACAAGTCATTACAAGCTGCAATCCATAAAAAGATTGCAGCTTGTAACAATTAAAAGTAGCAAAAGGAGGAAAACGGCTGATGAGTCCAGTTATAACCGCACAAAAACAAAAAGAGAAGACAACCGGTGTAAAAAGAAATAACATACAGGGTCAAGCCGGTAGCCGCAAACCGGTTGCCAGAAAAGCGGATGCAGTTGAAATAATACATAGACTCAAAAAGGATCCGGATTCGTTAAAACGCGACGATGTAGTAGTACTACAGAGTACCATAGGAAATAAAGCGCTGGGAAAAATGCTAACTGATTTGAAGACAAAAAAAGAACAAACTAAGGAACAACATGGAAAAGACAAGGTTGATGCAATTAAACCACTGAAAGAAACAGCTGAAAAAACAAAGGTTCCTGATATAAAAGTTGAGGAAAAGCCTCAAAAAGCTCCTGAAGTTAGTAAGAAAACAGAAAAGCAACAGACTAAGAGCGACAATGTTGCTACTGATAAGAGTAAAATAGTGCAAATCACAAAAAAGAATGAAAATAGTCCTATTTCAGCGAAACCCGTAAAAGAGACTGTTAAAAAACAAGGTGCTGAGGCTCAAACCCAAAGTATTGAACCCACCATATCTTCAAAGCCAAAACAGAGCATACAAAAAGCTGATATTGAAAGCAAAAATCAAGAGAATGTCTCACCAAAGAAAAAAGATAAAGTTCAGGAAACAAGCGCACCTGCAAAAAGTGAATCAACTACTTCAAATAAAATAACCTCAGGATTTGGCGGAACTGTAAATAGTCAGAATGAAGCACCGACAAAGAAGGCTCCCGTTAAAGCACCTGTAATAAAAATAAATTCAGAGGACCCGGGTAAAATACTAAATTCACTTGGAACTGTTCCACCAACTGAAATAGTAAATGCTTTCTCACAGGCATCATCAGTGTCTGAGACAGCTTTTGAAAAACAGAAAACAAAAACCCAGGCTAAAATTCCGGTAATACCGACTCCAACAGGAATTCCTGCTAAAAAGGGTCCGGCAAAAGTTGTAAATAAGGTTAAGGAATTGGCTCATTCTGCAATTTCCTCCTTCAAGAGCGAAAAATCAGGTGGTAAAGCATGTGAAGGAATGCCTGAAAATATTAAGATTCGAGAAGGCGATGATATTGATGCCGATGAAGTAAGGCAGCAAGCAAAAGAATATGCAAAAAATGCACCTGAGATAGGCATGACAGGAGAAGCCGACCCAAATCAGATGGAAGGCTTTATGAATGAAGCATCTCAGAACGCCGGAAATGCAAAGCAGGCTGAATTGAACCAGACAAAGCAGGATTTTGGTGAGAACGCCATAGCACCTCAGGAAGACCCCACGACAATAAAAGCGGATAAAGCTATAGGAGGAGTACTTCCACTTGGAATTGATATTAACAAGCAAGCCCCCATATCCCCTGAAGTAGCTTCAAGAGTAAACCCTCAATTGAATGCACAGCTAAAGAGCTTTATGCAGGGTAAGGAAAATGAATTCCAAAAGGGCAAGACCCAGTTTGACTCAGGAGTTTCCAGTGCAAAAGCAAATGCAGATGCACAGATAGAAAACCATAAAGCAGAAGCAAAGCGTACTCAGCTAAAGGAGCAGGAAAATACAAAGGCAGAAGTAGGCGGCCTGAGAGACCAGTGGAAAAGTGAGATAAACACTGCGACAGAAGGATATGAAAAGGATGCCAGTGCAGAGACAGAAAAGAAGAAAAAAGAAGTAGGAAAAATAAAGGACGAAAAAGAGGGCGAAGTAAAAACGACCCTAAAAAATGCTGAAAAGGATGCTGACAAGGAATGTAAAACAGCCAAGAAGGATGCTGATGAAGAGAAAAAGAAGCAAGAAGAAAAACCTAAGAGTCTTGTTGGAAAGATATGGGGTGGTATAAAGAAAGTCGGTAAAGCTATTGTAGACGGCATAACAAAGGCTGTCAGCTTTATATTTGACAAACTTCGTCAAGCAGTAAAAACAATATTTGAGAAAGCAAAACAGCTGGCAGTTGGACTAATAGAAGCAGGCCGCAGGTTGATAGTAAGTGCTATAAAGGGATTGGGAACTGTTCTCAAAGGACTGGTAAAAACCCTCCTAGCTAAATTCCCGGGAATAGCAAATAAAATATGTAACCTTATAGATAAAGCAGTAAATAAAGCGGTTGCAGCAGTAAACAAAGCAGCAGCACTTCTGAAAAAAGGAGTAACTGCAGCACTGAACTTTATGGCAAAAGCTGTAGATGGCTTACTTGTCGGTTTGCAAAAGATATACAAGGCAGTCATGGCGGGAATAAAGAAATTCCTCACCATGGACTTCAAAAAAATATTCGGAGCAATCCTTGAGGCCGCAGAAATAGCTGCGGAAATAGCTCTTGCCTTTGCAACAGGAGGAGGAAGTGTACTGCTTCAGATAGTAAAATGGCTTGCAACCACATTACCACAACTGCTAAGTACAGCAGGTTCGGTAATGAACTTTGTTAATACAATCAAAAGCATAAAAATCAAGGATGTATTAAAGCTACTGTCAGCAGCAGGAATAGCAGGATTCCTTACAAAAGGACTGTTCGGAGAATTAACAGGACTGCCCAAAGAAAGCAAGGACGAAAAAGACAAGAAAGAACCTGCATCAGGACGTGCAGAAAAGGGACTGGTCAAAGTTCTTCATGCACTATCGTCTGTATTCAATGTATTTAAAGGAGTATATAACAAGATTGCAGGTGGAGTAGGAAAGATACTCGGAGTAATTAATATAGCCGCAAAACCATGGTTTGCAACCTTTAGTGCAATATATGCCGGAGCAGTAAAAGCAATGGATGTGGTTGGAAATCCTGTAGAGACCCTCAGCGAAGGCGCAGGAAAACTAAAGGAGGCAGTCGGAAGCTTCTTTGGCAGTGTAAAGGGTAAACTCAAGGAAATAGCAGGCAGCATCAAGTCAAAGGTAGCAATACTGGGACAGCCTGCACAGTTAATGAAGTTAATAGCCAACAAGGCTGTGGACATGGTACTGAACTTCATTATTTCGCATCCGCCATCAGCACTAATCAAAGCAGTATTCAAAGGAATAGAAGCTATAGCAGGAAAATCCATAGTAGAGCTGGTAAGACAGTACATACCATTTGCAGATAAGCTGTTTGACAAAATTGCCGGGTCAGGCCCTGTACAAAGTCTGATGAAGCCGCTTCAAGGACCTATAAACAATGTAAATGGAATGATAGACGAGGCAACCAACGGAGCAACAGGCATGGTAAACAATGCAGAGCAGTCAGCCACATCTACTCTGGGCAGCGGAGCAAAACTCGTTACAGCAATGGGCATAGGCAAAGCAGGAGGCAGCAAAGCAAACAGTAAAGGCGACACCAAGGGAAAAAGCAAAGAAGGACCAAAAGGTGGAGGCGACTTCCTGGGCATATTGTTAACGGGAGTACATACAAAACTCTATGCAATAGGATTAAGAAATATCGCCAAACTGGGCAAAAACCTTGCAAGCAAAGTGGCAGGCGGAGCAAAAGCCCTAATAGGGAAAATGCTTACTCCAAAGGTCAAATTCAAGCTTGGAAATGAAAGCCATGAACTGTGGGTGGAAAAAGGTAAGAATAAGAATGTTGTAATGATGGCGAGTAATAAAAATACTATTCAGGGACAGATAGCAGCAGGAGTTTTACCAAATGATGGAGAATTAGTTAAAGCGGTTAATGAAGAGGAACGTAAAAACGAAAAAGATGTAAAAGAATCAGATAATAATAAGATTATCGCTGTTGCTCAGAAAGCTAAGGGGGCAAATGGGGGTGGTCCAAAAAGACCCGGTGGCTATAAAATAGGGGATGTTGATAGGCATGGAAATCTAAGTCCAGGTGAAAATCGTGCTCCAGGCTATAGCAGGTCAAAAACTGACAATCAGGTGCAGTCACATCATCCAATTCAGAATGAATGGGCAAAACGTTGGGCCAAAAAAAATAATAAATTGTATAATGAAAATGATGCACCCGCAATACTATTAGAATCCAGCTCAGGTATGAGTCATGCAAAGGTTTCGGCAGCACAAAGAGCTCGTAGGAATAGGGAAGGCTTTGATACAACTATACAGCATGAATTTGATGTAGGATATAGAGAACTGATTAATGCAGGTGTAAATGCTAAATTAGCGAGAAAGGCAATTGAAAGGGCTTACAAATATTTTGATAGTATAGATGCATTTAAGTAAAATAGAGAATATATAGCTACTGTATGACTTATACTAATATATTTTGTTGTGGAAAGGAGAAAAACAAAATGGATATAACAAAAATAATTGGCTTAAAAAAAAATAATCCTGCAAATACTGATGAAATAAATTCGGTCGAAGTCGAATTAGGGGTTTTTTTACCTAAAGTATACCGACAATTATTAAGCATTACAAATGGATTTATAAACGGGCAGGGAATTGGACTTTATGGAACAGATGAATTAGTTGAGAGAAACCAAACATGGGAAGTTGATAAGTATGCTAGAGGTTATGTCGCTATAGGGGATAATAGTGGAGGAAAAGTATTTTTAATGGAAGCTGACAGAGCATCAAAGGAAGTAATTGCTGTTGATAGCGGTTATATGAATCCTAAAGATGAACCTGAAGTAATTACTAATGATTTGAGTGAATGGATTTCTACAGGCTGTAGCATTAGGACATCAGAGACTGAAGAAATTAGATCATATATTGAACTTCATAATATTATTTTGGAGAAAATGCCTGTTGGAGGAACAAAAGATTTATTGGTAATTAAAAAAATTCTAGAAATTGATATATCAATTGGAGAGCTTCTTAAGTGTTCAAAACAGCCACCATTTATTTTAGTGCGAAATGTTCCGTATGCAAAAGCGATATCACGCATTAAGAAATTAGGACAAGTAGGGTCGATATTGAGATTAGAGCCAAGTTCTAATGATTAAAAATCGATAGAAATCTCAACTGAATAAATAGCCTAGTTCCTAGTAATATTCAGCATAATAATGATAAATTCATTGTATATGAGTAGTTAATTAATATTTTGCCTACGAATGTAGGCTTGTGTTAGATGGAAGTCTAGCAAATTATTAAATCAGGTCTTAATAGAGATTATTCTCTGTTGAGGCTTTTTTATTTTTAAAATATGTAAGCCTTCCTTTATTACTCATGCTTGTAAACACAGCTATAACAGGACTGCCCAAAGAGAGCAAGGACGAAAAAGAACCTGCATCAGGACGTGCAGAAAAGGGACTGGTCAAAGTTCTTCATGCACTATCATCTGTATTCAATGTATTTAAAGGAGTATATAACAAGATTGCGGGTGGAGTAGGAAAGATACTCGGAGTAATTAACATAGCCGCAAAACCATGGTTTGCAACCTTTTAGTGCAATATATGCCGGAGCAGTAAAAGCAATGGATGTGGTTGGAAATCCTGTAGAGACCTTAAGTTAAGGCGCCGGAAAACCGAAAGATGCAGTCGGAAGCTTCTTTGGCAGTGTAAAGGGTAAGCTCAAAGAAATAGCAGGCAGCATCAAGTCAAAGGTAGTAATACTGGGACAGCCTGCACAGTTAATGAAGTTAATAGCCAACAAGGCTGTGGACATGGTACTGAACTTCATTATTTCGCATCCGCTATCAGCACTAATCAAAGCAGTATTCAAAGGAATAGAAGCTATAGCAGGAAAATCAATAGTAGAGCTGGTAAGACAGTACATACCATTTGCAGACAGGCTGTTTGACAAAATTGCCGGGTCTGGCCCTGAACAAAGTCTGATGAAGCCGCTCCAAGGGCCCTATTAACCAAATCCACCTATTAAAGGCAGTTACACAATAAACAATATTTATTGTGTAACTGCCTTTTTTTAGTTGTTAAACAAAAAATATTTTTTACTTAGAAAGTGAGAAGTTATAAATCAAAAAACAAGAAGGAGAACTCCTCATGGAAGAACTCAAGACCATAATAGAACTCTTGAAAAAGATCAGGGCAAAAAACAATGTAGTATTCAATTCCTGTCAGGATGAAAAATTAATGCAGGATATCGAATACGGGAATTTATATCAGGAGTACTGGACAGCTGATTTCAGACTCAAAAATGTCATTGGGCTGCTTGAGGCGGTGGAGAAAGAATTAATTAATGATAAGAGGACAGATAAAAAATAATTTTCAATAATAGTTGTAAATTACATGATAAATTTTCCATATATAGTGAACGGATTAAATCCAAAGCTAAGTAAAGCATATCTTTGATGAAAGGCCAAAAAATGATAAGTTCAGAAAACAATGCAACAGGCATCCCTAAAAATCAGGGCAGTACGGAAAGTACACAGGAAGCAATCGCATATGTTTCAAGCCGAGAATACCTATCGGACGAATTAAGACGTCTGGATTTAATATTCAGACGGTATATCCGGGATGATACAGAAGTGGGAAGTACAACATCATATGCCGGTGTGGTTTTGTCAAAAGAGGAAATATGCGATCTTTTGGAAGAAGAAAATACATTTGATCAGGAAATCTTGATAGAAGACAAGATTATCGAGATGGACTATCAAATTGCCAAAAGGCTTGAAGCAACCAGAGCATGCGGAAGATACATTTCACTACTGTACATATCAAAATTACTCAGCCTGAGTCTCTTTGAACAAAGATGTCTTGTTGCCTGCATAGCCCCTGAGATAGATCCAAAATATGAAAAGGTATACGGCTATTTTGAGAATGATACTTCAATAAAAACTCCAAGCATTAACCTGTTGATGAAGATATTTATATCATCAGAGGATGAAAGATTTGAAGGAAGAAAAGTCTTCAGTCTGCAAGCACCTTTGGTCAGGCTTTTGCTGGAAAGTGGGAATGATTTATCAGATAACTGCATTCCGCTAATATCACGTCACCTAAAATTGGATGATTGGGTAGTCAACTATTTACTGGATATCAATATCCTTGATTCACGGTTAATACATGTAGCTGAACTGATTAAAACAGGGCAAAGAGAAAACATCAGCACTAATTCTGAAAATGTCAGAATACTACGTTTTATCGACTATTACAGGAATGGAAGGACAAAAAGAAATCAAATACTGTACTTCTATGGCCCTGACGGAGCCGGTAAAAAAGAATATGTACTATCAGTATGTGAGCACCTGGGGTTACCCCTTATTGTAGCGGATTTAGAAAAGATATTAAGCTCTGACTTACCTTTTGATGAAATTCTTCGGCTGCTTGGCAGGCAGATTAGAATAAGCGACGGTATTCTCTGTCTTGAAAACTTTCAACTATTGGTTTCAGAAGAAAGAAGCCAGCAGATAAGAATCAACAGAATCCTGCAAATGCTTCATGAGTTTTCTGAAACAACATTCATTCTCGGAAGAACTCAGTGGCATTTAACAAATACCGACTGCAGGTTTGCCTATGTTGCAGTGGAATATCCATATCCTTCCGCAACAGAAAGAAAAAAATACTGGCAGGAACTTGGCAGAAAATATCAGTTGGATGCAAATCTAAACCTCAATAATTTCTCTGAAGTTTTCCGTTTTACACCTGGTCAGATTGAAAATGTTCTTAGATTGGGTGAAAACTATTCGGTATGGAATGGAGCCAGCGATGGAAGGATTGAGACAAATGACCTTACAAATGCCTGCTATACTCAATCAAACAGAAAACTTGGCGAATTGGCAAAAAAGATAGATACACTTTACACAATGGATATGCTTGTTTTGCCTGAAGATCAAATGTTGCAAATGAAAGAAATATGCAGGCAGGTAAAATACCGTTCAATCGTTTATGAAAAATGGGGATTTGAAAAGCGCCTCGCACTGGGAAAAGGATTAAATATTATGTTCTCAGGTCCCCCGGGCAGTGGGAAAACAATGGCAGCAGAGGTTATCGCAAATGAAATAGGCCTTGAAATATATAAGATTGACGTCTCAAGAGTTGTAAGCAAGTATATCGGAGAAACGGAAAAAAATCTTGGAGAAATATTTCACGAGGCCGAGACCTCAAATGTCATACTGTTTTTCGACGAAGCCGATGCTCTGTTTGGAAAACGTTCCGAAGTCAAAGATTCTCATGACCGATATGCAAATGTTGAAATAGGCTATCTGCTTCAAAGAATGGAAGAATACAAGGGAATAGTTATTCTGGCAACAAACCTGAACCAGAACATTGATGAAGCTTTCTTGAGAAGATTGCACTTTAACGTAGCATTCCCATTTCCTGATAAGGAACAGCGCAAGCTTATATGGTTGAGTATATTTCCTTCCGGGGCTCCGGTAGAGGACAAGCTGGATTATGATTTTCTGGCAGAGAAATTTGTTATGGCAGGGGGAAATATAAAAAATATAGCATTAAATGCAGCTTTTTATGCTGCCCATGCAGGGTGCCCCATAGGGATAAAGCAAATTATGCAGGCGGCAAAAAGAGAATACAAAAAAATGGGTAAAACCTTTTTGAAATCGGATTTTGCCCCATATTATCAACTGATTGAGGTGGTGGAATAAATGGCTGTGGAAACCCGTACAGTAATCAGAGATGTCAGTGCAAGCCTGAAGGCTTTGATTAAAACAAATGTTCCGGAATTAAATGATGACAGTTACATAACCTTCGGTTCACCAAGCGATGTAGATTCAGCAAACATGACTCTTTCATTATGCTTGTATTACCTTACCGAAAGCCATAGCATGAGAAACAGTGAGAGAGAACGTATACCAGGGACAAACCAGTTATTTGACCCTCCCTCCTATCTTGACCTGTATTATCTTATGACCCCATATGCAAAGGACAGAGATACTGAACTATTGATTTTGGGAAAACTATTTCAACTGTTTCATGAGCACGCGGTGCTCAGTGGAGATGACCTTAAAGGAAATCTGGCAGTATGCGGAAACGAACAAATTAGGATATCCTACAATAATTTATCGCTTCAGGATATTAAGCAGTTATGGGAAGTATTCCCGGGAAAACCGGCAAAGTTAAGCCTGTCTTATCTGGTATCTGCGGTAAGGATGCCGGCTGAAAAGATAATTACATTGCCATTAATTACAGAGGAACCAACACCAAAATATTATAATTTAAAAACCCATGCCGAATTATCTAAAAAGAATACATGATGATTCAACCAGAGATTATGCAAAATTAAGAATATGATTTCGCGTATTGAAAAATATAGCGAGGGCATATAGGTCTATTCAACAGAAGGACCATAAAAACAGTTATAACAAGGAGGACTTGAAATGCCAAATTATTTATCACCAGGAGTTTATGTAGAAGAAGTTTCCAGCGGAGTGAAGCCGATAGAAGGCGTAGGTACAGCGGTGGGTGCTTTTATCGGAATTGCTGAGAAAGGTGTCATTGGTAAAGCTATTCTGGTTACAAATTGGAGCCAGTATGTCAGTGAGTTTGGAGGATTTATCCCAAATGCATACCTTGCTTATGCCGTGTACAATTTCTTTGCGGAAGGAGGAACATCCTGCTATGTTGTAAGAGCTGCATCAGAAGATGCAAAGAAGTCTTATAGCATTGTCAAGGATGATCAGGGAGCAAACTTATTCGAAATCAGTGCCCGTTCTGAAGGAAACTGGGGTAATAGAATTTCCTTTCAAATAAGCAGTTCAACAAACGGACAGATAAACGGTTTCAAACTCAATATCAAGTATACAGAGAAGAGTTCATTCAGCGATGAGTATGTTGGAGAAGATGTCGACGGGGAACTTGTTGAAACATTTGACAATTTACTTATAACCAACTTTGAAGAGAAAATCAATGAGGTATCATCATTTATCAGCGTAACACCATTGGTGGATCTTAAAAAAGTTGATAACATGGACAAGGTTCCAATGTTTACAGAAGGGGATAATTTTACAGAATTAGAAAATGGCGTTGATGGAATATCATACGTAGAGTACATTGACAGCCAAAACCAAAAGTTGGGAATCAATGCATTTACACCTATTGACGAAATTAATATACTTGCAGCTCCTGACGTTGCAAATATGGATTCTAACAGAAGCATTATTCTTGCAATACTAAATTACTGCAAGAACAGAAAGGACTGCTTCTATGTTATTGACCCTCCACATGGCTTGACACCTCAGGAAGTAAAGGACTTCAAAGAGGGTGCGGGAGACTATGCAGGCAACTCATTTAACTCTTCCTATGGCGCATTGTATTATCCATGGGTATTTATCAACGATCCGCTTACAGGAAAGAAAAAGCTCATTCCACCTTCAGGTTCAGTTGTAGGTACATATGCATATGTTGATTCAGCAAGAGGGGTACACAAAGCTCCTGCCGGAACTACCGACGGATATCTTGACACAGTAGTAGGTGTTGAAAAGATAGTAACTAAGGGGGAACAGGAACTTCTCAATCCTATAGGTATAAATGTAATCCGTTCTTTACCTGAGGGAATTTGTATCTGGGGTGCCAGAACTCTCTCATCTGATTCAGAATGGCGTTATATAAATATCAGGCGTCTGATGATGTATATTGAAGAATCAGTTGACAAGGCAAGTCAATGGGTAGTTTTTGAACCAAATGAGCCAACTCTTTGGGGAAAGGTAAAGAGAAACATATCAGCTTTCCTGACAAGGGTGTGGAGAGACGGAGCACTCTATGGTTCCACCCAGGAAGAGGCATTCTTCGTTAAAGTAGACGAGGAAAACAATCCTCCGGCATCAAGAGATGCAGGTCAATTGGTAATAGAAGTCGGTGTAGCTCCTGTTAAACCGGCAGAATTTGTAATAATTAAAGTCAGCCAAAAGACGCTGTCCAAATAACATCCAGAGAGGAGATTAACCAATGGCAACAGGAAAGAGAAATGATCCATACAGAAATTTTAGATTCAGAGTAGTAATTGATGGTATTCAGATAGCAGCGTTTTCTGATGCAACAATTCCTGATATATCTACAGAAGCAGTAGAATACAGAGAGGGAACAGATGCACCTCATTCAAGAAAACTTTCAGGTCTTACAAAGTTCGGTAATGTAACTTTAAAGAGAGGCCTTACAGATACTATGGACCTGTACAACTGGCGTAAAGCGGTTGTACAAAAGGGTGCACTTAACAACAGAAGAAGCTTATCAATAATATTGGTAGATGAAGAAGGCAATGACAAAGCTCAATGGGATATCATTGAAGCATGGCCAATTAAATATGATGTTAGTGCATTAAGTGCAAAGGGAAATGAAGTTAGTATTGAAAACATTGAACTGGCACATGAAGGCGTAGCAAGAGTTAAGTAATCTTAATCGTTAGCCGGATTATTATTGAATTGATAACATACTGCAAAAATTAAATATAGGTATAAACGGTCAAATTTCAATAACTATCCTTATTGTGTATTTTGAGGAACAAAATGATGATGAAGGTCGCTTCAACCCGGTTTTACAGGGTTGAAGCCGCACCTTACATCAGTCAAAGGTAATAATCAAAAGAGAGGAATGTAGAATGGATATTTTACAAACAGAATTTAACTTTACACTGCCCAAAGGTTACGTTGACGATACAGGAACGGTACTTAAGCAGGGAACAATGAGACTTGCTACTGCCGCAGATGAAATAATGCCACTTCGTGATGCACGTGTACAGCAGAACCCGGCTTATTTATCAGTAATCCTGCTTTCGAGGGTAGTAACAAATTTAGGTACGCTTAAAATGATAACTCCCAGAGTTATAGAGGAGTTGTATACTTCCGACTTTTCCTATTTGCAGGAATTATACAACAGAATCAACCAGAATGGCTCTAATACTATAAAAACCAAATGTCCCAAATGTGATCACGCTTTTGAGGTTGAGGCTGAGATTCTGGGGGAATAACCGGCTACCCTCTCGACCGCCTCTACGAGGAGGTAGCCTTTTTGTCCTACTACCTGCACTGGGATTATAAAACCGTGCTGGGCTTGGAGCATTTTGAGAGAGAACGCTGGTGCAGGGAAGTAAGTGAAATAAACAAGAAGCTCAACGGAGATGAGGGCAAGAAAGATTTCTTTGAGGTTTAGGAGGACACCATGGCAAATATAGTAAATTTGGTAGAAAGAAGAAACTGGGTTCCCGGATACAGAAAAGATCCATACCTTACATTTAACTTTGTAGTAGAGATCGATGGTATTGCAGTTGCAGGATTTACTGATGTTTCAGGGTTAAGTATTGAAACTCAGGTGGAGCGTAAAACCTTCGGAGGAGAAAACCACAAAGAGTACACATTCTTAACTCAGACTAAATACAGCGATATAACTTTAAAACACGGAATTACAAATGATGACTATTTATGGAACTGGTATAGGAGAGTAATTAATGGCAGGATAACCAGAAAAAACGGATCAATTTGCCTGCTGGATCATTCGGGTAATCCTAAATTGTGGTGGGATTTTCTGGAAGCATGTCCTATTAAGTGGGAGGGCCCGGCATTTAGTGCCACAAGCAGTTCTATAGCTGCAGAAACACTGGTATTCACTCATAATGGAATAAACATGCACAAATAGAAAATACAGGGTTAGGACGTAAACATATGATTAAAACAAATAAGTTAAACAAATTAAATACGTCCTTTGCACAAAATATACTGAGCAAATACGGTATCGGAAGGTGGAAAGGTCAATTTACCAGACTGATTTTCAGAAACAGCTCCGATATGGTTTTAGAATCCGATGAAGGAAAAGAGCCCTTTAATTATACTGAAATAAAAAGGTACAACACTTTACTAAAAGTTTATAAATATATAAATAATAATTCATCCCAGATAGTACTACCCGGCACAACACGAAATGTCAGTTTAAAACCATCATATAATAAACACACCAAAATCATAAATATTACAACGCCAACGGAAATTAAGCTAAATTCTAAAACCGAACCGGCAAAATTTATTCAGAAAGTTCTATTAAACACCAATAATCAGGAGCAAAAATACTTTTTTCATAGGCTCACAGAAAAAGCAGGATTAGAATCATCAGATGGTTTTACAGAGGTAAATAACGGAGCTGCTAACTATAACAAAGATGTTTATCATATTACAGATATCCAAAATAAAGAAAACGTTATCAATAATAAAACCGATACAAAGCTGTTTGAGAATGAAAGGGCAATCAAAGAAGTACGTGAGCATACAACACATCAAAATATTTTTGAGAAAGAAATAACATATAAGAAGGATTACGAGAAACAAACACTAGTACGGGAAGTGGCTCAAAAGTCGGTCGTGTCCAGCAATAAATATCTGGGGCAGAATAAACTAAACACATTGGTTTACAATGTGTTTCCGGAAACAAAATCTTTACCGGGCAGTTTCTCTGAAACCATTGAAAACAGGTCTATAAGCCAAACCACTATAATAAATAAGCTTATCACAAAGGAAAAGTACCAACATCCGGAATCAGGTGAATTGAATTCAGAGAGGTTTAATGTTAAGAATGGCATTGTCACAGGAAATATAATTCACAGTACACAAAAACAACAAATCAATCGTAATATCCTTCGTGAGCAGGAAATAAAAGAAACAGACTTAGATGGGTATGAAAAATTTGTTCATTTTTTACCTCAAAAGAATGATAAAAGTACTGATTTGATTTTTTACAGGCATCAGTTAAAGGAAAAGGATAAAAAAGAACAGGGAATAAAAGATATTTTGCCAATGGATGTTATGCATACAGAAAAAAATGTATACGCTAAAGCAACCTCCCCGTCAAAGCCGGATAAAAAACTGCAAACCATAGGAAACGAGGAAGTAAAGGTGCTGGCAGACAAAGTTTTTCAAATACTTGAGAAAAAGTTGATAATACAAAAAGATAGGAGGGGTCTTAGGTAATGGCAGAAAAAGCACAAATAATCCCGCTGGATTTACCCGGTGCCGAACCAATATCAGTAATGTTTAACCCAAACGAATATACTGTATCCTTTGAAGGAAAATACACCGGAGAAAATGATAAGAAGCAGTTTCAGATAGCAGAAACACCTGAATTTAAAATCTCATTGTTTTATGACACCTATGAAAAGCGAAGAGACGTAAGGCGTGAAACAATGAAAATAACAGATCTGCTTGACCCGAAAGTAGCCGGAAAAAGTACAAAAAAGCCACCAACATGTTTATTTGTTTGGGGCGGTTACTCATATCGAGGGGTTATCAGCAAGATAGAACAAAAATATACAATGTTTCTGGAAAACGGAACCCCTGTAAGGTCATTGCTCGATATAACACTAATATCAGATGAACCTCAGAAGAAGGTTGAACTTGCCCAAGGTAAAGAGGCCTGCAGAAAGCTATGGATAGTCAAAAGCGGAGACCGACTGGATATAATTGCAAATGAAGCACTCAAAGATCCTTTAAAGTGGCGTACCATAGCTGCTGCAAACGGAATCGACAATCCGATCGGATTCCCTAGCAAAAATGATTTCGGAAGGACTCTGGTTATACCGGATTAAGAGGTGGAACTATGGGTACTACAAAAGTTGCAAATTATAAGATAAAGCTCAATGGAGCTGATTTATCAGCAGATTTATTCAATGCAATTGAAACTGTAACAATTGAAGACGAAATAAACCTGCCCGCTCTGTTCAGAATACAAATGAATATGGTAGACAGCGGAAACGGTAAATGGCGAGGTATTGATTTAAAAACCTTCAAACCCGGAGATAAGATATCAATTTATATGGGACTTGACAAGCCTGAGGTAATGATAAGCGGAGAGATAACATCTTTAGAACTGCTGGTTGCCGATCACAGCTTGGTTGAAATAAGAGGTTACGATTTGCTTCACAGGTTGCGTATGGGAACAAGAAACAAGGTTTTTACCAAGAAAAAGGACAGCGATATAGCCAGTGAAATTGCTCGGGAACATGGGCTCACTCCTCAGGTAGACGATACAAAAACCATTTATCCATATGTTTTTCAGAACAATATCAGCAATTATGATTTCCTTATGAAAAGAGCTGCATATCTGGATTATGAGCTTTATGCCGAGGACAAAAAATTATACTTTGTTAAGTCCCGGGCTCCCAAAGCCCCTGAACTTCCTGATTTTAATTACAAAAGGGATTATGAGGAACTGAATCTTGAGCTGAGAGCTTTAACAAAGGGAAGTGAAGTCACAGTAAGAGGCTGGAACGTAAAGGAAAAGAAAGAAATAGAAGCCTTGGCGAAAAAAGGGGATGAAACAACAAAAATGGGTGGAAAAGAATCGGGCTATGACATTACTGAAAAAAGTATTGAAAAAGCTCCGGTATCCTTCTGGGTTGAAAACCTCATTGATGTCAGTGAAGGTAAAGCGGCAGCTGCGGCAGCATATAATAGCCTTCTTCGAGAATTTATAACCGGCGAGGGAAAATGCTATGGTAATCCTCTGGTTAGGGCGGGCAAATCTGTAAAACTTTTAGGGATAGATGAACGCTTCACAGGAGTCTACTATATTATTTCAACTATCCATAACATAGATAAACAGGGCTATAAGACTAAATTTAAGGTAAAGAGGACCGGAATATGAGTGAAGGTATCAGCATTTCAAATTTTACTGAATATATTCAAAAAGATGAAAAGGTATTAGGTGTGATGATTGGAGTTGTGATAAAGAATGACTCCGCAAATGATTCCGAAAAACCGGGGCCGGGACTTGTAAAGGTACAGATTCCATTGCTTGGAATGAAAGAGTCAAATTGGGCCAGAATTGCATCCTTTATGGCCGGAAAAGAGAGAGGAGCTTTTTTCCTTCCTGAAGTAGGTGACGAGGTACTTGTTGCATTTGAAAACGGGGACGTCAACAAGCCCTTTATTATCGGAGCTCTATGGAATGGTAAAGATACACCTCCTGAAAAAAACAGTGATGGAAAAAATAACATTAGAGTTATAAAGTCCCGCAGCGGACATATATTCGAGTTTTCTGATAAAAGCGGCGAAGAAAGAATTTTATTGAAATCATCAAAAGGACATATTGTACAAATTGATGATAAAAGTGGAGCTGAGAGTATACAAATTATAGATAAATCAGGTAGTAATAAACTTACTATCAGTACAAAAGACAATAAAATAACTATAAATTCAGGTAAAGATATTGAATTTTCAGCACCTAACGGGAAACTCTCAATAAATGCAAAAGAAATAGAAATTAAATCCTCGGCAGCCACAAAAATTGAAGCCTCAGCCGCTATGGACATAAAGGCATCCTCTAATATGACAGTTAAAGGAGCTACTGTTAACATAAACTGATTAAAATTTTTATCTTTATTATTGTACAAAAAGGAGAGAATGTGTATGGGACAACCAGCGGCAAAGCAAGGTGATCGCATTATAGCAACGGATACGCATATAGAATTGGTTCCGGTAGGCTCAAGTACAGTGCCGACACCGATACCGAATCCCTTTACCGGCATTATAGACGGGAGTCTTAGCAGTAATGTAAATATTATGGGGAAGCCGGCTGCAACAGTAGATTCAACAGCTACAAATACACCATCTCATTCCCCGAAATCGGGGCCTTTCCAAAAAGCACCGAAAAATAAGGGCAAAATCTCAGTGGGTAGTGCCACTGTTAAAATAAATGGAAAAATGGCAGCCAGAAACGGAGATACGGCTATTACATGCAATGATCCTGCGGACCTTCCAGTGGGGAAGGTAGTAGCTGCAGGTACTGTAATTATCGGAGGCTGAATTAAAAAAATACTTTTTAGCCTGATGTCACGCTTAGCCGGGCACATTGGGGAAATGGAGGGTATATGGAAGTAATAGATTTTTTAGGAAAAGGATTAAAATATCCTGTTTCAGCAAAAAAATCAAAGCTGCGTACTTCTGTCGGTGAGGAATCTATAAAGGAGTCAATAATGCTTATCTTGGGAACTTCCAGAGGTGAGAGGGTAATGAGACCGGATTTTGGATGCAGACTGAATGACATGCTGTTTTCATCCAATGAACTTGGAACTGCAACATTAATACAGACCTATGTTGATGAGGCTTTACTTAACTGGGAGCCTAGAATAGAAGTGCAGAGCGTAACGGCTACTATGAATCAAACAGAGCCGACTATAGAAATCAATATAGAATACATAATAAAGTCCAGTAATTGCAAAGCAAACCTTGTTTATCCATTCTATCTTGAAAGTGTGGGAAGATAATGACAGATATGATACCGAAAATTGATAATCGAAGCCAACAGGATTTGGTTAGTGAAATAAGACGCTTGATACTTTATTATTGCCCTGAATTTGGAAGTATTGACGACATTGCGGCAGATAAAGAGCTTGATGCACTTGTAAATATATTTTCCAATATGATGGGACATGTCAATTATTCATTAAATCAGGCATTGGATAAGAATTTTACTGCATTTTTAAACCTGATAGGAGTTAGTCCTACTTCTCCAATACCGTCAAAAGCACCCTTGGTTTTCAAACTTAAAGATGACTGGGACAAGGATGGATTTATACCTGCAGGTGCTAAAATTTCAGCTCAGCCTGAGAACAAAGATGAAGTTGTTTTTGAAACTCAAAATGATTTGACTGTAATTAGACCAGGCTTAATCAAGGCTGTGAGTATAGATCCGGCAGAAGACCGATGGAGCAATTTAGATTTTTTGTTAGCTGAAAACAATGGCATTGAGGCAGAACTGTTTAGAGGAGAGTCACCCATAATACACCGCATATATATAGGGCATTCAAAATTATTCAGTATAGAAGATGCAGTAGTAAATGTGAGATTACTACTAAATGGTGATAGCAGCGATAAATACAGCCTTCAGTGGTATTACTTTGATGATAAAGGAGACCCGCAGCCCCTGAAGCTTGAAAATGGGGGCAGACAGACCCCTTTACAAACTGGAGGAATTTCATTTTCAGGTATAACGGGGATTTCTCAAAAAGAAATATCAGGATACAAGAAAGACAATTCTTTTAGTTGCTGGAAGAACCATTGGATTTACGCTGAGTTAAAATCAGCTCTGAGAGATACAAATCTTTTGCCTGATGTTGAGGATATAAAAATAAGTGTTGATACTTTGGGAAGTGGGATTGCTCCCGGTATAGCAGTCTTTAATTACGCACCGATTGATTTAACAAAAGATTTCTACCCTTTTGGAGAAAGACCAACATTCAACGACACATTTTACTTTGCTTGTAAAGAGGCTTTTTCAAAAAAAGATGCAGACATAACTTTGGGAATTAATCTTTCAGATGCAAAAAGTACACCTGATACTAAAAATATCTTACTTGCATGGGAATATTGGAATGGTGCTAAATGGAATGGATTTGCAAAAATCGGAATGTCAGATAAATCAGGCAGCAGTACCTGTATAAAGGAAGGCTTAATTTATTCGGATACCACCTATGCCTTAACAAAAAGCGGAAAGATAAAATTTAAATGTCCAGAAATACAATCACATAGTATAAATGGTGAGGAAAATTACTGGATACGTGTAAGAATAATCGGAGGCAACTATGGTGAAGATGGAAGGGTTTCATATGTACCAAAGCCTGTATTGTTAAATAATAATGAGCAAATTACTGTAACAGAGGCTGAGTACATTGAACCTACATTCATTCCACCGTCAATAAAGGAATTACTAGTTGATTATACATATTCATCTCCGGAAGTATTCCCGGAGAATGTAATAACAGAGAATAACTTTATTATGGGGGAAAAAACCAAGGAATGTCTTTCCACAGGAAAAACCTTTAAACTGTTTGCTTCATGTACAGATAGTGAACCTGCCTTATATCTGGGCTTTAACAGAGATATAAGTAACTTGCCTGTTTCTTTGTTTTTTCCACTTACAGGAGACCAGAAAGGTAAAAAGCCGGTTGTTGCATGGGAATATTCAAACGGAAGAAAATGGTTGGCACTAAGTGTTAATGATGCAGTAAGGGATTTTACAAGAAGAGAGATTCAGCAGCTTGTCATTCCCGGTGATATTGAAAAAATACCCCTTTTCGGGTCGGATATGTTCTGGGTGCGAGCAAGACTTGAGAGTGCAAATCAAATTGACGGAGATTATATAGTTTATCCCAGATTAAATGCGATTTATTCAAATGCAGTGTGGGCATCCAACTCAAATACAATACAAAATGAGATACTGGGTTCAAGTAACGGGGAACCAAACCAGACATTCCAATTTTCACGTACTCCGGTATTAAATGGTCAAGTGGTTAGGGTAAAAGAAATACTTGGGCAGGCGGATGCAATAATATGGGAAGAAGTTCAGACTTTTTCATTGTCTGAACCGGACAGCAGGCACTATATGCTTGATAACAATAGCGGTGTTATTACCTTCGGAGATGGTAATAACGGCATGATTCCTCCTGCCGGAAAAGAGAATATACAGTGTGATTACAAATATGGCGGGGGCTCTTGTGGAAATGTCGAAGCAGATACAATAAAAAAACTATGGGACAGCTATCCGGGTATAGATTTAGCCACAAACCCCGTAGCAGCTGATGGAGGCTTTGATCAGGAAGAGGTTGAGGAAACCAAAAAACGAGGACCACACACATTAAAAAGTATGGACAGGGGAATAACCTGTGAAGATGTGGAATGGCTTGTTCGTGAGGCTGCACCTCAGATAGCACTTGTAAAGTGCTTTCCAACAATGGACCAGAATTTGGATTTTTGTCCTGGGAAAGCAACAGTAATCGTGGTTCCTGATTATGATGCTCCAAAGCCTACCCCAAGTCAGGAGCTTTTAAATGAAATAGAAAAACACCTGACTCAACGAATCCCAACTGTTTTAAATAATCCTGACAGTCCTCGGCTTGACATAATAGGGCCTGACTATATAAGAATCGGAATAGAGGCATCTGTTAAATATACAAAACCTGAATCAGCAAAAATTATAGAGGGTAATATTATAGAAAATTTAAGGGAGTTCTTGAATCCTTTAAGAGGTGGACAGGAAAAAACCGGTTGGACACTTGGGAAAAATCTGTATATATCCGAGGTTTGTTCAGTAATAAAAAATACACCCGGAGTAGACTACATTACAGACATCTCCGTTAAAGCTTCGGTTCAATGTTATACCCTTAATATAGAATTACTAAAAGAAGTACCATTCAGGCCTGCTATTACTTACCCATCATATTGTGCCGTAAAAAGCAAAGATAACCGAATAATATTTGCACTAGCACAAAAGCTCGAGGCAAACAAGGATGTTCGAACCCTTCTTGTAAAAGGATTCCGAGAAGGCGACAGAATTATGCTTACCTGTGTAAATTGCCCTTCAAAGGAACTGATAGTTGAATCAGTAGAAGGTGATACTCTGCAATGCAGGACTTTTGACGGAGAACCTCTTGAAGCTGATTATCCTGTTGGCAGTGATATAGAAGCTGAGGCTACACCGGATTTGTTCATACGGTCCTTTATATTAAATGAAATAAAAGCACAGAGTGAAACCTTTTATATAAAAATAGCTGTCCCTGAAGCCAGAGATGTAGTCTTTTTAAGCAGAAATGATGAATATGTAAATACAACACCTCTTAAAATAAGCGAAGTTTTAGAGGGTGATGTATTTTTAGAGGAAGATGAGCTGGTATACAGCGGAGAGCATTTTATAAATAAAAAGTCAGAAATAAAGTTTCCATACCTTCTTAACAGGGATACAAATGTCATACATGATTCCATCAATCCTGCGGAAGAGTGTAGTATTGGAGAACTATTAAAAGAAGACAGAAGATATCTTGAAAAAATCAGTGACGAACCCAAAGGAGCAAAATGTGACCATTGCTTTCCTAATAAGGATTAGATTTTAAATTAGTGTCTAATCCTATGAAAAATATATGAAAGGAGGTACATAAAATGTCACTGCCAATACAAAAACTGGATGAAATTACATTCGATGATCTTGTTAAGGAAGCAAAATCATTAATACCAATGTATGCCCCTGAATGGACAAACCATAACCCGTCTGATCCGGGAATCACACTGGTAGAATTGTTTGCATGGCTCTGTGAAATGATTATTTACCGAATTGATCAAGTACCGGAAAAAAACAACCTGCGTTTTCTAAAACTACTGGGGACACAGCTTGAGAATGGGGAGAAACTAACTTCGGGAATCCGACGTGGTGTGCAGCAGCTAACTCAATGTACCAGAGCAGTTACTACCGAGGATTTTGAGTTTCTTGCATTAAAGGCACTTATGGAAAAGCCTGAAATAAAAGAAAGCTACCCTGATTTGATTGCAAGAACAATCTGTCTGTCAAACCGAGATATGGAAAACAACAAAACAGATGAAGCCGGTCAGTTTGGGCATATATCTGTAATTCTAATCATGTCAACCAAAAATCAGAATGATCTTACTAAAGAAGCATATGACATCAAGCAATATATTAAAAAATACTTGTTGGAAAGAAAAGTACTTACAAACAGAGTGCATGTAGTTGATCCTGATTATCAGGAAATAAGAATCAACATGCAGGTTGTTGCAAAAGATAAAAAAATGGGGGATACGGTAAGAGAGGTTATAGAAAAATACATAGACCCTATTACAGGCGGCGAAAACAAAAACGGATGGCCGCTGGGAAGAAATCTTTATGCATCCGACCTCTACTATCTTGTGGAAGGGATCAAGGGGATTGACCATGTAAAACATATGGAACTGGATGCTCCCTTTCTTAAACAATATCAGTTAATACGATTGAAAGAATTAAGCATCGAGGTGGAATAATGAGTAATCAGGAAAGCAGTAAATATACCCAGTACCTCCCCCGAATTTTTCAAAAAGGAAATAATGAAGACGGAGATTTTCTGGGACGGTTGTTAAAGTCCTTTGAACAGATTCTTTCAGGAAAAACAGAGATTCAGGAAACACGGGGAATAGAAGAGATTCTAGATAATTTTGATTTATATCTGGACCCGGAGCAAACACCCTCTCAGTTTCTTGAATGGCTTGCAGGATGGGTTGCTCTGGACTTGGAAGACGGAATCGAATTTTTTGGATCAGAAGATACTATCGAAAAAAATGTTGTTCAAGTTCAGGTATTACCATTGCCGGAAAAACGTTCTTCCGTCAACAGACAAATGATGGGGGCTATTGTTCAACTGTACAAAAAACGCGGAACCTGTGATGGTCTGCTGGAATATCTGCAACTGTATTCAGGAGAGGAGACCACTATTTCAATAAATGAATTTCAGGATACGGCAAGAATTGGGGAATCCAGAGAAATAGGTCATAATACCATGGTTGGCAGCTCTTCACCTTGTTTCTTTTGTGTAAACGCAATGATTCCGGCACACAGCAGAACTATGCTGGAAAACAAGGTTAGTCTTATACGAAGAGTAATTGAGGATGAAAAGCCGTTTTATACAAATTACAGGCTTAACGTAGAAATACCGGAAATGCGGGTCGGGGTTTATTCCAGGGTGGGAAAAGAGACTTTGCTGGGCGGTATGATTGATGAGTAGAATTTTGAAGAAAAAATAACATTTTGAATATCCGGAGGAAGTGGCAAAATGGGAAAAGAATTGAAAAGAATGCGCTATTTTGACGGACTCTTTTTGAATGCAGAAGACTATAAACTGGATCAAGATTACCAGAGAAGACTTCAGCAGCTACACAACCGATATCTGCATACTTGGGGAATAATTGAGGGATTAACGGTTGTACCGTCAGAAAACTGTTCAGTAAAGGTTCAGGAAGGAATAGCAATAAATGAGGTTGTAGCAGAAGATAACGGAGAGAGTACAAGTCAGTATATCTACATATATGACGGACATCCTGACAGCATTATTGATTTGTCCCAATACCTTGCAAATGATAAAAGTATTTACATTTATGCAAGCTATGAGGAAATAGATCAGGACAAGGAAAACCTCGAAAAGGGAAAAGGCGAGGCAATACATACCTGGGAGAGAGGACGTATCTGGCACGGTACAGAGAAACCGGTTGACGAGAAAAAGTACATAATTCTTGCCAGAGTGGAAGTTGGGCTGGCCCAAAACAGTAGCCAGGACACAAACCCCTTGATTATTAATGAGGATGGCAGCGAAGATGGTACTCAAATTGAAAGCAAAAAAGTTATTAGCTTAATATCATACTTTGATGATGAGGAAGAAAAAATTCCTCTTAGAAGGTATGCCGGCCCTGCCGGAGAAGTGTTGTCACTGCAAAAAATCATATTTAAATTGAATGATGATGTAGCCGGAATGCCATTTGTAAGAGCCTTGGAAGAGGACAAGAAAAAGGGCATAGGTCTTGAGGTTAATTCCACGTTCGCAAATTTCACGGGGTCAGTCAACATAAAGGGGGATTTGGAGGTACACGGAAACCTTACAAACATGGGAGCAGTTCAAAAAGATCTTGAAGTTTCAAACACATTCGTACAGGTAAACAGTAAATCTGAGAACGACAGCACATGGATATTACAGGATGGCGGACTGGAGGTATTCAGGGATTACGTTGATGGAAAATCGTTGGATGCACGGATTGTGTGGTCAGAATTAGATAAATGCTGGAAAATGGGTTATGCAGGAGAACTATGGAATATAGCTTACGGCCCGGTATGGGAAAAACTAATAAAAAACGACATTGTAGATGAACTTCACAGACATTCAAAAATCAGTTTCGATGGTGGAGTAGCCCTTGAGGCAGATGATAAAGGAAATCTTTCTGCATACGGAAATCTGAATATGAATGACAAGACAATATGGCTTAGGGACAACGGCAATGTCAACCACGGTCTTGGCTGGTACGGTATAGGAAAACCATTTGCAGGTCTGAATGTAGACGGGCCGGTATTATTCGGTCAAAAAGGCGGAATATTGGGAACAACAGATGGCGGACAGAAACCGGTCATAACATGGAATAGCCTTGGAAATGTAGGAATAGGAGAAAGCAATCCAAAAGATGACACGATGGAAGTCAACGGAACCATGCGTATACTCAGCAATTCAAATCCTTTACGTTTTACTCCTTCATGGTCCGGCTTTCCGGATTCAATTACCAATGGTGCTGAAATCAGTAATGATACAGGTACCTATAAAGCATTAATGATTGTAGGAAACAAATCTGCTGGACAAGGCAGAAAAGTAGCTGTTTGGGATAGGCTTGAAGTTAACGGATTCTTATATGTAAATGGTAATATGCAACTAAATCAGGCGCTTACGCCAAGTGCAGGGAAAGAGAAAACCAATGGTATTGTATTCCCAAGTAATCCGGGAGGAGGCTCGGGAGATAGTGCCTGGATAAGATACTATCCCAGAAGCGGCGAAGCATGTACCTTGGAGATTGGAACCTCAAATGATGGTGATGACAGCATATCACTCATGGCATCGGGGAATGTAGGAATAGGAACCTCAAATCCCAATGATAAGCTGGATGTAAGTGGCTATACAAGACTTTTAAGCGGTTCAAATCCAATAAGGTTTACATCATCTTGGAGCGGATTCCCTGACTTTGCAGAAAATCAGGCTGAGATATGTAATGATACAACAAATTTCAAGTCCCTGATGATAGTTGGAAACAAGTCGGGAAAACAGGGTAGAAAAGTTTCAATATGGGATAGACTGGAAGTAAATGGAATCCTGAATGTCAGTGGTGATGTTCAAACTCAGTGTGCAATAATTCCAAGCATAGGTTATAGCGAAAGTAATGGAATAATGTTTCCTAAGGATTATTTTGGAGGTACCGGGGATAGTGCATGGATAAGGTACTATTCGGATCAAAGCCGAGGCGGCGGCGAAAATATGACCCTTGAGATAGGTATAGCCAATGATGTTGGGACAGGAGGATATTACGGAGGCGGTGACCGTATAAAGCTTACTGCCAGCGGCGGTGTTTATGTAGACGGGTACTTCTACTACAGTTCATCAAGGGATCTCAAGGAAAATATAACATCACTTACAACGAAAAAGGCAAAACAGATATTGGACGGAATGAATCCTGTTACGTTCAATTTCAAGGGAGACAATGAAAAAACAACTTTGGGCTTCATAGCAGAGGATATGCCGGGGCCTGTTGCAGCAAACGATCAAAAAGCCATTAGCCCTATGGAAATAATTGCGGTACTAACCAGTGTTGTAAAGGACCAGAGAGAGGCGATAACACAGCTTCAGCAACAAATAGAAACATTAGCCAGTTAAACAAAAAATATTGGAGGTTTTTAAATATGAATGAACAAATCGATGCAAGGATAAAAGAGCTCAAGGCAGAACTTGAGTCCGGACAGAAAGCAATGGAAAATCTGGAAGTGCAACGTACAAACATTGTATATACTCTTTTGAGAATTAATGGAGCCATACAGGTGCTTGAAGAGCTTGTACAAGAAGAATCCTCTGATTCCTGATGAAACGTTTAAAATATAGTGCCGAGGATGGCATCATTTTGAGTATCCGGAGGAAGAGGAAATGGGAAAAGAATTAAAGAGAATGAGATATTTTGACGGACTCTTTTTGAAGGCGGAAGACTATAAACAGGATAAAGAGTACCTTAGGAGAATTCAGGGTTTCCATAACCGGTACCTACATACTTGGGGTATAGTCTGCGGTCTTGAGGTGAAGCCTGTAATAGACAGCAGCATGGGGGTTGTTGTTACAGAAGGAGCTGCACTGGACTTAACAAATGTGGGAGCTTATGGATTGGAAGAGAGTACCAGCAGGCAAATAATAATATATGAGGGGCATCCTGATAATCCACTGGATCTTTCAGACTATCCGGCAGAAGAAAACATTTATATCTTCGTCAGCTATTGCGAAATCGAAGCTGACCGGGACAATGAAAAAGGTCAAGGTCAGGAAATACATTTGTGGGAACGTGGAAAAATCAGTTGCGCAAATAAAAAGCCCGAAAACTGCAAAGAAAATATCATATTAGCAAGAGTCGTGCCCAAAAAAGTAGAGAAAAAAATTAATAACGGTGACGGCAGCGTTAATTCGTATTATGAAGTAGTTGTTGACAGCACATGTATTTTTGAAGACGATGTTGATGGAACTCCTTTGAGAGTGTATGCCGGTCCATATGCCAAGGTTTTGGAGCTAAAAAAGTTCATTTTCAAATTAGGTGAAGATATAAAAGCCATGCCTTATATTTCTTCAATTCCTGAAGCTGATAAAGTAAATGTCAAACAGCTTGATATAAATTCCAAATATGTAAAATTTAGTGGCGACGTAGACGTAGTTAATGATTTAAGCTTCGAAGGAAAATTAATCCACAAAAAAGACGGTGTAGTTAAGGATGAATTCCTTACCAAAGAGAGTTTTCTTCAGCTAAACAGTAAAAATGATGACTACCCTGATCTCTGGGATCTAAGGGATGGTGGACTTGAAGTTTTTCGTGGAGGCCCTGGAGTTGCTCCTGATGGCAGAATAGTATGGTTCGAGGGCGATAAAGTGTGGAAGGCAGGACTCGGAAATGATCTTTATCCTGTTGTATATGGAGCTACGTGGGAAAAGCTCAATAATAAGGAAAAAAGATATTTTGTTGATGATATGCATGGACACAGCAAATTATTTTCGTTAGCTAAAGGCACAACACTATCTGTTAATACAGAAGGAGACATATCTTCTTTAGCAAATATGGTATTTCCTCAAAAAGACATATTATTTTTATCAGGTTCACTGTCATATTACGGAAATGGTAAATCATTTGCAAATAATGATGTCGATGGACCTGTACTGACGGGCAAAAAAGGAGGTATTCTCGGAACAGTTGAGAATGGCCAAAAGCCGATTCTTTCATGGAAAGATAATGGAAATGTAGGTATCGGCACCATATATCCAACTGATACTCTTGAAGTTTGTGGCAGTACAAGGATGCTTGGTGGATTAAATCCTATAAGGTTTACTTCCCAATGGACTGCTTTTCCTGATATTACAACAAATCAGGCAGAAATATGTAATGATACAACAGTGAACAAGGCTTTGATGATTGTTGGAAATCAGTCTGCCGGTCAGGGAAGAAAAGTAGCTATATGGGACAGGTTGGATGTTAACGGAATACTAAGCATAAACGGAAACATGCAAATTTCCGAAGTACTTACCTTGAGTTCGGGAGCCGGCAATAATGGAGTAATTTTTCCAAGTAACCCCGGCGGAGGCTCACAAGATAGTGCTTGGATAAAATACTATCCTAAAAATGGAGAAGCATGTACGTTGGAAATAGGTACTTCAAATGATAGCAACGACAACATATGTTTATTAACACCTAGTAATGTAGGGGTAGGCACATATACACCCATGGACAAACTGGATGTGGTTGGAACTACACGATTTATGAGTAGTTTAAACCCTATTCGCTTTACAGCAAAGTGGAGCGGTTTCCCTGATACAGCCTCAGGTAATGCTGAAATATCCAACGATACAAGTGACTATAAAACACTGATGATAGTCGGAAACAGATCAGGTGGACAGGGAAGAAAAGTTTCAATATGGGACCATCTTGATGTTAATGGACCTTTAAAAGCCAGCGGAAATATACAGGCAAAGGGAGCAATAATACCGGGTGTTGGAAATTGTAGCGTAAAAGGGATAATGTTTGAAAAACCTAAAAACACTGATGATGCTGCATGGATCAGATACTATTCAGATACACTCCGCGGAGGCGGGGAAAATATGACACTTGAGATAGGAATCTCAAATGACAGTAATATTGAAACATACACACAAAATTATTTTGTCTCCACTTGTCCATGGAATATTCCTAATGGCTGTGGTTATTGGACAACAGTAACCAATACAATAATAGGAAACAAGGGAGACAGGATACGTTTGCGGGCAAGTGGCGGGACATATGTTGAAGGAAACTTCTATTATACATCAACAAAAGAAATCAAGGAAAATATCAAGAAGCTTAAAAAAGAAAAAGTCAGAAGTACTATTGAGAGTCTTGATCCGGTTGAGTTTAACTTTAAAGGGGATAGAAAAAGAAAAACAATGGGCTTTATTGCAGAGGATGTTCCTGATATCCTTGCATCCGGTGATAAAAAAGCCATCAGCCCAATGGAAATACTTACTGTTCTTGTAGGTGAGGTAAAGGAACAAGAAAATTTAATTAAAAAACTAAAGAAAAAGGTTGCAGCTTTGCAAGCCTGATATAAAACAAAAACTAATTTAAATAAGGGGATTATCAAATCCCCTTAAAAAGGAGGACTCATTAATGAAAGAAAAGATTGAAGAAAGAATTAAGGAATTAAAAGGTGAATTTGAAAACGGTCAGAAGATGCTGGAGGAATTGGATGCCAAACGTGCAGGACTCAACCAGACTCTTTTACGTATAAGTGGTGCTATACAGGCTTTAGAGGAATTAATGCCGGAAGAAAATGTTCCTGAGCAATAAACCCTGTAAAATGAACTGTACTTCTGTAAGTGAACATAAAATGATTGGTACAGGAAAATCTGAGAAATTGGAGGAACAATAAAATGTCAAACGAAATCAAGCGTATGAAGTATTTCAATGGACTTTTGCTAAAAGAAGAAGACCTTGAACTTGATCAGGATTACCATAAGAATTTTCACCGTATGCACAACAGGTTTTTTCATAACTGGGGAATTGTAGACGGCCTCAAGGTTGAAGCAGTAGGAAACTATCCTCAGGTAAAGGTTTCAAAAGGATTTGCACTTAACAGCACATTGGATGAAAAAACCAAAGAAAAAGTCAGTCAGGAAATATGGATAAGTGACAATCATCCGGATAACCCGGTAAACTTATCTGAATACGATGTAAATGAAGATATATACATAATGGTATCATATCACGAAGAACCATCGGATGTAGATATCAAGAAAGGCGGGGATAAAAATAATATCCACGTCTGGGAGCGCTCAGAAATAAAACACAGCAGAATTAAGCCTGATCCAAAAACCAAAGATGAGATTACAGACATCGTTGTGGCACGTGTCAGGTTGAAGGATGCAGGCTCAGGACAAAAGTCCATTGAAGGGATTTATGATACTGCGGATGATGGTGTTGTACATGCCGTTACACAGGGAACTTCACAGGAATTTCAGAAGATTTCAATAGGAGCACAGGAAAAAACAAATCTTCCATACATAAACGGGCTTTCAGATCAAACCCTTGGTCAGAGTGATGGACTGGAAGTTCATTCACCGTATACAAAATTTTCAGGTTCTGTAATCACGGGTGATTTTAAAACAAATGGTAATACAGATTTAAACGGGACATTATCAGTAAATATAAACAATACCCCTGCACTGAAAGTTGATTCAAAGGGCAGTGTAGCAATATCCAAGACTGCTGCAGTAACAGGCGTTCTGTCAGCAGCTGGAGGCCTCAACGTAAGTGGAGATAATACAACCCTTGATACAACACACGTAGTTATGACCGGAAATATACTTACGGTAAACAAATATACTCCAAAGGATAATGAAACAGAACCAAGAAAACAGAGCAGTGGTGTTGAAGTGTACAGGAGTGAGTACCTTCCATATGCAAAGCTAATCTGGGATGAAAACGAGAAAGTGTGGAAAGCTGGAACCGACAAGAAGGATGATATTCCGGAAAGTGGTATATATCAACTTGCATACGGCCCTGATTGGGATGCAATGCATAATGGCTTAAATGTGGACACCCTTCATAAACATAGCCATATAAATGATGTTAACGGAAATATTTCATTATCTGCCGATGAAAACGGAAACATCAGTATAACCAACGATATCGTTGTATCGGGAACAGTAGTAACCCAAAATGGTATTGAAGTTCCGGGAAAGGATCTTAATGCAAAGCTTGTGTGGAATAAAAACGACCGTCGATGGCAGATTGGTGTAGAAAATGATATGTACAATATACCATATGGTAGAGCATGGGAAGATCTGACCACCGGGACAAATGCAGACTCACTGCATACACACAGTGAAATATATAACAGTGATGGACAATTGGCTATGAATGTAGGCCCCACCGGGGACATAAAAATCAACTCTAATCTGACAGTAGGTGAAAACCTTACAGTAGAAGGAACGTTGACGGTACTAAACCCGGCTACCGAATACAAACAAATCAACCAAGTAGTAACAGAAAATGTAGTAATTGTAAATAAGCCTGATAACGGGCAAGCCCCTGTCAAAGAGGGTGGCTTGGAAGTATATCGTGGAGATGGTTATGAAAATGCAAGGATAATCTGGGATGAAGGTAGTTCAACCTGGAAAATGGGAATAGGCAGCAATATGTCTGAAATACCGTCGGGAATAGAGTGGGAGTACCTCACCCACGGGCAGGTTGTCGACAATATGCACAGCCATGGAAATCTTTCAATGGAGGATGGAACAGTAGTTGTATCCGTTGACAAGGATGGTAATGTAGATTTTGAAAAAAATGTCAGTGTTTCAGGAAATCTCATTGTAGATAAAAATGAATATATCCAAGGTGATGTAGATATAAAAGGTTCTGTTAACATTGAAGGTGACTTGACTGTAACTAAAACTCCAACTATAATCAAGCAAAATATTCTTGAAATAGAAAACAACACAATCATTGCCAACAAATATACAGGAATGGCCCAACCTATAAACAATGAAGGTGGTTTGGAAGTATACCGTGGCAGCAATACTAAAAAAGCAAGACTTGTCTGGAATGAAAAAGAAGGAAAGTGGAAAGTGGGCACGGAAAATTCCATGAAAGATCTGGCATATGGTGATGATTGGGAAACATTAACTACAAAGAAGATGGCCGATAAACTTCATTTACATTCATCAATATGTGATACTAAAGGCAATGTTGCAATAAGTGCCGAATCTGATGACAAAATTATGATTAATAGAGCAATGAAGGTGGAGGGAAGCCTTGAAGTAGTCGGAGGAGTAAGCTTACTGGGAAACCTTAACGTAGTCGGAACACTTACTTCTGTAGATAAAGTTGATTTAAAGGTTGAAGACAATGTCATACTTCTTAATAATTTTGAGGGTGATGAACCTCCTTTAAATGAAAGCGGCCTGGAAATCTACCGAGGAAATTCACAACAAAAGGCTCGATTAGTATGGGATGAAAAGGATACTATATGGAAAATCGGTATTGGAAATAACCTTAGTGAAATAGCTTGTGGAACTCCATGGCAAAAACTATCAAAAAAAGGAAATGCAGATACTCTCCATACTCACGGACAGCTTTACAACACAAAGGGCAACATACTTTCTTTAAGCACAACGGCAACCGGAAATATTGATGTAAAGCATGACCTTACTGTAAGCCAAGACCTTACCGTAGCAGGAAACCTTAATGTTAAAGGTGAGGTAACAACAATAAGAAGTGCCAATATAGAACTTGAAGGCAACAAGCTTACAATGAATAAAGGTGAGTCGGGAGAGATTAAAAAGGGAACAAGTACTCTTTCGGTTTACAGGGGAATTGATGAAAAAAGTGCAATTTTGAGATGGGATGAAGCGACACAGGTATGGAAAATAGGAATGTCTGATTGGAGCTGGGCTCAGGAAAACAGTGACCAGAAAATGGTCCCAACAGGTAATTCCGCATGTCTTGTGGTAAATAATGACGGAAGCATACAGACTCCTATTGCAAAAATAGAGAAAGAACTAAGTACCGGAAGGGCATTAATCGGAGATATCCTTTCACTGCAGAAGGATGGTATTCAGATAAACCGAGGAAACGAGTCGACAACATATCTAACATTTGATACAAACTTATGGAAATTGGGTTTTGGGGATGTCAACTGTATCAGTGCTACAAGCAGCGGTAAGGTGGGAATAGGCAAATTAAACCCTCAAGAAATGCTTGACGTAATGGGAAATGCAATTGTAAACGGCAGTATGGACATTACCGGCAACTCGGAGGTTAAAGGTTATTTAACTGCTGGAAGCACTGATATAAAAGGCCGACTGAAAGTAGACGGAAGTATAATAATGAACGGAGGAATAGAAGTTGAAAGAGGAGTTGCCACAGACGGAACTCTAAAGCCTAATGCCAAGATAGTCTGGAATGAGGGAAAATGTGCATGGACATTTGGATTTGGGGACAAATTATTTGAACTGAATCTTAACAATACGTTTCTTCCTTCTAAGCTATATAGCAGCGATGGTGGAGCCGTTGCAGTAATTACAGACAAAGACAGTAATGTGGGAATAGGTGTAAAGACTCCACGAGCAAAACTTGACGTAAGCGGAGATACACTTGTTAGCGGAAAAATAACATTAACAAACACTTTAGGTACAACATTAAAAATTGCTGCAGAAGGCTTTGAATTATCCAGAAATACCGAAAAGCCGGCTAAGTTTTACTGGAATGAAAAAAGCAAAGTCTGGCAGGCAGGAATAGATGGTTCCATGCAAGATATCTGTGTGGGCAATCACACACATAATAATGTATGTACTTCTACCGGAACAGAAGTAGTTTATGTTGATAACAGCGGAAACGTAGGGGTTGGGAAGAGCATACCCGAAGCAAAACTTGATGTTGCGGGAAATCTTAAGGTTACTTCAATTGATGTTGCGGGAAATCTCACAGCAGTAGGTAACGTAAAATGTGATAATGCTGATATAACCAGAACAGTAAGAGCCGACAGTGCCAGTATAACAAAAGATTTAACAGTAGGCGGGAATCTTGTTGTAAATGGTGACACTGTAACAATAAATACAAAAACCCTTGAAGTAGAAGATAATATAATAACTCTGAACAAATACACATCTCAGACTCAACCGGTTCCTACGCAAGCTGGAATAGAGGTATTCCGCGGCGGTACTGCCAATAGTGCCCAGATTATTTGGGATGAACTGCGTGGTGTATGGCAGGCAGGTACAACGGGTACAACTGGTACAATGAAAACCATAAGCTTGGATGGCCATACGCACCCGGAATATAACAATAGCGGAATATCAGACCTTACCTCAGTATTAAAAGTAAGTAATGGAAATATAGGCATAGGAACTTCAAATCCTACCGATAAACTTTCCGTAACAGGGAATGTAGGAGTTTCAGGAACTATGACGGCTAGTAATGTGGTCGTAAACACAAAACTGACAACTCCTTCGTTGGATGTTACCGGAACAGTGAATTCAACAAATGAAACAGTTAAAGTAAAACTCACTTCTCCATATGTAGATGTAAGTACAAAACTTACATCCAAGGATGCTGATTTTACAGGGACATTGACAGCAGGTACACTAACAGCTGGAGATACAACAATAAATGGTAATGTAACTACAACAAATGAAACAGTTAAAGTGAAGCTCACTTCCGCATATGTAGATGTAAGTACAAAACTCACATCCAAGGATGCTGACGTCACAGGAGCACTGACTGCAGGTACACTAACAGCTGGTGATACAACAATAAATGGTAATATAACTGCAACAAATGAAACAGTTAAAGTGAAGCTCACTTCCGCATATGCAGATGTAAGTACAAAACTCACATCCAAGGATGCTGACGTCACAGGAACGCTGACTGCAGGTACGCTCACAGCTGGTGATACTACAATAAATGGTAATGTAACTGCAACAAATGAAACAGTTAAAGTGAAACTCACTTCCGCATATGTAGATGTAAGTACAAAACTTACATCCAAGGATGCTGATGTCACAGGAACGCTAACAGCAGGTACACTCACGGCGGGAACCCTTACCGCAGTAGATACAACAATAAGTGGTAGCCTCACAGTGAACAGCATAAAAGTAAATGGTCTGCTAAATGTCAGCCAGGGAATTGAAGCAACCAGAAGTGACTCAACTAAGGCTAAGATTTTCTGGGATGAAACCTCTACCTCATGGAAAGCAGGTGCAGGCACAAATATTGACCAAATAGCCCTTAGTAAGCATACACATAATGCTCTTTATGCAAAAACTAATCCGATTGTAAATGTAAGTGATGATGGTTACGTAGGAATAGGTAAAACTCCTGAAACAGGAATCAGGTTGTCTGTGGATGGTGATATTAAGGCCAAGACTATCACAGGCGATATCGTGGCTACGACCCTGACCCAAACATCATCTAGAACATTTAAGGAAAATATCGAAGCACTTCCATTAAAAACAGCATTAGATTTATTGAAAAAACTGAATCCTGTTACTTTTGATTACAAAAATGCCAGTTTGAAAAAACATAATATAGGTTTTATTGCCGAGGATGTACCGGAGATATTTGCCAGTGATGATTGCAAATCAATATCAGTAATGGATATTGTAGCTGTATTAACATCGGTAGTAAAAAAACAACATTCTGAAACAATAGCAATAAAGAAGCAATTGACTGCATTGCAAAAACAGGTAGCCGGATTACTGGGAGCTTAAACTAATTAAAAAGGGGCTGTTGCACAATGAATAGATCTCATATTCAATTGGCAGCGGCCCCTATTATTTTGTTCACATTTAATTATAAGATTGAAACTAGCATATACGAAAACCTACGTACGGTGGTGTGATAAAAGGATTCACCTAACTAATGAAATTCCTCCTACTTGATTACAATAATTATTGTAGACATAAATTGAACATGTGTTATATCATGGTCGTGTTGGACATATTAAAGAATATACAATTTTATTGAGGTATTTATGGAGACAAAAAAGGTTGCTGAAATAGCGGTATCAGCTGGAGAAATATTATTAAGCAATGGAGCAGAGGCTTACAGAGTAGAAGAGACGATATCAAAAATATGCAATTCATACGGTTTAACCGGTGATTGTATTTCAAATCTGACAGGAATATTTATTTCAATAACAGGTCCGGATGGTGAAATGGTTACATCAATAAGAAGGATACGTCAAAGGCGTGTGGATTTATACAGAGTAGAGCTCATAAATTCTTTTTCAAGAGGCCTAATGGAAAACCCTGTGTCCTATGAGGAAGCAAAGAGAATTCTCGGAGATATAACCAATGCTCCAAGCTTTAACCTTGGAATAAGACTAATGGCAGCTAGTATGACTTCATTTGTATATACATTATTTTTTAAAGGAACCGTTCCTGATGCGATAATAGCTTTGGTAATCAGTCTGGGTGTCTATTTTATTCTCCAAAAAATAGACGAGGTAGGGTTTTTTCAATTTCTCCAATACTTCCTATCCGGGTTATTAATAGGAGCATTAAGTGTCTTAATACAGCATTTATTTCCAATTATTCATAAGGATAATGTAATAACCGGAGCAATAATTGTACTATTACCGGGAGTATCTCTTACCAACGGTATAAAGGATATACTGTACGGTGACTATGTTTCGGGACTTGCCCAATTTGGCGAGGCCATGCTTATAATTATTGCAATGAGTGCCGGTATAGTAACTGCACTTTCACTATTTATGAAATGGATGTGATTTAAATGCTTCAACAAACCGTACTGGCTTTTTTTGGAAGTATATTTCCGGTCATATTATTTAATATTGATAGAAGAAAAATACTCTGGGCAGGTTTTTGTGGGGCCATTGGCTGGATTATATACAGCCTTGTATCTGCAAATACAAACAGTCCAATATTTTCATCTTTTTTTGGTGCACTTACTGTCGGGATTTACAGCGAATCCATGGCAAGAATACTTAAAACACCTACCTTTGAATTTTTGATACCAGGTATATTTCCACTGGTGCCGGGAATGATAGCATATAAAACGTTGCGATATATAGTAGAAAACAATATGTCGTCAGCTTTCAGCAGCGGAACCCAGACCTTGGCGGTAGGCGGTGCAATAGGGTTTGGAATAATGCTTTCAACAACAATTTTTAAATTTATATCAAGAATACAAAAGAACAGAAAAAAGTAAGTCAAACAATTATAATATTTTAACTACTGTACCTATCGAAACTAAATTGCTTAATTCAATTACCTGATCATTGAACATTCTTATACATCCATTTGAAACATCTTTTCCAATAGAAGCAGGATTATTTGTTCCGTGTATTCCATAATCACCATTTGGTGCATTAAGTCCCAACCACCTTGCCCCAAACGGTCCTCCGGGATTAATAGCGCGGTTGACTATTCTGAAAGTACCTTCGGGTGTTGGCGTAGATGCTTTACCCACAGCAACAGGGTAATTTTTGAAGACAATATTACCCCTATAAAGGGTTAACTTATGCAAACTTCTATTGATAGTAATTGAGTAAACAGGTCTGGGTAAGTAAACAGGTTGTTGGTAAAACATAGGTATTCTCCTAACTACTTATATTACTTTATTATTCAAAAATACATTAAAACGTTACACTAATTAAGAAGTTTTAGTTAGCAGAAAAATATAAACTTTTGTAATTTATATATATTAAATTACGACAAAAAAATTCTACAAATATTATTGACAGAACAAAATTGACATGATAAACTAAAAAAGTCGCTCGGCATGAGTGATTTATTTAG
>NZ_ATAY01000034.1 GCF_000421965.1 Ruminiclostridium papyrosolvens C7 | reverse complement strand
CCATGCTGTTTTAACCATGTCAACACTTTTTTGTTGAAAGTTTTTGGTAATACTTATTACTTCAAAACTGTAAAATAAAGTATTTCCCGTTGTAACAGCTCGGTTATAATACCATGTTTACTATCCGCTTGTCAACACTTTTTATCACTTAAGTTAAGAGATTATTTTATAGTGCCTTCCTCGGCGACAGCTTGTTTAGTTTAACACCAGGATAGTTTAATTTCAACGTCTTATAATTCTGTATAACCCAATAAATTTAATTTAGATATCCTTTTCTTTATTATTCACACTTTTGTCCAACATTAATTCCTTTTTACTAAGGTTTAAATCTAGTTTATTAACCTCTTGTTTAAGCATAAGCATGTCCCGCTGATAGACATCTTTAAGTGATCTGTTATATATAATGCTTGCAGGGTGGTATAGGGGAAAGAGCTTGTATACCTTTCCTGACAGATTACACTCATGCAATGTTCCATGCATTTCTCCGATTGAAATGCCAAAATTGTTAGTTATAGCTTTAAGCGGTACATTTCCAAGGGTTACTATAATGTGTGGTTTTATTAAATGAATCTCTTTATACAGCCATATCTGGTTTTCCTTTATATCCTTCATTGTTGCAGGTCTGTTAACTATCCTCTCGGTTTTAGGATTTAATCTTCCAAGTCTGTACTTTATTGCATTTGTTATATACAAATCGTCTCTGCTTATTTCTAATACTTCTATAAATTCATTAAGGTTTTTCCCTGCTGCACCTACAAAAGGCTTCGCTTGTTTAACTTCATCTTTGCCCGGTGCTTCTCCGATTATAACAACAGGACTGTCAATACAACCATGGCCAAGCACTATTTCTTTATCTTTGAATTCTTGTACATATTCGCAGCATAATTGTTCTAAGCTGTTTTGTATTGTATTCACCAAATTAGCCTCCGGACTCTTCACTTTCAAGTTGGTTTATTTTCTTTTTAACTTCCTTTATATCTTTAAATAATAATTCCTTTTTACTTTGATCTCTTAATAATGCTGCCGGATGAAATGTCGGCATAATCCAAAATTTCTTTCTTTCTATCCACTGTCCCCGTATTTGTGTTATTTTAATATCTCTGGCTACTACATATTTAGCCGCAGTACTTCCGAGGCATACAATTATACGAGGTCTTATTAAGGACACCTGATTTCTTAAATAGGGCAAACATTTTTCAGCTTCCTCTTCATTAGGCACCCTGTTATTGGGTGGTCTGCATTTCACTACATTAGCAATATAGTATTCGTCAGGTTTAAATTTCAGAGCTTCAAGTAATGTATCTAAAAGCTGCCCCGCGGGGCCAACAAAGGGCAATCCCTGCATATCCTCCTGTTCTCCCGGGCCTTCGCCTATGAACATTATTGGCGCACTTGGATTCCCTCTTCCTATTACTATATTTGTTCTGGCTCCGGCAAGGTCGCAATTTCTACAATTAGTACATGTAGAATTAAGCTGATCCCAGTTCAACAAATTAACTCATCCTTTTACAGTTTTTATAGTACAACTACATAATATTATAATCTATTATATAAAAATAGTCAGCCAGCCTTTTGTAACCATATTGATAAGATAGGTTATCATAAGTGCCAACTGACTATTTCTTATAATATAACAAACTTTTTTATTTAAACCTTGAGCCTTGTTTTAAATCTCTCTACCGCAGCTTGTGTGTTTTCTCTGCTTCCGAATGCAGTTAGTCTGAAATATCCCTGTCCGCTAGGCCCAAAACCTACTCCGGGAGTTCCTACAATATTGGCCTCACTTAAAAGTTTATCAAAGAATGCCCAAGAATCCATTCCATTTGGAGTTTGCATCCAGATATACGGTGCATTTACTCCTCCAAAAACCTTTATTCCAATGCTCTCTAAACCATTTTTTATTATGGATGCATTTGATAAATAATAAGATATTGTTTCCTTCACCTGCTTTTGCCCTTCTTCCGAATATACCGCCTCTGCTCCTCGTTGAACTATATAGGATACTCCGTTAAACTTTGTTGCCTGTCTTCTGTACCAAAGTCTGTTGAGTCCGATTTCGCTACCATCCGCAGTATAAGCTTTCAATTCCTTTGGTATTACCATATATGCGCATCTTGTTCCTGTAAATCCTGCAGTCTTTGAAAAGCTTCTGAATTCTATTGCTACTTCCTTTGCTCCTTCTATTTCGTATATACTGTGAGGAACATCCTTTTCGCTAATGAAAGCTTCATATGCAGAATCAAATAATATTATCGACTTGTTTTTTGCAGCATAATCAACCCATACTTTTAACTGTTCCTTTGTAAGTGTGGTTCCTGTAGGATTGTTTGGCAGACACAAATATATAAGGTCAACTTTTTCTTTTGGAAGTTCCGGAACAAAACCGTTTTCAGACGTACATGGCAGATAAGTCACGTTAGTCCATTTTCCGTCAATGTAGTCTCCTGTTCTTCCGGCCATAACGTTAGAGTCAACGTAAACAGGATAAACAGGGTCTGTAACTGCTATCCTTGAATTTAAACCGAAGAGTTCCTGGATATTTGCTGTATCACTTTTAGCACCGTCGCTTACAAATACTTCATCGAATCCAATTATGATTCCTCTATTTTTATAATCATTCTCAATTATCTTATTTATAAGAAAATCGTATCCCTCGTACTCAGGGTAGCCTTTGAAACTCTCTATTCTGGACATATCATCAACAGCCTTATGCATTGCATCTATACATGCCATAGGAAGCGGACGGGTTACATCCCCTATACCAAGCCTTATAATATCTGCACTAGGGTTTTGTTCTTTAAATGCTGCAACTCTTTTACCTATCTCAGCAAATAAATAATTTCCGGGTAGTTTTAAATGATTTTCATTTACTGTTGCCATTTTCTTATTCCTCTCTTCTATTATAATATAAAATATTCTTCTTAGTTAGATTTCAATTTCTCCCTCAAATACCTTTTCCGCAGGGCCTGTCATATACACGTGATTGTCCTTTTCGGACCATTCAATAAATAAGTCTCCACCAAGGAGTTTTATCGTGCAAGCTCTTTCAGATAAACCATTTAGTACTGAAGCTACAAGTACAGCACTGGCACCTGTTCCGCAAGCAAGGGTCTCACCTGCTCCTCTTTCCCATACTCTCATTTTCAAGGTAGTTCTGTCTATAACCTGAACAAATTCAGCGTTTATCTTTCTGGGAAACAGTTTATGTGTTTCCATTTTGGGTCCGATTTCATATAAAGGAAAATCTACGGTGTTATCTACATATGTTATGGCATGTGGATTACCCATGGATATGGCCGTAACCTTGTAGTTGTTACAGTCAATTTCAATACTCTCCGATATAAATCTATCCTTGTCACTATCAACAGGTATTTTTTTAGGCTCTAAGATAGGCTCACCCATATCTACTCTTACCTGTACTACTTTTTTATCTTCTATCTTTAATTCAAGCACCTTTATTCCCGCTAAGGTTTCTATTGTCAGGTTTCTTTTGTCTGTCAGTCCATTATCGAACACATATTTCCCAACACAGCGTATGGCATTTCCGCACATTTCAGATTCTGAACCGTCTGAATTAAACATTCTCATTCTAAAGTCAGCTATATTCGATTTCATTATAAGTACCAATCCGTCTGATCCTATCCCGAAATGTCTGTCGCTTACTTTTTTTGAAACAGTTGATGTATCTGCAATTATATTTTCCGTACAATCCACATATATATAATCGTTTCCAAGCCCCTGCATTTTTGTAAATTTCATTTTATTTTCTCCTTTCGTCAAACTTACAACAATCTTATGTAAATCGAATCATTTACTTTATTAATTTAACTTGTTCATATTATAACATACCTTTTAAGTTTTACAACGAATTCAACGCTTATACACTTACAACTATTATTTGTATTGTTTTACATACTATAATATAATTATGGTAAAACTTTTCAAATAAAACGTAATTGGAGGCATACTCTTGAAAACGTATTTTAAGAATTTTTCTGATTTTTTTTCACATGTTAAAATGCCCGGCTTTGCAACAATGATGTTGAGTGTAATCTTTTTATTTCTTATTGGCATAGGAATATGGGGTTTTTTAAGAATCCGCAATATTCAAAAAGGTAATCTGATAATTACCGAATACGGATTACTGAACAATGAAAAGGAAAAAAAGCCTTTGATTAAGCTTATTAAAAAGGATTATATTATTATGCTTGTTATGACTTTATTATATGCGATTCCGGCAATATACAATCTGGGAGGTTTTAAGATACCCGAAACGCCATGGGCTCCCGCTGATACGAATGACGGGTTTATTGTAGACCTGGGAAGAGAAGTAGAAGTTGCAAAAGTTATGCTTTATCAGGGATATAATGAAGAAAAATATGACGGTACCAAATTTAATATCAAGTTTTTTAATTCCAATGGTACATACTCATCTTCAGAGTCTCTTGAAAAATCAGGCTTTTTTTCATGGAAGGTATCTACCAAGGAATTTAAGACAAGTAAAATTCAAATTATTGCTGATAAACCCGGTGCTGCAATTAACGAACTTGCTGTATTTGAGAAAGATTCAAATAAGCCTTTTAAAGTTAAAAGCATAACACCTGTGTATCAAGTAACAAAAAGCACAATAAAAAGTCCTGACGGAAAACCTTATAAGTTAAGTAATCTACTTGATGAACAAGATAGAGTTGATTTTTATACTTTATCATCCACCAACACCTATTTTGATGAAGTATTTTATCCGAGGACTGCTCTTGATTTCATTTATAAAGTCCATCCCTTTGAAAGAACACATCCGCCTCTCGGCAAATATTTCGTTATGATTGGTATGCTTATCTTTGGAGTAAACCCATTCGGTTGGAGAATTATTGGTACATTATTCGGAGTAGCTATGATTCCTCTCATGTACCTGTTTGGTTATAAAATTTTCAAAAATAGATTTCTTGCATTTTGCACAGCTTTTTTGATGATGTTTGATTTTATGCATTTTGTTCAGACCAGGATATCCACAATAGACGTCTATGTTACCTTCTTCGTTATTTTAATGTACTACTATATTTACGACTATTTTGCCAAAAAGTCATACAAAGCCGGCTTCAAAAAGTCCCTTAAACCACTTTTCCTATGCGGCCTGATATTCGGTATAGGTATTGCCACTAAATGGATAGCAATGTATGCTGCTGTGGGGATCTTCCTTATACTTGTTATTGCAAAGCTTGACGAGATTGTTTATTACATGGCATATAAAAAGAGCGGTCTTTCATCCGATTTATTCAGTAAATTCTGGAGTAAGTACTTTTTTAAAACCGCGTTATTTTGTGTTTTATTTTTCATACTAATACCCGGCATCATTTATTTTGGTTCCTATACATCCATAATGCAGGTTCCCGGAAATGGTATCAAGGAGTTTTTTAACAACCAGTCTTATATGTACAGTTTCCACAACGATTTGCATGCTAAGCATAGTTATTCTTCGCAGTGGTTTGAATGGCCGATAATGACCAAGCCTATATGGTTTTATGGTTCTAAAGCACTCGCTGCCGAAAAATTAACTTCCAGCATCATTTGTATGGGAAATCCGTTAATCTGGTGGATTAGCATACCGTCACTAATTACAGGAATTATTGTTGCAGTTAAAAGAAAAGACAAATATATGCTTGTTCCTATTTTTGGTGCTTTATTCCAGTATATTCCTTGGATGGTAGTGCGTAGAATGGCCTTTATCTATCATTACTTTTCCGTTGTCCCTTTTCTTATAATTATCATTGTATACTTAATCAAAGTATTCATGGAGCTTGGAGGGAATACTAAAAAGATTGTATATACTTATCTTGCATTGACAGCCATAATATTTATTATGTATTTTCCAATTTTATCAGGTATGATTGTGCCTAGATGGTACGCAAGTATGCTACAATTGTTCCCGGGTTGGAGTTTCAGGTATTAATCTAAATAGAAAAGTAGGAAGTATATTTTGTACCGACCCCCAAAAGTTAGACCTAAAAATCTAACGATTGGGAGGTCGGTATTTTTATGGCAAAATACAGTTTCGAGTTTAAGAAACAAGTTGTTCAAGCTTATTTAGCTGGTGAAGGTGGTTATGAATATCTAGCTAAAAAATATGATATTCCATCATTTAACAACATCAAGAAGTGGATTCATAATTATGAAGTAATGGGCGATAAAGGGTTAATGCGTTCTAGAAAAAATGGAATTTATCCTTTTGAAAAGAAGCTTGCTATTGTAGAATTATATTTAACAAGTGAAATCTCGTATCAAGACTTAGCTCTCCACGAAGGAATCCATAATCCAACGCAATTATGTAAATGGGTTAACGATTTTCTGATTGCTGGTCCTGATGCTTTACGGGCAAAGAAGAGGGGACGGAAGAAATCATTGGATATCAAGAATCAAAAGGCAGAAACTCAACCTACTGAAGTGGTTCCTGTTGATACTAGTGCTGAACATGTAAAACAACTCGAGGATCAACTTCTTAAACTAAAAATCGAGAATGCATATTTAAAAGAACTGAGGAGGCTGCGTTTAGAGGAGGAAGCTCTTCTGAAAAAACAGCGAGAATTGTCCACAGCCTCCGAGGAGAATTCAAACTAAAAGACATTCTCGCAGTTGTTGGCTTTCCTAAATCAACATATATGTACTGGCAAAAACGATTTGATAGAGAGAATCCAGATCAGGAACTTGAAGAAAAAGTTCTTGAGATTAACGAAAACAACAAAGACTATGGCTACCGCCGTATGTATGGAGAACTGCGAAATCAGGGGTATCAGGTGAATAAGAAAAAAGTTCAACGAATCATGCAGAAACTTAATCTTCAAGTCACTTCGTTCACTAGAAAAAGTCGTAAGTATAGTTCTTACAAGGGCAAGATTGGAACTATAGCACCTAACAGAATCGGAAGACGTTTCAACACCAACATACCTCATCAGAAGATTACAACGGATACAACTGAGTTTAAATACTATGAGATAGATTCAAAAGGACATATGATAATGCGCAAACTATACTTAGATCCTTTTATGGATATGTGTAATGGAGAAATTTTAAGTTATGGTATAGGCAAGCATCCCTCTGCAATAAATGTGATGAATGCACTAAACGAGGCTATTGAGATAACATCAGATTGTCCTTATCGTAGAACTTTTCACTCGGATCAAGGATGGGCTTACCAGATGAAAGCGTACTCTCATCGACTAAAAGAAGATCGTATCTTTCAAAGCATGTCCCGGAAAGGTAACTGCCATGATAATTCTGTTATGGAAAACTTCTTTGGCCTACTGAAGCAAGAAATCTACTATGGTGTTGTTTATTATAGTTATGAAGAGTTAAAAAGTGAAATAGAAAGATATATAAAGTATTACAATGAACAAAGAATAAAAGAGAAGTTAGGATGGATGAGTCCTGTGCAATACAGGCTCAGCCTCTTGGCTGCATAAAAATAGAGTAGCAGCCATAAAGACTGCTACGCGTAAAAAGTCTAACTTTTTGGGGCCACCTCATTTTTTTAATATGCTTCCTACTTTTTTGTTTATAAATATATTTAATTTAAACAAAATAAAAAGCCCTGCACACAGCTTCAATAGCGAATGCACAAGACTTTGTGGTGGAGGGAGATGGATTCGAACCATCGAAGTCAGAGACAACAGATTTACAGTCTGCCCCCTTTGGCCACTCGGGAACCCCTCCATATGGAGCTGGCGGACGGAATCGAACCCCCGACCTGCTGATTACAAGTCAGCTGCTCTACCTGCTGAGCTACACCAGCGCATTTATAGCAGATACTTCAGTTTTCGTCGAGCAAGTGTTTCGCTCAACTGCCTGTCTATAATAACATGGGAATTAAGTAACTGTCAACACTTTATTTTAAAAATTTTGCTGTTATTTTTAGGAATATTTTGGAAGTATAATTTTGGTTTATTTTGAAAGTAAAAAGCAACTTTCTGTAAGAGAAAGTTGCTTTTTGTATAATTTAAATGGCGACCCGGAACGGGCTCGAACCGTCGACCTCCAGCGTGACAGGCTGGCATTCTAACCAACTGAACTACCGGGCCATTATTTAAAATTATAATGGTGACCCATAGGGGACTCGAACCCCTGTTATCGCCGTGAAAGGGCGGTGTCTTAACCACTTGACCAATGGGCCTTATTTATTCCGTCGAGCACCTCGCCGACTGACAAAATATATTGTAACGGGACATAGCTTAAAAGTCAAGCAATTTTTTTATCTTTTTTTAAAGTAATATTTTGCCATGTAAATTTTAAACCATATTTCTTACAAGGCTAGGCATCACCTATTTCTTCGTCCAAATATTTTTATAAAGGTTTGTTATAGTCAGTTTCACTGTTCCTTTCTCATTCAGTGTAACTTCTCCTGCCGCATAAGCCTCACCGGGGAAAATATAAAACGAGAAATCATCTCCATCTTTATAATTAAGACCTGATGTCCCATACACACCACTATCATACACTTTACCTTTGTAATCGGCTGTCATTTTGGCAGACATATCATAAGTAAATGAATCCTTATCTACGGTAGTATGACGTGTACCTGAAATCAGGGTAGCATTGGTCAATGAATATTCTCCACAAGCCCTAAAACCTATCCTGTAGCCTCCGGTGTTAATACCTCCTGTATTATCTATCCAACTCACATAGATTTTATTGTTTCCGTCCATATACAGCACGTTACCAACGTTGCTTTTTAAATCCTGAAGGTCAATTGCAATAGAGTATTCTCCCTGGATAACATGGCCATTTTTATCAGTAAATTCTTCTGTATTATTAACTATGTATGCCATTCCTTGTGTCCAAAGTCCAATATGACCTGTAGACCACAACACTAACATTGATATAGATATTAAAATAGCAAGAACAATTGTTAAATTCTTTAAATTAATTCGCAATTTATTCCCCCTTACGACTATTCTGATAGGTATGATATGATTATCACAAAAAAAGCGTGTTATTTCATTTTTATTGAAATACACGCTTTTTTTTGGTGACCCATCGCAGATTCGAACTGCGGACACCTTGATTAAAAGTCAAGTGCTCTGCCAACTGAGCTAATGGGTCATGCAAGTTTTCCGAATCACAAGTATAAATAATACTTAATAAATTCGCTTTTGTCAACTCATTTTTTTAAAAAAAATGAGCTTTTTTTTAAAAAAAAATAAAATATAATGGCAAAATGCCATTATATTTTATTTTATCAACTAATATTCTACGGCTAGAATACCTTTATAATCTGTTCTCTGTCCTTCCCTACGCCAATAAGGCCTATCTTTACCCCTACAAGTTCTTCAATCCTGTTAAGGTATTTTTGGGCATTCTGAGGCAGCTCTTCAAATGACTTAACATTTGAAATGTCTTCATTCCAAGGTTCAAATACTTCGTAGATAGGTTCACACTTTGCCAGTTCGTTAAGACTTGCAGGGAATGTTCTAATTACCTGACCGTCTTTTTTATATCCAACGCAAAGTTTTATCTCTTTGAGCTTTCCTATTGTATCTACATGGTTTATGGCTAAAGCTGTTAATCCGTTTATTTTTGCAGCATATTTAATCATAACGGTATCCAGCCAGCCGCATCTTCTTGGTCTACCTGTTGTTGTTCCGTATTCCCAACCAAGTTCTCTGATTGTATCCCCTATTTCGTTATTCTGTTCTGTTGGGAATGGGCCTGCACCAACTCTTGATGTGTATGCCTTAAGTACACCATAAACCTCATTTATATATACCGGGCCAAGACCCGAACCTGTGCACACTCCACCGGCAACCGGATTAGATGATGTTACGTATGGATATGTACCAAAGTCTATATCCAAAAAGTTTGCCTGAGCACCTTCGAACAGTATATCTTTCCCTTCGTCTATTGCATCTGCCAATATACAGGTTGTATCGGTAATGTACTTTTTCAACTGCTCTGCATACCCTAAATACTCCTTGATTATTGGTTCAGCCTCAAAAGGTTTCCCCCCATAAACTTTTTCTATTATAAGATTTTTTAACTCCAGATTGGACTTAACCTTTTTGATAAATTCATTTTCATCAATAAGGTCACACATTCTTATTCCAGATCTTTCAATTTTATCTGCATAGCAAGGGCCAATTCCTCTCTTGGTAGTTCCAATGCTGTCATTGCCCCTGAACTTCTCCTGAAGTTCATCCAATTCTCTGTGATAAGGCATTATCAAGTGAGCCCTGTCGCTGATTAAAAGATGGTCTGTTGTTACTCCTCTTTCATTTAAGCCCTTCATTTCCTGAAGCAGCACTGCCGGGTCTACAACTACTCCGTTTCCAATTATACAAGTCTTATTTGTATGAAGAATTCCTGAAGGTATCAGATGCAGTGCATATTTTACTCCGTTGGCTACAATAGTGTGTCCGGCATTATTACCACCGGAAAATCTTACGATTATATCCGATTGCTCAGCAAGCATATCTATATACTTCCCTTTACCCTCATCACCCCATTGAGTTCCTACTACTACTCTTACGGCCATTCTATTATCCTCCTATCCATAAATGTTCAAACCAGATCAAAACAATATTTCATACTTACGATATGTATCTTTTGCTAATTCAACCCATTAAATTATAACGTAGTGAAATTTATAATTCAACATAAAGTAATACAGACTATAAAATTAGTATTCACTTTTATCCTAGATTTATTTTATAGATAATAAAAATACCTGGAAATAAACCTCCAGGTATTTTTTATAAACATTTATTTGTTTTCAAGATATTTATTTAAGTTTTCGATCAATTGATCGGCGTCTATACCATGAATTGCACATGCATCTTCAATGCTTTCACCGGAAGATGACGGACATCCAAGACAGTGCATACCGCTTTCAAGAAATATCGGAATTGTACCCTTATCCAAGTTTAAAACGTCAGAAATAATCATGTCCTTAGTTACCTTAGCCATTATGATAAACCTCCTTATGATATTTAACAATTCAACAATTGCTGTCACTTTTGTATTATACACTATTCATTTTTAAAAATATACTACATAATTAACGCTTGCTTACAGTTTTATTTTCATAAACTGTTTTCTCCCGCTTTCATACAGGTTGTTTCCGTAACTATCAATAATTACAGTTAATGGAAAATTTTCAATTTCAAGACGCCTAACAGCCTCGGCACCTAATTCCGGGAAAGCAATAATTTCCTGACTTTTGATACATTCAGCCATCAGTGCACCTGCACCACCTATTGCACCCAAATAAACCGCACCATACTCTTTCATTGCGTCGATAACATTCTGGTCCCTCAGGCCCTTCCCTATCATACCTGTTTCACCGAGCTTTATCAGTGTTGGAGCATAAGCATCCATCCTATAACTGGTAGTTGGCCCTGCTGACCCGATGATTTCACCTTCCCTGCAAGGACATGGCCCAACATAATAAATCGTTTGGTTTATTATATCAAATGGAAGCTCCTTATTCTCCTTTAACAATTCTAGCATTTTTTTATGTGCAGCGTCTCTGGCAGTATAAATGGTGCCGCTAAGGGATACAGTATCGCCTGCTTTCAGCATTCTGGCCTTTTCCCTGTTAAAAGGTGCTGTTAAAATATGATGCATTTTTCTTCCCCCTTATAATGTCACTTCTGCATGTCTTGTAACATGACAACTTATATTTATCGCAACAGGTAGTCCTGCTATGTGTGTAGGATATGTCTCTATATTGACCGCCAATGCAGTTGTATTACCACCTAATCCTGCCGGACCTATACCTAATTGATTTACCTTCTCCAGCATTTCACTTTCAAGGTTTCTAACATAATCTATGTTGCTCCTTTCATTTATTGGTCTAAGTAACGCCCGCTTTGCCATAATGGAAGCCTTTTCCATGGTCCCCCCGATTCCTACTCCTACTACTATAGGAGGACACGGATTGGGACCCGCCTTGTCAACGGTTTCAAGTATAAATTTCTTTACTCCTTCAATTCCATCTGAAGGTTTCAGCATTTTCAGAGCACTCATATTCTCGCTGCCAAAACCTTTCGGTGCCAATTCAATTTTAAGTATATCCCCTTCAACAATATCGTAGTGGATTACAGCAGGCGTATTATCACCGGTATTTACTCGTTCAATAGGGTCACTCACAACTGATTTTCTTAGAAAACCTTCTTTGTACCCTCTTCTTACACCTTCATTTATTGCTTCTGCCAACCCTCCGCCAGTTATGTGAACCTCCTGCCCAATTGTTACAAAAACCACTGCCATACCCGTATCCTGACATATGGCTACTCTTTTATCGGCTGCCAGGTTAGCATTTATAAGAAGTTTATCAAGTATTTCCTTGCCAATCTGTGAGTCCTCACACTCCATACCTTTTTCCATAGCTTGTTTGACATCACTGTTTAGGAAATAATTCGCTTGTATACACAGCCTGCTGACTTCTTCTATTATTGTCGTAACATTAATCTCTCTCATGCTTCCTCCGTTTAAATTATTAAAGTAAGTATACTTTTTATTATACATTTGCCATTTTGTCTCAACAACAGTTTTTAAATATTTTATATTCGGTATAATAGCCTTTAAAACCCGTAAACTATAAAGACAAATCATCGTTTTTTTAGTATAATATTGATATAGAAGTTTTATTATTTGATTCCCAAAACGTTTTATTACGGGTATAAGGAGGCTATTTTTTGAAATCAACTGCCAGTAATATTTTGGTTTGCGTAACACAGCAAAAAACATGCGAAAGACTTATTAAAAAGGCGTTAGAATTCTCAAATGACGGGGATTCTCTGTTTATAATACACGTAGCAAAAAATGACTGGAGTTTCCTTGATAATGATAAAGAAGGGGAGGCACTGGAGTATCTTTTCGGTATTGCAAAATCAGTCGGTGCCAATCTGATGGTTTTAAGATCTGATGATATTGTAGATACCATTGTTTCCTATTCTCTGGAAAACAATATAGATATGTTGGTCATGGGTGATTCCAAAGGAGATCACAGCGAAAACTACTTTTATAAAGCTTTAAAATCCAGATTAGATAAGATTAATATACATGTGGTCCCTAACTAAAACGTAAAACGATAAAATATTTCCTATTTTGGATGGTACAAAATAACTATTTTGCCCTGAAAGGCTTGACTTTAGCGAGCTTTCATTATAAAATATTGTCGAATTCCATTTTTAGGAGGTTGTATATAAATGAATAAATCAGATTTAATCAATTCCATCGCCACAAAGTCAGGCTTAAATAAGAAAAATAGTGAAGCTGCTTTGAATGCTTTCATTTCTTCCGTAGAGGAAACTCTTAAAGCTGGCGATAAAGTTACATTAGTTGGATTCGGAACTTTCGAAGTTAGAGAAAGAGCTGCTAGAAAAGGCAGAAATCCTCAGACTAAGGAAGAGATTACTATTCCAGCTTCCAAGGCTCCAGTATTTAAGGCTGGAAAAGGTTTAAAGGATAACGTAAACGCTTAATGCTAAACTACATAAAGGGGGCTGTCATAAGGTAGAAAGTAATTTCTTTCTTACGACAGCCCCTTTTGTATTAGTTATTTTTTCTTATTTTCTCTATAATCCGGCATATAACTTGTGAGTTTGTTGGTTTTTTGGCATTTTCGTTCTCATCAATTCCTTTTTCGATGCAGTTTCTTATTGCTCTCTCAACTTTTTGAACCGGGACACCGTTTTTTTCAGCTATTGTCCTGTATACTCCTTTTGGTAAAGAGCCTGTTTTACAATAATAATCAAAAGATGTCGTTATTATATCTCTGATATAGGAGTACCCGGTCATGTGAGCTTTCAGACCGTATTCTCTCATATATTTTGTTGCAAGAAGTTTTAATTCATTATCTGTCTGATTTTTTTGTTTATAATTATTTGCCGTTTTATATGTATATTGACTTTTTCCAATTTGTGCTCTTTCAGAATCGGAATATAATTGCCTTACTCTAGTCGCAATAACGCTTTCGTCAAAGGGCTTAATTATGTAATAATTTGCCCCAAGATTCATAGCTCTTGAAATATAAATTTCCTGGCTTATTGCTGAAAAAATGATAAATACGGGTCTGCTTTCCTTTGTTAATGTCCTGGCATATTCTAGTACACCTATACCATCTAGCTTTGGCATAATTATATCCAATAAAACTACATCGGGTAAATCCTTTTCTATAAGCTCAATTGCTTGAAATCCATCCTGAGCTATGTTGGTTACCTCTAAATCATCATGCTCTGCTAAATTATCCCTTAATGTCTGTGCAGCCAACTGATTGTCGTCAGCAATTAAAATCCTTATCTTACTCATTGTACCTCTTTTTACCCTTTTCTTTTAATTTATCAGTTTATTTTGAAGATATGATCCCAAGTATCGTCCCCGAAACGGCATCAGGATCTGCAGAATCGCAATCTATAGCTGCGTCTGCGTATTTTTGGTACAAAGGAACTCTATTGTTATACAACTCAAGTAAAGTTCCCGCTGTTCTGACTAACTTTCTTGATGTATCCATTCTCTCTCTAATAATATCATACTTTGTGTCCAAATATATAATAAATCCAATGCTTTTTAAATAATTCATTGAAATTTCACTATGAACAAGGCCTCCGCCTGTTGATATTATACAAGTATTATCATTTATCGAAAGAACAGCTTCATCCTGAATTTTCATAAAATATTCAAGACCGTCTTCTTCCACAAGAAGTCTGGGGGTTTTACCCGTCAATTCACAGATGAGATGGTCAGTATCAATAAAGGTGTACCCAAGTCTTTCCGACAATATTTTCCCCACCGTCGTTTTACCGCTTCCTGGCATACCTATCAATACTATATTTTTTCGAGACTTTATCATAGCTTATCCCACCTGTTATCCATATCAGTTATACTCCTGCTTCCAGAGGCCATCAGTATACTATCTACCAGTGCCATTCTAACCATGGCTTCACAAATAGGGTATATTCTCGGTACAAGTGAAGGGTCGCTTCTCGATGCAAATTTATGGGTAACCGGTTCAAGAGTTGATACATTCACTGTCATTTGATCCTTTAAAATGGTTGGTGTTGGTTTAACAGCAACACGTATTCTTATTTCTTCACCGTTTGATATTCCTCCCAGCATACCGCCTGCTCTGTTTGTTTTAAATCTGATTCGTCCTGTTTCCTCGTCGTAATAAGGGGTATCATTACATTCCGAGCCCTTTTTGGATGCTACTCCAAAACCATCTCCTATCTCAATTCCTTTAACACCTCCTATGGACATAATTCCATGTGCAATTGTAGCGCTTAACTTATCAAAAACAGGTTCTCCAAGTCCTGCTGGTACTCCCTTTGCAATTATCTCCACAGCACCTCCGCAGGAATCCCCTTCCTTTTTTACCCGGAGCAAATCATCAATCATAAGCTTTGCAATATCTGAATCGGGACAATTTATCTCATTTGTTCTGTAATTCTGTTTGGCTGTTTCATATGAAAACGGTCCTGCTTTTATACCATGAGATTCAACTGTGAATGCTATTACGTCAATCCCCATACTATCGAGAATTATTTTTGCTATAGCCCCTCCTGCTACTCTTGCAACTGTTTCACGTGCTGATGCCCTTCCTGCTCCAAGATAGTCGGAATGTTCTCCATATTTTTTATAATAGGTATACGCTGCCTGTCCGGGTCTTAACAAATCCTTATTGCCTTTGTGCTGTTCTATATGGTAATCTCCTATATCACTGCTTGGGATAATCATACACACAGGTGCACCCGTTGTTCTGTCATCCTGCATCACTCCTGAAAATATATAAACCTTATCTGCTTCTGATCTTGGAGTATGAAGCTGAGACTGTCCAGGTTTTCTTTTATCCAGTTCCTCCTGTATAATCTGAGAGGTTACTTTCAGCCCTGCCGGAACACCGTCAACTATTACTGCCAGTCCTCCCCACAGTTCAGGCGGAATATCCGGATTCTTTCTGAAAGCTCCCGAATAGGATTCCCCGCATGTCGTAACCCTGAATAACCTTCCAAATGTATTTCCTAACATATAAACCTCCATATGCCGCAAATTTAGCGGCTGAATTATATTAATTGAATTTTTCCGCCGCAGCTTTTTACCGATTCAACAAAGCCGGGATATGTAACATTCATTGCCTCTGCTGTATCAATAATAGTTTCTCCATGGCAATTTAAGCCCGCTATTGCCAACGACATTACCACTCTATGGTCATCATGGCCTTTTACAGACGTTCCGTGTAATTTACTTTCACGTATAATCAATCCATCCGGGAGCTCGGATATGTCAGCACCCATTTTAGTAAGCTCAGAACACATTACGCTTATTCTGTCGGTCTCCTTTAGTCTTGCCTGAGGAACATTGACCAGTCTGGTTTCCCCTTTTGCAAAACATGCTGCTACAGCCATGGCAGGAAGAGCATCAGGTATGGAATTCATATCGATTTCCCTTCCTTTAAGACTCTTTCCATTTATTTTTATATTTTTATTATCGTATTTTATTTCAGCACCCATATCCTCAAGTATACCAAGAACAGCTTTATCTCCCTGAGGGTCGGACATATCAAGGTTTGTCAGAACCAACTCGTTACCGGATATTGCTGCTTGCACCATAAAGAAGGTTGCTGTGGAGAAATCTCCGGGAATGGTACATTTAAAAGGCTTGTATTGCTGGCTTCCCGGTATGAAGAATTCTTTCATTGAATTGTGTGAATATTTGATACCCAGCTTGTCGAGCCACCATAACGTAATTTCTACGTAAGGTATTTCATTAAGACGTGTAATTTTAACATGAGTATCTCTTTCAAGCAGCGGAGCATTTAACAAAACAGAGGACAGGTATTGTGACGTGATAGAATCAAGCTCCGTAAAACCTCCTGTGGCCCTTCCTTTAATAACTACAGGAGCTGATTCATTTCCTCTGGTTGTAAATGCAGTACCTCCCAGATTATTTATGGCTTTTACCAAAGGCCCAATCTGCCTTTTACGAATCTGATAATCTCCTGTAAAAACAGTATGCCCCTCAACAAGGGCAGCAGTCATAAGCCCAAGCCTGAGGCTTGTTCCGGAATTGCCTACATCAATAACATTTTCCGGAACCTGTGGACATGCTCCATTTCCATTAACCGTATAACTTTCTTCATTCAAATCATAAGTAGAGCCAAACGCCCTGCATACATCGGCTGCAGAAACTGCATCTGATGAAAGCAAAGGATTTCTGATAATACTTGTACCTTTTGCTAAACCTGCCAGAAATAATGATCTTATAGTGTGGGACTTTGATCCGGGTATGTTTATATTACCCGAAAGATCTGATTTTTCTACCTTTAAAAACATAAAATTCACCTACCATATTACCGTATTTTTTTTGCTTGCAAATTTACCGTGCTACATTATTCCTACATTACTATGTTATCTAATTAGGCTAAGTCTCGTCAACCGATACTTAGCCTATTTTATTTAAAATATATAAATTATTGCTGTGTATTGATTATTTGTTTCGGTGGAGGCGGTCCGAAAAACTGATAATAGTTACAAAGAAGCCTGCCATTATATAACTTGCGTTTTTTATCTGCTCTTTTGCCAAATAATTTTTCAAATTCCATGTTGGAGGTAATGACATAATAAGACCAGGTATCCAGCTTTTTAAACACTTTACCCATTTCTCTGTAAAGGTTTTCTACGGCTTCCTTTTCTCCAAGCCTCTCACCATAGGGAGGATTACATATAATAATCCCGTATTTATATCTGGAGCTTATGTCAGACATCGGAAGTCTCTGAAGATGTATAGCATCCTCAACACCGGCCTTTTTTGCATGATATCTAGCAAGGCTCATGGCATCCTCATCTATATCCGAACCGTGGATTCTAAGTTCCCGATCCTCAACCATCATATCATACGCCTCGTCCCGAGCATCATCCCACAGTTTCCGGGGAATAGAAGGCCATTTTTCCGAATCAAACTCCCGTCCCAATCCCGGTGCAATATTCTTTCCTATCATAGCTGCTTCTATGGGAATAGTCCCGCTTCCACAAAAAGGATCCAGCAGAATTCTATCCTTATTCCAATGGCTTACCAAAATCATTGCACAAGCAAGAGTCTCCTTCAGAGGAGCACCTCCTACCAGCTTTCTATAGCCTCTCTTATGAAGTCCTGCTCCGCTTGTATCTATGGTAAGGGTAACTATATCTTTTAGTAGTGCTACTTCTATTCTATATCTTGGTCCGGTTTCTTCAAACCATTCACATTTGTATTTTTGTTTGAGCTTTTCAACAACTGCTTTTTTTACTATCGCTTGACAATCAGGGACACTGAAAAGCTTTGAATCGATTGACTTTCCTTCTACCGGGAATTCCGCATCCATAGGAATTATTTCTTCCCAAGGTAAGGCTTTCGTTTGTTCGAACAGTTCTTCGAAACTCAGGGCTTTAAACTCACCCATTTTAAGTAAAATACGGTCTGCCGTCCTCATCCACAAATTTGTTCTGCAAATGGCCGATTCATCGCCTGAGAAAGTAACCTTTCCATTTTCTACTTTTTGTTCAAAGTATCCGAGTTTTTTTAATTCTCTTGCCGTTATAGCTTCTATTCCAAATGCAGATGTAGCAATAAGTTGTAATTTGCTCATTTTTTTACCTTTCACCAAACATTTCTTGAGATTTTATTACAAAAATAAGTAATATTATTATAACCTTACGAAGGATTATTAACAACATTATTTACCACATCATGCTCTCTGCAGTGCCCTATTATAATGTATATATAAAAATACATTATATGTAAAATAATATGCAAAATAAATGACATTGATTTTGAGACCGCTTGCAATTATTTGATTTTTTCGTTATCACTTCAATGTTTACTAAGATTTCTATCCAGCCTTCAAAGTCTTATGTTCCAGTAGTTTCGAGCATATCGTTTTTTTGCCCCTTTTATTTTCTTAATAAAAATTGCAATTTTTGCTTTTTACTCTTGCATATTAAAAAGCCTGATGATATAATATGAGAGGCGAAAAAAGTTAATAATTGGTGTACAATGGAGTATGCAGTTTAACTTACATGTCTTTCTTTTATATTAAATTCTAGGCGCGTATGTTAGCTATCAAAAGGTATTTTTTGTAACTTTTGTTTCAGATTACCATGATTAAATATCTCCTGTCACCAAATAATACTTAATAATTAAATACATAGCAGGAGGTTATTTAGATGAAAATATTACAAAGAGTAATGGATCAGGTTATTAAAAGAAATCCTGGCGAACCAGAGTTTCATCAGGCAGTAAAAGAAGTTCTCGATTCTCTTGAGGTTGTTGCCGAGAGACATCCTGAATGGGTTGAAGCTGGTATATTCGACAGAATAGTAGAACCAGAAAGACAAATCATTTTCAGAGTACCTTGGGTTGATGACAATGGTAAGGTACATGTAAATCGTGGTTTCAGAATTCAATTCAACAGTGCAATTGGTCCTTATAAGGGTGGTTTAAGACTTCATCCTTCCGTTAATGTAAGTATCCTCAAATTCCTTGGTTTCGAACAAATATTCAAAAATTCATTAACAAGCCTTCCTATCGGCGGTGGTAAGGGCGGTAGTGATTTCGATCCTAAAGGAAAATCCGATCTTGAAGTTATGAGATTTTGCCAGAGCTTTATGACAGAATTATCAAAGCATATCGGTGCTGATACTGACGTTCCCGCAGGTGATATCGGAACAGGCGCAAGAGAAATCGGTTATATGTACGGACAATACAAGAGATTGAGAAATGAATTTACAGGTGTTCTCACAGGTAAAGGATTAACTTGGGGCGGAAGCCTTGCTCGTACTGAAGCTACAGGTTACGGCCTCTGCTACTTTATGGATGAAGCATTAAAAGCTAAGGGTAAATCATTCAAGGGTGCTACAGTAGTTGTTTCCGGTTCAGGTAACGTTGCAATATACGCTACTGAAAAAGTACATGAGTTAGGTGGAAAAGTTGTTGCATTAAGCGACTCAAACGGATACATCTATGATCCAGACGGAATTAAGCTTGACACTGTTAAGCAGCTTAAAGAAGTTGAAAGAAAGCGTATCAGTGAGTATGTTAAGATTCACAAGAACGCAACTTACACTGAAGGCTGTTCAGGTATCTGGAGCGTTAAGTGTGATATAGCTCTTCCTTCAGCTACTCAGAACGAAATAGATGAAGCTTCTGCTAAATTATTGGTAGCAAACGGCTGCTACGCAGTTGGAGAAGGTGCAAACATGCCTTCAACTCCTGAAGCTGTTGAAGTTTACCTCAACAATAAGATTATTTATGGACCTGCTAAAGCTGCAAATGCAGGTGGAGTTGCAACTTCTGCTCTTGAAATGTGTCAGAACAGCGCTCGTTACTCATGGACTTTTGAAGAAGTTGATGCGAAACTCAAAGATATTATGGTTAATATCTACAAGAACGCAAGCGCTGCTGCAAAAGAGTATGGAATGGAAGACAATCTTGTTGCCGGCGCTAACATTGCAGGCTTCCTGAAGGTTGCCAATGCTATGTACGCTCAAGGTGTTGCATACTAACCCTAACCCTCATATAAAATGGAAAAACCATGGCATATTTTATGTGCCATGGTTTTTTACTGTTAAAATAATTTATCTAAACCGAATCCACGGTTCAGTATCCGGTGTTTCACAGCTAAATGTCATTTCTTCCTTTTTGGTGGGGTGCTCTAATGTTAACGAGGATGCCCAAAGTGCTATTTGTTGTCCGGGCTTGTTTACAGTAACTCCATATCGTTGATCCCCATACAGAGGATATCCTGAATGAGAAAGCTGAACCCTTATCTGGTGAGGCCTTCCCGTATGAAGCTTTACCTTTATAAGACTTAGCTCTCCGTTGGATTTAAGCACTTTATATTCTAGCACTGCTTCCTTGGCATCCCTTGTACCTTCCTTTACAACATGAACCATATTCTCTGAGCTGTCCTTCAACAGAAAGTTCCTTAGTTGGGCTTTCTGCTCTTTTGGGATACCTCTGACTACTGCTAGATAAACTTTTTTGAAGGTTCTTGTTCTCACTTGTTCAGATAGCCTCGACGCAGATTTTGATGTTTTGGCAAATACCATTACACCTCCTACAGGCCTGTCAAGTCTATGTACCAGACCAAGGTATACCTCCCCGGGCTTATTGTATTTTTCCTTGAGATATTGCTTTAGAATCGTAAGCATATCAATATCCTTTGTATTATCGGCCTGAACAGGTATATTTACAGGCTTTTCAACTACCAGCAGATGATTGTCCTCATATATGATTTTGGGAATCATCTATTCTCCCACCTTCCATATATGCCGCATGGAAGCACCAGTCCTGAATTGCTTACAGGTATCCCAACCTCGCCGCTACTGTGTGTCCCTTTAAATCGTTTTCCGATAGTCTGTTTCAAAATGTTACTGAGTACTGTGGGTGAAAAGCCTGTAGTATATGAGTTTATCAGGAAAAATAACGGCTTGTCCGATAAAAGGCCCATACACTGCTCTACAAAGCCATACAGTGAATCCTCTATCTTCCAAATCTCTCCTCCTGGCCCTCTACCGTAGGAAGGCGGGTCCATTATAATTCCGTCATACTTTTTTCCTCTCCTTATTTCACGTTGTACGAATTTCATACAATCGTCGGTAATAAATCTCACCGGCCTGTCTGCCAAACCAGATAGTGCAAGGTTTTCCTTTGCCCAACTTACCATTCCCTTTGATGCATCTACGTGGCAGACCTCAGCTCCTGCATATGCGGTTGCAACAGTCGCACCGCCTGTATAGGCAAAAAGATTAAGTACTCTGATAGGTCTGTTTGCCTTTTGAACACTATTTATCATCCATTTCCAGTTAACGGCCTGTTCAGGAAACAAACCTGTATGTTTAAACCCAGTTGGTTCTATATAAAACTTCAATTCATTAAAGGATACTGTCCAGCGTTTTGGTACCTTTTTCTTAAATTCCCACTGTCCTCCACCGCTTTGGCTTCGATGGTAATGTGCATCAGCCTTGTCCCACATCTTTTTATCCTTTATTGGCCAGATTATCTGCGGGTCGGGCCTTCTAAGTATGACATTTCCCCACCGTTCAAGCTTTTCGCCGTCTCCTGTCTCTATTAATTCATATTCCTTCCATTCGTCTGCCAGTAACATTTATTTTCCTCCATTTATTTTTTCCTTCATTAATATATACTGTATTTTAAGCCCTGCTTATAATTCTTCTCTGTATTTATTCATAAGATTCTTAAACAGCTCCGCACTAGTAGGTGGTGTGTAGGTAATCGTATTTGCTCCTGCTTCTATTGTTTCTCTTATGCTTTCTATAGTTGGCCCTCCCGTTGCAATTATGGGAACCTCAGGGAATCCCCTGCGAATTTCCTTTACAACTGATGGTGTTTTCCCTGCACATGATACATTGAGGATAGATGCCCCCGCATTTAGTCTGCTTTGTATATCCGTCTTGTCCGAAGCGACTGTAATCACAATCGGGATATCTATTTTCATGTTTAACTGTCTGATAATTTCATTTGGGGTGGGAGCATTTACAACAACCCCTATGGCCCCCTGAAATTCAGCATCCATTGCAATATTAATAACTCTTTTACCGGTTGTGGTACCTCCCCCTACTCCGCAAAATACAGGGATATCCGATGCAGTTATTATGGCATGGGTAATTATCGGCTGCGGTGTAAAAGGATAAACTGCAATAACCGCATGAGCATTGCAATTCTTTATTATAGCAACATCTGTAGAAAAAAGAAGGGACTTTATATTTTTTCCAAAAATATTTATTCCGCTGGCCTGATTTATAATTTCAGGTATCTTCACCATGTGCTTCCGCAAGTTTCCTTCAATTTCCGGTACGAACATTTGATTTTTCCTCCATTACATATCTGGTACTATAATAACCTTTTTACATAAATTGCATACTTTATCCACGTAATAGTATACTAAAAAATTATAGACTAGTATACGGACATTCCGATAATTTATTTAGGTATTGTAATTCAAACCAGTCATGGTAGAATTATATTCGGCTATTATTAAAATCAATAATAAGGAGTTTGATTTATGATAAATAAGAATACCCTCCCAACAAATTTTCTTGGATGTGAGAGTGGCTTTGAGGACTCCGATATCGTAATTTTTGGTGCTCCATATGATGGTACAACTACATTCAGACCCGGCACTAGATTTGCCCCTACTGCTATGAGAACTGATTCTATTGGCCTTGAAACTTACAGCCCATACTTTGATGCTGATATTGCCGACTATAAAATTCATGACTATGGCGATCTTGATTTGCCCTTCGGTTCACCAAATAAAGCATTGAAAATGATATCTGAAACTTCCAAATTAATTTTTGAAAAAGGAAAAAAGCCCCTTATGATTGGCGGAGAACATCTTGTATCACTGCCTTCAATAGAGCAGGCCGCAAAATTATACCCCAATCTCAGAATTATTCATTTTGATGCTCATACTGATTTAAGAGAAGAATACATTGGAGAACCTTTGTCACACTCTACCGTTATAAGAAGAGCATGGGATATTCTGGGGGATAATCGCATTTATCAGTTTGGCATAAGGAGTGGAACAAGAGAAGAATTTTATTGGGCCAAGGATGGTCATACCAACCTTTGTCTTCATAATTTTGATACACTTTCAAATGCTGTATCTCAAATTGGCACTGTACCTGTTTATCTTACAATAGATTTGGATGTTCTTGATCCGTCAATTTTTTCAGGAACAGGTACTCCAGAAGCCGGAGGAGTTACCTTCCTCGAATTGATAAATGCACTTAAAGCGGTATCCTCGTTGAATATAATAGGTGCAGATGTAGTGGAATTATCACCCCACTATGACCATAGCGGTGCTTCTACTGCTGTTGCATGCAAGGTTTTAAGGGAAGTAATTCTTGCAATGCAGAATTTATAAATACTATAAATGCCAAAAACCCGTTATCTCTTAAATAAGATAACGGGTTTTATTATAAAGGTTTACAGTGCTTTCTCTCCTCTTTCTCTTGTTCTGATACGGATACAGTCCTCAAGATCAAATATAAATATTTTACCGTCTCCTACCTCCCCGGTCTGGGAGTACTGAATTATAGTTTCAGCTATCAACTCAACCTTTTCATCTGCTGCCACCAATTCAAGCTTTACTTTTGGAAGAACATTTAAGGATACCTCCGTACCTCTGTAAAATTCTTTCCATCCCATTTGTTTCCCTGCACCCATTACCTGTGTAATGGTGATGCCGTCTATATCAATTGCCAGAAGTGCTTCCTTTAGCTCTTCAAGCTTTGACGGCCTGATAATTGCCTCTATTTTTTTCATGTCATACCCTCCTCGTTACATGGTAATCATTTTTTCTTTTATTAATCCATTCCAGTAAATGAAGGATATGCAGATTCTCCGTGCTGTGTTATGTCAAGTCCCTCAGACTCTTCTCTCGGAGCAACTCTTATTTCCTTCATAATTACTTTAACTACAAACATAATAATTGCTGTTCCTACTACGGAAAAAGCTATTGTAACTGCTACACTGATTATCTGAGCTACAAACAATCTTGTGTCGCCAAATACGAGACCATCCCACTGTGCTGCTGAATTTATAGAAGTTTTTGCAAACAACCCTGTTGCAATACCACCCCATATACCTCCGATTCCATGACAACCAAAAGCATCAAGTGCATCATCATAGCCGAATTTGGGTTTTATAATACTCATTGCAAAGTAACAGATAGGGCTTACAACCGCTCCTATTATAAGAGATGCCCAGATAGGTACAAAACCGGCTCCCGGTGTTATAGCTACAAGGCCAACTACTGCTCCGGTGGCTGCACCAAGCATAGTAGGTTTTCCTCTGGTAATTTTTTCAACCAGCATCCATGAAATGAGTGCCATTGCAGCAGATGTATTTGTAGTCAATAATGCATGAACCGCCAATTCTCCGCTTCCTAGTGCACTTCCTGCATTAAAACCAAACCAACCGAACCAGAGCACAGCCGCACCGATAAACACTAAAGGTATATTGTGAGGCTGATGAGAAGTCATTCCATAGCCTTTTCTCTTACCCAGTATAATTGCAGCCACCAAGCCCGATATACCTGAACTTATGTGAACTACGTTACCTCCGGCAAAGTCTATAGCTCCAAGATTTCTTAGCAGACCACCTACGCCCCACATCATATGAGCCATAGGATAATATACGATTAATGACCATAATCCTATAAAAAGAACCAGTGATGAAAATTTCATTCTTTCGACCAATGCACCTGTAATCAGTGCCGGTGTTATTATTGCAAACATCATCTGAAAAGCTGCAAATAAAGTATGCGGTATTGTCCCGGCATAATCAGCATTCGGCTGTCCTGATACATTTCTGAAAAAAGCCCAGTCAAGATTCCCTATTACCCCGCCGATATCCTTTCCGAATGACAGAGAATAACCCACAGCTACCCAGAGTACCGATGCAAGACCTGCAATAAAAAAAGATGCCATAATAGTGCTCAATACATTTTTTCTTTTTACCATTCCTCCGTAAAAGAGTGCTAAACCCGGTGTCATAAAGAATACCAAAGCCGTTGACACCAACATAAAGGCTGTATCGCCAGTGTTAACATTTCCCATAATTTTACCCCCCATATTTTTTTCTAAAATTAAAAAAGCATGTAAAGAGATAGAACTATCCTCTTTAACACGCCATTGTGAATAAATGATTATTAAAACCCCTACAAATACAGAAAGCTACTTAATAAATCAATTTAATAGAATTTGATTTATAAGCAGCCTCATTGCTGTTTTTGATATTTAATTAATAATATGCAGTAATGTTACCATTTGTTATTCGTAAATTCAAGTAATTTCTTTAAAAACTCTCAATAATTTCCTCAGCTACCTTTAACTGCGATGTTCTTGTATCCATTGCTCGCTTTTGAATATACCGATGTGCTTGTGGTTCAGTCATATTCATCTTTTCAACAAGAATCCATTTGGCTTTTTCTATAATCTTACGATCCTTCATCTTTTTTTCCAGATCTTCGTTTATATTCTTTAATCCCATTAGTGATTTACGGGATTGAGCAGCAAATCTGGCCGTTTGTAATAAAGTCATTTTGTTTATGGGCTTAGGCAGTATCAATGCTCCCACTTTTTCAAGTCTGTACTGCATATCCTCCAGATGTTCATGCTTAGCCAATACTACAATTCCTGCATCCGTATTGTCTGCAATATCTAAAATAAAATCAATTCCAAGTTCATCCTGTAAAGGTGAATTAACCAATATCAGTTCAGGTTCAAAAAAATCAAGTTTACGTCTGGCAGCACTTGCCGATAACGAGTATTCCGCCGACGAATATCCCTGTTGCAGCATGAGGGCTCTGATTTCTTTAATTAACTCAGGCTTACTGCATACTATAAGAATCCCTCCTGCACTCATTGGCATCACCTCCATTTGAATGGGGAATAATTATAGTTAATTATACTGCCGTAACGTAAATATACGTTAATTAATATGCAGTAAGGTAATTATCTATCTCCCATGGATGAACTGTGCTGTTGTATTTAGTCCATTCCAGTTCTTTAGCTGATATATACTTTGAATATATGTGTTCTCCTAAAACCTCCCTGATATAAGTATCCTTCTTCATTTCTTCCAGTGCTAGGTATAAATTGGAAGGAAGTCTTTGTATCTTCAGCTCTTTCTCTTGTTCAGGTGTAAGGTTATAAGTATTAATCTCCACAGGTTCAGGTATTTCCATTTTCTTTTGCAATCCATCCAAGCCTGCTTCCAGAATCAGTGCCAATGTGAGGTACGGATTGCAGGATGGGTCAGGACTCCTTAATTCTATTCTGGTTGCTTCGCCTTTTGGTGCCGGAATTCTTAAAAGAGGGCTTCTGTTCATATGTGACCATGCAATGTGAATAGGAGCCTCGAAGCCCGGCACAAACCTCTTATATGAGTTTACCAGAGGGTTTGCAACCGCAGTGAATCCCTTGACATGTTCCAGTACTCCTGCCGCAAACATTTTTGCAGTGTCGGATATATCCATACTGTTTTCACCTGCATTAAAAAGGTTCTTACCGTCTTTAAACAGGGACATGTTTATGTGCATCCCGGAGCCATAGTCGTTAAAAATCGGTTTTGGCATGAAAGTTGCATGTAGTCCGTTTCTTTGTGCAACAATTTTTACTACTGTCCTGAATGTCATTATTCTGTCGGCAGCAGTCATAACATCGCTGTACCTGAAATCAACCTCATGCTGTCCGGCTGCATTTTCATGATGTGATGCCTCTGTTTCAAAACCCATATCTTCAAGTACCATGCAAATTTCTCTTCTGCAATTTTCACCCAGATCAGTAGGAGCCATATCAAAATAGCCTGCTGAATCATGTGTTTTGGTTGTAGGCCTGCCTTCACCGTCAATATGAAACAGGAAAAATTCACACTCAGGTCCTATATTGAAGGTATAACCTTGTTTTTTTGCCTTCTCTGCGGATCTTTTCAGAATATATCTGGGGTCTCCCATAAACTGGGAACCGTCATAATTCTTAATATCGCATATAAATCTTGCAACTTTGCCATGCTGCGGTCTCCAGGGAATAACGGAAAATGTATTGAGATCCGGAAACAGCAGCATATCTGACGATTCCACCTCGGAAAATCCCGCAATGGCAGATGCGTCAAAAATTACTCCCTCATCAAGAGCTTTCTCAAGTAGTTGTGAATTTATAGCTATGTTTTTCATCCTGCCGAATATATCTGAAAACTGCAGTCTGATAAATTTTACGTCATTTTGGTCTATAAATTTCAAAACATCATTCTTAGTAGCCATTTTCCCACCTCTTTCCTTTATGTTTTATTACTAGTATTTTACACTAATTATTAATTATGTGTATATAGCTGTTTATATGGATTTTTTGTATTTGCAGTCAGCTTTATAAAATTTGATTTTAATATTTCCTTTTTATCATATCCAAAGTTTTCGCAGAAATCCACAACTATGCCGTCAATCTGCTTTTTGTCCTCTTCTGTAGCAGAGGTTGCTGAAACCTGCGGAGGAAGTCCCTCGGGAATATCATTACATCTCAAGTATATGGCGCCGCCGTGCATTCCAGTACCACAAAAATTACCTACAGGAATTCCATCCACACCAATTCCAAGTACAATAATTATTCCACCTGCCTGATATTCGCCTAAAAAGTCGCCTGTTTTGCCTCCAACTACCACAACAGGTTTTTGTTCCTTATACTCTTTCATGTGTATACCAACACGGTAGCCGGCATTTCCCTTTATAAGGATTTTACCGCCACGCATACCGTAACCTGTAGTATCACCGCAGTTGCCGTGAATTATTATTGACCCGTCATTCATTGTATCCCCTGTAGCATCCTGAGCATTTCCGTGTACTATTACATCAGCGCCATCCATATATGAGCCCAGTGCATTTCCGGGAGTACCGTTTATGGTTATGGTCTTTCCCTTAATCCCACAGCCAATATATCTTTGTCCGTATACCTTGTCGAGTATTATCTCTGTATCAGCGGCATTTCTTATCTGTTCATTGATTTCGGTATAGTAAGTATCATCAACTGTAATCTTCATTTTACTTCCCTCCCGCCAATTTCTGCATCCTAGCCTTTTTATCAAACACCATAAGCTGAGGATTCACTTTTAATAAATTGCTGTCAATCTGATCCATTGGGGTTTTTTCTCGGATAAGTGAAGTATATATCCCGGCTCTGTCTATTTCCCCTATAAGTATAAATCCTTTTAGTAACCCGTCTGAGAAGAACATTCTCTTGTAATTATTTTCATCAATTTCTTCGAAACATTCGCCTTCCATAGCTCCGGCAGTCAACATGTGGAGACCGAAGAAACCAATGGCATTCATGGGCATTGCAGTATCATAGGTTTGATTGCCGCCAGCCATATTTATCCCGGCTGTTTCACCCTGAAAATAAGCGTTTGGCAGAAGTGCAAGTATCTTGCTCTGTCCTGTACAAATGTCCAAGCTCTCAGTACAGTCACCGGCGGAATACACATCGTGGAGTGATGTTGCCTGACGGCTGTCTGTCACAATTCCCCTGTTTACTTCTCCCCCGGCATCCTTAACCAATCCGGTGTTTGGCCTTACGCCGACTGCTACTATCAGTACGTCATATGCCAATTCCTTGCCTGATTTAAGTACTATGGTGTTTCCTTTTACTGCTGATGCAGCATCATTTAGCAGGAACTTTATACCTTCTTTTTCTATATGCTTCTGTACCATACCGGCACCTTCTGCATCAAGTATACTTGGAAGAACTCTGTCAGCAAGGTCAACAACAGTAATATCATCGCATACTTCGTGAAGTCCTTCTGCAGCCTTTAATCCGATAAGGCCCGCACCCATTATTACAACCTTTGAATCCTTATTTGCCGCTTCCTTTACAGCCTTTGCGCTGTCCCAATTCAAAAAAGTAAAAGCATTATTAGCATTGCTCAATCCTTCAACAGGAGGTACAAACGGTGATGAGCCTGTGGCTACCAACAGCTTGTCGTATTCAACAGTACTTCCGTCCTCAAGTACAACCTTCTTTGCATTCGTATCTATTTTTTCTGCCTTCTTTCCTAGAAGGGCAGTACAATTGTTTTTTTCATAGAAGTCGATACTTCTGTAATACATCTTGTCATCAGTTACTTTGCCCTTTAACCAATAGGATATAAGCGGGCGGGAGTAAGTAAAATGTGGTTCATCCGATATCAAAGTAATTGATGATTCCCCGTCTATAGTACGGATTCCGCTGATACAACCGATTGCAGCGGCTGAATTTCCAATAATCACATACTTCACTTGAAATCAACCCCTTTCCTCATATACAATAGCTAAATTCGGGCAGTTTTCGGCACAGGCCGGTTTTCCGCTCTCAATACAAAGGTCGCATTTTTTAATTGCCTTTTCTTTTCCGGGTATAACCGAACCGTAAGGACAAACAAGAATACATGTATAGCATCCTACACACCTTGACTCGTCAACAAATACTCTTCCGTCTTCATCCTTCTGCATTGCTCCGGTAATACATGATTTCACACACAAAGGTGTTTCACAATGTCTGCAGGATACGGCAAAATTAATGCTGTCTCCCTCTTCTATTGTCAAACGGGGCTGTGGCTTTGAATCTCCTGAAAAAGCCTTTACCATATCTATCTTACCGCTATGTGCAAACGCACAATAGTATTCGCAAAGATGGCACCCCAAACATCTGTCCTCATTTACATATATCTTTTTCATCTTAAATCTTCACCCCTTATTCGCCGGCGTGCATAACGCCTAATATATCAAGTTCTTTTTGACTTAATCCTATTCCCCTAAGCATTAAACGATTACCTTTGAGACTCTCGATTGCATTGATTCCCATGCCGCCGAGCATTTCCTTTATCTCATGATCCCATGCATGAACAAGATTTATCAAACGTTTGTATCCGATATCAGGGTTAAGTCTCTTAACCAGATCAGGTCTTTGCGTTGCAATTCCCCAGTTGCACTTTCCGCCGTGACAGCTTCTGCATACATGACAGCCCAGAGCAATCAACGCAGAGGTACCGATATATACGGCGTCTGCTCCAAGAGCGATTGCTTTTACAATATCTCCGCTGTTTCTTATACTTCCTGCTACTACCAGTGAGACATTGTTTCTGATTCCTTCATCTCTCAATCTCTGGTCAACAGACGCCAGTGCAAGCTCGATTGGGATTCCCACGTTGTCCCTGATTCTGGTCGGAGCAGCTCCGGTTCCTCCTCTGTATCCGTCAATTGCTATGATATCTGCCCCGGAACGAGCTATACCTGATGCTATAGCAGCTACATTGTGTACTGCGGCTATCTTTACTATAACCGGCTTAGTGTATGCAGTTGCTTCCTTTAAGGAAAATACAAGCTGTCTTAAATCTTCTATTGAATATATATCATGGTGAGGTGCAGGAGATATTGCATCACTGCCCACCGGAATCATTCTGGTTTTTGATACATCCTCACCAACTTTTTCTCCCGGTAAGTGTCCGCCGATACCCGGCTTTGCTCCCTGACCCATTTTTATTTCTATGGCAGCACCCGCGCTCAGGTAACCCACATGAACACCGAATCTTCCTGAAGCAACCTGAACTATTGTGTTTTTGCCGTATTGGTAAAAATCTTCATTCAAACCGCCTTCACCGGTGTTGTAATAGGTTCCCAGTTCCTCTGCCGCCCTTGCAAGACTCTCATGTGCATTTCTGCTTATTGAGCCGTATGACATTGCCGAGAACATGATTGGCACTTGTAAGTCAAGGTGAGGTGCTATCTTTGTCTTGAGTTTTCCATCCTCATCAAATTCCAGCTTCTGAGGCTTTGAACCCAACTGAACCCTTGTTTCCATTGGTTCTCTCAATGGGTCTATGGATGGGTTTGTAACCTGACTTGCATTTATCAGCAATTTATCCCAATATATCGGATAAGGAACAGGGTTACCCATTGATGACAGAAGAACTCCACCTGTATTTGCCTGCTTATATATTTCAGTTATATGCTGCTGCGTCCAGTTGGCATTTTCCTTAAATTCATTCTGATATTTGGTTATACGGAGTGCACGTGTAGGACACAGTGAAACGCATCTCTGACAGTCCACGCACTTGCTGTCATCAGCAACCATCATATCAAGTTCCTCGTCATAACTGTGAACTTCGTTTGCACACTGACGCATACATACTTTACATTTAATACATTTCTTTGGATCTCTACATACCTCGTATTGAGGTGTAAAATAATTTATTCCCATTAAATTTCACCCCCTGATAACGTTGCAATTACCGGTTCTCCGCCCTTTGGACTCCAGATTCTGTCTACTTCCGGATGTATAATCCGGATAGCACTCTCTTCACTTGCTACAAGCACGAGGTCGCCTTTTTCTGCGGCAACCATGGAACGGAGTTTCAATCTGTCGTTCAATGCCATCATTCCGCCTTCATATCCCAATATTATTGAGAACGGACCTGTTATAAGCAGACTCGCATAAACGTTTCTGATTGCTGTAAATTTCTCTTTCATATCCTGAGGCATTTTATCTATCTCAGACCAGAAAGGAGCAGCTATTATTGATGCACAGTCTTTCAGGGATATTCCCTGTCTTCTATTCAGGTAATCGAAAATATATGTTATTACTTCTGTATCAGTAAGAAGGGAACATTTATATCCGAACATTTCCATAAACCGTCTGTTGGCATCATATGAAGATATTTCACCATTGTGTACTATTGTGTAGTCCAGAAGTGAAAACGGATGAGCTCCTCCCCACCAACCCGGAGTATTCGTCGGATATCTGCCATGTGCAGTCCAGCAATATCCTTCATATTCCTCCAACTTGTAAAACTCTCCTACATCTTCCGGGAAACCTACTGCCTTGAATACTCCCATGTTTTTACCGCTGGAAAAGACATATGCGCCATCAATTCTTGTGTTTATCTTTATGACACATCTTGCAACATATTCCTTTTCTTCCAGCTGACTTTCCTCAAGCTTTCCATGAAGAGGCGATACAAAATATCTCCAAATAAGGGGAGCATCAGTTATCCTTGGATGCTTTTTTGTAGGAATTCTGCTTAAATTAACCACATCAAAATGTCTGTTTATGAATCTTTCGGCATCTTCTCTTGCCTCATTACTGTCAAAGAATACATGAAATGCATAAAGTTCTTTATACTCAGGGTAAATGCCATAGCCTGCAAATCCTCCTCCTAAACCGTTGGAGCGATCATGCATGACCGATATTGATTTAACTATATCCTGACCTGAGATACGTCTACCTTCCCTGCTGAACATTCCTGAAATTGCACAACCAGATGGTATTCTTACCTGACCTTCCTTCAATAACATGTCGTACACTTCCTTTACTAAAAAAATAAAAATCAAAATAATAAATTCTATATTTATAAAAATAACAGTCACATATTTGGGTAACAAAAAAGCGTACTCATACAAACCCTTAAAATCAGGTTTTTATGAGAACGCCATTGTTCTTCGTTTATTAATTTTTCACTTATGTGACATACCTGCAATTTATCTTCAAGAGTATTTTACTAAGAAAATAATTATACGTCAATACTTTTTTTGCAATTTTTAATTTTCAATCCTGCAAAACAGTTCCATCTTCAATTTATTTTGAAAAACGTTGAAACTACAGCAGCGTCACGGAAAGGCAGATATTAAGCTTGTTTCTGCTATAAAAATGTTTTCTTGAAAAAGTATTGCATTTTTGCAGGACGTATATTATAATGGTTGTAAATTAATTAATTGCAGCAAAGGTGCTGTGTCAACAAACGTTTTTATCTAAATGTTTGTTTGGTACAGTTTTTTTATTTATATAGTATATAATTTTCAACTTTTTGCAAAGCTTAAATTTACGTTGAAAATTACAAATCAAGGAGGTACGTTATGACAAATTCTGAACCTAATGATTACATTAAATATATAGCGAATCTTGCAAAATTATCTCTTGATGATAACGAAATACAATCACTTGCTGATGATATGCGAGATATTATAGGGTTAATGGATACTATCAAAAATATTGATACAGAACATATAGATGCAACCGAACACATATCCCGCGTAACGAATAATATGAGGGAAGATAATCCCGGGGATTCATTTGAAACCGAAAAAATCCTGTCAAATTCAAAAAAGACCATGGAAAATTGTTTTGCTATTCCTAAGATGATTGAATAAGGAGGTCCTCATGGATATAACGAGGTTAACTATTAAAGAGGCCCGAGGGCTTCTTGATAATAAGGAAATAAGTGCTGTTGAGCTCACCCGTATGTATTTGGACAGAATTAATATAATTGACGGTAAAGTAGAGTCATATCTTTCAGTTACTGAAGATATGGCGCTGGAGAATGCCCAACAGGCACAGAATATTATAGATAGCGGTAAATCATCCATGCTTACAGGTATTCCACTAAGTATAAAAGATAACATATGTATTGAGGGAACTAAAACTACATGTGCTTCAAAAATACTTGAGGACTTTGTTTCGCCATATACAGCAACTGCGGTAAACAGACTTCTGACAGACAATGCAGTTATTCTTGGAAAAACAAATCTGGATGAATTTGCTATGGGAGGTTCTACGGAGAATTCAGCATTTAAGACAACAAAAAATCCTTTTGACGTAGCAAGGGTCCCCGGTGGTTCGTCAGGCGGTTCCGCCGCTTGTGTATCTGCTTCTTTAGCCCTTGGTTCTCTTGGTTCTGATACAGGCGGTTCAGTAAGACAGCCCGCCTCCTTTTGCGGAGTTGTTGGTATGAAACCTACTTATGGATTGGTTTCAAGATATGGTTTAGTTGCTTTTGCATCCTCCTTTGACCAGATAGGCCCCATCGCTAAAACCGTTGAGGATTGCGCAATAATTCTGGACAGTATCTGCGGAAACGATCCCAAAGATGCTACTTCCTTAAAATACGAAAACGATTCAAACTACAGTTCTTCTGTTTCAGGTGATATAAAGGGCCTTAAGATTGGTTTGCCCAAGGAGTACCTGACAGAAGGCTTAAATGCCGAGATAAAGGATTCATTATATAAATCAATTGACAATTTGGAGAGTATGGGGGCAAAAATAGAGGAGTTCTCAATGCCGGTATTGAAACACGCCGTACCTGCCTACTATCTCATGTCCTCTGCCGAGGCAAGTTCAAATCTATCGAGGTATGACGGAGTAAAATATGGCTATAGGGCAGATAACTGCAAATCCTTTAACGAACTAATCGGCAAATCAAGAGCTGAGGGCTTTGGAAAAGAGGTTAAGAGAAGAATTCTTCTTGGAACCTACGCTCTTGCCTCAGGTTACTACGACGCTTATTACAAAAAAGCCCTCAAACTTAGAACATTAATAAGCAATGGCTTTAATGAGGCTTTTTCAAAATATGATGTAGTTCTGCATCCTACTGCTCCTGAGACCGCATTCAAAATAGGGCAGAATACAAATAATCCACTTACAATGTATCTTGCAGATATTTACACTGTTGCTGTAAATATAGCTGGACTTCCTTCTATATCAGTCCCATGCGGCTACGATTCAAAGGGACTTCCTATTGGTCTTTCCTTTACAGGTAAGCCATTAGGAGAAAAAGAGATATTCAGGGCTGCTGCGAATTTTGAGGCTGAGTTTGCCGATAAGTTCAGAGTTCCCGCTATATAGCAAGAAAGGAGCATAACGATGAAATATATCCCTACTATAGGCTTGGAAATACATTCGGAGTTATCTACGAAATCGAAAATTTTCTGCGATTGTCCCGTAAGTTTCGGCGGCGAGCCAAATACCAGGTGTTGTCCCGTTTGTACAGGAATGCCCGGAACTTTGCCTGTTCTCAACAAACAAGCAGTTGAATATACTGTAATGGCAGGCTTGGCCTTAAACTGCAAGATAAATGAATTTTCAAAAATGGATAGAAAAAATTATTTTTACCCGGATTTACCAAAGGCTTATCAGATATCGCAATTTGATCTTCCCATCTGCAAAGATGGAGGGTTGACTATAAATACACCTGATGGAGAAAAATTCATCAGAATTGAAAGAATTCATCTGGAGGAAGATGCAGGAAAGCTTCTTCATGACAGCTATGACAGATACAGTCTTGCAGATTATAATCGTTGCGGAGTTCCTCTGATAGAGATTGTAACCAAACCTGATTTGTCCTCCGCAGAGGAAGCGAGAGAATTTGTTGAAAAGGTTCGTTTGATGCTCCTCTACTCCGGCGTTTCGGACTGCCGTATGGAGGAAGGCTCTCTGAGAGCCGATGTTAATGTGTCTATTAGACCGGTTGGTACTGATGAACTTGGCACAAGGACAGAAATGAAAAATATCAACTCCATAAAGGCTATTGCAAGAGCTATTGATTATGAAATCAACAGACAGTCGGAGCTTCTTGACGAAGGTAAAAAAATAATTCAGGAAACAAGACGTTGGGATGACAGCAAGGGAGAAAGCAAGTCACTAAGAAGCAAGGAAAATGCCCATGACTACAGATATTTTCCTGAACCGGATATAGTACCTGTCTCCTTTACAAGGGAGGATATTGATAAGCTGAGAAAATCTCTTCCGGAACTTCCGAACAAGAGATTTGAAAGATATACTAAAGACTATGGAATTAACGAGGCTGATGCAAATCTACTGCTGACTTCCGTAAGCCTTTCAGATTTCTTTGAAGCTACTGTAGCTGAATCGGGAAATCCTAAAACAGCCGCTAATTTTATAGTAGTTGAAGTATTGAGAAGGCTCAATGACAGCTGTATTTCACCTGAGGATATTCCATTTGACGGAAAACTGTTAGGAAGACTTATAAAGATGATGGACAGCGATGAGATTACTTCAAACAACGCTAAGAAAGTATTGGCAGAAATGTTTGAAACAGGTAAGGAGCCTGAAGCTATTATAGCTGAAAAGGGCTATAAGGTAATAAATGATACATCTGAAGTAGAAAACACGGTTAAAGAAATACTGTCGAATAATGAAAAAGCTGTTGCAGAATATCTTGAAGGTAAGGAAAAGACTTTCGGGTTTTTGTATGGGGCAATGTTCAAGAGCATTGGCAGGGAGAGGCAATCCTAAAGTAATTCAGGAAATTCTGAGAAGCGAGCTAAACAAGCTTAAAAGCTAAGAAATATACAAAAGCTTAATAGATTTTGTGAAACAAAGGCGTTTCACTTCCTTAAAAAATATTTTTAAGGGGTGGAATGTCTTTTTTTATATATTACATTGACAATTAATTAAATTTAAATTATTCAAGGAGGGGTTAACATGGATTTTCGTGTTACAGAAATTTATGGAAGTAACGTATTTAATGATGCAGCTATGCGTGAACGTCTTCCAAAAACTACTTATAAGTCTTTAAAAAAGACTATTGATGAAGGTTTAGCACTGGATGTAACAGTGGCTGACGTTGTTGCAAATGCAATGAAGGATTGGGCTATGGAAAAGGGTGCAACACATTTCACTCACTGGTTCCAGCCTATGACAGGTATCACGGCTGAAAAGCATGACTCTTTTATTTCGCCTACAGATGACGGAAGGGTCATTATGGAATTTACCGGCAAGGACCTTGTAAAGGGTGAGCCTGATGCTTCCTCCTTCCCTTCCGGCGGACTCAGAGCAACTTTTGAAGCCAGAGGATATACTGCTTGGGACTGTACTTCACCAGCCTTTGTTAAAGATGGCACTCTTTATATCCCAACGGCTTTCTGTTCGTATACCGGAGAAGTTTTAGACAAAAAGACTCCTTTGCTCCGTTCAATGGAAGCTCTCAACAAACAGGCTCTAAGAATTTTGAAATTATTTGGAAACACCACTGCAACAAGGGTTACAACTACTGTAGGACCTGAGCAGGAATACTTCCTGATTGACAGAGACTTATATAAAAAGAGAAAAGACCTGATTTTCACAGGAAGAACACTTTTCGGCAACAGGCCTCCAAAGGGACAGGAGCTGGAAGACCATTACTTTGGAAACATCAAGGAAAGAGTTTCCAACTACATGAAGGATCTTGATAAAGAACTGTGGGAACTGGGAATTGCAGCTAAAACAAAACATAATGAAGTTGCTCCTGCTCAACACGAATTGGCTCCTATATTCACAACTTCAAACATAGCAACCGACCACAATCAGCTTACTATGGAACTCATGCAGAAAATAGCTCTCAGACACAATCTTGTATGCCTGCTCCACGAAAAACCATTTGCAGGTGTAAACGGTTCAGGTAAACATAACAACTGGTCAATGTCAACTAATGACGGTCAGAACCTGTTGGAGCCGGGATCAACTCCCCATGAAAATGTTCAGTTCCTTGTTTTCCTGTGTGCAGTTATTAAAGCTGTTGACGATTATCAGGATTTGATGCGTCTTTCAGTAGCATCTGCCGGAAACGACCACAGACTTGGTGCAAATGAAGCTCCTCCAGCTATAGTATCAATGTTCCTTGGAGATCAATTAACAGACATCCTTACTCAGCTTGAAAACGGAAAAGCTAAGGGTAAAGCATACAACTCCATTCTCGAAACAGGTGTTGCAAGCTTGCCAAAGCTTCCTAAAGATACAACTGACCGTAACAGAACGTCACCATTTGCATTTACAGGTAATAAATTTGAATTCAGAATGCTTGGATCTTCAGCATCTATTTCTGGTCCGAACTTTGTACTGAATACAATAGTTGCTGAAGTCCTCCAAAAGTTTGCTGACACTCTGGAGGGACAAAGTGATCTTTCAAGTGCAGTTACAGATTTGATATCTGAAACTATCAAGGAGCACAAGCGTATAATATTCAACGGCAACAACTATACCGATGAATGGGTTGCTGAAGCTGAAAGCAGAGGGTTGCTCAATCTTAAGTCAACTGTTGAATGTATACCTACATTCATAAAAGATAAAAACGTAGCCGTATTTGTTAAGCATGGAGTTCTCAGTAATTCTGAAATTGAGTCCAGATATGAAATATTACTTGAAAATTATGTTAAAACAATTAATATCGAAGCTTTGACTATGATATCAATGGCTAAAACCGAGCTTCTTCCAGCTGCATTTAAGTTCAGCAAGGATTTGTCCGATACAATAAATTCCGTAAAAGCTACCGGAATGTCAGTTGAAGTATCCGCACAGTCCTCTGTTCTTAAAGAGTTGTCACCTGTATTAAGCTCCTTCTCTTCAAATATAAACTCTTTGAAGAAAGCTATAGAAAAAGCAAGTGCTGAAGACACAAGTGCATTAAAACAGGCAGAGGCATTCAGTAAAATTGTAGTGCCTGCTATGGAATCATTGAGAGCTGATGCAGATAAGCTGGAAGCAATTATTCCAAAAGATTTGTATCCATTCCCTTGTTATGCTGACTTACTTTTCAATATATAGCATAGAAAAATAAAATATAATTGTATCTGACACAAAAGGGACAATACGTACCAACCTACTACTGTCCCTTTTGTCGTTTTTTAACATGATAGTATTAATAATTTAACGAAACGGAGAGAAGTTTAATGAAAAGCTCTTCCTACATAGTTGCAAGCTGTCTGTTTTTTCTAGTATCAACTTTTTTGGTATGTTTTTCAGGGATAAATTTATATATTAAGCTAATATTGAATCTTATTGTATTTATAGTATACTTTTCGGTTACTTGGAAACTTATTCAGGGAAAATTCAGGCTATATACTGACAGAATTAAAAAACTGAAAAGTGACCTGAAAAAATTTAATTTTGAAGTTCAGGTTACCTCAAGTCAGATTTCATCCGTTTCCGAAAATATTTCGGTGACATTAGATGAAAACAATGAATTTGCCAAATATGTTTATGACGAAGTTAAGGAAATGGCCAACAAAAATGAACATGTCTACGACAGTATTACCAATACTCTTTCCGAAGTTAAAAATATTGTGGATTTGTTAAACAATGCAAAAGATATAACCGGTCAAATGATTGAAAAAAGTTCAATATCCAAGGATACAGTCAGATTGAGTCTGGAAGAAATTATGCAGATTGTAAAGACTATAGATAGTATTCACGAATCTTCTAATAAAACTCTTGTAAATATGGAGAGACTTCAAAAAACCTCCGGGGAAATCGAGCATATTCTGGAGACTGTAAGCAGTATTTCAAAGCAGACTCAGCTTCTTGCATTAAATGCAACCATTGAATCTGCCCGTGCCGGAGAACATGGAAAGGGCTTTGCCGTCGTGGCAGCTGAAATTCACAAACTTGCAGACAATACAGGCAAATCAGTGGAAGAAATAGGTTCACTGATTAAATCCATTCATGGAGAAGTCGGAAGCGTTTATACTGTTGTAAGGGAAAATGCCTCTATGGTTGATGAAGGTATTTCTGCAACAAAAAGTATTGAAAAATATCTGGAGAAAATTGATTCTTCATTTAACGATGTATTTGGTATGATGGATAAAATAAGTTCCTTATCCAAGCAGGAGGTTCTCATTGCACAAAATGTGGGAAATCAGATTAGGGATGTGGAAGATGTTTTGTCTGAAACTTCACGGTCGGTGGATGATGTATGTACATCTGTTCACCAGCAGAAAAATAATATAGAAGAAATCTCCTCTATGGGTATACGGCTTAACGAAGCCTCCTCTACCCTATCCGAATTGTTTTCGGGTGAAGCGGAAGATGTTGAGGCACTTGGCAACGACGCAATGGAGAAGGCAAAAAGTTCTCTTTCCATTATATATAATGAACTTTGTTCCAAAAGTGAAATCATAAATTCTAAAGATAGCACCGTTCATGAAGAAATTTTAATGGATTTTAAAAATAAGTACCCTTATGTAGAGGCTGTGTGGACCAATGATAAAAAAGGCCGTTTTATATGCTCAATACCAAAAGCCGGCATAGCAAACGCAAATGTCCGTGAATGGTTCAAGCGGAGTATTAAAGGCGAGAATTTTGTATCCTCTATATATATTTCTGCCATAACCAGAAATCCATGTATTACAGTTTCCTCTCCTATTAAATCAGACACAGGCGAAATCGTTGGAGTAGTAGGTATTGATATAAATATTCATTAAATTGTAAAGCACAAATCACCTCAAATATTCATATACTAATAAGAGCATGGGACAATGGCGTCAGCAATGATAATTGTCCCATTGTCTCGTATTGATACGAATACTTTCTGGAGGATAAAATATGTGCTCAATTCTTGGTTTGGTAAATTTTAAAGATGGTACAAGAAGCATCTCTCAGGAAACCCTCGAAGCCATGAGACTGACTACTGTTCACAGAGGCCCTGATCAACACGGTTTTTTCAGAGATGAATATGTTTGCTTTGGCCATAACAGACTTGCCGTTATTGATGTTGCTAACGGCTTGCAGCCTATGACTGCTGTTTTCGAGGGTAAAACCTATACTATTGTTTACAACGGCGAGCTATATAATTCAAATGAATTGCGGTCAGAGCTTGAAAATCTGGGAGTGGAATTTAAAACTCACTGCGATACGGAGGTTTTGCTTTATTCGTACATACTTTGGGGTATGGGATGTTCGGAAAAACTTAATGGTATCTTTGCTTTTGCAGTTTATGATGATGATAAAAAACAGGTTTACGTATCCAGAGACAGAATGGGCGTAAAACCGTTTTTTTATACTTTGGTCGGAGATACTTTAATTTTCTCCTCAGAAGTAAAATCAATTTTGAAACATCCCAAGATTAAAGCGGAGCTTGACAGTGAAGGTATTTGGCAGCTGTTATACCTCTCCCCAATGCGCCCGTCTAATAGCGGAATCTTCAAAAATATTCTTGAAATTTCACCCGGCTTTCATGGAATTTATAACTGTAACGGACTTGAATTACGCAAATACTGGTCTTTGCAGGCTTACGAGCTAGAGGATAGTGAAAGTACTATTGTCGAAAAAACAAAATTTTATCTCACAGATGCAATTCAGAGACAGCTGGTTTCTGATGTACCCTTATGTACTTTATTGTCCGGGGGACTCGATTCATCAGTAGTAACAGCTGTTGCTCGGGCCGACAAGAAAAATGGGGACTTATTGTGTACCTATTCCTTTGAATATGAAGGAAATAAGCAGCACTTTACCTCTACAAGCTTCCAGCCCGAAAGTGATGATAGTTATGCGGTCTGGCTAAGTGAGTATCTTGGCACAGACCATACCGTCCTTACTGTAAGCCAGCAAACAATCGCAGATCTTCTTTACGATGCGGTAAAATATAGAGACTACCCCGGCATGGCGGACATAGACTCCTCTCTGCTTTACTATTGCAAGCAGATTAAAAAAAGACATACTGTTGCATTAAGCGGTGAATGTGCCGATGAAATATTCGGCGGATATCCATGGTTCTACAAACCCGAAATGCTCCACCGCAACTTTTTCCCATGGATACATGATCCTGAATCAAGAATTTTCCTGTTTAATGCTGATTTTGCAAAACCAAAGCTAGGTCTGGATTTTGTAAACCAGATGTACCGCGACAGTGTAAATGCATGTCCTGTTACAGGGAATGAAACCGAGGAAATGAAAACTGCAAGGATGGCAAACTGGCTTTCTGTAAACTGGTTTATGGTATCTCTTTTGGATTGAAAGGATATAAAAGAAAAACATTAAATCTTAAATACTATTTCAATTTCCTCATCGGTGATAACTACTTTTGCAATCAGGGCTTTTGCAATGCTTTTCTTCTGTTCCAGGTCGTAGTTGTCCCAGTTTAATAGATATTCTGAAAGATCTTCCCCATTTATATTGTTTGAGGAGTTATCCATAGAAAGTTTATTTATTTTATTATGTAACAGTTTCTTTTTATTATCAAGATCAGTGATTTTATCATTTACATAGCTTCCTGCTGTTTCATTAAAGGTTAACAGACTGTCAACCAATTTTGTTATGGTTTCCTCAACTTTAGCAAGTTGGATTTTTAAATCATTAATTTCTCTTAAATGGGAGTTCGTTCCGGTAATTAAATCCGGTTTTAGTGATTTCATTTTTTCTAATAGCTTTATTTCTACTATTTTTTCAATATCCTTGAGATAAATTACCTTTTTTCTTCCATGGCAAAACCCATTCTTTCTTCCTCCGCAGTTAATATATAGAAGTCCTCGGCTTTTTACAACTGTTACGGCATATCCGCAATATCCGCATTTTATCAGTCCGGACAGCCAACTGTTTTTCCCTCTGCCGCTATTTTTTAAATGTTTGTTTTCATCGGCTATGTACTGACATTTAAGCCACAGTTCCGGGGTTATTATACCTTTATGCGGAGCTATGGTTACAAAATTATTAGTCAGGTCTGTAAATTTGCTGGTAGTTATTGATTGCCTTTCTCCATATACATAGCAGCCATTTTCGCCTATAAAATCACTTATATCATTATTTATAACAGCCCCTTTTTTCTTCAGATATAGGTATACGTCTGCATTTGCTTTAACATATACCGGATTTCTGATTAATCTTCCTACAGCTATGGCTGTCCAGTTATGTCCTTTGTTGGTCTTTATTTTTTTCAAATTAATATATCTTGCAATAACTCCCAAGGATTTGTACTTCTCTGCATACATGCTGTAAATCTGACTAACAAGTTCAGATTTTTCTTCATCTATTTCAAACATATAAGTTTTTTTACCACTTAAAAATGTTTGAATCTTATTATAGCCAAAGGGGGCTACACCACCAAGATATAGCCCCGCTTTTCCTCTCTGATAATAGTTATCCTTTACTCTTTGCTGAATAGTTTCTCTTTCCAGTTGGGCAAAGACCATTACTATTGACAGCATTGCCCTGCCCATGGATGTACTTGTATCAAATTTTTCGGTCTGACTGATAAATTCAACCTTATATTTATTGAAACATTCAATAATGTGTGCAAAATCAAGAAGTGATCTACTTATACGATCAAGCTTGTAGACCACTACTTTTTCAATAATACCTATTTTGATGTCCCTAATCATTTCTTCAAATGCCGGCCGATTTATGTTACTCCCGCTGTAGCCCTTGTCGGTATATATTTTGTACTTTTCGGAAGATATCTCCTTCATACAAAATCCGATTTGACTTTCTATGGAAATACTATCTTTTTTATCTACGGATTGTCTTGTATATATGGCAATCATAAGATATCCCCTTTTGTTTTTAAGTTTCTGAATGTTCCATTAGGGTCTTGATAATATTGTTTACAATAGTGTATTCCGCCATCTTGTACTCGTTTTCAGTTAAATCAGGCTTTTTGGTAATAACCTTGAATCCATTTAAAACTTCTTCCTTTTCAGTAATTATTAATACACCCATATGTAAATTAGCCCCTATTCGATTGTGTTACTTATATTTATTAAATAATATGGATGTCCTATTACATACTTATAATTAAAATTCTACACAATAGAAATAAAAACAGGGGTACTATACTTACAAGTATAGTACCCCTGTTTTTTTAAGAAGAATTGTTAACTAATAGCCCTATGTGTTAATCACTCTCTAGGTTTGTTTCATTAAGATAAAGACATACTTGATCTAATAAATCAAGTAAAGTTTCGCTCTGTTCTTCTCCTATTTTTTCTATAAGTCCGGAGAATAAAGACGTAAAGTAGGTAATTAATTTCTGTACTATTTTTTCCCCTTTAGCCGTTAATTTTATATCAGAGACTCGTTTATCCTGAGAGTCTACATTACGTTCAATAAATCCATTGGTACTTAAGCTTTTTATTAATTCAGTAACAGTAGGAGAAGTTACAAGCATTTTCTTACTGATTTCTGAAACTGTAATGACCTGTTTGCTCTCATGCGAAAGCTGCTCAATACAAAGCAAAACACGCACTTCGCTCTGCTTTAAGCCAAATAACGACTGTTTACGTCGTTCAGCTCTTACTAACTTTTCAAAGGTCTCCACAAATCTTCTAATATCTATGTTTGATTGTTCCTGCAAAAAGTTCACCTCATTCGTGATACATCATCTTAAGTAATGGTGTATTCACATCCTCTTAAGATTTTATTTGTAACAATTATACCTTATCAACAAGGGTTAAACAACGTATTTTCTTAAAGCCATACATCATATTCATTATGCAAATGCACTTATATATACTAAAGAATGTTATGCTGCAGGGTTTTCTTCTTCAAATTCATCACTAGTGTCTTCAGAAGTAGTTTTTACTTTCAAAAACAATGAGAGGATAACACCCACAAGCAAGAGCAAAGCACCTATATAAAATACGCTGGTTAATGCATCCCCCATTACAGTTCGAACTAAGTCCATCATCTTTGAAAATAAAAGCTGAACTTGTTCCGGCAAGCTTGCTTGTATAGCTTCAAGCTTATTATTATCCAACAACAATTGAGGATTTGCCATAGCTGTAAATTTTTCAGCAGTTTCACCATCCATTTTTGTAAGGTCTATTCCGGAATCGGATGCCATTACTGTTTGCATGTTTCTTGCCATTGAAGTATTCATAATAGAACCAAATATAGCAATGAAAATAGTACCTCCCAGATTACGGAAAAGAGTACAAGAAGCTGTTACTACGCCTAGCTGTGAAGTTGGAGCAGAATTCTGTGCTGTTGTTGTGAATACTGTCATACCAAATCCCAACCCTACACCAAAAATAATCAAGCTTATAGCAGCCCATACAATGTTATTCATATTTGCCATTATAATCATACTTCCACTCATAATACCTAAACCAAGTACGGCAAATAGCCTGTAATTACCGGACTTTGACATCCAACGTCCAACTAATGTACTAAATATAATCATCATAAGAGACATTGGGATATTTAATAAACCTGATGTTGTTGCTGACAGCCCTTTTACACCTTGAATAAAGAAAGGTATATATGACATAGCACCCATCATTCCACCACTCATAACAAAACTTGCTGCGAAAGAAATGGTAACACCCTTATTATTAAACATAGAAAGGGGCATAACAGGACTTTTGGCCTTACATTCAATAAGAATAAGAACTAGAATTCCCACTATAGTTGCACCAAAGAGACCTAAAATTTGAGGTGAAGCCCAAGCATATTTTGTCCCAGCCCATGAAAAGCCCAAAAGTAAGCTTGTAATTGAAAGTGCCAGGAAAATTGAACCCAAATAATCGATTGATTCTGAGGAATTCCCCGATAATTTAGGAAACAGGCTCCAAATCATAACTAAGGCAACAACACCTAAAGGTAAGAAGAGCCAAAATAGCCATTTCCACGCAACATAGTCAACCATAACGCCACCAAGAACCGGTCCAAGAATACTTGAAATTCCAAAAATTGACATCATAACGCCTGTCCATTTAGCTCTTTCCTGTGGTGGGTATAAATCGCCTACAGCTGTAAGTGAAATAGACATTAAAATACCTCCACCAATTCCTTGGACCCCACGGAATGCTATCATTTGAAAAATATTAGCTGATAAACCTGTTAAAAAAGAACCTATTAGAAAGACAACAATCCCTGAAAGTAAGAAAATCTTTCTTCCATAGATATCCGATAACTTTCCAAAAATTACAGTAGAGATTGTTGAGGTAAGCATGTAACCTGTAATTACCCATGAATAATAGTCCATTCCCCCTAATTGAGCAATAATTTTTGGCAATGCCGCACTAATTATTGTTTGATTAATTGCTGCGAAAAACATAGTAGCCATTAACGCTATCATAACTGTGGTTTTTCTTTTCTGAGTTATTTGTTGCATAAATTTACCTTTCATTCCATTGAAAAATATATTTAGGTTGGTAACCTAATTAATTTAATATAAGATGTTTATACCAATTAGTCAATACTAAATTGAAAATTAATTTAGGCAGATAATGTTTTACTTTTATATCTCTACGTGAGCGAAAGGACCGTATGTCAATGGCAAGCGGCCTTGAAGTCAGGGTTCCTTTTTCAGACCACCGGATTCTGGAATATGTTTATAATGTACCGTGGAAGATAAAATTTAAAAATAAGGTTGAGAAGTCACTTTTGAGGGAAGCCATGAGCGATTACCTGCCTGATAAAATTTTGTACAGGAAAAAGAGTCCATACCCCAAAACCCATAACCCTGAATATGAAACAATTGTTTCAGAAATGTTCGAAGAAGTTATGGCTACTCCTGATTCCATACTAAAGGATATACTCCACCCGGACACTCTGCCACTCTTGCGTTCAGGCAGCAATGTAACGTGGTATGGTCAGCTTATGGGAAGACCTCAGCTTATTGCATGGCTGATACAGTTGGATTACTGGTTTAAGGAATATAAAGTAACAATAGTTTAGCTAAAAAAGGTGTGCTGGAGGAATATACTCTTCCTGCACACCTTTTTACTAATTTACATTGTTAATTCTGAATTTCGAAATGCTAAAAATACTCACTGTCAAAACAACTACCGCTGTTAAAAACAGCATTTGCATATTACCAATTGAAAAACCTGCGGGAGATACTCCTCTGGTTTCTGTAACCTTAATAAAAAATGAACCTACTAAAGTTCCTACAAACCCGATAATACCGTTTACTGCCGAAGAGAATCCCATGTATACCGTTTTATTATCGGCAGGGGAGTAACTATACTGCAAATTGTTCACAGATATGTTTACTCCTGAAATTGCGGCACCACCGAGTATATGAGCTATAGGCATCAGAATATATACAGTGTCCGAATTTATGAAAAACCAAGTTAGAAAGCTTAAAATCTGGAGAACAATCATTAGTTTCATAATATAGAGCCATGACTTTTTATCTGCAATTCTTCCCCAGAACCTCACAGATACAACACTTGCAATTGAAGCCAGAACAGCCATTGCCGTAACAAGGCCATATCTCAAATGAAGGATTGATACCATATAAACCGAGGTAAACGGGAAAGCAATCTGATAACCTAAATTCCATAATACAGTTATGAACGTTATTTTCATAAAATTCTTGTTTTTAGCCGGCAGTGTAAATAAATTCTTAATTGAAATCCCTGATTTTATAACAGGATTAACCGGCTCTTTAATCTTTGAAAACAATACAATGTTTACAAAAGCAGTAACAATAACAAAAGTGTATAATACAATAAATCCGGTAAATTGGTGTCCTATCTGCTCAAATTTATCGAGAACCTGTCCCATAAGAAGGGTAACAACAGTAACTGTACCCAAAACTATTGATTCCCGTTTACCATAATAGGCACCTCTTATTCTTTCAGGGGTTATATTCAGCAGCCACGTCTGTGCATATGGAATTGTAAAAACCATGATTAAGTTAGCAATGAAGAATACCCATATCAACAACTGAACTCTGACTGTTTTGTATGGACTTATAAAAGGTATAAGTATCATCAGCCCCATCATTAATCTTCCGATAAAGCATAGCATACAGGTAAGCAATTTTCTGCTTTCCAACTTCTCAAGAACTATAGGAGAAAACACCGTCACTATTCCCGCCAACACCGGAATTGCAGCTATAATTCCCGACTGTTCATTGCTTGCGCCAAGGTATTTGGCAAATCCAACCAAAAAAGCTCCGCTGGTCAGGGTAAGAATACTTCTGGCGGTACAGCCTTCAAAAATAGATATATTCCTTGAAACCCTCATATCTTCTTCGGAAAGGCTTTCTTTATTAAAATAGATTTCTCTGAACTTTGATAATAAATTCACGCCTATGTACACCCCTGTTTTATAAGAAATACAACTTGTCCAAATAAAAAAGTTGACATAAATTATTATATACTATAAGTAAAGGCTTGTGAAAAGAAATTTATCTCCATTTGACAATTTTCTGTTCTAAAATATCAATCAAAAAAAATAATGCTATCCCCACCGAAGACAATACAATAATTCCCTTGTACATACTGATATAATCTATTCTGGTCCAGGCATCAAGAATATAGTACCCCATTCCCCATGAAGTACCATAAGCTTCACAGAAAAAGAGAATGGACAGTGCAGAGCCTATTGTTACACGCAAGCTGGTTAATATGCCCGGTATGATATCAGGTATAACAACATGGTACAGAATCTGTCCTGGGGATGCCCCCATGCTTCTTATATTGTAGATACACTCTTTATCTATGCCGACAACGGAATCTCTTACAGTTATTATTATTTGAAAAATAATTATCATTGTTATTAGAATTATTTTAGAAGCCCCGCCCAAGCCGAATATAGTCATAATGACAGGGAGGAGTGCTGTTTTGGGAACAGGGTATGTGAAAAATACCAAAGGGTTAAGAATTTTATTCCACATTTCCGATACAGCCATTTTGTACCCTATTATTGCTCCCAGCAAAAGTGCTATTATTACTCCGGCGAATATCCTCCAAAGGCTTATACTTATATGCCAGAGCATGCCCTCTTGAAAAAATAAATAAAAACTCCTGTATACTCTTATGGGGTCGGGAATTATCCTTGTTTGAAATATTAAGTGTATTACATACCATATCAAATTTATAATTAACATACCCTCAGCATACACTGTTACTTTTTTCTTCACCGTACCCCTCCCACTCTTCTTTTATCAGTTGTCGTATTATTGCCGCAAGCTTTGTGTAACGGACTGCCGACCTGTCTTCATATTCGCTGCTTAAAGTTGTTATATCCGCAATAATCTTTCCGGGAGAGGCTGAAAGTACTATTACCCTATCGGCCAAAAAGACAGCCTCTTCTATGCTATGTGTAACAAGTACTGCCGTAGCCTTGAAATCCCTTAGAACACAACGCAACATATTCTGTGCATATTCACGTGTCAGGGTATCCAGTGCAGAAAAAGGTTCATCCATTAATAACAAATCAGGTTTTATCATTAAACTTCTAGCCACTGCAGCCCTTTGAAGTTGTCCTCCGCTAACTTGTGATGGGTACCGGTCCAATATATCTTCTATTTCCATTCTTCGAGTTATTTCTCGCAGTCTTAAATAAACTTCCCTATCCAAAGGTAGCTTTCTAATTTTTACAGGCAGCAGGCAATTATTACGGATGGTTTTCCATCCCAAAAGTCCGCTATTTTGAGGTATATAGGCAATTCTGTGCAAAGCAGGTTTTAAATCATTTCCGTCTATCCTTACTCTACCCGTAAAGTTGTTTTGAACTCCTGCCATAACTCTGAGCAAGCTTGTCTTTCCACAGCCGGACGGACCGATTATCGCACAAGTCTCACTGTTTGCCACCTGTAAAGTTATAGGCCCTGCGGCATGATGTTTTTCTCCGTTTGATTCATAGTAAACGCTGACCTCTGTCATTTCAAGCAAAAAGCTCTCACCCCCTATAAAGATATATTTCTATATATATGCTGGAGTATTCCAAAAAATAAAGGATGCTCATAAATCAAAGGGACTTGTTGATTTATGGATTAACATGGTATAATAGTACTGTGAGATTTCTGTTTGATAATCTTTTTTGTCTTCCAATGAGGGAAGTCCGTTAGTGACTTTCCTTTTTATTTATGTTAATGGAAAATTCACACTACATAATGTTAAACAAATATTCAAATATTAATAATAGTAAAGAAGGTGTAAACTTGGAAAAGGTTCTCATTGATATTGCCCTTATTCTGATTTTTACAAAAATAGGAGGGCTTGTAAGCAGGAAATTCAAAATGCCTGAGGTTTTGGGGGCGTTAATTGCGGGTGTTATCCTCGGCCCTGCGGTTCTGAAGCTTGTTGATTATACTGAACACATAAAGTTGTTGTCCGATTTGGGCGTAATTATGCTTATGTTTCTTGCCGGTCTTGAAACTAACGTAGATGAACTGAAAAAAGCGGGAAAAACATCTCTTGTTATTGCTCTGGGCGGAGTAATAGTACCACTGGTACTGGGAACAGCCGCTGCGTATCTGTTTTTTACAGACTTTTGGGAAAACCTCTTTGTTGGTGTAATTCTTACGGCTACGAGTGTTAGTATCTCGGTTGAAACACTTAACGAGTTGGGCAAGCTCAATACAAAAGCCGGGGTGAATATTCTGGGAGCCGCTGTTATTGACGATGTTCTGGGTCTGATTCTCATATCAATCGTTCTTGCCGTATCCAAAACCGTTGGAAGCGGAGCATCCGGTTCAGATGCCGTAATTAGTCTTGTTCTGACATTTGTTAAAATAATTGCATTCTGTGTAATTGCAGTAGTTATGATTGCAATAGTGCCTAAATTTATTAATAAAATCAAGGCTGACAGCAGTCACAAGCGGGACCTTTTAACCTACGCCATAGCAATGGCACTCATTCTGGCATTTATATCAGAATTGCTTGGTATTGCTGCAATAACAGGTGCATATATCTGCGGTTTAACACTTTCACAGTTTATACACAGAGATTACATTGAGAAAAATGTTAAAGCCATATCATCGGGCTTTTTGTCACTGATATTCTTTGCAAGCGTTGGTATTGCAGCAGATATCAAGGGGTTGAACTTCGAAGTTGTGCTTATTACCCTTGTTATGTTTGTGATAGCGGTTGTGGGTAAGCTATTTGGGTGCGGAGGAGCAGCAAAGCTGTTCAAAATGAGCAAGCGTGAATGTATTCAAATTGGAGTTGGTATGATTTCAAGAGGCGAGGTTGCCATTATTACTGCAAACATCGGAATGCAAAACAAGATTATCTCAGAGGAGATTTACATTCCAACGTTGATTGTAGTTATACTTACAACAGTAATAACACCTGCATTGTTAAAAATTGTATTCAGTTCAAAGCATGGATTAAGTGATTCAGCAGCCTAAGTTTGTCACCTATTGACTAGCCGTACAGCTTTTGATATTATCTATTTAAACAAAATAGCATATAGTTTTATAGGGTTCCGCAGTTAAGATGAATACTGGACTGGTCCAAGATAAAACGCACAGTTTTCTGTGTTCACGGAAGGATAAAAGCCTGGGAGATATTTTATATTAATATCACCCAAGGCTTTTTTATTTTCTATTTAAAAGGAGTGTAACATATGAAGTGGATAATGTTGGTAGTTGCAGGTCTGTTGGAAACGGGCTGGGCGGTAGGGTTAAAATATTCCCATGGATTCACAAAACCTATACCAAGCATTCTTACTATAGCGGGTATGATTGCGAGTTTCTTCTTTTTATCATTGGCACTAAAGAATCTTCCCCTTGGTACGGCATACGCAATCTGGACCGGAATTGGTACAGTTGGAACTGTAGTTTTAGGAATAATATTATTTAAAGAGCCTATTGATATAATCAGGCTGATTTGTATTGGTTTTATAGTAGTTGGAATAGTTGGTTTAAAGGTGGTATCTGCTCATTAAAGTGCAATTTGCTTTCCAGAGGCTGTTGCAAAACAGAAAATTTTTCTGTTTTGCAACAACCCCTTATTCAAATCTATATCTTTAAACTTGTATCTTTGACTTTTAATTTACTTAAATACAGGTCATCTGCTTTTTGAAAATCCAATTCTGACTTGACAATCTGGAAATCAGGGTATCCGTAGGCTCCCATTTCCTCAAGATCACAACCCTCAATCTCAACCTCCGGGCTTACTCTTATACCCCAGACCTTGTCAAGGAGCTTCCAGAATACATATGAGCCTCCAAAGCCCCAAACTATAAGGACTCCCACTGCTATCAGCTGGGCAACCAACTGTGAAGCGTCTCCGTAGAACAAGCCTTTGACTCCACCTGCCACACCATTAATACCGTCACCGTAACTTCCGTCTGAAAATAATCCCACACATAGAACTCCAAATACGCCGTTTACTGCATGAACTGAGATAGCTCCCACCGGGTCATCAAGCTTCAGCTTGTTTTCTACAAAAGCTACAGAAATACAAACTAGTATGCCGGCCAACGCACCTATTATAAAGGAAGATATGGCATTGACAAATGCACATGGTGCAGTAATTGCAACCAGACCTGCAAGTGCTCCGTTACAAGTCATGGACGGGTCTGGTTTTCCGTATTTACCCCACATATAGAACATTGCAACAAGCCCGCCTATAGCTCCGGCTATCATAGTATTTGTAGCAACAACCGCCAGCCTGAAATCTCCGGCATTAAGTGTGGAACCGGCATTAAAGGAAAACCAGCAAAAGAACAGAATAATCGTCCCTACTACTGCCATAGGTATATGGTGACCCGGAAATGCTCTTGCAGTACCGTCTTTTTTGAACTTTCCTATTCTTGGCCCTATGACTATAGCCGCGGCAATAGCCATCATACCACCCATAGAGTGGACTACTGCAGATCCTGCAAAATCAACAACCCCATGACCTAAGCCAAAGTTTTTGCCAAGGGTAGCCATCCATCCTCCGCCCCATACCCAGTTTCCAAACAAGGGATAATATATCATTGATATGAAGAAGGAAGCTATTACAACAGCTGAGTATTTTACTCTTTCTGCAACCGCTCCGGTTGGAATAGTACAAGTAGTATCCATAAACACCATCTGGAAGAAGAATAAAGCGTATATTCCTGCATCATAGGTTCCTCCGCTTTGCAGAAAGAATCCCTTATACCCCAAGATTCCGCCAAGCCCCGGAATTGAAAGCATACCATTTAGAACTGCTCCGCCTGTTCCCAAGCCTGCTGCTCCTCCCGAGCCTCCAAATTGTAATGCAAAGCCCACAAGGAAATACCCTATTGCACCTACAAGAAACACCATCAAGTTCATTGTTATTGTATGAGCAGCATTTTTACCGCGGCAAAAGCCTGTTTCAACCATTGCAAATCCGCATTGGAAGAAAAAGACCATAAATCCTGTAATCATAATCCAAACAAAGTTTGCACTGTATTGAGCTCTGCTTGCGGCGTTGGCAACATCCGAAAGGGTTTCCTTTCCTGTTACGGATGTATATGAAGCACCTGTAGGGTCCCCTGCCGCCATAACAACAGTTGAAATAAACAGTGTAAGTATAGCAACTACTGAAATTAAACTTAATATTTTTGCAACTCTTTTCATCGTAATCCCCCATTTCATTCTGAATTTAAATATTAAAACGATTTGCTTATCTCACAGTCTTTTGTTTTCTGAAATTACTCCATGAAAATACTGAAGATTCCTTATATAGCTCTTTTTTTAGTTTTAAAACTGAAAGCAGGTATCTGAACCCCAGATATACAACAGCCATGCCGAATAATATTCCGGAGACATTTGTGTTTATTACTTTGAAGGTAATATGGTTTATCCAACTGTAAAAAATGAAAAATATACCTGAGAGGAATATACCTGCTGACAATGCAGTCAGTAAAATAATAGAAGCTTTTTTATATTGCATCTTCACCACTCTCACTTGTTCTTATTTTCACTGCTTCTTCAACGTTATACACAAAAATCTTTCCATCGCCTACACTACCTGTTTTAATTCTCTCTGTAACCTTTTGTATTATTTTTTGAACTGCATCATCGTGCACAACAGTTTGAACCATTACTTTAGGAAGAAGATTTATTGTAACCTCGGCACCTCTGTATATTTCTTTTCTTCCCTTTTGATGTCCGCAGCCTGAAACCATTAATACCGTCATACCGAATATTTGTGATTCATTTAATATTTCCTTCACATCTTCCAGCTTTTCGGGTCTGATAATCATTTCGATTTTTTTCATAAAAACTCATCTCCTTAATCTGTTGATATAAACATAAAAAACGCCGTATTTCCTCTTCGAAACCGGCGTCATTGCCAAATATGAGTTGTACATAAATACAAAAAAATACCAATTCTGTTCTAAATACAGAATTGGCATCGTTGCCTCATTAAAAATGAAATTTTATAGCCATATATTACCATAAATGTTTTCTGTTTACAATAGCATTTATGAAATTTACTGTATCTTTTCCTTCAAATCATTTTCTGTAATCTTTTTATTCAGCAAATGTTCTCTTTCAGCCCACTCTATAGTAGATTTCAATTCACTATCAGCCGGAAGTCCGGCCTTTCTGTAATCCGGCAGTAGAATACTTCCCTTCATATCCTCCGGGTATCCGATAAATTTAATTACTTCGTCCTGATACTCTTCTATTGGATTTTCCTTTAGATATTTGACAGATTGGTTATAGGCTTCATTCAATTTTTTAATTACTGATGCTTTTTCTTTAATTGTAGTATCTTTAAAGGCAATTACATTGCTGTAAATATTGTTTTTATAAGCAGAATCCAGTACAACGGCACCTTGTTTAATTGCCATAGAAGAGAAAGGCTCGGGAAGTAAAGCAAGCTGAACTTTGTTGTGCTGAAGCATCTCCAGACGAACCGGGATGGAAGGCACTGCCACTTTTTCAACTTCATTAATACCAATACCGTTTTTATTCAGAATTTTATCCAGTGCGTACTCAATTATGGTATTTTCAGATATTGCAACCTGGTGTCCTTCGACTTCTTTTATGCTTTTTATGCCTGATTGCCCGCTTGCCAAAAGTATAAAGTCCCCATCTGTAACTCCGGTTATTCTAACTTTAAATCCTGCGTTCCGGTAAAGGCAGACAGCTACCATATCGCATAATACACCGTCAATGTTCGAACTTTGAAATGCCGCATCCCTTTCTCCGGCACTTTTGAACACCTCCATATCTACGTTTAACCCATATTTCTTAAAAATACCCTTATCCCGGGCAATTATGTAGGGTATGGCATCAACTGCCGGCGTAAGGCCTATTTTCAAGTGTTCCCCGCCTTCTTGGGCTTTTTCATTGTTACATCCACAGGCAGCAATAATAAATAAAAAGACCAATGCTGCACATAGAATTTTTAAAATCAATTTATTACGCATATTACATCCTCCATAAAAGCACTATATTACACATTTATCTCTTTTATGAATAATAAAACTCCAAGTTACTACAGCTATTGTCGCTGTGGTAACTTGGGGTTTCTTGTGCTGCGTATAAATAGACTATTTTCCTGCCAGCTTCTGATTAAGGTTATTTAAAACAGTAGTGACAAAGTCAGACGTTACTTCACTTTTCGGATTAAAATTACCTTTGTCATCCAGCTTTATAACCTCAAACCCAACCAAAGCATTAACTGCGTTTCTTGACCATGCTGCAGAAGAATTAATATCTGCTATTTCAGGCTTTGCAGCCGGAAGCTGTACACCACTTAAAGTTGCTATTTTGCATATAAACACTGCAAGCTCTTCTCTTGTCAGTTTTCTGTTTTCAAAGTAGTTTCCTTTTTTATCAGGGGTTATTAATCCTTGTTGCTTAGCGATTTCAAGGGGGTTTGGAGCACCTGCAAGAACCAGTTCAAAGAATTGGCCTCTTGTAATAGTATTAGTTTTGGTATCCTGTCCCTGTTCCAAGGCTATTATATTATCATAAAGCTCTTTATTTTCACTAAGTTTTTCTTTACTTCCTGCGGTAGAATAGGTTCCGTTTTTAAGCATGTTTTCAATCATAGAAGCCGTATCCTTGACATCCTTCACAGTAACGGATTTTATTTCTTTCAATATCTGTAAGATATCCTCTGATTTAATACCCATTAGATAGTAACCAAGTGCAGTATTGGCACCTGAAATTTCTCCGGAAGACACAGTGTAATTGCTGAATGACTTTAAAATGTAACTATCCAGCTGTTCCTGTGTAAGATTAATATCCTTAATAAATTCCGGTAGTCCGTTATACACCTCAAAGGTTTCCTTGATATTAGGGTCACGATATGATGCAAGCATAAAGCCTTCATCTCCGAACCCAACTATGTTGTCATATGCACCATAACCGAATCTTATCTTAGGAGTAATGTAGTTTTCGTTTATTACTGAACCTATTGGAATATATTTTCCGTTGAATGCAGTCCCCATTTTATCATAGGTTGAATAAAGCATATTATATTGTACAGAACCGTCTACGGATATACCCTCTCTTTTTGCAGGCTTAGGAAGCTTTGAATAATCCTGTTTAACAATATCCTTTGATGGCATTCCGACGGTAAACTTCTTTATTGAAGTTTCAAATTTGCTAATGCTGTTTTTATTACCGGTAAAAGTTACTATCAGATTCTTTTTGTTTGTAACCAAGGCTTTAACATTATCCAGCTCTTTTAAAACCCCTTTAGGATTCTTGGAAAGTTCCTTTTCCAAATTTGTAAGGAAGTTGTAATAATCAATGGCAGAAGCATAATTCAGATAGTTATATGCTTCATTGAAATATGATCTGCTTCTCATTGCCTGTATACTTAAGGGGTTGCTTGTGTATTGAGTTTTCATTTCTGATATTCTGGACTTGACTATATTCAAAATATCAGTACTTTTGTTAATCTGTGTATTTAAAACAATGTCTTTAACAACCTCAAGCTGCTTGTCATAATCCCCTATTATACCGGACCAGAAAACATTTAATACAGGAGAGTATTTTTTATAAGTTTTGTCAGTTATCACGGATAAATTGAAGGAGACTCCATTAATATATCTTGTCTTGAGATTACCCAACTCAGCCTTTTTGCTGTTTTTAGTATCAAGATTTCCTAATAATTCCGTATAAAGCTTTAAATAATGTAACTTTTCGGCAGGAACAGATGAAGTATCGAAATAAAGGCCGGTGGATTCCGTCTCGCCGACATTTGCTTCTGCAGATATCAATCTGACTCCGTCTGATTTAGCTTCTTTAATATTATAATTTTTAACTTCCTCCGGTAAATCAGAAATCTTCACAGCCTGAATACTTTTAACTACGTCTTTATTATCTTCTCTGCTGTTCCACTCGTTGTAGGTTTTTGTTTCATTTACAATTGTATCTATTAGCTGTTGGCTCATTGATGCCTTTAAGTCAGATAAATACTTTTTCTGTTCTGCTGCCTGCTTCTCTGAAAGTCCTGCCTCAGGAACAGTTGTAACAATTGCGGTGTTTTTATTTTTTACAAGGAATTTTTCTGTAAGGCTTTCAAAATACCTTTTGCCGGATTTAGCAGAAATAGACTTTATATTTCTGAGCATATTATTGTAAAAATCAATGCTGTCGAAATTGGCCCAGAAGCTGCCCATCTGTGTAGATAAATTTACGCCGAGATTGGGAGTTTCGGTGATATTTGATACTCCCCTTAATTCGCCGGCCAGTACAGCATCAACATCAGCAGACTTAAAGCCCGATTTCACAATACTATTCAGGTATTTATCAACAAGTGCTTTAATATCAGCTTTTTTACTTTCATCAGTATTTTGCGCCGAGAAACTCAAAACGGGTATTGATAATCCCGTGTTGTAATTAATTACAATATCTCCTCCGAGTTTTTTATCCCTGAATTCCTGTTTTAATGGCGACGTATCGCTTCCAATGAGCTCACTTAAAACAGCTACTCCCAGTAAATCTTCATCTGACATATTTGCAAGAGGAAAACAATAATCAATCTGGGATGCATTTTGAGTGTTGGTACCGGCAGCCACCGGATATTTAAAAGTTTTTTCAATTGTTTTGTTAAATGGCTCCAGCTTTAAATTTTCAATCTTAATATCCTTTTTGTCATACTTTGAAAGGTAACTATCATCAATCATTTTAAGAAACTTTTGATAATCCACATTTCCATAGAGAACCATCAGTGAATTGGAAGGATGATAGTAAGTATTATGAGTTTTAATTACATCCTCATATGCCAAATCCTTTACCTTATCAGGGTCTCCTCCGGATACAGTGGATTGCGTACTGTTTGGAAAAAGTGTTTTTAAGCCATTGTATGAGGCGGCAGTAGATATATTCCCCAAAGCACCCTTCATTTCATTATATACCGTACCGCTTATATTTAAGTCCGCCTTGCTGTCTGCCATTTCATATCTCCAGGCTTCCCTTTTGAAAATATTCTTGTCGTTATATACTGACGGATGATATACACAATCCAGATAAACCTCTGTCAACTTTAAAAGCTGATCCTCACTCAGTGATGAGACAGGATATGTAGTAAAGTTTTGAGCGGTAAATGCATTTATAAAAGTAGAATATGTCTGATTTAAAATTGTAAATAGAACGTTTTTCATAGGATACTTCTCTGAGCCGGATACGGTTATATGCTCCAGTACATGATTTACTCCCGTATCGTTGAAGGCAGGTGTTTTAAATGAAATATCAAATGCCCTGTTGGTATCCTTATTTTGTATAAAAATAAGCTTTGCACCCGTTTTTTCATGCTCAAATAAAACGGTTTTACTGTCGATTATTTCCATATTTCCAACTTCCAGAACCTTGAAGCCGGATACTACCTGCCCTGCCTCCGGCAATGCCTTGAGTTCCGTTTGAGCAGCATTTACACTGGGTGCGGCATTGAGAAGAAGGCTCAAAATTAAAACAAATGACAGCATGTACGAAACAACTTTTTTCATCACTCTTATCTCCTTTATTATTTTCTAATCCTTAATTTGTAAAACTATACGATAATATTAAGAATAAGTCTTACAAAGTTTTCTAAAAAAGGTTAGTAAAATTAGTTTACATTAACATTTATGACAAGTCCATTCTTTTACATAAGATGCTGTTATAAAGTACTCAAATGAGTAATCTAAATTAGTATTTCCAACAATGAGGCTGTTAAAAAAACAATGCTTATGATCTGATTCAATGAATATGCAGTGAATGAATATACTTCGCCTCCGGTATCATCAGGTTTTCTGACATTGGCGACAAGTGAATGTTCTATTCCTAAAAGTACTGTTATTATCAATAGTCCAAGAAAAATATATTGTTCCAAGCTGTCTGCTGATTATCCCTAAAATTAGCAGGAAGATACAGGATATGAGATGGAAGGCGCTTGAAATGTGGAGTGCCTTGCGTATACCGAATTTCACAGGAATTGAACGTAGTTTGTTGGCCTTATCGAACTCATAGTCCTGTATACCGTATATTATATCAAAGCCCGCTACCCACAAAGTATTTGCAACACCCATTATCAACGGAGTTACAGATAAACTCCCGGTTACGGCAATCCATGCTCCCACCGGAGCCGCAGCTGTTGTAATCCCTAAAATTATATGACATAGCCATGTAAACCTTTTTGTATAAGAGTAGCCTGTCATAAATACAAGAGCAAGAGGTGCCAGTATAAGGCAAAGCATATTCAACATAGCCGCAGAAACAAGCATTATTGTAAAAGAAACAGCCGCCAGCCCATAGGCTTCACCCTTGCTGACCTGTCCCTGTGGAATTTGTCTTACCGAAGTTCTTGGGTTAAGCTTATCAATCTCTGCATCTATAGCCCTGTTAACCGCATTGGCACCTGTCCTGGCACCCATAAACGCTATTAATATCCAGAATACTTTCCATGCACCGGGAAACCCATTTGAAGCCAGCAGCATGGAAATAACGGCAAAGGACAAAGAAAATATGGAGTGAGAGAACATTACGAGGGTTCCATAGTCGGAAATTTTTCTAATTACCTTTGAAGCAAGCATATTTCTCCTTATTAAAAACCGTATTCCTTCCACCTTTTTGTAACTAATGACTTTATATTCTCTGACATGGCTATTTCATCGGGCCATGTGCGGCTATAGCCTTCCTCCGGAAGTTTTATGGTAGCGTCAATACCTATTCTGCATCCGTAATGTCTTTGGTCGGAGGCATGATCCAGTGCATCAAGAGGGCCGTCTGACAAAACTATATCCCTCCTGCCGTCAATATTGTTAAAAACCTTCCATGCAACTGTTGATAAATCATGGGGATTTACAGATTCATCCACAACTATAACCATTTTTGTGTACATCATCTGCCCCGAACCCCAAATTGAGTTCATTACCTTTTTAGCATGTCCCGGAAACCTTTTTTTTATTGAAACAATAACACAGTTATGAAAAACACCTTCAAGAGGAAAATTCATGTCGATAATCTCCGGGAATTGAATTCTTAGTAAAGGAAGAAACAGTTTTTCAGTTGCCTTACCCAGATAACAGTCCTCCATGGGAGGTTTGCCCACAACAGTGGCAGGATAAATAGCATCCTCTCTGTAGGTCATACAGGTCAAATGAAAAACCGGGTACATATCAGTAAGAGAATAATACCCTGTATGATCCCCAAATGGGCCCTCCAGACGAAGTCCCTCGCTTGTATCCACATATCCTTCCAGAATAAAATCAGCATTTGCCGGAACATAAATATCATTTGTTACACACTTAACCAATGATACGGGCTTTTTTCTTAGAAACCCCGCAAATAATATTTCATCTATATATTGGGGAAGAGGAGCGGTTGCGGAATAAATTACCACCGGGTCACAGCCTATTGCCACAGATACAGGCATTATTCCTCCGGCACTGCGGTACTTGTCATATATATTTCTGCCGTCCTTGTGGAGGTGCCAGTGCATTCCAGTAGTTTGGGCATCATATACCTGCATACGGTACATACCCATATTTTGTATGCCTGTTTCAGGGTCTTTTGTTATAACCACAGGCAAAGTAATAAATCTGCCTCCATCCCCGGGCCAGCATTTAAGTATCGGGAGCTTTCCCAAATCGGGGCTGTAATCAATTACCTGCTGGCACTTTCCTTTTGTGGGAAGCTTTATCGGAAAAACAGATGTTAGCTGCAATAAAGACGGAACCGCTTTTACGGTTTTAATAAACCCCGCATAATTTGCCGCATCAATAAAATCTCCTATTTTCCCTGCAACCTCCTCAATATTTTTAACACCCAGTGCAAGGTTCAGCCTTTCATAGCTCCCAAAAGTATTTATAAGTAATGGAAATTTTGAATTCCTTACCTTTTCAAAAAGAAGAGCAGGACCACCGCTTTTTACCACTCTATCTGTTATTTCCGTTATTTCAAGCTCAGCATCAGTTTCTGACTTTATTCTTTTAATCATTGCTTTTTCTTCCAGTTTATCTATAAATTCATGGAGGTCTGAATATGCCATAAAATCCCCTTTCTAAATAAAAATCAAGTCTTATGAGAATATTGACCTGTCAAGGTTAAGTTAAACAAAATAGAGTCGCTTCACGTGAATTTCTTTAAAAAATATGGATATTCTAACAATGTAAATTAAATGAAACTTAGTTGAATCAAGGAGAAAAAATATATGCCACAGAATCTAATAGAAAAAGCATTCTCAAAACCGGTAGAATCTTATTGGATTGGGTCAACGCCTGAAACTAACTATCCGGAGTTGAATGAAAATATTAAAACCGATATTCTGGTTGTGGGAGGCGGAATAACCGGGATAGCAACAGCATATTTCCTTCAGAAGGAAGGCTTGGATGTTGTTATAATAGATGCTAACAGAATCGCCCATTCCACTTCGGGACACACCACAGCAAAAATAACTTCTCTCCACAGCGTTAAATATGCAAAACTGATAAAACAGTTGGGAGAAGAAGGTGCGGCCAAATATGGGGAGATTAACGAAAAAGCCATATCAACGATTGAAGACATAATAAAAGAAAACGATATAATATGTGATTTCAGCCGACAACCAAACTTTGTATATACAAAGGAAGAACAATATATAAACGTTATCGAGGAAGAGGTAAATGCAGCTAAATCTATTGGTCTTCCTGCAAGATTTGAAGCCTCTCTTCCTCTTCCCTTTGCTGTTCAGGGGGCAGTATGCTTTGATAATCAGGCTCAGTTTCATCCCAGAAAGTATCTTCTGTCACTTGCAGATAAATTTGTAAAAAACGGTGGTCACATTTTTGAGAACACTGTAGCCCTTGACATCCATGAAGACCGTGAATGTACAACATCCACCCGAAGCGGCTTCAGTATAAAATCAGACAAGGTAATAGTAGCCAGTCACTTCCCATTTTATGACGGGTGGGGATTCTATTCTGCAAGAATGTACGCTGAACGTTCCTATTCACTTGCGGTAAAATCACCTGTAAGCCTTCCGTATGGAATGTATATCTCCTATGAAGAACCAACACGGTCTATCAGAACCCAACCAGTAGAAGACGGTAATCAGCTTCTTATTCTGGGTGGGGAGCACCATAAAACGGGGGAAGACAAAGATGAAAAAGAACATTATACAAATCTTATAAATTTTGCAGAAACTGATTTTAAGGCTACAGATGTACCTTACCGCTGGTCAGCCCAGGATTATACCGTAATGAACGAAATTCCTTATATAGGGCATATAACAGGTAATAAAATGAATATCTTTGTAGCCACAGGGTTCCAGAAATGGGGTATGACAACCAGCCATGTATCTGCAATGATAATACGTGATATTATTGCCAACGGAAAAAGCGAAGCTGAAAATATATTTACCCCCTCACGGTTCACTCCTTTCAGCTCCGCCAAAAACTTTATAAAAGAAAATGCAGATGTTGTTGACAATCTGATTTCAGGAAAACTGGAATCGCCTCCGGTAGAGTTTAAAATACAGCCGGGTGAAGGTAAGCCAGTAAAGTACCACGGCAAAAAAGCCGGAGCCTACATGGATAATGACGGCAATGTTTTTATAGTAGATACAACATGTAAGCATCTGGGTTGTGAAGTTAACTGGAATTCAGCCGAAAAGACCTGGGATTGTCCCTGTCATGCTTCAAGATACAGCTATGACGGAACCGTGATTGAAGGCCCTGCTCTAAAACCACTTGACAGGTTAAAATAAAATTCTGATTTTGTCCCTGTTAATATGTTCTGATTGCTTTCGGTGTCTTTTTGAATAAACAAAAGGTATATATAAAATAAACCAAAGCAGGCAACCCAGAAGAAACGTAGGTATGAGGTACCAAGGATTCCCCACATATTTTGCAAAAAATTCCATTGGTGAGCCGGGTGCCGGATACCTTAAAAAAAAGTAATTCCCTTTAGTAGCGATATTTACAGGAGTTACCATCAGGGCAAAAGCTACCAACATTGCAACTGTTTTGGGAAGGCTCCGTATGTCCGGTCTGAAGCCCATGCCAAAAACCATGAATATCGGGATAAAGCAAATGATTCCGTGAACCAGCATGCTTTGTATATATATAAATGAAAAGGACGGATAATAATAAACATCAGGTGTTAAAAGTGTCAATAAAGCCGGTGCCAATCCCATAGCATACGAATATTCCATCAGCAACCTGCATCTGGTAATAGTCATTATAGGAAGTATAATGCACATAAGGCTGCACAAGTGAAGGGGCAGTGTATACCCCCAGGAAAACTGCCCTACAGCGTTGTACCATAACACCTGTGCACCTTCTGTCAGGGGCAGCAGCAAGCTGCTCAGTATAAGCATTCTCCACTTTTTTTCCTCACTCTTATCCTTGAACAGTATAGTAAGCATACACCACATGCAAACCACCATACCCACAGTAAGAAGGTGCTGTACAGAAAACAGGGAGTTGTGAAATCTCTTTGGTATGTTGTCTATGTAAGTAAAAAAATATCTGAACATATAAAAACCTCCTTGTCCTACTTGCCAGTATAATAAATTTATATTCTTTTAGAGAAGTAATTAATCCATTTGTATACAATTATTTTATTGACTTATAATCCAATTCAAGTAAAATATTATATAGACTAGTTAAGAAATCCTTTACAACTTAAAGGATATGGAGGTTAAGATGAGAAGAGATGAGATCAGTAAGGTAATTCTGTCCGAAAACGATATTCCCAAGCAGTGGTACAACATAGTTGCAGACATGCCAAATAAGCCTGCACCCTATCACAATCCAGCAACACTTGATATTATTAAGCCTGATGATATGAAGGCTATTTTCCCGGATGAGGTAATCAAACAGGAAATGTCTTCCGAACGTTACATAGATATCCCTGACGAGGTTCGTCAAAGGTACTGCCAGTTTAGGCCCAGCCCTCTTTACAGGGCAAAAGCTCTTGAAAAACTGTTGGATACTCCTGCGAGAATTTACTATAAATATGAAGGAACAAATGCTACGGGAAGCCATAAGCTTAATACCGCAATCCCACAGGTATATTACAATAAACTTGCAGGCATAAAAAGACTTGCAACGGAAACAGGTGCAGGTCAATGGGGCAGTGCCTTAAGCCTTGCAACAAGCCAATTTGGATTGGAATGTTCGGTTTACATGGTAAATGTCAGCTATCAGCAAAAACCATACAGACGTTCATTTATGAAAACCTTTGGTGCAAATGTTGTAGCAAGTCCCAGCACACTGACAAACAGCGGAAGAAGTATTTTGGAAAGAGACCCTGATTGCTCGGGCAGTCTTGGAATCGCAATAAGTGAAGCGGTTGAGGATGCAGCAACACATGCTGATACCAACTATGCACTGGGGAGTGTTTTAAACCACGTATGCCTGCATCAGACCATAATCGGAATCGAAGCAAAAAAGCAAATGGAGTATTTGGATGAATACCCAGACGTAATTTTTGCTTGCTGCGGAGGCGGAAGCAATTTTGCAGGTCTGACTTTCCCATTTTTGCAGGATAAGCTCAATGGACACGCCCTTAGGGCTGTAGCTGTTGAACCATCAGCATGTCCCACTTTGACAAAGGGTGTATTTGCATTTGATTACGGCGATACCGCAAAAGCAGCTCCAATAACTAAAATGTATACTTTGGGACATGACTTTATTCCCTCCGGTATACATGCAGGCGGATTGAGATATCATGGCGATTCCGCCATTGTCAGCCAACTGTATCATGACGGAATAATTGAAGCAAAAGCATACGGTCAGAAATCCGTTTTTGAAGCGGCAGTATCCTTTGCACGGGCAGAAGGAATAGTTCCTGCTCCCGAATCAGCACATGCTATAAGGGCTGCAATTGATGAAGCTATTCTGGCAAAGGAATCCGGCGAGGAAAAGGTTATTCTGTTCTGTCTCAGCGGACACGGATACTTTGATTTCGCAGCATATGAAAACTATTTTAACGGACTCATTGATGATATAGAATTTTCTCCGGAATCTGCAAAAGAGAGTTTGCAAAAATTGCCAATCATAGAATAGTTTCTTATAACATAAACAAAGAATAGCGTACCTACCGATTAAATCAGCGGGTACGCTTATTTTATTTGTTTTCTTTTAAGACTTTTACGTCATAAGGATTAAGTTCCAGAATTCCTTGTCTATCTTCGCCGGTAAGCATATCTGTGTAAATCCCGTCAAGAGAAATCTCTTCTTTTTTTGCATTGAAATTCATTATAAATATGTAGCGGTTTTGTCCATCAGTACGATGTTGGGCTGTTACTCCCCTTGGTAGCTTCGCTTTGATTGTACGTGTAAGTAATAACTTTTCCATTAGGGCATTGTAGAAATTATCAAGGAAATCTGCTCCTGTACGGGCAGCCATATAGTAGGCATTCCCCTTTCCAAACCGGTTAACCGTAAGAGCCGGACGACCTTGATAAAAATCGTCTCCGTACACAGCCAGAACCTGTGCAGATTCTGCGTGAATCAAATCACAGAAGTCCTGCACCCTGTAAGTACCAAAAAGTCCCAGAGAATTATCATTCATAATCAAATTATTGTTTTCATCGGGGTGCAATGTGTCTATTTCCTCACTCCAAACACCTGTAACCCCACGCAGAGGCCCCGGAAATCCTCCCAGATGACATAGGTCATTCTCATTTACAATTCCGCTCCAATAGCTGGTAACAAAAGTTCCTCCCTCCCTAACAAAGGACTCTATACGCTGTCCAACACCGGGATGTGTCATATAGAGCATAGGTGCAATAACAAGCTTATACTGTGAAAAATCTTCTCTTGCACCTATAATGTCTACGGTTACCCCTTGCATCCAGAAGGCTGTATAATGTGAGATACAGGTTTCCTCATACTTTATCCTGTCACGGGCAAGAGCCTGTGCCTCCTCTATGGCCCATCGGTTTTCCCAATCAAATATTATTGCAACTTGCGGATGAACCGTAGTTCCCACAACTTCGTCCAGTTTTTCAAGTGCTTGCCCCACCTGTGCAACATCCCTGAAAACACGGGTGTTCTCATGGCCTGCATGATCCACCACCGCACCATGGAATTTTTCAAAACTCCCCCGTGATTTTCGCCATTGAAAGTACTGAACTGTGTCACTGCCATGAGCCACCGCCTGCAATGACGATAGCAAATGCATGCCGGGGCGCTTTAGCTTGTTTACCTTTTGCCAGTTAACAGTACTTGGTGTACTTTCCATCATCATAAAGGGTTTACCCTGTTTGAGAGACCTGTTAAGGTCATGGACAAATGAAGTTCGTACACCGATTTTCCAATCCGGCTGCTCCGTGGTATGCCAGGTGGGATAATTATCCCAGGAAACTACATCCAATTCTTTTGCAAGTTCCCTGTATTCTATACCCGGAAAGGTTCCCATCAGATTTGTAGTAACAGGAATGTCCGGTGTTAATTCCCGTAAGGGTTTTATTTCGTTTCTAAAAAAGTCAATTGTCTGGTGTGAGACAAACCTTTTCCAATCCAGAATAAGTCCATGAGTCTCATGCTCACCCCGTGGAGATGGTGACTCAATTTGTGACCAATCTGTATACCGGTGTGCCCAGAAGCCCGTCCACCACTCATGGTTGAGCCTGTCAAGGTCATTGTCATACTTATTCCGAAGAAAGCTACGGAACTCATCCTGACAAAGGGGACAATGACATTCCCCGCTGTATTCATTAGATATATGCCATAAAATTAATGCAGGATGCTTTCCATACCGTTCTGCCAGCATACGATTGATTTGGCTCACCTTCTTACGGTAAATGGGAGAGGTAAAACAATGGTTATGACGTCCCCCATGTAAATCCTTTAGTCTGTCGGCCTGAGTACGCAATATTTCAGGGTATTTTTGCGAAAACCAACTGGGTTTTGCACCACTGGGAGTAGCCAGAATAGCAGCCATTCCCTTTTGAGCAAACCTATCCATAATATCGTCCATCCAACCGAAATTGTACTTGCCCTCTTCCGGCTCCAGTGCCATCCACGAAAAGATTCCAACTGTCATTGCATTACAGTGGGCAAGCTTCATAAGACGAAAATCTTCATCTATTATCTTTGGCGTCTCCAACCACTGCTCCGGGTTGTAATCTCCACCATGTAGAATACGGGGAAACTTGTTGCCAATAGGCATATATTTGTCCATCCCTTAACTCTCCTTTTCAATCCTTGTAGTCAGGTTTGGCATTTCGCCCCAATAGTCCCTTGGTTTTCGTCCTACATAGTATTTGAACTTTCTATAAAAATAGTCTATATTTTTGTACCCTACCATATAAGAAATTTCATAAACCTTGTACTTCCCTTCCGCAAGCATCTCTTTTGCCTTGCGAATCCGGACATGATCAAGATAGGAATTAAAGCTCTCGCCTGTTCCGCTCCTGAAGATTCTTCCAAGATAAGAGCTGTTATAGCAGAAAATCTTAGCAAGGGATTCCAGCTTCAAGTCCTTGGAATAATTGGCTTCAATATACATACAAAGTCTCTTTACTATATTGTCTCGGGAGTTATTTCCTATCTGCTTCATAAAGCATAAAAATTCACTTAATATATAATCTGTAATTTCATGCAAACTCTGTTTTCTATATATATCATGAATTATTCGTCCGTCATCGGGTATAATGAGGTTGTGATAGTTTTGAGACAGCATATCCCTAACTCGTATAAAAATATTGGAAAGTACTCCAGCAAACCGGTCAGGATGCAGATTAAGTCTATGGTATTCGGACTCAAAGCTCTGCATTTTCTTTTGCAGCAATTCCTCTTGCCCTATTTCAATATAATCGTAAAAAGCCTCAATATATTCCTTTATGTCAATAGAATCAAGGTTGACTCCGTCTGAAAAATCTCCATACACGTCATCCCATAAGACAAGGTTCCCCGATTGCTGGTAATAGAAACTGTGCTGTTGTATCTTTTTTGCGTCTGTATAAGAAAGGTGGAGTTCATCAGCCCTGCTGCATAGTCTTCCCAAAGAAACAAACAAATCAGGCATTTTACGGAATATATCTCTCATATGTACAGAGAAGCGTGTAATACCTCTACCTTGCAGCAGAACAACCCATAAATCGTCGATACAGATACACCGCATCTCTTTTTCATAATCAAAAAGAGTTGGAATTTCTACATCAGACTGTACTGCTTTTATGACAGCAACACGGTAAGCATTATCCCATAGTTGAAGCTTACTAAGGTTTACTGAGTCTGCAGTAAGCTTACCGCAAATAAGGTCAGTAAGCTGCTTTTCATAAATAAGATTCATACTGGACTGAATACTTTCAAGCTTTTCCTTTTCAGCCAGAATCATCTTGCGTACCTTAACAATAGCCTCTTGCAAATCATCTTCCTCTATGGGTTTTAACTGAAAGGAGGAAACACCTGATTTAATGGCACTGCGGGCATATTCAAAATCAGAATAACCTGTCAGAATGATAACCTTGCCATCAAATCCCCCTTCCCTTGCCTTTTCAAGCATTTCAGTTCCATACAACCCCGGCATCTTGATATCCGTAATACATAGGTCCGGGTTAAGGTCAAGCAACATACGAAGGCCTTCATGCCCGTCCGCTGCTTCGCCGGCTATCTCGTAACCAAGACTGTCCCAATCAATGATAGCCTTTAGTCCAGCCCTCACTGCCGGCTCGTCGTCAATGATTAAAACCTTGAGCATTTGGCTTACCATTCCTTTCCTAAGATATTTTGGTTTTTAACAGGCTGTTCAGGAAAAGAAATCCATACAGTTGTTCCTCTTCCGGGACTGCTGTCTACCCTGATTCCATAGGAATCACCGTAATAAAGCTTTATACGCTGATTCACATTTGAAAGTCCAATGCTTTTGCCTGTCTTTCCCCCTGCTTCCTTAATTTTGCGGTGAACTTCCTCCAGCTTTTCAGTTTCCATTCCAAGACCGTTATCCTTTACAGTCACCAACACATTTTCATGCTGCCTGTTAACGATAATATCTATTTTCCCGCTTCCTTCCTTTTGTTCCAATCCGTGGACAAAAGCATTCTCAACAATAGGCTGTATCAACAGGGGTAGTACTTTGAGAATTTTCTCATCAATACCGTCCTGAACGTCAATGGTATAATCTACCCGGTCAGCAAAGCGGAACTTCTGAATTTCTAAATAATTTCGCACAAAATCCAACTCACTTTTTAGCGGCTGAGGATTGTCATCAAGCTCCAGCAGACTCCGCATGGATTTCCCCAAAAGCTTTATTACAGTGGCAATTTCGCGTTGTCCACAGACATAAGCCTTCATTCGTATACTTTCAAGGGTGTTAAACAAAAAATGAGGATTAATCTGACTTGCCAGCATCTTGAACTGTGCCTCATTCTGTTTTGTCAGAAGCTTTTGCTGCTGTAGCTTGTGCTCATAATTTTCCTGTAAAAGCTTTTTCATATCGCCAATCATCTTAATCAAATCTGTGTACAGTTCGGCAATCTCATCGCTGCCGCTGATACCCGGGGTAATATCCAAATCCCCGGACGCTGCCCTGTGAATCTGAGTTCTTATAAATAAAATACGCTCTGAAAAGCTTCCGGTAAATAATACCATCAGAAGTACAGGTACTACAAGACTGATGAGTGCGATTGCAATTCCTGTTATATATGTAGCAAACACCTGACGTGTAATGTCACTGGTAGGTGTTATATTAATAATCTGTATTGTACTGCGGGTTTTCTGAGGAAGAAAGGAGTCACAGACAATAAATACTTTTCGGTTTTCATAGGTTACATCCTTAAGAATCTGCTCTCTGTCACCCGAAACGGCAGCCAAACCCTTTATATTGATTTGGGTACCCAGCTTTTTACGGTCATCTGCCAGCACGATACGGTCATTATTCACAGTCATAAGCATGGTTGTCTTTTCATTCTGAATAACAGAGGTCAGATAACTGTAGCTTACCCTCATTACCATGACCGCATAATTACCGTTATCGTCAATGCGAATACGACGTACCAATGCAAGGTAATAGGAATTGTTATCGCTATTATAAAAACACTGCCATATCATGTTACCACCACTCCGAACCGCAGCCTTATACCAAGCTTCTTTTCTGATAGCCTCTGTGGTTTTAACCAAAAAACCGTTCTCACATATGGTACTATTATCTACGTACAGGGTAATAGCCTCTATTTGGCTGTAGTACTGTGTATATTCCTTCAGTGCAGGGTAGTTTTTCCAGGCATCTATAGACTCTAAATAACTGCTATATTTAGTTGATATAATGTTTTTGAGCTGCTTGTCAAAATAGATTTTGTCAGATATGTTAGTCATAAGATATAACAGCTCGTTAACACGGTCTCTCACTCGAAGGGTATCTGTTTTGGCCTCGTTAACCATACGTGAGTGAACCAGGTTTGACATGCTGTAGGTTAAATACAGGCTCACGAAAAATACCGGCAACAGCACGGAGATTACATAGATACCAATCATTTTTTTGCGTATCCGAATATTGTTCCAACCTTCTTTCAAACGCTCGATGAACACTATATCTATTCCACCCTCGCCGACACTGATATTTCTTATATGATAGGTTTATTATAACAATATTGTAAACCACATACAAACCTATTTCTATAGATATCAGAGTGTAAGGGTCATAGCTATGGGAAGATCACGGGATGAAGTACCAATGTATATGGTATAGTCCCCCGGAACAAAAACCCATCCTGTATTAATGCAGAATTCTGAGAAAGTTCGTTCATCAAGTTTAAATGTAATGGTTTTGGATTCACCGGGATTCAGGTATATCTTTTCAAAACCTTGCAAAGTACGTATAGGAGAGCCGGCTTTCTTCGGTGGCTCTACATATAGCTGGACTGACTGTGCACCTGCCCTAGCCCCGGTATTGGTTATTTCAACGTTTATTTCATACTCCTTGCAGGAGCCGGAAACCTGTCTTAATACTCCCTTCGCCAACGAAAAAGCAGTATATGACAAACCGTGTCCAAATGGAAAAAGCGGAGGAACATTATATGTATCGTGGTAACGGTATCCTACAAAGAGACCTTCTGTGTAACAAACCTTCTCGCCTCCGGGATATTCACCCAGTGCCTTAACTCCTGTATCCTCCTCTCTCACAGGTATTGTGAAAGGTAGATGTCCGCTAGGATTATCGTCTCCGAATAAAACTTCCGCCAACGCCGTTCCACTGTGCATACCTGAAAAAAATCCCTGCATAACGGTAGGCGCATTGTTTATCCATGGGTTCATATCAACCGGGGAACCGCTTAATATGACTACTACTGTATTTGAGTTTATGGCAAGAACCCTTTCCAGAAGCTTATCCTGTTCGTAGGGTAAAGTCATATCTGCCCTGTCACGACCTTCTGATTCCTGCTCATGCCCTGTACCTCCAATGAAAATAACTGCATCGGCAGTCCGTGCTGCCTGAATTGCTTCTTCATTTAACCTTTTTTCAACATTTATATATTCCTCATGTGCAGCTCGTGACTTTTCCTCAATTTCTACACGGGTTTTCTCATCAGCATTTGACGGCATGTGAAATTCCTGCCTGCTATGTGTATCATCAACACACCCCGGGTAATATGTCACTTTTGCGCCCCCTGCCAATCTCATAACTATGCCTGACAGCGGAGTAATCTCATACAATGCCTTGACTGCCGCACTATCTCCCCCGGTGGAATGTTTTTTGTCTGCATTATTGCCAATAACGGCAACCGTTTTAATTCTGTCTGCATTAAGAGGGAGTATCCCCTTGTCATTTTTTAAAAGAACAAAGCTCTCCTTAGCTGCTTCAAGTACTGTCTGTTGGTGCTGCGGCAGATTGAAGCCACCTCTTTTTCGGTCCTTGGAGAACATATTCAGTCTGAACATCAATTTCAGTATTCGTCGTACCTTTTCATCAAGAATACTTTCAGAGATTTTTCCGTTTTGAACAGCCTTTATAAGGGGTTTTGCAAAAAAATAGTCGTCAAAATCAGTGGTTACATTCATTTCAATATCAAGACCGGCTTCTGCAGGAGCCTCTGTATCGTGTACTGCCCCCCAATCAGAAACCACAACACCGTCAAACCCCCACTCCTTACGGAGGATTTCTGTAATCAACTCGGGGCTGTGACTGCAAAATGTACCGTTGAGCCTGTTATATGCAGTCATAACTGTAAGAACTCCTGCCCTCACTGCTGCTTCAAATGCAGGAAAGTACAGCTCCCTGAGTGTACGTTCATCCACCGCTGCACTTACGGCAAGACGTTCTGTCTCCTGATTATTGGCCGCAAAATGCTTGACACAGGCTGCCACATCAAAACTCTGTACGCCTTTTATAAAGGCTGATGCAAGTTCTCCGGTCAGCACCGGGTCTTCACTGAAGTATTCATAATTTCTACCGCATAAAGGTGTACGGATAATATTCACACCCGGTGCAAGGATAACGTCCTTACCACGGCCCCTTGCTTCGCAGCCCAATACTTCTCCTACCCTCTCCGTAAGGGTTCTATTAAAGGTTGCTGCAAGTGCCGTGCAGGAAGGCAGGTATGTAACAAAATCCCAATTACCTCCTATCGTTTCCCACTGATTATCAGCGAACTCATTGCGTACACCCATAGGCCCGTCTGAAAACACAAGGGGAGGAATCCCCAGCCTCGGTATCCCACCTGTGCGGAATAACCCATTGCCGTGACACATGCCGGCCTTTTCCTCCAAAGTCATCATGGACAGTAGTTCCTCTATTTTTTCATCAATCCCGTTAAATTGCATTATATTCACTCCAAAAATGTAAATTATTTAATATAGTTTTTACAGAATTTCAAACGTATATTTACCGCAAAAAGCTGTTGGTATAAATATCTCCCCATCCTGCTCCCTTACAATAGTTCCGCCTGTACACGCGGCTGCTATAATACCGCACAGTTTTATACTCCACGGTTTTCCGTCTCCCTCTGCTATTACAGTAATTTCACTCCCTTTACGGGTTGCCGTGACATTAAGTGCTTCATTTCCGTCCTTCTCATAGACAGAAGTATTTGCATAAGCACTGTCGGATAGGGGCGTCAGCAGCAAGCGAACATCCTGTGCATATTCATAGACAGTTTCTTCCTCACTGTAGCCCATAGCCAGAAGGCTACCGGGACGGACATATATGGGCAGACTCATGTAATTGTGCTTTTCCTTGCGATAACTTCCTCCGGTAACAATTTCACCTGTCAGAAGGTTATACCACTCGCCCTTAGGTAAGTAATAGTCCACTAATCCTGAAACCGTAAATACAGGTGCCACCAACAGGGAATCACCAAGCATATATTGACGGTCAAGGGTAGTACATCCGGGGTCGTCCTTGAACTCAAGAAACATTGCACGCACTGAGGGCAGCCCCTGCTGTGAGGCCTGAACCGCAGTTTTGTATATATACGGCATGAGACGGCATTTCAGATTTGCAAAAAAGCGCAGTACATCCACTGCCTCTTCGTCATATAGCCATGGTACTCGGTAGCTGGTACTGCCGTGGAGCCGAGAATGGGATGACAGCATACCAAAGGCCAGCCACCGTTTATAAACATCCGCTGTGGCAGTTTGCTCAAAGCCTCCGATGTCATGACTCCAGAAGCCAAATCCGCACAACCCCAGTGACAGACCCCCTCGCAAACTTTCAGCCATAGAGGAAAAGTCAGCAGTACAATCTCCACCCCAGTGAACAGGGAACTTCTGGCTACCTGCTGTAGCCGACCGTGCAAATACTATCGCCTCTTTACCCGCTGATTTCAAAGTATCAAACACTGTCCTGTTATATAGGTAAGTGTAGAAGTTATGCATCTTCTTAGGGTCTGAACCGTCGAAATATACAACATCCTCTGTAGGGATACGTTCTCCAAAATCGGTTTTAAAACAATCTACACCCATATCCACAAGGTCAAGAAGCTTTTGAGAAAACCACTTAGACGCCTCTGGATTTGTAAAATCAACAATGGCCATTCCCGGCTGCCACATATCCCACTGCCAAACACTGCCGTCCTTTTTGTGTATGAAATAGCCCTTTTCCATCCCTTCATCAAAAAGAACAGACTCCTGTGAGACATAAGAATTAATCCAGACACAGATATGCACGCCTTTTTTCTTTAGATTGGATAACATCTTTTTGGGATCAGGGAAAACACCTTTGTCCCAAATAAAATCGCACCAGTTGAACTCTTTCATCCAAAAGCAATCAAAGTGGAATACGGATAGCGGAATACGACGTTGACTCATTCCATCTATAAAGCTTGTGACGGTTTCTTCATCGTAGTCAGTTGTAAATGAAGTGGAAAGCCATAGTCCAAATGACCATGACGGTGGCATGGAAGGACGTCCCGTAAGCGCAGTATAGTTTGAAATCACTTCCTTACAGTCTGAACCTCCAATTACAAAATAGTCCAAGGATTCGCCTTCAACGGAAAATTGTGAACGGGATACAACTTCACTGCAAATTTCAAATGAGACAATACCCGGATCATTTACAAAAACCCCATACCCTCTGTTTGTTATATAAAATGGGATATTTTTGTAGGATTGCTCGGTGCAAGTACCTCCGTCCTCATTCCAAATATCAACCGTCTGACCATTCTTTACAAAGGGTGTAAACCGCTCTCCCAAACCATATACACACTCTCCTACATCCAAATCAAGCTGTTCCCTCATATAGGTTTGACCGCTTTCGTGTTTTATGTATGCAAGATGCCTCCAACCACTCCCGGTCAGACGTTCACCACCGCGATAATATTCTATAATAAAGCTGGTTTTATCAACACGCGCCTTAATACTTCCACTTTCAAACCACACTGCATCATTATCTTCAATGATTGTCGGAGAGCTTCCGAGAGAATTAAGTTCAAAATAAGGCCCGGCTTTTTTTATTCCTTTATAGTGGTATGCTCTTACATGAATTATATCAGCTGCCGGGGAACTCAACTCAATAGTCAGTGCAGGGCCACCTAAAGTATCTCCTCTGTGATTAATCGGGTTGCATGGTGCAAAAATGCGTAATCTGTCCCCGCAGTTCTCAATACGGTATGCCTTGGACGGGTAATACAGGGAATATCCTTCCTTGCTCATCCAATATCCATTAAGAAATTTCATGGTATAAAGACCTCCTGAAAAGTTTATCCGGCTTTTTTATTATTCTTATTCTCAATTATACAGTCCCATCTTTAGATTTAAAACGTAAAAAATCACAGCAAAAACACTGTAATAATTCTAGAACTTTTTGAAAAAGTATACTCACCTATAAATTTTACAGTGTTTTTGACTATTTTTTTAGGATATACAAATTTTAATAGGCAAGATACAATATTTTTGTAAAAAATTACTAAACCCAAAAATATTTGGAGGGAAGTTTAATGTCCAGTCCGTCTAGCAGCACCACTTACGTTAAGTTAAAAAAGAATAAGCACCGGGATCGATTCAAACTGTTTTTCATGGCTTTACCTTTTCTGATACTTTGTTTTACATTTTCCTACTTACCTTTATACGGATGGATTTATTCAATGTTTGATTATCGTCCGCCCTTTAAGCTGTATCAGTGTGATTTTGTGGGGCTCAAATGGATTACATCAATTATTACGAATCCTGCTTACAGAAATGCAATCGGTGATGTTCTTCGCAATACTTTTGCCATCAGCGGGCTAAACCTGTTAACCTCCGTTCTGCCCCTTGCCTTTGCCGTTTTTCTAAATGAAGTCAAGCGAGGCTGGTTTAAACGAATAGTACAAGTGTTAACTACTCTGCCTAACTTTATAAGCTGGGTACTTGTTTACTCTGTTGCCTATGTGTTCTTTTCGACCGGAGACGGCGTGGTAAACAAAATTCTCATTGATATGCACATTATTTCTTCTCCGATTAACTTTCTTGCAAGCGATAACCATACATGGCTTTCAATGACTTTGTGGAGTTTGTGGAAAACTCTCGGTTGGAGCGCCATCATGTACCTTGCCGCAATAGCAGGCATTGATCAGGAGCTTTATGAAGCTGCCAAGGTCGATGGAGCAGGGCGCTTCCGTACAATGTGGAATATCACTGTTCCTTCGCTGTTGCCAACCTTCTTTGTTCTGCTCATGCTGTCAGTTGCTAATTTTCTTAATAATGGCCTTGACCAGTATTACGTATTCCAGAATGCAATGAACAAAGCACATATTCAGGTTCTTGACCTCTATGTTTATAATATAGGTGTTGGCAGTATGAATTTCCCTCTTGCAACTGCTGTTAGTATGCTCAAGTCTATCGTCAGCATAGCACTGCTGTTTACGGTTAACGGCGTATCTAAACTTCTGCGCGGCGAAACTATCGTCTGACAGGTTAATAAAGGAGGAAAACAACCATGTTACCCATACTAAAAAAGAAAGAACATTACAATTTCGGAGACATTGTGTTTTATATAATTACATATTTAGTATTTGCAGCTTTAACTATTGCTTGTATATATCCTTTTTACTTTTTGATTATAAACACCCTTACTGCAAATGAAATCAGCTCAAAGACAGCAGTTTTACTACTTCCCCAAAAAATTCATTTTGACAACTACGTCAAAATTTTGAAGCTAAACGGGCTTACAGATGCCTTGTTTGTGTCGGTAGCACGTACAATAATTGGTGCCGCTTTAACAGTTTTTGCCTCAGCTTTTTTAGGATACCTGTTTACAAAAAAAGAAATGTGGGGCCGAAAATTCTGGTACCGTTTTGTTATTGTGACAATGTACTTCAATGCAGGTCTTATTCCATGGTTCATTACAATGCTGAATCTGGGACTTAGGAACAATTTCTTTGCATATATACTGCCGGCTATTGTAGCGCCATTTAATGTGATCCTTGTTAAAACATATATTGAGAATACTCCACAGGCACTTCAGGAAGCGGCACAGATAGATGGTGCCGGATACTTCACCATATTTATCAAGGTTGTCTGGCCCCTCTGCGTTCCCATCCTTGCAACGGTTGCCATTTTTGCAGCAGTAGGGCAATGGAATTCTTTTACTGACACCCTGTTATTGATGACAGACAGCCATCTGTACACCTTGCAGTTTATTCTGTACCGCTACCTCAATCAGGCAAGCTCTCTGGCCAGTATTATGAGAAACAGCGGTGCGGGAATTGGTCAATCGGTATCAAATCTTGCAGGCTCTCAAACGGCACAATCCGTTAGAATGACTGTTTCGGTTGTTGTAATTCTTCCGATTTTGTTTGTATATCCCTTTTTCCAACGGTTTTTTGTGGGTGGTATAATTATAGGTGCCGTCAAGGGTTAATTCTGTAATATGGTTTATCCGTGCCATACACGGCAGTGTAACGGCACATAAAAAACACTGCTTTAATAATACAATAATTTAATGGAGGTTTATGTATGAAAAAGTGGCTTATTAAATCCCTAACCGCTGCCATTATCCTCGGTGTTACCGTAAGTATGGCGGCCTGTACTAAACCGGGCGGCGACAGTAGTTCCTCATCCGGTTTGAGCAGTTCCGCATCCGGTTCCGGCAACAATCCTTATAAGGATACGGTAACACTTGATGTTTACACTTTAACGGGAAATTTCCAAGGTGAACAGATAGGATGGTTCGGAAAGGTGATCAAAGACAAATTTAATCTCAAGCTAAACATTATTTCAGCTCAGACAGATGGAAATGCAGACCAGTCTTTTCAGACACGTTCTGCTTCCGGCGACCTTGGTGATATTGTGGTATACGGTGCCATGGACACCAAATTCACTGATTCACTTAAAGCCGGGCTTCTAATGAAACTATCGGATAACGAACTGCTGGCAAAGCACGGTGATAACATTGTTAAGAATTTTTCAGGTGCCCTTAAGCGTGTTTCCGACAAATATGGTGATTATGCAATTCCTAATAATGTTTCTACTGAGTCTCCCAATACTCCTTCCGAAGACTCTGATCTTACATTCGGTGTATACACCCGTTATGACTACTATCAGGAAATCGGTTCTCCTAAGCTGAGTACCTTCGATGATGTATATCCGATGTTAAAAGCAATGGCACAAAAGCACCCCACCAACTCAAACGGACAGAAGCAGTATGCTTTTTCACTGTTTAAGGATTGGGACGGCTGCATGATGATGTTCGGAAAAATGATTGCAGAGCTTTACGGGTATGAGGAAGCTCCCTTTGGTGGTTTTCTTCTGACTAATAATTTGGCTTCGGAGTATCAGAGCATTATCGACCCCAACGGTTACTATGTAAAAGCTTTGAAAGTTTACAATCAGGCATACCGTGATGGTCTTCTGGACCCCGATTCAATCAATCAGACCTGGGATGATATTACCAAAAAGTATTCAAATGGTCAGGTTCTATATTCACAGTTCAGTTGGCTCGGCCCTAACAATTTCAACAATGCTGACAACATATCAAAGGGTGCAGGCTTTGCTCTTGTTCCTATAGCAGATGAGAAAATCTGGTCAAACGGATTTACTCCAAACGGCAGTACTTACCTTGTGGCATTAGGAAAGTCCTGCAAAAACCCTGAGCGTGCTATGGATTTCCTAAACTGGTACTACTCTCCTGAAGGAACAATGACAATTAAGAATGGCCCTGAAGGTCTTGCATGGAAAATGGAAAATGGTAAGCCAACATTAACTGACTTTGGTAAAAAATGTATGCCATCGATTGCAGTAGAAGTATCTAGTGAGTTTGGCGGCAGCGATTGGCAGACAGGAGAGTGTAAGGTCGGCTTTGATGGCTTGGCAGCAAACTCGATTAATCCGAATACCAAAGAGCCATACTATTACAAGCTTTGGTCGTCAACCCTATTATCCAACACAAGTACCCTGCAGAAAAACTGGAGTGCAGCCATGGACGGTGCTCTGTCTGCAAAAGAATGGCTTGTTAAGAACAACCAGATTTCAGTTTCTCCCGGCACCGATTATGTTGCTCCTACTCTTCCATCTGACATTCAGTCAACTCAGGACGTAGTCAAAATGGATATCCGTGACTATTCCTGGAAAATGGTATATGCAAAGAGTGACAGTGAGTTTAATTCCCTTCTGAAACAGATGACCGAGAAGGTCAAGGGAGAAGGTTTTGACACCGTTGTAGAATGGAATAAACAGCAGTTAGCTGAGCTCGCTGCAGCCCGTAAGCAGGCAGCAGACAGCGGAAAATAAATTAAGAAACTGTACATTTTTATAATCCTCTCTTCGGGAAAAGGGTGCAGCCTTCGGTAATACCGGGGAAGCATCCTTATCCTTTTCACGAGACATTTTTCTATATATTACTAATTTTTCAGGAGGGAATCTTATTGGACTATATGTTATGGTATAAATCCCCCGCCCGTATTTGGGAAGAGGCACTGCCTATCGGTAACGGTCGTCTTGGTGGAATGGTTCATGGCGGTATTATACAGGAATGTATTGATTTAAACGACGATACTCTATGGTCCGGATTACCCGGACAGGATATTAACAAGAACGTACTGCCTGTCTTACATAAAGTACAACGCCTTGTGGATGAAGGCAAAAATTATGAGGCACAGAAGCTTATAGAAGAAAATGTACTAACAGGTTACTCACAGTCCTATCTCCCTCTTGGCAGGTTATTATTGACTTATGAACTGTCAGGGGATACTAAAGGCTACAGCCGTTCACTCTCCCTTAATACAGCCGTATGCGAAACCCGTTATACCTGCGGTGGCGTCAATTATTTCCGTGAGGTTATATGTTCCTATCCCGACGACGTTATGGTAGTTCACATGACTGCAGATAAGTCCGGTTCATTGACTTTTACCGCAACACTTGATTCTCAACTGCGTTATCGGATAGCAAAAAGGGACAATAGCCTGATAATGACCGGCGACTGTCCCTCCCGCATGATTCCAGACTACGTGGAAGCAGATAAACATATACTCTATGACCATAAAGAGCAAAGTCGCAGTATACGCTTTTCAGTCGGAATAAGGGCAAATGTAAAGGGTGGCTCCTTAATTGCTGAAGCAGACCGGATTTCAGTCACCGCTGCGGATGAAGTTCTTCTGATACTCTCTTCGGCTACAAATTTTGAGGGATTTGATAAAATGCCCGGTAGTTCAGGAACAGACCCTTTAACCAAATGTATGAAAATACTGGATGAGGCAGCAGGATACAGTTGGAATGAGCTTTTATCCCGCCATAAAGCTGACCACGCTGCTTTATTTGACCGTGTTTGTCTTGACCTTGGCCCGCAGTCGCCCCAGCCAACTGATAAAATATTGGCTGCATATGCATCAGGAAAGTATGACCCCTCTTTGGATTCACTGATGTTTGCCTATGGCAGGTATCTGCTTATGGCCTGTTCCCGTCCCGGCACACAAGCGGCTAATCTTCAAGGAATTTGGAATAAGGAGCTGACAGCACCTTGGTCCTCTAATTACACTACCAATATTAACACTGAAATGAACTATTGGCCTGCTGAGACTGCAAACCTTTCAGAATGTCATTTACCGCTGTTTGACCTGCTGAAAGACGTTTCAAAGGCGGGCTCTGAGATATCACGTGTACATTACGGGTGCAGGGGTTTTGTACTTCACCACAACACTGATTTATGGCGTATGACTTCTGCTGTGTCAGGTCAGGCAAGATGGGGGTTTTGGCCTATGGGTGGTGCATGGCTCTCTATTCACATTATGGAGCATTACAGATTCACCTGTGACGCTGATTTCTTAAAAAATCACTATTATATTATACGAGAAGCAGTTTTGTTTTTGCTTGATTATATGAAGCCTGATGAAAATCGGTATTTTGTAACCAACCCATCTACTTCACCTGAGAATGCGTTTATAGATGCTGAAGGTCGAATATGTTCAATCACAAAAGGTTCAACTATGGACTTGGCTATTATCCGAGAGCTTTTTGAAAGCTGTATCGAAGCACAGTCAATTCTTAAAATTGATTCAGACCTTTCTGACTTACTTGCCCAACGGCTTTGCAAGTTGCCCCCATTTCAAATAGGCGGTAACGGCCAGCTGTTGGAGTGGCCTGATGAATATGTTGAAGAAGAACCGGGCCATCGGCATATGTCCCATCTTTTTGGACTTTATCCCGGCAGTGTTATAAGTCCACTGCACACACCCGAACTTGCTGAAGCCTGTCGTAAATCTCTGGAACAACGACTTTCTAACGGAGGCGGTCATACAGGCTGGAGTTGTGCTTGGCTTATATGTCTTTACGCCAGAATAGGTGACGGGAATAATGCCTACCGTTTTGTTAATCAACTTTTAACCCGTTCCGTTTATCCTAACCTTTTTGACGCACACCCTCCATTTCAAATAGACGGTAATTTTGGCTTTACCACAGGCATTATAGAAATGCTGTTACAAAGCCATAAAGGAGAACTGCACCTTCTACCTGCTTTGCCGGATAATTGGAAAAACGGTAGTGTAACCGGCATAAAAGCCAGAGGAAACTACACTGTAGATATTTCATGGCGGGAACATCATCTTGTCCGTGCACGGATAACGGCAGGACAAAACGGAGTCTGCCGTATTAGGATAAATGAAGCTTTTACGGCAGACAAATATGTTGAAAGAATAGAAAACTCCGTTTTAGTCAAGCTAACTGCAAATGAAAGTGTTAATTTTATCTTATCTGTCTAAAATAATGGACTTAAATAAAGCAAAGTACTCTCTTAAACAAACATTTGGGTATATGTACCATGGAGTGCCGGAACTGATTCCATACGGTTTTAGTCCGGCTCTTTTTGCAAGTATTTTCGCCCTGAACATATGAAAATCGTTAGTTACAATCAATACCTTATCAAGAGGCCTTCCAATAGTACTTTCATACATTTTTTTAGAATACAGCATGTTTTCATATGTACTGGTAGACTTTTCCTCTTTCAAAATAACATTTTCGGGTATATTATGCTTAACCAGGTACCTTTTCATTCCCTCTGCTTCCGTTATGGTTTCTCCTATACCCTGTCCCCCTGATACTATTATCTTTACATCAGGATTAAGTTTGTAATAATCCAAGGTATGATCAAGTCTCTTTTTCAAAACCAGTGTCGGTGTTTCGCCTTTGAGCCCCGCACCTAGTACTATTACGCTGTCAACCCGCTGCTCCTTGTCGGACATGGCAGAGGTTATTATGACTGCTGTTATTATAATAAAAGAAACCAACCATATGAGGAAAAGTCCTGTAAATACTTTTATAAGTTTACTGTAAAATTTGGGCCTTCGCCTGTATAATCCTGTTTTTTTAAATAAGGCCCATATTATTATACAAACGCCTCCAATAGCAGGAAGCAAAATTCCCATATCCATACCGCCGCTTCTTTTTGCAATAATTATAGTGTCCATTATTCCTGCGGCAGCCAATATGTACAAAAATATCTGAAAATATTTATTTTTCATAATTAAAATTCCAAAGTCTTTCCCGGATTATCTGATGGGCTGAAAGTGTACTTTTTACCTTCCTCAGGCTTAATAAAAGTACCGTTAAAGCTGAAATGATCAGACTCAATACCTGCTTCTCCGTCCATAGTTACCTGCATTTGTTCAACTCCAGAAAGATTCAGTACTGTCATTGCAAGTATGTTGGTATGGGTTATACCTCCTGCACTACCTGAATTAAACTTTTTTACAGTCTCTTTGGGCAAATCAATGGTAATATTCTTTCCATCCAATACAGCCTTGTTTATTTTTATGTCGGTAGAGGACAAAACATTGTTTATTGCAGAGGTTAAATCAGTTTCATACAATTTTTTATCAGTTATGATATTACGGATTTCCTTTGGTTTCTCATAATCATCAGCATCATAATAATAAAGTTTGAGTTCCATTGTCTCATTAGCTGGAGTTGTTTGTGATACAATAGTTTGTGATCCGGTAGTTTGTGACAAAGTAGTTTGTGATGCTGTTGTTGATGAATTAGAAGGTGTACTTGAAGATTCAGATGGTTCCTTTGACTGACCCACAGCATATACAAGCAAAATTACCAAAATAATAATAAAGCAAAAAAGAACAGCAACAATAGCTTTTAGTTTCTTTGAATTATTCATATAAACGACCTCCCCGGGTTTAAAAGTATTTACTAGTTATATTTGTACTGTCTTATTGCACTTGAATGTATGCTTGAAAATGAACCTTACCGTCCGTTTCATTTATTCCTTCAATATACACTTTCTTGTGGCTGCCGTCTATCTCCGCAATATCCTTGTATAAGGAAATAGTATCTCCAGCAACAGCTTCGTTTACATAATTTATCTGAATTGATTTGGCACTATACTTTTCATGCTTATCTAAGGAAAAACAGTCTAATATATAGTCTATATATTTTGCATTATTTACGTGACCGTTAATATCAAGGTCACTAAAACCTATAAGTTTTTTGTAAACTGAATTCAACTCTCCCGCTGGTTTCAGCTTTTCAAATTTTCTGTCTATTGCTTTTGATTCTAAGAATTCCGGATGCTGTGGTGGAATCATGGAATCAATTTTAACCATCTGACGTTTCTGTAAATCCAATATAACCCAGCTTGAAATTGCACTGACAAGAATATTACCTTCCATATCCCTCACGATAAAATTTCTTTCTATAATCATTTTCTTAGGTGATACCGGCCATGTCTCAATTGAAATATCTTCGTTAATACCGGGCATCCTGTTAATTTCCAGCATCATTCGAATCATTACCCACGCCACACCATATTCATTTTGTAATTTACCTATACCAAGGTTTGTACTCTCGGAATGGAGGCCTGCAATATTCTGAAAGTAGTTAAAAAGATAACTGAGTTTTAGTCTTTTAAAATAATCTGCGTCGCCATAATCTACATGATAATTCTTCTTGTATATCGAAAGCGGGTCCATAAATCCTCCAATTACTATAATGTGTATTAACCAAGTCTGAATAGATATTTGCCCACTACATGGTCAATGGGTATAGGGCCTATGATTCTGCTGTCCTTACTTTCATTTCTGTTGTCTCCCATAACAAAGACGGCATCCTCGGGAACCTTTATTGTATTTTCCGATTGATAAAGCATTGGCTCTCTTATGTATGGTTCTTCTAACGGTATACCGTTGCGGATAACTTTTCCATCCTTAAACTGCAATTCGTCTCCGGCCTTACCTATTACTCTCTTAACCCAGAATACCTGCTGAGTGTTTTCAGTAAACCTTGATACTAATATATTGTATTTGAGCGGGTCTATAACGTTATCCCAAAAGGTTCTTTTTCTATCTACTCTGCTGTCAATTATAACGATGTCTCCGTATTTGGGTTTACTGCGGAATATATTCTGAGTCTTATTAATTATTATTTTTTCCTTATCATGCAAAGTATTATCCATTGAATGTCCATCTACACTGGTTGGCTGAAATATGAAAATTATAACTATCAATGCCAAAACCACAGACCCCAGTATTGTTCCCACCCAGCCTAATAATTCTTTCAAAATTTTCATCTCCAAAATATCTCCCTCACTTGTTTTCTTTTGAGTAATTACGCCTCTGATTTACTAAATTTACCTAATTATAATATATTTGTGTAACATTTTATAGACAAAATTTATTAACTTTTCCTTAATTATTTTTAGTATTGATAATTATACGATTTCAAAGACGTAAAAGTCTGAAACTACAGTATACCGTTGCGTACCCCAATTAATATAATTGCCTGGATCAGCATTTTACAATGAGATGCTATATATCCAAGCAATTATTTAGTACGTTATTATTTTACCTTTATTCCAAATATCTTTTTTGCATAGCTTCCTACTACAATAGTATCATTGTAAATGGCAGGGGAGGATTCAACATTTCCCTCTAAAGATACCGAGTCAAGGGTTTTTCCGTCCATAGGATCAACCAGACGCATGTACCCGGCATAATCAGTATAAACCAAATAGGTTTTGCCATCAGAGCTTTTGAAGTCAACAGGAGAACACCAGCTGTATGCAGTCAGCTTTTTGTTCCATATTTCTTCACCGGTCTTTTTATCAAGTGCAATCATGTTTCCGTCAGTATTGGAACCCGTAAAGCAAACATTGAATATCACCATATTGCTTATATCATCTTTACCAAGTACAGGAGTTCCCAGTGAACCGCCGTTTATATAGTAGTTGTATATGCACTTATAATCCTTCTGCCAAACAAGCTCACCGGTTTTTGCGTTTATTTTTCTTATATTGCAATCTGCAAACTTGTTTTTACCGTTTTCACCACGCTTGTCAACCTGGTTTGCAGTATAAAGGAATACTCCGTCCTTTGTTTCTTCTATTACAATCGAACTGTCGGTATCATCCCCTGTTTCAAATATCCATACCGGTTTCATTGTATTCAGGTCAAGGCATTGTAGCGTACCTCCGTTATCGCAGAAATACATATAGTTTTTATATACCGCCGGAGAATTTTCTATTCCCTGTTCGTCATTATAAGGACTTCTGTAACGGTACTTAGTTATTTGCGGTGCTACTGAGAGAGTTCCTGCTGTTTTATCAAATTTTGTATTCATTTTGACCTTGTATACAAGTCCGTTTTCTCCGCAGTCAAGAAGTGTATCTGTCTTTTTATCCAAGATTGCCGAAGAATCGTTGGCTCCCCAGCCCCTGAACGCAACCTGATCCCTTCCGAAAATGGAGTACATTTCCTTCTGGTTCAGAAGATTAAAAATTCTATATTTGTATTCGCTGTACTTTCCGCCGTTATCATTTATCCCCATACCTGTGTAAAGTATCGGATATCCTCTTGGGTCAATCATACCTGTTCCTTTTATAGGGTAACCTATTTTGATTTGGTTTCTGGTAGGTTTTCCTGTTTCAAGGTCAAGGAAATATATGTTTCCGTCTAATGTAGGGTATATAACCTCTACAAGATCCTTAGACTTCATATCACTGTTAATGTTCATCATCTTTCTCACGTCTTCAGACCAATGGACAATAAGGGGTTGCCCTGTCCAGCCTGTTCCCGGCCAAAAGCTGCCTTCACCTGAGATTGCACCCAGCCCGGTTTTTTTCCATACTATTTCAAGCTTTTTCTGAGAAACGGTACGTGTTCCATATGATGCGTTATCTCTGTAATTGTTTCCTCTGAACGTTGTTATACCTTCTAGGTCTGAGTATGTATCAGACGAACCAAAGCTGATTTTATTCTTGTTTTTAACCGTATATTCCTTTAAAGGGGTATTGTTTCTGAATATCCAGCTTTGCATTTTAGTTCCGTTTTTGAATACATTATCAAATGCATATTCGACAAAAGCCTTTGCACCGTCAAAAGTTGATTCTGTTGTCCATGAGGTCTTCAACTTGCTTTGATCTGTTATTTCTGTAGGCATCGGGTCTGCTACCGGCTCGGGTTCAGGCTCTTTATCCACGTCCTGGTTGTTCCCTGCAGTTGTATTGATGGCATAGGAATCTTTACTGCTTCCTAATTTCCCGGAATTATTCATTTTGCTTAATGCAATCATGACACCTGTCGTTATCAATGACAGTATCAAAATAGTTAGTATTACTTTAAGTCTGTTGGTTGTCCTTCTTCTTCTATATCTAGTCATTCTCAATTTACTCCCCGGTATTTTTACTTGATTTTTACTCCGTATATTTTCTTTGCATAGGTACCTACTACCGCCATATCATTGTATACTGACGGTGAAGCCTCTACATTCCCTCCAACTGAGATTTTATCCAAATCCTCTCCTGTTTTCGGGTCTATCAAATGCATATATCCTTTAAAGTCACAAAGTAACATATAGGTCTTTCCGTCTTTGGACATAAAATCTACAGGAGAACTCCAGCTGTATGCGTCCAACTGTCTTTTCCAAACCTCTTTGCCTGTTTTCTTATCCAGTGCAACAAGGGTTCCGTCACTTGTGGAGCCTGTCAGTGCTACATTGAATATAATAATATCGCTTATATCATTTTTTCCTAATACCGGAGTTGCCAACGCTCCTCCGTTTATATAATTCTGATAAAAACAGGAATAGTCCTTCTGCCATACAAGTTCTCCAGTCAGGGCATTAATCTTTCTTATGTTGCAGTTTGCCTTCGCTCCGGATTTTCCTCGTTTGTCAATCTCATTTGCAGTGTATAGGAATACTCCCTCGTCAGTTTCTTCCAGTGTAATGGAACTGTCAGTGTCATCACCCGACCTATAAATCCAAACAGGTTCAAGTTTGTTGATGTCCAAGCATTGTATCGTTCCTCCGTTATCTGCAAAATACATAAGGTTCCTGTAAACCGCAGGTGAATTTTCAATTCCTTGTTCTGAGCTGTAGCTGCTCTTGTAACGGTATTTTGTTATTGTAGGATTAATTGAAATTGTTCCTGCTTCCTTATTAAACTTTGTATTGAGCTTTGCCTTGTAGACGAGACCATTTTCACCACAGTCAATAAGCGTATCGGTGTATCTGTTTAGCAATGCGGAGGAATCATTTGCTCCCCACTGTCTGAATGCAACGGAATCATTTCCCGGCATTGAAAATATCTCCTTTTGGTTAATCAAATCAAATATCCTGTATTTGAAAGAACCTTTTCTGCCGTCATTCTCATTAAGCCCTTGTCCTGTATAGAATAACGGATAGCCTCTTGGGTCAACCATTCCTGTTCCTTTAACGGTAAACCCTATATTCATTTTGGGTCTGGATTCTTTTCCCGTCTCCATGTCAAGGAAATATACATGTCCGTCAAATACCGGATATATTACTTCAACAAGATCCTTGTCCTTTAAATCATTATTTATGTTCATTACTTTTCTAACATCCGACGACCAGTGAGCCAGCAGCGGTTGTCCTGTCCATCCGGCACCCGGCCAGTAGCTTCCTACTCCCGAAACAGCTCCAATGTCATGTGTCCATACTATCTCAAGCTTTTTTTCCTTAACATCGGCTTTTCCCCATGAAGGAGCTGTCCTATAGTTATTTCCTCTGAATGTGGTTACACCCTCAAGTTCCGAGTACATTTTGGGAGAACCAAAGGCAAGGTTGTAAGACGGATTGTAGCCTGATGTTACCTTGTTGCTTACAAGTCTCCAGTATCTTATATTTCCGTCCTTGAATGTTTTCTTTATTGAGCCGTCCCCCATTGCAGCCTTGGATATAAAGCTTGCCGGGTTCTTCCATGAAATCATTAGATCATCAGGATTGGTGCTTTCAGTCGGTTCCTGAGCTTTATCCGTTTCCTCGGTGGGAGTATTTTCAGCGACAGTCCCTGTAGGAACCGATACGGTCGCGGTTGCAGTTGTCTCAGTAGATGTCTGCGGTGTTTTATTTGAATCTTTTAGTGGAAGCTTCCCGATATATACCAGATATATTGCTATCATAGCTACTAATAAAGTAAATAAAGCAACAACTAATGCAGGAAGCAGCTTATTAACATTTTTTCCTCTTTTTCTGCTCATTTTCTATCTCCATTTTAAATTACTATTTTGGCCACATTTGGCAACTCATCATATCCTACTTATTATATCAGACTGGTAAAAATAATAATATTTCTTTTTGTTAAAAATGTTGTAACCTTTGTAACATACATTTGTTAAATTTTACATATTATCTATATCTTAATTTTGCCAATTTCTTTCGAATACAATCCATTTAAATAGCAGAAATTAATTATATATATGGACAATTTTGCTTAACCTAAATTATAATTAGTAAAAATATTAAAGGGGGAGCTTATGAATAATTACTACAACCTGTCAACTGATGAAGTTTTAAATAAACTCAACACCAGTATGGAAGGAATATCCGGTAAAGAAATAGACCGGCTTAGAACCCAATACGGCTTTAATGAACTAAAAGCTGAAAATAGAGCAGGATTCTTTAAAGTTTTCTTCAGTCAGTTTAAAGATTTTCTGGTAATAATCCTTCTGATTGCAGGTGTTATTTCTCTGTTTCTAAAAGATTATGAAAGTGCAATAGTAATCTTTGCAGTTACTATACTTAACTCCATTTTAGGCACGGTACAGCATTTTAAGGCAGAAAAATCCCTTGACAGCTTAAAAACACTTTCATCTCCAATAGCCAAGGTCATAAGGAATAATGAAAAGATTGAAATACCGTCTCGCGAAGTTTTGGTAGGTGATATACTTCTTCTTGAAGCAGGCGACTTTGTAAGCGCAGACGGAAGAATCCTTGAAAATTACAGTCTTCAGGTTAATGAAAGCTCTCTCACAGGTGAATCTGAAAGTGTACTCAAAGAATCGGAAGTTATCAAAGACACTGAAATTGCTATAGGTGACAGGAAGAATATGGTGTTTACCGGCAGCCTTATTACTTATGGTAGGGCCGTTGTAGCAGTTACAGATATCGGAATGTCAACGGAGCTTGGAAAAATCGCACATTTAATGGAATCGGCTCAAAGCAAGGAAACTCCCCTTCAGATAAGTCTCGATAAATTTGGTAAAAAGCTGGCTGTTGCCATACTTATACTTTGCGGAATAATATTTGCTGCAAACGTTTTAAGAGGCTACTCTCTTATTGATTCATTTATGTTTGCAATAGCACTGGCTGTTGCTGCAATACCTGAGGCACTGAGTTCAATTGTTACCATCGTCCTTGCAATAGGTACTCAGAAAATGGCCAAAGAAAATGCCATTATAAGAAAACTTCACTCTGTAGAAAGTCTTGGAAGTGTTTCTGTAATTTGCTCCGACAAAACCGGTACATTAACCCAGAACAAAATGGTGGCAGAAAAAGTATTCGTTGGTTCAAAGGTTCTGGAATCCAGAGGCCTTTCAATGGAGGATACTCTCCTGAGAACTATTGTTAAAATGAGTGCTTTGGCAAGCGATGCTACTATAACAGGGGACAAGGGCGTTGGCGACCCCACTGAGCTTGCTTTTATAAAACTTGCAAATAATTACGGTTATGAAGAAGAAGACCTTCGCAAGGAATACCCAAGACTTTCCGAAGTCCCTTTTGATTCAGACAGAAAGCTTATGAGTACCTTTCATAACATTGAAGGACAGTACATGATGTTTACAAAGGGTGCTCCCGATATTATCCTGAGCAGAGTAAGCACCATAGCCGAAGAAAATGGAGAAAGGCCCATTTCCCAAAGTGATATAGAAATGTTAGAAGGGATAAACAGGGACTTTTCCAATGATGGTTTAAGAGTCCTTGCGTTTGCATATAAAAAATTTGATTCACAGGCAAATATTTCTGTTGAAGACGAAAGGTATCTTACCTTTGTGGGGTTAATTGCAATGATTGATCCTCCCCGTGAGGAATCAAAGCTGGCAGTTGCCGACTGCATTAAAGCCGGAATTAAACCTGTAATGATAACGGGTGACCACAAAATCACAGCCTCTGCAATAGCCAGACAAATCGGTATTATGACAGAAAACGGAAGAGCTGTGGAAGGCACTGAAGTTGAAAAAATGTCCGATGAAGAACTGAGGAATAATGTTGAAGATATCTCCGTTTATGCCCGCGTTTCTCCTGAACACAAAATAAGAATAGTTAAGGCATGGCAGGACAAGGGAAACGTTGTTGCAATGACCGGAGACGGAGTAAACGATGCACCCGCTCTGAAACAGGCAGACATAGGTGTAGCGATGGGAAAAGTCGGTACGGAGGTAGCAAAGGATGCCGCATCCATGATTCTTGTAGACGATAATTTTGCTACTATTGTTAAAGCGGTGTCAAACGGTCGAAGCATTTATACAAATATTAAAAATTCCATAAAGTTCTTGCTTTCGGGAAATACAGCCGGAATACTTGCTGTTCTGTATACTTCTATTCTGGCACTTCCACTTCCGTTTACAGCAATGCATTTATTGTTTATAAACCTACTTACAGATTCCATGCCGGCTATAGCCCTTGGATTGGAGCCTTATAGAAAAGATGTGCTTAACTCCAAGCCTCGTGATATTAACGAACCTCTGTTAAATAAAGGCTTCCTGTTTCATGTTCTTTTTGAAGGAGCAGTTATTGCCGCCAGTACTCTTGCAGCGTTTTATTATGGGTTGAGCAAAGGTGATGCCACCCTTGCAAGCACCATGGCTTTTGCTGTTCTGGCTTTATCACGAATGATTCATGGCTTCAATTGCCGCTCAAAGTACCCAATATATAAAGTTGGAATTTTTTCCAACAAATTTCTCTGGGGTGCTTTGCTTATAGGAGTTGTATTGCTGGCATTGGTACTTTGGGTTCCTTTACTCCAGAGCCTATTTACAATAAATCCTGATGTGTTGGGATATCTAGGCGTAATTGTTCTATTGGCATTGGTTCCTCTGGTGGTTATTCAAATTTATAAAGCTATAAGAACGGGTATGAATAGTAATAGTAAAATGACCAAACAATAATAAGGCTGTACATTAATATCAGCCGGGGAGGTTATTGCTATATGGGAAAAAATAAAAGTACAAAATCAGACGGTGTAGAATATTTTGCTGATACACAGAACTTGGAAACCCAGAAACGGATATCAAAAGGAAACATTAAGAAGTCGGTTTTGGAGACTAAAACTAAATAAATAATTAACACTTAAAAAGACGCTGTCGGATTAAACCAACAGCGTCTTTTCTATTTAATATTTATATAAATTATCTTGCTGTATAATGTGTGTGAAGCAGCTTGTGAGCCTTGTGTCCGCCTGCTTCTCCAAGGTACTCTGAGTATAATTTCTGTATCTCAGGGTTTTCATGTGACTTTCTCTTTTCACATGATACATCGATATCATAAAGTCCCTTGATTCTTGCAGTTTTAACAGCATCTGTAGTTGATTTATCCTTGATGATTGGCTGTCCTCCACCGTTGATACATCCGCCTTCACAACCCATTACTTCTATGAAGTGATAGTTTGCTTCACCTGCTCTTATTTTATCAAGAAGCTTTGACGCATTTCCTGTGCCGTTTGCAACAGCTACCTTTATCTCCATATCAGCGATATTAACAGTAGCTTCCTTGATTCCATCCAAACCTCTTACAGCAGTATACTCAATGCAATCAAGTGATTTTCCTGTAAGCTTGTCAGCTACTGTACGAAGAGCAGCTTCCATAACTCCTCCGGTATTACCGAATATTGTTCCTGCACCGGAGTACGTTCCAAGTATACTATCCTGCTTGCTGTTTTCCAGTTCTGCAAATTTGATTCCTGCCTGTCTTATCATTTTTGCAAGTTCTCTGGTAGTTATAACCGCATCAATATCCTTTAGTCCGTCAACGTTCATTTCTTCCCTGTCAGCTTCATATTTCTTTGCAGTACATGGCATTACTGATACAACAAATACGCTCTTAGGATCAACATCAGTCTTAATTGGATAGTAGGATTTTGCAATTGCACCAAACATCTGCTGCGGTGATTTGCAGGATGAAAGATTTTCTATAAAATCATGGTAGTTATGTTCACAGTATTTAATCCATCCCGGTGAACAGGATGTAATCAACGGGAGCTTCCCACCGTTTTTAATTCTGTCTATAAGCTCGTTGCCCTCTTCTATTATTGTCAGGTCGGCACTGAAGTTGGTATCGAATACTTTGTTAAAGCCCAATCTTCTGAGTGCTGTAACCATTTCGCCCTCAACATTTGTTCCCGGCGCAAATCCGAATTCTTCACCCAGAGCAACTCTAACAGCCGGAGCAGTCTGAACAACAACGTGCAGCTCAGGATTTTCGAGAGCCTTCCATACCTTTTCAGTATCGTCTCTCTCCTGTAATGCTCCAACAGGACATATCTTGATACACTGACCGCAGTTTATACACTCCTGATTTGCAAGACCTTCTTCATATGCAGTTGTAACTGTCATATGTGCTCCACGGAAGGCAAAGTCAATAGCGCTTACGTCCTGTATCTTTGAACAGACACTTACACATCTTCCGCAGAGAACGCACTTGTTAGGGTCTCTTACGATAGGGCCGGAAGTATCCAGACATCCCTTGTCAACCTTTCCCTCGTATGGAATTGCATCTATTCCGTTGTCATTACAAAGTGTCTGAAGCTCACACTTCAAGTTTCTTGGACATGAAAGACATTCTCTGTTATGGTTTGCCATAATCAGCTCAAGTATGTTCTTTCTTGCTTCTCTTACTGTGCTTGTAGCAGTTTTTACAACGATACCCTCAGATACCTTAGTTACACATGCAGGATGGAGACCTCTCCAACCTGCAACTTCAACGACACAAACCCTGCATGAACCGGGCTCGTTTACACCCTTCATGAAACATAAAGTCGGAATATCTATATTCAGCTGTTTTGCAGCTTCAAGAATTGTAGTGTTCTTTGGAACAGAAACATCAAATCCGTCAATTTTTAAATTAATCATATCCATAATTATTTACCTGCCTTTCCAGACATGCTGCACACTCCGGCTCTGCATTTTCCGTTGATATGCTCCAAAAATTCTTCTTCAAAATATTTAACCAGTGTTATCAATGGCATTGGAGCACTTTGTCCCAATCCGCAGAAACTTGTTGTCTTCATAGTTTGTGCAAGACTCTTCATTTTATTAAAATCAGCCATAGTTGCAGTTCCTTCTGTCATCTTGTCGAGAATTTCAACCAGTCTGTGGTTTCCTTCTCTACAAGGTGTACATTTACCGCAGGATTCCTCTTCAAAGAATTCCATAACGGTTTTCAGGTAATCTACTGCACAATGTGTGTCATCTACTACAAGTACTGCACCTGAACCCAATGAAAAACCAGCTTTTTTCAAATCATAATAGCATATCTTTGTGTCAATCATGCTTTCAGGGAAACAGCTTCCTGATGAACCGCCAAGGTGAACAAATTTCAACTTACGCCCGTCTTTCATTCCTCCGCCCAAGTTGAATATAAGTTCTCTCAAAGTTGTTCCGAAAGGTATTTCGTAAACTCCTCTGTTGTTAACATTACCTGACAAGCACATTAATTTTGTTCCGCCGCTGAACTCAGTTCCCATTGAGCTGAATTTCTCTCCGCCGTCCTTGATTATCCATGGAATACATGAATATGTCTCAACGTTGTTCAGTATTGTTGGCATTTGATATAAACCACAATTCTTTATATAAGGCGGCTTTTGTCTTGGCCTTCCGGTCTTTCCTTCAATTGATTCAACCAAAGCGGTATTTTCACCGCAAACATATGCACCTGCGCCAGAAACAACCTTTAATTCAAAATCAAAACCTTCTCTACCTAAAATATTCTTACCCAAATATCCCGCTTTTTTTGCATTTTCTATAGCACTTTTCACGATTTTCTGAATAGCCGCATATTCGCCTCTGATATAGATATATCCTTCCTTGGCACCCATTATATATGCACCTATGGTCATACCCTCAATCAGTTCAAACGGGTCTTCAGACAATATATGTTTATCCTTAAATGTACCGGGTTCACCTTCATCGGCATTACAGACCATGTATTTAGGCCCTCTTTGAATTGCATACGCCTGCTCCCACTTAATTCCGGTAGGATAGGCAGCTCCGCCTCTTCCAAAAAGGTTTGCTTTCTTTATTTCTTCTATTGCATCAAGGTGTTCCATTGACATTGTTTTTTTCAAGCCTTCATATCCACCGGCCTGAATATATTCTTCAATACTGTCAGGTTTAATTTTCCCAAATCTTGCGCTTAGTACCTTATCCATTATGTTGGCCCTCCCTGTAAGAGTCTACTATCTCTGACAACTTCTCAGATGTGAGATTACCATAAACTTTTTCACCTATTTTGATAGCAGGAGCTATGTCACATGCACCAAAACAACTTGACTGAATCAATGTAAATACTTCATCTTCAGTCGTCTCACCCGGTTTTAAGCCAAGTTTTTCTTCAAGAAGCTGCAATACATTTTTTGCACCTGAAACATGACATGGTCCGCTTTTACAGACTTCAACCAAATACCTGCCTCTAGGCTCGGTCCCAAACATAGAATAAAAAGTAATTACACTATATACCCTGCTTACAGGCATATCCAGTGCCTCTGCTACAAATACAACCCATTCATGGGGCAGGGAATTTGTCCCTGACATATTTTGTAGTTCTAACATCACTTGAATAAGATTGTCTTTTGAATTGCCGTAGCGATTCAATATCTCCTTAACCTTCTCCATTTTGCCCTCCCGCGGGCCATAACGACCCCTCATATAAAATTAATTCTCCCCTTGTCCTAATGACAAATAAGGAACAAAGTACCAACCCTAAAAGTACATTGTATACAATTTAAAATCTTTACCGTATCTTTAATACGCACTTTCAATATATCCATTAATATTGTAATTACTGTAATTTGTATTGTCAATCAAAGTTTGATATTTTTTTCACAGAATTTTATGACAAATTGTAAATATTTTTTGTATACCCTAAGTATTCTTTACATATAGTCTATTATGTATTAAAATTAATACATAAAAATAACGGGAGTGATGGAAATGTCTGACTTTAAAACAACGGGCTATAAGAATTCTAATTCACACCATTGCGAATGCTGCACCTGCATGGAAGGCTATCCCAAGAAATGTGATTGCGGCGGTTTGATTCACGTTGAGAAAACCGAAAGTGATAATTTTGGCTCACTGTTGGTTTTCAGATGCGACAATTGTAATTTTGTTTTCGATATTCAGGAAGAAGAGTATTAAAGGACTGCATAAGCTTTGCAGTCCTTTTACGTTGATTGGTCTTTTTATTATTCTATATTAACTCCCGCCATTTTCATTAGATAAATAGCGTTTCTTGTATCTGATACGCCTTTTCTGAGCTGATAATCAAAGTATATCTGATTATCTTTGTAATACTCCTTGAAATGGTAATTCCTAATTCGGCCTTGGCTCTCATTTTCCATATCTGCAAGTTCGAGGTCGTGAGTAGAAACAAGTCCCCAGGCCCCTTTTTTATCTAACTGGTTTATTAGCATTTTAGCACCGGTATGTCTGTCTGCTGAGTTTGTTCCCTTAAAAATTTCATCCAGAAGGAAGAATACCTTTTCTCCCCTTTCCACTGCTTCAACAATCATTTTTACTCTCAGTAATTCGGCATAGAATGAGGAAACACTTTGTCCAAGATTGTCACTGGTTCTCATACATGCATATACCTTCAGTACAGGGCAGATAAAAGATTCTGCACAGATTGGCAGGCCGAGATACGATAATACAAGACTCATTCCTACAGTCCTAAGAAAAGTACTTTTGCCTGACATATTGGAACCTGTTATAAGCAGTATCGGTTCTTTTGAATTTATTATTATACTATTGCATTTTCTGTTCTTTGACAGTAATGGATGTCCTAAATTTAAAGCTTCTACGCGGGGAGCATTTTCTTCACAAATACGAGGCATTACATATTCGGGATTGTCATGCCACATCAGGGACAGACTGCATAAGGCTTCAACCTCTCCAATTGTGTCAAACCACTTTTCAACATGTTTACCTCCGCTTTTTTTCCAGTTTTCAAGAGCTGCCAGACAGTGAAAATCCCATAGTACGGCTGTATTAACGAAGATATGCATCAGGTTGTACCTGTTTGCAATAAGTTCCCATATTTTTGAAAGTTTTTCAATCTGTTTCCACGCAGGACTTCCGTAGTCATCTTTTAATCTGTTTTTTAAATTATTTATATAAATACTTGAAAATTTCTCTGTTTCAAATTTTTTTAATATACTTTTATATATTTTAAGTGTATCGGAGTACTTTTCTACTAACTCAAAACTCTTGTTTCTGTTTTCCGCTCTGAATCCAATCATAATAAACTGTAAAAGATAAAGTACTATAGGTATATAAACCGGAACAAGCCCCATTATGCCCAGTATAAGCATGCAGAATGAAAGAGCAGGAACTCCAAATATAAATAGCTTAAATTTAGGCGATGTGTACAGGCTTTTTTCTTCCTTTGCCCAAGAGTATACATCATCCAACTTGTTCATGGTATCCAGAAGAGTTTTCTTTCTCTTTTTGTCACTGTCTTTATCGTTAGTCAGCGTTGTATTCTTGTTAAGGGTTAAGCCGTTTGAAAATAGCCTGTGTCTGAAGATAAGCTTATTGCCCAACTCCTGTAAGGCTTCCTGCCGCTTGTATATTTCTTCTTTTTTATCAAGGGGATTTAGAAGTATTTCAGCCAGCTTCTGCCTTCCGGAATATGTGGCTGTCATATTAAGCATCTGGAAAAGGGAACCTTTACCGAATATATCAAGGTCATACGTGTAGTTATGCTGTGGACTCATGAATTCTTCACCTATATCTGGAAATTCATTCCATTCACCTTCAACTCTTTTCAGGCACATTTGATTTATCTGAAACATTGCGTGATAGTAGTTCTTATTTTTTATAAATGTGTTGTGAATCGCAGAAAGATATAAGAACAATCCCCCAAAAAGCAATGCTATTGCAGCCATTAAAATATATAGCTTTAAGAAAAAGAAAACTGCAATCCCTATTAAACCCGCAAAAAATACTAACAGCTTGTAATTACCTGTATTACTGCTTCTTGCGGTGTATAATTCAAGCTTTGTTTTATAAACATCTACTCTTTTTTTGTACTTTTCTTCCGGTGTTCTCATTGCCAGCCTCCATAATCTGCGGTTATCAATTAGTATATACTGAATATGATACCAAGCCCTGTTTAAAAATTCCATAACAAAATTGTTAATAATAAGGAAATTTCAAATATATAGTTGTTCCGGCTCCCGGCATACTTTGAATCTCCATTAGCCCATTATGCTTTTGCATGACATTATAGCAGAAGGATAACCCTAGTCCGAAATTTGACTCCCCTTTTTTGGTTGTAAAAAACGGTTGAACTACCTTATGTAAATTCTCATTTTCAATACCTTCACCCGTATCCGTTACAGCTATTGTGTGATATCTGCCGTCTATATAAACACATATTGATAAACTATCTCCCGGCTTTGAGGCTTCAACTGAATTCATAAATATATTTACTAGTACCTCTTTAACATTTTTTCTGTCCATTGATATGATTGTATCCCCGGAATAGTTCTTTGTGACACTTATATTTTTTGTATCAGTAAAAGGTTTTACCATCCCAAGGCAATCCTCAATCAATGAGGCAATATTCTCCATATTTTTTTCAAGCCTTATTTCGGCAATCTGGTCTTTAATCTTTTTTACCATATCAAGGACATACTGACTTGAGTCTAGTATTATATCTGCATTCTTTTCTATTCTGTTAACATCATTTTTCGGAATTGTCTTAATATTCTGCGCACACATGGCTACTTTATTCATCTCGTTTTTTAAGGTATGAGTTAGAATTAAAGTACCTGATGAAAGAGTTAAAATACTGTTAAAAGGATCATATCTCTCAAAATTCAGCTTGACTCCCCAAATCCCATACCGTGAGCTAAGAACGACAAAGATAATCAGTAATGCAAAAGTGGCCAAAATGTCACGTTGTATACTTATCCTGATTTTAAGAATCGGTATCAGATGACATGATATATATCCGTATATTGTAGCTGCTGAAATTGTCACACAAGTTGACAGCTTTTGACGTTTGATAAATACTACCTTCTCCTTGAGAAGCGACCTGATTAAAATATAATTTGTAATAAAAAAATAAGGTGTGGCCCATATTATAAGAAAAATTCGATATTTATAAGATGAAATTTTCAACCCGAAAAATATAATCGTAATAATAGGCGGTATTAGCAAAAACAGTTTGAAATATAACTTACCCACCAGATGTTTTGTTGAGAACCATCCAGAATAGCTTATACTGAACATTAATAAAATGAAGGGTGCAAAATTAAAGGAAACAGAAAGAAGAAAACGATAAAAAAGCCTGTTTATAAAAGCAATATGTACATTACCCCAATTAATATCACTTAAAAATTTTCCCAGTACTCCCCCTCCAACAATATATCCAAGAAGACATATCCACCTGAGAGGTCGGTATTTTGAACCTGCAACCATTATCAGCGTTGAAAGGCTCCAGAGTATGATTGTGGCTAAGATATACATGTTCTCTCCTGTATGTGAAAATTAAATCAAACCCTTTTGGCGCACCTTTTTTATTGCCTGCCTTACCCTGCTGACTCCCATTTTTCTCAGTATGCTCTTAACTTGTGTCTTCACAGTATTTTCTGATTTAAACAATTCTTTTTGAATCTCACTTCTGGAATACCCTGTCTCAAGCAAATGAAAAACTATTCTTTCTGATTCTGTTAGCGGCTCTAGCTGTTCTTCAGCCTTTATTCTTGAATACTCCTTTAAAAGCACCTCATAAGGAGAATTGCCGGCCTTGGCAGAACGGATTGCATCTGCCAGATGCGCGTAATTTTCTTTAGACAGAAAATTTATTGCTCCTGCTGTAAACGAATTGAGAACAATTTCCTCTTCATTAAGACATGTTAGCATAAGAATCTTGGTATCTATTTCTGCAATAATTTCAGCTGCGGCATAAATCCCGTCGCATTTGTTTCCACTGAGGTTAATATCCATTACTATAACATCCGGATGAATCATAGTCGCAGTTTTTATCGCACTTTCCCTGTCATTAGCTGTTGCCTCCAGATAAATATCATCCTTTGACAGCAAATAATCCTCAATTGCGGTTACCCAATCAGTATCATCTTCAACAAGCATCGTTCTGATTTTATTCATAGTAAATGCTCCTATATCTATATTTAGTATTATTTTACATTATATCATATTTATTACAATTGCAAGCTGGTTTTTTGCACAACAAAAAAGAAGCAGAACAACTGCTTCCTGAATGCATCAAGTGGATTTTAAACTTTCAGCAAAAAGAATATAACCTCATGACGATTAGCAATTTATTGTTAGGATACCTTTTTTCCTTCTACTTCTGATTCTTTTTCTTTTAACCCATAACTAATAATATTAATAATATTGTTCAGACTGTTGAATTTTCCACTAATAATATGTTCCTGAGATATCTTTATATTAAATTCCTTTTCAATATCGGAATGCAGATAAAGCAAATCTCTGGGAGCCATCCTCATTTTACTCCCCAGAAAATGTTCATCCTGTACCTCTTCCCAAGACTCTGACAGATCCATATCGAACCTGCTCTCAAATATTTTTAATAACTTCTCATTTATAACCTCAATATTCATTTTATCGTACCCTCCCTCATATGCATTGAGCATTACCATAATCAGCAAGCTTACTAATAATATGTTCAGACATATTCCCAGCGCTATCAGTATTCTGTACATTAAAAACAGGTATCTCCATTTTAGAATACAGATTAAGCTTTTCATCGATATATGTTGAATCAAGGGTTGTATAAATGTTCTTATTTTCCTGTTTAGAATTCACCCAGTCAAACATTACATTTGAAATGTTGTAGCAGCCTACCTCAAAGCCTAGTCTATATTTAACCAAATCTGACAGACCTTTAAAATAGTTATTATCATATTCCGCGTAATGACAGCTGAATATGGCACTATCGGATGGTAGAGCCTGGGAAACTTCGTAGGCAAGAATACCAAATCTGTTTGTAAGATTATTATTAAAAGGCATGATTCCCCCCGGAATTCCTATAATAATAACATCCGGTTGCTCATCATTCTCTATTTTTTTAATAAGGTGATTAAAGAATACAATTTTATTTGTCTCCGGTAATGTACCGTTAAACATGAATTCAGGAAATGAATGAAACCCCAGTAATTCACAATACCCTCTTGTTCCTATCTGGCTTACCTTGTAGCCCTCACTCAAAAATTTCTCCCTAAGAGAAAGCTGAATCTCAAACTTGCTTGTCCTTTCGCCAATTCCAAGAACGAAAACAACAGGAGTATTGATGTTGTAAAGGAATTCGTTTTCAACAGTTATTGTGGGGAATTTCTTATGATTTTCTGGATAATTTAAATATTTAAAACCAACTCCTGCTTCCTTACATTTCTGAGATATAGTTTTCAAATCTTCGTCTCTCAACTGTGCGGTAACTGTTATATCTTTTCCATGTTCCGCTGCTGTGAATACTTTTGGCATTATATACTTTTGAAAATCCAGATGCTTTTCCGAATCTACAATCATGACAATATCACATAGCTCCAATGCCTCATCAAAGTCAGCAGTGACATTTAATCCTGTATGACCGCTTTTGTCTGCATCTCCGGAATCTCTGCCCTTAAGCCCCCAACCTCCGGGTGATACCAGTGACACTATCTCATAGCCCACTAAGAACTGTCTATGCCTTAATATAGGGGTAAAACCAGAGTCATATGGATATATGAGTACTTTTTTATTTTCCATGCTATCCCTCCAATACATAATAACCGTTATTATCTTCAAAGCTGTGACCGAATTCCATAAGCGTGCAGTAGTCCTTGAAAGCTTCCTCCTGTGTAGCTCTAACCGCATTACAGTGTTTTGACTTCATTTCAGCGGACAAGCCCTCTATATCATCAGCACTGGCTGCACATAAAGTACAAAACCTGAAAGCCCAGCAGTTAATGCAGCTTTTTTCGGTTATTTTTCCTACATTCAGTATTTTACGGATTTTTTCATAATCAAACCCCATATCGACATGCCCGATTCGCATTACTTCAGAGCTTTCACTTACCCTCTCGCAAGGATAAAAGTTTCCGTTTACATCCATAAAAAGCCTCTGAGCACCGGGAACACATGGTCCGCTATGATGTGTTTTGTCGGGTAACTTTTTTGTGTACAGTCTTTCTTTAGAAAAACTTGTTTTCATCCTATTATATGTACCAGTGACAAGCTTTGAGACGTTCCTCTTATCAAGCTTACCAACTTTATTAAGATATAGTTTAAAAACTTCATATTTGAATTTAATATCAAAGTTATCTGAAGATTGGTATTGCTTTTTTGAATAATTTACAGATATATCAGACGTATTTAACGTTGAATCAGTAAAAATGTCATCTGAGTTAAAGAATTCATTCATACAGGAAAAATCATTCTTTCTGTCCATAACAACGTTAAATCTGACTTTTTTAAAATACTCGGGATAGCTTTCTCTAAAGATTTCAAGGTTTTTATTTACTTTGTCAAAGGTTCCACAACCGCCGACTGCAAATTTCCTGTTCACATCATGGATCTCCTTCGGACCATCAAGACTTATAATGATAAGGAAATCATGCATGCTAAGGAAATCCAATATTTCTTTGGTAAAAAGGGTACCGTTAGTGGTCATACCAAAGGTAATTTTTTTCCCTCCATAATTATCTAATGTATAGTTTACACATTTTTTTATCAACTCAAATTCAAGAAGGGGTTCTCCACCATAAAAGCCCACATTAACCATATCCACATCCTTGGAATGACTTATTAAAAAATCTATTCCATTTTTTGCCGTCTCAAAGCTCATACGGGCATTAGCATGTCCCCTATTCAGGTAGCCTCCAGAATATGCACAGTATTCACATCTCAGATTGCATTGCTGTGTCACCTGCAGAGTTATCATTCTTATTTTACTGGCAAGATTTTGCTCAAGTAAAGAATCCTCCGGGTGAATAATCTCTTTTACCTTATTTGAAGAAAGAAGGCCCTTCCCTTTCATCTTTTCAATTAAAATATCATATTCATTATTTCCTGAGCTTTCTCCAATGTCAATTTCATTATCCCTCTTTAAACATAAATAATTATATACTGATTCCTGCGTTTTAATAATACGATTAGTATTAATATCGTATATGTAATACCCTCCGGGAGTTTTAAAAAGGTGTATAAAAGGTGTATCCCTCTCCATGTGAACCCCTCCTTGAATGTTTATATTTTAAAATATCATTTATACCCCAAATTTCAGAATTATATGATATAACCGAAACATTGTATGTTTCGGTTATATCATATATAATTTAATTTATATAAGAACCTTATAATTCATGGAACTATCAGTTAATATAATTGAGCCAAGCAGTATAATCTCCCATGTAAGTTCCATAACTGTAAGCTGGAGATTCATAACAGCCACACCCGCATCCGCAAGACGAATACGCCTCAACACTTCTTTCAACCTGACTTAACTTCTTACCAAGTTTCTTCATAATTTCACCCCCTTTTTTTCTGCCTCGACAGAAGCTCGCGAAATTCTTCTGCTTTCGGCTATTTATGAGTCCTGATATCCCCGGAGTAAATCACAGGATTCAATTTGAACTTGTCCAAAAGTAACTTTGGTAACCTTTATATTTATAATAGTAAAATTCTTCCATTACAGGTAGGGTGATTTTTTATCACCCTACCTCTTTTGGAAGAATTGCATTGTGTTTAATTTGAGTCATAACCACACGTAGAACGTGTGGTATTCGTTAGACAAACTAAACTCCTTATATGATACTATTCTCGGTATCACATAAGGAGTTTTTAAATTCTGACACTTATTCAAATCGTATGTTTAATTTTTAACAGTAATATAGCCATCTTTAATGTTAAAGGTTACAAATTCAGAAGTACTTGAGTTTTGTGCAGTATCTGTCATATAGAATCCGTACAGGTAATCTGCTTCTGGCAGTTCAACTACCTCCAGCTTGAGCTCATCTCCTACCTTAAAAGCTTCTCCGTCAACATAGCCGCCTGCATCATCTGTTGCTCCATAATAGTAGTATTGCGGAATAATCACATCTCCGGTGCATATATTTATGATATCCTTGTCAGGCATACCGGTCTTCTCGTCAATACCTTTCCATGCACCCAATACTATTCCCTCAGGATATTCTTCGCTATACAAAACCTTTATATCTACAGATTCTCCGTTCAGCTTGGCAGGAATGGAATAGGTTACATAATTATAATCAATTATTTCGTCAATATACATTGACACAATTTGCCCTCCAAGAGTAGTCCAGGTACCTGTAAAATTTTCCTTTACTATACCGGTATTAGGATCCAGCTGAACATCCTTATCCATACCTAGGTACATGATTGCATTGCCTTCTTCGTCACAGGGCATTGCCAGTACTGAATAAAGCTCATTTATATCCGCAATATCTTCAGGGGCTATCTGTACTGAAAACAGGCTATCCGAATCTCCACCACCTGCATTGGGATCAGCCTGTATTAACTGAATCGGGGTTGTATCTGTTAGAATCCCATCCACATATGTGGCAAGAAACTTCTGATAGTTTTTGGAATAGCCTGTATTTTGATATTCCTTTAAGTTATCCTTAAAGTTTTCCTTGTCCTTGCATGGAAAATATATGGATAACCCATTTGCATTTGGCTTTGTGTCACTGGTAACCTTGTATGTAATACAAGCCTTTATACTTTTCATTAACTGATTTGCTTCACTCGGATAAATACTCTTTAGGTTATAGGCAATGTCATAGATATCAGCCATGTCAGTAGTACCACCATGAGCACCCGCATCTCCATAGTCCTCGGCTTTAACTCTTGCTTTTGATACCGCAGTAATCCTTTCAGGGTCCTTAATATCATTGCTGGCTTTCTTTATAAAATTCTCAAACGCAGTGTTAACTGCACTAACTTTTGCAAGGTTAACTACTGATAGTGTAATTTGTTCGACTGTGCCCTGTGTAGTTGCTTGCTTTTTATAGCCGTCAGCTATTGCCTTTCCAAATTCAGCACCTGTTGCTGTAGGTTTCTTGTTTAAGGCCTGCAATGCAGAAGTATAGTCCCATCCATGGCCCGGCTCAAGCTCCTCGGAAGCTACCATATATGAAGCATAATCCTTTATTCCTGTAGCCGTCTCAATGTTTCCCATCAAACAAGCATCAAATCCAACCAGTTCAAATTTTTGTTTACTGGTAGCTGTTGCAGCCTTTAATGCACCATTTATTTCTTTTATAGACAGGGTTGGATCATTACCGCCATTGTTTTCATCATATCCAAAGCCTTTAGCACCAGCACCATGATCCCACAATACTACGGCATATTTTTTTGCAGGATAATTCTTCACTCCCCATACAAGGAAATCCTGTAGAGTACTCTGTTTACCCATGCTACGGTTTCCTAAATTATTTTTTAATAGTTTGATATTCTCCTTCTGAACCAACCAGCGCTGGTTTACCTTGTTACTTATCATAGGCAAATTCCACTTTTTCGTTCCTCCGGTTTCAACCAAAATGTTTACATTCTTTGTTGAACCAACTGCTGCCATTTCAATTAAATCATTGGTTGCAGCCCCACCGTCGCTCTCCAGGTCAGACCCAACCATATACACTAAAACGGTGTAGGGTGCAGCCTTTGCTGCCTCAACGTTCGAACTACTAAATAGTACTGTAAAGACAAATATAGCCAGAACCAAAGCTGTACTCATAAACTTACGCATAGTTAATTCCCCCTAATAAAATTGAAAATATATGCATGGTATATTCAATGCTACTTGCTTTCTTTGTTCTCTACACCATGATCCTTTTTCAAAGTTTCTAAGTCTGCTAAATATTCTTTGGATAGCCTTTCAGCCTCTGTTAGTTTATCATTTGCAGTTTTTGCTAATTTTTCGTCATTCTTTCCAACTGCGTCAAGCAGTATGGCAAAAGCTTCAGATTGTGCTGTCACTGATGCAAGATATTTATCGTGTACTTTTTTCACTTCTTCCGTTGCCGGAACTGTTGCTTTTGTTTTTGCAATTAATTCAGCAGCTGCAGGAATTATCACATCCTTTAATTTAACCCCAAACGCTGAGTCATCTGCATTACTGTCTGCCTTAACGGCTTGATATTCACTGGATACTTTCTCTTCTAATGTTGCAATAGTTGGCAATTGATTGTTAATGTAATTAATCAGGTCATCTTGCACCGGATCTGATCCACAACCTGCTAATACTGTAACGCAAATAAGTAGTGCTGAAATACTTGCCATAATGTTTTTCACTTTTTTCATTTTCTACTTCCTCCAAATGTTATTGTTATAGAATACCTATTGTACTTATTCAATAAGTATGCCTGTAATTATATCTTAAAAAGTCTTTAACATTCATTTGCTGCCTGAAATGCTATTTTTATGGCATGAAATGTAATTTAAAATTCCTTTTTGCTCTTTCATGGTATAATATAGCTAAATTACTCAGTGAATGCCTGCAGACGTGTTTTGAATTCAAACGGCAGAACTATAAAGATTTTCTGTTCCCCCAAAAATGATAGCCTATATCTTTTAAATAATGCGAAAATCTTACAAGGATTTGTTGACGAAAAAAGGATAGCAACTACAAAATCCATATAATATGAATTTTGCGGTTATTATCCTTTTTTGAAACTTACTGATTCATTAAGATTTATGTTTTTGTTATCTATTTCATTGCTTCTATTAATTCCTTATGTATTAGCCCATTTGTAGCAATTGCGGGGCTTTTTGAAATGTAGGTTAAATCCTTGCCCTGCCAATCGGTTATGCTGCCGCCTGCCTCTTTCAGAATTATGGAAGCTCCCGCATAATCCCAAGGCTGCAATTCCATTTCAAAATACCCGTCAGTACGTCCGGCAGCTACATTACATATATCTAGAGCTGCAGAACCGCTTCTTCTTATATCTCTGCATTTGCTAAAAACGTTTTTGGTTATTCTGAAGGTCTCATCGGCTTTTCCTCTGTCGTAGGGTGAAGTTCCGAAGGCCAAAAGACTATCGGATAGACTCCCGTTTGAAGTTACCTCTATTCTCTTGTTGTTTACAAATGCTCCCTTACCCTTTTGTGCCGTATACATTTCATTTAAAAAAGGATTATATACAATTCCTGCGTAGGGAACACCATCTACCACCAATCCAAGGGCTATTGCGGAACATTTGTACCCATACATAAGGTTTGTAGTTCCGTCAACGGGGTCAAGTATCCATGTATATTTTTCAAGAGAAAAATTATTATCTACCGTTTCCTCAGCAATTATATTACTGTCAGGCAACAAATTAACCAGCTTACCGAATAATATCTCCTGAACCTTCAAGTCTATTTCAGTAACAAAATTAGCAGTACCATTCTTAGTAATGACTTTCTTGTCGTCCATGCTTTGCAGCAAAAGTTCTCCTGCCTCACGAACCATTTTTACAGCATCATTTATTGCTGTTTCTATTATATTACTCACTTTTATTCAGCTCCTGATACCTCTTTATTTTTTTAGTTGTAGTTTTCTCAAACTCTGTATCCCTGAGGGTAAACTCTTTTACATATTTATATGTTACCAGTTCCTTGTTAATCCGTTTAACCTCTTGGTTTATAACAGCTTCAGCATCACTGCTGCCAAGGATACCGTTTTTAAAGTCTTCTTCAATCTTTTCTCTTTCAGGCACAATCTGAGCACATACAACTACATCATCATTATCATTTTTCCCAAAAACCAGGGATTCTTTGATATAGTCACTTCTGTTAAGGAGCGTTTCGATTTCTTCAGGATAAACGTTTTTACCATTCTTTGTTATGATTACATTTTTCATTCTGCCGGTAATATGAATAAATCCGTCCGAATCCAGATATCCCATATCTCCCGTATAAAACCAACCATCTCTGATTACTTCATCCGTAGCCTCTTTGTTCTCGTAGTAGCCCATCATTACGCTTGGACCTGATACCTTTATCTCTCCGACACCTTCGCTATTCGGATTATCTATTACCACCTTTAATCCGGGCAAGGGTAATCCAGCAGCATCATCCTTAAACCAGCAGTCTCTGTTTAAACCCACAATAGGTGCACACTCTGTAAGACCATAACCCTGAACAAGTTGTATACCGATATTTCTGAAACCCTTTGATACTTCCGGGTCAATAGCAGCTGCTCCGCTGATGAATAGTCTCAAATGCCCTCCCAATGCTTGATGAATTTCTGCAAAAAGTTTCCTCCTCACATCAATTCCCAACTTACCGAGAGCATTACTGATTTTAATTCCAAACTTTAATTTTTTTGCTCCCCCTGGCTTTTTAGAAACCTGATGCATTAATTGTTTATATATTGACTCAAAAACCAACGGTACACCGTTCATTACCGTACACTTTGATTCGCTGAGATTTTTGACAATATGACGGAGACCTTCGCAAAATGCAACCGTACACCCTCTGTACATCTGACACAGGAATCCGCAGGTACATTCGTATGTATGATGTGCAGGTAAAACAGAAAGAAAAACATCCTTTTCATCTATATAAAGCATAGAACACATAGCCATCAAGTTTTCTGCAATATTCCTGTGAGACAGCATAACCGCCTTTGACTTGTCAGTTGTACCTGAGGTAAAAAGTAGTATATTCATTTTCTCATTGTCTATAACTGCATCCAGAAACTCTCTTTTTCCGCTCTTTATTAGGTCATATCCATTTTTAAGCAATCTGCTGTACGACATCTGTCCGTCTGAATCTTCATCAATATCCATGTTTATATAATACTTACAGGTAGTGATATTTTTAAGAATACTTGAAATATTCTTTGACACAGAACCTGAAAAAATTATAGCATCTGCATGGCTTCTTAGCAGACAATTCTCAATCTCGTTTTGTGGCAATTCCTTATCCAAGGGCACAATAATGCCTGTACCGTTACACACACCTAAATAAGTAGTAGCCCATTCATACCTGTTTTCACCAATGAGGGCAATCTTTTTGCCTTTCAGGCCAAGACTGATAAGTGCCGTTCCAAGTGCATCAATATCGTCCTTGTACTCTTTAAAAGTAATCGGAGTATATGATGCAGAGTTCCCTTTTTGTTTAACCAGAAAAGCAGGCTTGGCACCGTACAGACCCGCACTTTGCTCTATCATGTCTTTAAGATTTGATATTTTTCTTACTTCGTATAATGGTTTGCTTTTCACTATGCTACCTTCTCCCGGATTTTTTATGAATTTTATAAAATATTTTATCATATATGCTACGTTTATTCTGCAAATATTTTTCTATTATTTACTTCTAATATAACCCAAGTATTCCATACAATATTCGTCAAGGCCTGCTATCATTTCAGCAGTAAAAATAGTACTTTTAATCTGTTCATTGGTTATGTCCACAATACCGCTGTCAAGTCCCGCAAAAATTGCAGCTGAAAGGAAAACAGAATTGATATCTGTCCTTTTAGGGAGCCCGAAGGAAACGTTTGAAACTCCGCAAATAAGGTGAACATCAGAATGAGCTTTTCTGACCCCTTCTATTGTTCTGATTGTTATGGCTGACGCTTCACTCTCCACAGCTACCGCTTCTGCTAGGGCGTCAATGTATATGTCAGTATTTTTAATTCCTTCCTTGTTCATTATTTCAATTAATTTAAGTGAATTTTCCACTCTTTTTTCCACCGTTTTGGGAATACCTTCGGAATCGATAGGCAGCCCTACAACCCCTGTCTTGTAACTTCTAGCCAACGGTAGCAGATCATTTATTCTGTCCTGAAGCGTTACAGAGTTTATTATTATATCCCTGCCCGATAAAAGAGGCAGAGCCTTTTCTATTACAACAGGCGAGGGTGAATCAAGCATGATTCCGCAGTCTGTATTTTCCAGAACAATATCCAGAATATATTTTAGCATTTCGAACTCATCTTCTCTGAATATTGCTGTGTTAATATCAAGATATCTTGCCCCTGCCTCCTGCTGACTTATGGCTATTTGCCTGATAGCTTCGGTGTCCTTGGCTTTCATTTTATCAAACATTTTAGGTATGGAACTGTTTAACTTCTCTCCAACTATTATCATTTTATATCTCCTTAATTTTTTTTATCAATTCACATATTACACCTGTTCTTTTAAGAGGAGTCATAAGATAAAAGCCGGAGACATGAGGATAAATTTCCTCAACAATATCCATTGTAATCTCCATTCCCAACTTTTCTGATTCTTCACGGCTTCTATCCCGGAATTTTTCTATTGTCTCTGTATCTATATCTATTCCCGGAACCTCATTATTTATAAACTGTGCATTTTTGTAGCTCACTATTGGCATGAATCCTGCGAATATGGGTACGTTCAGGGTTTCAATCGCTTTAAGCAAGTTTTCAACCGCACTTTTTGTATAAATTGCCTGAGTAAGGAAACAGCTGATGCCGTTTTCAATTTTAGTAAAAGCCTTTTTTAACTCGGCACTAAAATTTACTGCATTTACATTTAAAGCGCCGGCTATTTTAATGTCCTGTCCGCAAAAAACATTGCTATTTAAGCTTTTAATATAATTTGCAAGATTGGAAGAATTAAAACTGAAAACTCCTTTTATCCTGCTACGCTCAATATTGGCAATAGGGTCGCCTGTAATAACAAGGACATTCCGTATTCCTTCTATATGCCCTCCCAAAAGTGATGCCTTTATCCCCAGAAGATTTTTGTCTCTACAGGTTATATGAGGCATAACGGGTATAGCTGCTTCCCGCTGAATCTTTGCAGCCATAATGGTACTTTCTGCCCTTGCTTTTGCCAGAGGTGAATCAGCAATAGTAATAATATCTGCCCCGGCCTGTTTAAGAATGAGCGTATCCCTGAGCATATACTCCCAATTAGTATCAAAGGGAGGATCCACTTCTACCAGTATTGGCTTTTTATTCTTAATAATTCTGTCAAGAATATTTTCATTTGCAAGGTCGCATGTCTCTATATGAGTACTTATGCCCGCATTGGATTCAACAGGTTGTGGGCAGGATAACAACTTAGCGGCAGCAGCGATATGTCGTGGCGTAGTTCCGCAACAGCCACCAAGAATTTTAACTCCCAGCTTCTTTATATCCACAAGCTTTTCAGCATAGTACTCAGAATTGTCCGAATAAACAGTTCTGCCTCTCTCTGAACCCGGATATCCCGAATTGGGCATAATAATAATGTTTTTACCCCTGATATCCGCTTTTTCAATAAGACGATACATATGGGCAGGGCCGCTGATGCAGTTAAGTCCAACCGCATCGACAAGACCGCTGGCATACATTTTTTCCATTATATCAATATAAAAAAGTCCTTCCTTTGAGTAGCCGTCAGGATAAACTGCGAAAGAAGTAACGATAACCGCATCAGGTAAACGTAACCGTATGTAAGCTGCAACCCCCGTCAAAACATCAGTATTTGCAAAGGTTTCAAACAGAAAGTTTTTTGCCCCGCATTCCATAAAAATATCAACGATTCTTTTATATTCTTCCTCGGGATTGGCTCCTTTTCCGTCAGGTATCGGGCCAATATCCGCAAAAACTGCCACCTCTTGTCCTGAACAAGCCTGTGCGGCAATGTCATATCCCGATTTTATAATCCTGTCAACCTCCGACTGTTGACAGCCAAGTGAAAAACGGTTTGCACCAAAAGTATTTGTTTTAATGGCGTTTACACCGGCTTGTATGTACTCTAAATGAATATTTAAAATATTTTCTCTTTCACTAATATTAGCAAATTCACAGGGAGTATTGTTTTTATGCTTTGATGAATAGTAGGTACCCATGGCACCATCAAAAAGGAAATAATCTCTGTTGATGAATATATTCATGTTTTCCTTACCTTTTATTTTCTATAAAATAGCCGGGTGTATAAGCCACCCTTCATTGAAATTATTATACTTTTTGTTATTAAAGCAGTCAAGGATACAGTTCTTTTGCACAAATACAGAAAATTTGAACTTTTGATATTAAAGATGTAAAATATATTTAATAATATCCGAAAAATATACATGACTGTTTATGAGAGGAGTGTTTTGAAATGGATGTTGCAGCTGTTTCAATTTCAATGTCCCAGGCTTCATTGGCCCAAAATGTTAATATTGCCGTTGCAAAGCTGGCACTGAATAGTATGAACCAGACAGGCGCCGATTTGACAAAAATGATGGAGCTTAGCGTAAATCCGGGTTTGGGTAGTAATTTTGATGCTAGCATTTAAACTATGATGCAAAATTTATTCAACAAGAGGCAGGCTCTTTCATTAGCCTGCCTCTTGTTCTGTTTAGAGAGGTATTATTTTTATCTGCTTATTTATGAAAATACCGGCTCATAACCTTCTGTGAAATTCGGGCAGCTGCAACTCCTCCGTAGCCCCCTTCTTCAACTATTACGGCTATTGCTATCTGAGGATTTTTATAGGGTGCAAAGCCGATGAACCAGCTGTGAGGAGTTTTGCTTTCAATGTGCTGAGCGGTTCCCGTTTTTCCGCAAACCTGAATCCCGCTGACCTGCGCCCTTGTACCTGTTCCCTTTGACACAACCTCTCTCATATACTTTCTTATCTCACTTGCATATTCCGCAGATGTAACCTGTTCTACCTCTGACGATTTAAGACTCTGTATGGTATTGCCTTTATAATCGTTAATTTTGTTGACTAACGTAGGCTTCATCATAACCCCGTCATTAGCAATTGTTTGAGCAATAAGAGCCATTTGTATAGGTGTAGCAAGTACTTCTGCCTGCCCTATTCCGCTTTGTGCCATATTTCCCTTCTCATGAGTCTTATACTTTGGAAATCTGCTTTTATCAATTATAATGCCGTTGGACGGTATATCTTTGTTGAATCTGAAATCCTGTGCGGTCTTATACAAATCATTCTCCAGCCTTATACCTAAGTTTCCGAAAAAGACATTACTTGATTTTACCAAAGCCGTTTCCAGCTTTATTTTACCCAGAACTTCACCATGGTCATTACTGAGAGTATACCCTCCCCCAAGATTCAGCTTACCTTTGTCGTTGAAGGTCTCATTTTTTATACCTTCAATATTCTCCAAAGCACTTACTGCCGTTACAACCTTGAAGGTCGAACCCGGTGGATACAGTCCTGAAACTGACCTGTTAAGAAGCGGAACATTCTTACTTTTCACAAGTGTTTCCCAATTCTTGTTGAGGTTGTTTGGATCGTATGAAGGTTTCGACACCATTGCAAGTATTTCACCGGTATCAACCTTTAGTACCACTACAGACCCCTTGGATGAGCCAAGGGCATCATAGGCTGTTTTTTGAAGTTGGTAGTCAAGAGTACTGTAAACGTCATCACCTTTTTTATTAACCTCTTTGAATCCGTTTCCAATCCACGCCAACAGGGATGCCGATATATTACTGGACAAATAGCTGTCATACAGGTTTTCCAAGCCTGTTATCCCATACTGTGGGTCATAATACCCCAGTGCGTGAGCTGTGACTGCACCGCCCTTATATACCCTTTTGTACTCCCCGCTGCCGGACTTTTTCTCACTGACAGAAAGTTCCTTTCCGGTTCTGTCATATATGGTTCCCCTTACAACCTTGTTTCTGATATCCCACATTCTTCTGTTATCAGGCCTTGTAACTATTTCAGGGCCCTTTACAAGTGTAAAGTAAGCCAGATAACTTATGAGAACGAAAAACACAACCAGAAAAATTATCATTATTCTCTTTATATTATTAGTTAAATTATCCATATGCTAATTAAGCCTCCATTGCCATTCAGTCTTCACCTTCAGAAACCTTTTGAATAATACTCAGGGATAGAAAACTGATTAATAAGGAAGTTCCTCCGCTGCTTACAAAGGGAAGTGTTATTCCCGTCAACGGTATAAACCCTGTTACTCCTCCTACAATAACCAAAGTTTGGGTTGCAATCATTACGCTGAGCCCTGCGGTGAGAAGCTTTGAAAAATTATTTTCTGCATGAATTGCACTTCTTATTGAACGGTAAAAAAGCAAAAAATGCAGGATCAATATTGCAAACCCCATTAGTAGGCCCATTTCTTCGCATATTACAGAGAAAATAAAGTCCGATTCATTAACTGCAACATAACCCGGATGTCCCATTCCCAAGCCTCTTCCGAACAGTCCACCTGTAGCGATAGCGTACATAGACTGCACCAGTTGGTAGCTCTCATTATAGACATAGGGCCAGGGATTATGCCATATCATTATTCTTCTTTTTATATGATCAAACATCGCATAACTTGCCGCCCCACCCGATGCAAACAGTCCCAGTGAAACTAATACATACAATTTCTTGGAGGTTGCAAGATACACCATTGTAACCGATACTGCAAATATAATAAGTGCGGTTCCGAGGTCCCTCTGAATTACCATGAAGCCCAGTGATATTGAAATGACTATGCCGGGTTCTATAAGTTTTTTTCTGGTATTTACATTTGAAAGGGCACTTGCAAGGTATAATATCAGAAATATTTTACCAAATTCTGACGGTTGAAAGCTCACAGGCCCTATTTTAACCCAGTTTTTGGCGCCCAGTATTTCATATCCTATAAAGGTTGCCAAAGACATGAACATTATCGTTCCAGCCAGAAAGACGTATTTCAACCGTGCAAATTGAGCAAGTCCTCTTTTAAGGAAAAGTACTACGAAAAGGAAAGCTAAAATACCCAATAAAAGCCATGCAAGCTGCTTTGTAGCAAGCTTGATATTCAACCTGTAGAGCATAATTATTCCTATTGAACATAGCAGCATTGTTAAAAGGAATATTATTCTGTCTCCCATGGGATAAAATCTTTTAAGAATCCATGTGGTCAATGCTATAATTACAACCAATACACCGAAAAATATTCCTGCCTTTGGGTCAAAGGGCTTTTTTAGCACACCAAGGTTCAGAAATCCGAAAAATAGAAATACATATATTAAAAATTGAAACATCCTTAACTTTTTAGTCATTTGGTTCTCCTAACATACCGAACAGTTTTTAATCATCGTCTGTTACGGTAAAAACCGTCTCTGAGATTCTGATTTCGTCACCCGGCTGCAAACTTTTCTTATCTACCCTGTTGCCGTTTACAAAAGTACCGTTTGTGGAATCCATGTCCTCCAACATGTATCTGCCGTCCTCAAAATAAATTTTTGCGTGGAAGTTGGAAACAGCTCTCGAAGGTAAAACCATTTGATTATTTTTGTTTCTTCCAATGGTGAGCTTACTGCCGATTGGGATAATTTCTCCGTCTTCAAGACTGCTCTTATCAGCAGAATATTCCATCCTCAGCTTCCAACCGAGGTTTTTTCCGGGTTTACCTCTTTTTAAATCTTTGGATATTATTTTTAATGCATATAAAATTATTATAAAAATCAAAACAACCAATACTATTCTAAATACTACCGAAAGCGAACTAAAATCCATAAGCTCTTGCTCCAGTCAATAAGTTTTTCTTTATTATATATAAACTAGATACATTTTTCAAATCAGCATAGAAAAAATATACATTTCTTTCCAAATATTTTATGTTTTTATGAGGCATCTGCCATCCGTATGGCTTATCAGTAGTGGGAATGTTGACTTATTTTTAAGATTTTATAGAACAAAATCTACACTTTAATTGTATAATAATGTATGATATAAAATATAATACTCTCTTAGTGTAGTTTAAAAATTACGAGGTGCTTATATGCATAAATACTTTATTACAATAGTAATTATTTTAAATATAATCGGTTTTGTATTGGTTTCACTTGATAAATATAAAGCAAAAAACAGGTTGTGGAGAATACCTGAAAGGTCATTTTTTCTTCTTTCTATTTTGGGTGGAAGTATCGGCGTATATATAGGATTACTTACTTTCAAGCATAAAACCCGCCGTTGGTATTTCATGACAATCATTCCACTGATAATTATTGCTCAATTTGTTTTTATATATTTTCTTACTAAAAAATGAGGTTTTGAATTGTGAAGCCTCTTTTTTATGTCTTCTTATGTTGGAATAATGAGGTCGCCGTTTGAATAACCTTTAATTAACACAGCAAATACGAGGTTTATTTTAATGGGACTTGATAAATTTTATAAAAACTCAGCGATACTCACATTATCAAACTTGGTAACAGGCTTTATTGGATTTACATTTTCAATAGTTCTTTCAAAAAAACTCGGAGCGGAAGGACTTGGGCTATATGGGCTTATTATGCCGGTCTATTCCCTGCTGCTTTGTCTTACAACAGATGGTCTTATAACCGCAATTTCTAAAACCTGTGCAGTATATAACAGTAAAAAAGATTATAGGAACCTTCACAGAAGTGTAAAAGTAGCTATATGTTTCCTGGGGCTGTGGAGCATTGCCGTAGCCGTACTGGTGTTTTTCAATGCACCTTTTATCAGTAAATATATCATAAAAGATATTCGTGCATTAAGCGCTGTGAGAATCATATGTCCGGCACTGATTTTTGTCCCGATGTCCGCAATATTTAAAGGCTTTTTTTACGGATTTGAAAAATTCACTATTCCCGCAGGGATTGATATTCTTGAAAAATGTATAAGAATTTCAATACTTCTGGCAACAATAGCTCTTCTACAGCTCACTGATATAAAAAATACCGTTACAATAGCGTATTTTGCCCTTGCAATAGGTGAATTCATCAGCATGTTGCTCCTGTTAACTGGATTTAAGCTTGTATCACGCAAACTTAAACCCTCAGGAGTTAAGGTACAGAACCCTCTACAATTGCTGGCGAATGTTCTCGTTATATCCTGTCCGCTGTGTCTGAATGGTTTTATTTCATCAGTCCTAACTACAGCTTCAACCCTGATTCTTCCAAGGAGATTAATGAGTGCCGGAGTAAGCTATGATGTAGCCTTGCAGCAAATAGGTAAGTTTATGGGTATGGCTCTTACAACGGTAAACCTTCCGTTTATAATTGTAGGCTCAATGATGACTGTACTAATTCCGGATATGTCCCTAAGCCTAAGTAAAAGAGATATGTGGAGTACAGAAAAAAGGATTTCACAGGTTCTCAGAATATCCTGTATGATTGGATTGGGAACCTTGATTGTTTCAATATGTATTCCCGGAAAACTGGGCTTATTCTTTTACGGAAGAAATGATTTAGGTAAAATGGTTATGGTGGCCGGCATATGTAATTTTGTAAGCTATGTGGCTTCCGCTTCTTTCGGGATACTAAACGGACTCGGAAAACAGAATGTGAATCTTAAAAACTCCATTATTGTTTCCGTTGAAAATCTGGTGCTTGTTTTCATATTAACCGGTATTCCCTCAATCAACATATACGGCATAGGAATTTCACTTGCCGTGACATCATTGACTGCTCTGATTCTCAATTTAATAGAAATACGCAAGTCCTGTGAAATCAGATTTTCACTACCAAGGGGGGTTGTACTTGCAATATGCGGACTTGCCGGTTTTGCAGCAATGAGAATAGTCAGCATCATTATACCTGACAACTTTATGGTATTTGATGTAATATTGTCCGTTGGTATATGCTTTTTTGTTATATTCTATTTAACAAAATTCTATAATTGTAAACATAACTGGTAAGAGTGTCTCCTTTGGTGTTATAATACCTTTTATAATCGAGGCAGATAACCGGGAGGGCAAAAATGTTTAATTACGTAATATTTGATATTGACGGAACAATGATTGATACCGAAGAAGCAGTATACTATGCATACCAGAGTATTATTTTTAAAAAACACGGCAGATATTTTACCAATGAAGAACTATTAAAGGGCTATGGTGTTCCTACTCCCGTTTCTCTTGAGAGATATGGTTTTACTGATATTGATGCGGCTTTAAAAGATTATTATCATTACTTAATCGAAGGCTTCAAAAAATGTACTGCTTTTAAGGGAATACCTGAAATAATGGAAAAACTTAAGGAGTTAAATGTTCCAATGGGTGTTGTAACCTCAAGGTGCCAGTATGAAATCGACGTTGACAGCTGTCTGAAGCAATTCACTAAATATTTTAAAACTATTGTAACCTCTGATGACACTACCCTGCATAAACCAAATCCGGATCCTTTGTTACTCGCCATGGACAAGCTGAATGCTGTGCCTTGCGAAACGTTGTATATCGGTGACACGGTATTTGACAGAGAATGTGCAAAAAATGCCGGAGTAAAGTTTGCATTGGCTCTGTGGGGCTCAAATAATGCTGAAAATATAAACGCAGACTTCTTTTTCAAGAAGCCTGCAGATCTGCTTGACATATTAAAGCTGTAAATTACTTTGCTTCAATATCTCCTATATCATAATCCTGTACATCAGTATAATTGTCATTGGACTTAGCATTTTTCTTGATTCTGTATAGTCTGACTGCGGTCAGAGTTGCTGCAACCAAGGAAAGTGCTCCAATGAATATATACGCAGAACTCATTCCGAAAATAAATTCTGCTTCTTTTCCTTCAACAAAATTCGTTACTTTATAACCCAGCTTGAAACTCATCATACCATAAAGCACAAGTGTTGATACAGATACGCCGATTACCAGACCAAGATTCCTTACAAGTGCATTAATACTGCCTGCAATCCCTAAACGGCTTCTTGGTACAGTTGACATAATAAGTGAATTGTTGGGTGACTGGAACATACCGTTTCCTACAGCCATCAGCGAAATAAACAATATAATTCTTACAGGACTAAAAGTCTGATTAATAGTAGCCATTAGGAAACAACCTGCACTAAAAATCGTCAGTCCCACAAAGGTAAGCATTTCAGAACCAATTTTATCTGACAAAAATCCGCTGACCGGTGATACCACCAGAAGTATCAGAGGATATGATATGAGATATATTCCCGTCAACCAAGGCGACATTTTTATAATATCCTGAAAATAGAATGGCATTATAATATTTGAGCAGTTCATACATACAAAAAGCAAAAAACCGCAGAAAATACTCAGTGAAAACAGCTTATTTTTAAAAATGTTCAGTTGAAGAAGAGGACTTTCAACTCTGCCTTCTATTTTTATAAATAATATAAATGATATAATCGCCACTGCAAAACTCGCCAATATAACAGGTTTAAGGAAACCTATCTGCTCGCCCGTCAGCAATGCGGTAAAGAGTGATATTATACTTATAAGAAAAAGGATTGAACCTTTTATATCAAACTTTGATTCACTGCTCTGCTCGTCTTTAGGAAGCACCTTTAAGGCCATAATAAATGCGAAAATACCAATAGGTATATTTATCAGGAATATATATTGCCAACTTGCCACGTCAACAATAAAACCACCCAGCGGAGGCCCAACAAGGGTACCAAGTGCAACAAAGGAACCTGTAATACCAAGTGCTCTACCTCTTTCATTTGCCGGGAACGCTCTAGTAACTATTCCCTGGTTTGTCGCCATAAAAGCAGCTGCACCTATAGCCTGAATAATTCTTGATAATACAAGTATATTTAAAGAGGGTGAAACGGCACATAGTAACGAGCCTAGTGTAAATATAACAATACCTGTTTTAAATATTTTTACTTTCCCGTTAATGTCTCCCAGCCTTCCGAAAATCAGCACAGTTGCAGAAATAGCAATCAAATACGTTGATATGATTGTTGAAATAGAACCCATCCCAACGGAAAATTTATCTGCCATTACAGGCAGTGCAACATTTACAATGCTGCTGTCAAGACATGCCATAAAAGTCAATAATACGATGTTTACAAGGATCAATCCCTTGTTTTTATATTGTTTCTCTGTGTTTTCCATATTTAACTCCATCTAAATAGTATTAAAACAAATACATTTTAGAATAACATAAAAATTTTTTCATATCAACTTTAATTAAAGTCAAAAAAAGACTGTCTTTAAAAGACAGCCTGCTTTTTCTAAACCAATGTCTAAATGTCCTTAGCTTGAAGTCCTGCGGTATTAAGAAAATTCCACGGCTTGTTGTAATGAGGTTGGAAGAAAAAGTCTGTGAGTGCCAGTTCATCAATAGTCAATTTCTTTTGAATTGCTAAAGACAATGTATTAGCAGACTGGGTTAAATCCGCCTTTGAAAGAATCTGGGCTCCGAGAATCTCTCTTGTTTTGGCATCAAATACTACTTTCAATAATACCTCTTCGTAATCCGGCATAAATTCGGGACGGTAGTTCTCCCTGATTGTAACGGATTTTATATCAATATTATGAAAGTCTGCTGCACTTTGAGTCAAGCCCGTTACAGCATAATTAAGATTGTATATTTTTATTGCTGACGTTCCTTGTGTACCTAAATACTTTACTGTAGGCTTCTCAAGGTTAAAAGCCGCAAGTGTGCCCATCCTGACAGCATTTGTTGCAAGAGGTATATATTTATGTATTCCTACAGGATTATACATTGATGCACAACAGTCTCCCGCAGCAAAGATATCTTTTCTGCTTGTCTGCATATACTCATCTACTGTTATGGCCCCGTTAGGCAACATCTCAAGCTTGTCTTTGAATAATCCTGTGCTTGGCCGAAAACCAATGCAAAGAACGGCAAGTTCAGCATCATACTCTGCTTTATCTGTTTTAACCTTTTTTATTTTATTTTGGTTTCCCATGAAATTTGTTACAGTCTCACCCAAAGCAAGCGTAATACCTTTGGCTTTCATCTTTTCTTCTGCAATATCCGTAAACTCTTTGTCAAAATACTTGCTTAGTATTCTGTTTTCAGTATCTATCAAGGTAACCTTTTTCCCTTTCATGGCAAAGGCTTCTGCCAGTTCCACACCAATATATCCTGCTCCTACCACTACAATGTTCTGAGCGGATTTTTCCTTACTGACTATTTCTTTTGAGTGGTTATAATTTTTTGCCGGAAGAACTCCATCTAGCTGAATACCTTCAATATCAGGAATAATGGGCCATGAACCCGAAGAAATCACCAGTTTGTCATAATTGTCCTCAAAGCTGCTGCCCGTTTCCATGTTCTTTACCAACAAGGTTTTTTTATCGATATCTATATCCATAACCTCATGAAGCATGCGGGTTGTTATGCCCATCTCTCTTAACTTCTCGGGGGATGAATAAAACAAGCTATCGGGATTTTTCACCACACCACCTACATAAAGGGCTATACCGCATGAAAGGAAAGAAATATTATCATTCTTTTCATAAACCGTTATTTCCGAACCGGGGTAAAGTTTTACCATATTATTTATTGCTGCCGTCCCTGCATGGGTACATCCGATTACTACTATTTTCATACTATATCCTCCTCTGCCTACGTGTAAATATATCCCATATATACCACCTAATATATTTTATAAACAGAATCGGTATGCCATTTCTTTTTTGCAAATAAAAAAGTACATCCACCTTAGAATGTACCTTAAAGAAATTTTATTTGATTATGTAAGCTCTATCTGTTTTCATTATATGGTTTGCAATCCATTCAACCGTAAAATTAAGCAATTCCATTAAGTACTGATCCTGATCCTTATCTATCCTGCTATAGTCCGTATTACTGATTTTTTCAATAAAGTCATGATGTTCAACTTTATGGGAGAGCAGCTTTCGGTATCCAATACTATGCATGTATTCTTCTTCGTAAGTAAAGTGAAAGACCGTGTAATCTTTTAGTTCCGTAATAAGCCGAACAATTTCATCATATTTGTCCGTAATAAGCTGATTTTTCATGGCAGCATAAATTTCTGAAGCAATCTGAAATAACTTTTTATGCTGTTCATCGATCTTCTCGATTCCAAGAATGAATTCGTCCCTCCATTCTATCATATGGACCCCCCTTAAATGTAGTGTATACCAAGATTATACCTACTTCCCGAAATATAAACAATACAAAGGATTGAATTTTAACTTTAAACTGTTAAAGAATACCTGCGTAAATGCCGGATTGAAGGCCTTCACCGAAAATTCTTTTTTTACCGTTTTTATTATTGTACATCTGAAGGTCTATCTCATGTAAAAACTGGTTAACTCCTTTATCCGTTCTTTTATATGTACCAAAAGCATAACTGTACTTTATACTGTATGGCTTATTGCCCCCTGCATTAAATTTTTCTACTACTCCTGAGACCTTCTTCATCAGGTCATGAATCTGAGGTTCTGAACGATTATCAATAAGAACAAGAAATTCATCACCGCCTGTGCGGAAAACAATTCCCGAATTCAGATATACTCTTTGCAGCATTTTTACAAATGCCTTCAGTGCAAAATCTCCTTCAGAATGACCGTATAAATCGTTGATACTCTTGAAATAGTCAAGGTCTATCATTACCGCCGACAATCGGCTTAAATTACGCTTTTCATAACAATCCAGACATTTTTGTAAAGCCTGTCTGTTTCTGGCCCCTGTTAGTGAATCCTTGTACAGCTCTCCCTGCTGAATAATAACAAACATAAGTATAAGAATAAGTGAATTAAAGCACCAAATATAGCCTGTTTTGTTTAAAATAAGCTGAAAGGCTGTTACAGCTACAATCATTAGGCTTACCGACATAATATAAATGTACTCAACCTTTAAGAGCAGCTTTCGTCTTTTAAATATTACAAAAATACTGTATGATAACAGAATCAAACTTATTGAAAAGGGCAGAATATAAGCTCCGGTGCCCAATTTATTTATAAACATATCAGTTTTAAAAACAATGATTGCCGTAATAGTATTTGCAAAAAAAAGTAAATTAAAAACAAGACCTGCCTGTTTCTTTATCCTGAACGGGTTTGCGAAATAATTACATACAAAAAGCAAAAATGTATAAGCCAGAATAGGCGACACTATAAAGTTAATACCTCGTAGTATTCTTAGCAGCATCAACGGAATGGTACCACTCTCTAATAAAATCTTTAGTAACAAATTTGATAATGTAAGAAATAAATTCAAAAGCACCGCTGAAAGATACAGTCTTCTGATTACAGATCTTTTTTCTAAAACACAATTAGCATAAATCAAGAAAAGTAACAGGATTGCAAAAGAGATAATTGTCAATTGATGATTAATTAATGTTTGCATAAGCTTTATCTCCTTTATCTTTTTTATTCCACTTTTTGTTATATTATATTAATATTTTACATTATTATCGACGATTTTACAACAAAATAGTATATATTTTTACATTTAAAATGTTTTGTTAGAACTTACAAATTAAGGGTATATTTTATACTAAGAAAATACTTTTGAAAGAGAAGGATATTTACTATGAAAAATAAATCTATAAACAAAATAGTAATTGTGGGTACGGGCTTTGTTGGTTCAACCACTGCCTATACATTAATGGTAAGCGGTCTGGTTTCAGAAATCGTACTTATAGACCAAAACACAAAAAAAGCTGAAGGCGAAGCAATGGATATGAATCACGGTATGCCATTTGTCAGGCCTGTCAGAATATATAAAGGGGATTATGAAGACTGCAAAGGAGCAGATATTGTTGTAATAACCGGTGGTGCAAACCAGAAACCGGGTGAGACAAGAATTGACCTTGTAAATAAAAACACTGAAATATTTAAAGACATCGTTGGAAATATTATTAGATACAATACAGACTGTATTCTGCTTGTTGTTACAAACCCGGTGGATATTTTAACCTACGTAACCTACAAGCTGTCCGGCTTCCCTAAAAACAGAGTCATAGGCTCAGGAACAGTTTTGGACACTGCACGTTTCAAATACATGCTTGGGGAACATATGGGGGTTGACCCAAGAAATGTACACGCATATATAATCGGCGAACATGGAGACACTGAAGTCCCTACATGGAGTCTTGCATCCATAGCCGGAATACCTATGGATGTTTATTGCAAAGAGTGTAAATCCTGCGACAATGAAAGCTTCAAGAGTGATACTTTTGACAAGGTAAAAAACGCAGCTTATGAGATTATTGACAGAAAGAATGCAACATACTATGCCGTTGCTCTTGCAGTAAGAAGAATTGTAGAGGCTATTGTCCGTAACGAAAACTCCATATTGACAGTATCAAGCCTATTCGAAGGAGAATACGGTCTAAATGACATATGTCTCAGTATTCCCAGCCAGGTAAATTCGGAGGGTATTTCAAGGATTTTAAATGTTCCGCTAAGCAATGAGGAAACAAAATTACTTAATAAATCTGCCCAGGCCTTGAAACAGGTTATCAGCGGACTGAATTTGTAAATGTCCTTTAATTCGGATGCGATGCCGGTGAGGCAGGCATCCGAAAAAGTTCATTTATACAAGTATCCTTTTGAGTATGTCATCGCTTTTAAGCAACTGTTTTGCTTTTTCTCTGTTTTCAGCTACATGCAGATAAGTGTATCTGTTTGGTTTAATGGTTGGTGCAAGGTCAATTGCCTTTTCGAAGTCTTCAGCCCTCATTTTTAAGGTTTCAACAAAATCAAAGAAACCAGTATCTGTCAGGAATTTTTCTACACGCTGATATCTGTGTTCTTGAACCCTACTCATAAGATAGGTTGCAACTCCGACCTGTATTCCATGCAGCTGGGGCTTCTCCAGAAGCTTATCCAAAGCATGAGATATAAGATGTTCACTGCCGCTGGCAGGTGCGCTGCTGTCTGCTATCTGCATTGCAATTCCGCTCATTGTCAGAGAGTCCACCATTTCCTTTAAAAAGAAGTTTTCTGTAACCTGAGTATATGGCATTCTAACAATACTGTTTACAGACTTTTTTGCCATCATTGCGGCAAAGTCATCAACTTTTGCAGCATTGTTCCTTTCTTCGAAATACCAGTCGTATACGGCGGTTATTTTAGAAATAATATCTCCAAGGCCTGAATATATAAATTTCATAGGTGCATTTTTTAATACATCTAAATCAACAATTATTCCAAAGGGCATTGAAGCGTGCACTGATGTGCGTCTGCCGTTTATTATCAACGAACAGCCGGAGCTTGAAAAACCGTCGTTTGAAGTTGATGTAGGTATGCTTATAAATGGGAGCTTGTTTAAAAAAGCTATATATTTAGCTGCATCTAATACTTTTCCTCCACCCACTCCAACAACCGCATCAGTTTTGGAAGGTATAGAAAATGCCTTGGGCATGAGATTTTCAAGCTTTATATCATCATAGTCATAAGTTTCAAGAACCGCAAGGGACTTTTTTGTCCCTATGGAATCCATAATCTTTTCACCAAACAAGTCCCGGATTCCTTCTCCAAACAGCACTACAACATTATTTATTCCAGCCCTTTCAATGTATGCCCCCACACTTCCCAGTATATTATTATTAACTTCAAGTATGGAAGGAATTTCAATTCTGTGTACAGCATTCATTACTTAAGTACCTCCATCCAGAAATTTCCTTTACTTAGAAATCCGTAATTATTTTTTCCCTGACCAGATATTTTGCAATTTCATCAAAATGCTCAAAGGCTATATATGGAACCTTTTCTTTTGTAAGCCAATCTTTAAGGGAACTTGTTGCAAATGCACAGTCCGCTGTCTTTGCAGCACCAATATCCGGCTCGCTGTCACCTGCAAAGTACACCTTTTCATATTTTTCTTTCAATGAAAGTATAACCTTTTGCTTGTCTATACCCCACATTTCCGAATAAAATTCGCTTTTGGGATCAGGCATTATCTGAATTCCCCTGTTATGATACCTTCCTTCCATTGAAATTACAGTTACATTTTTTATTTTAAAATACTCCAGAAGTTTATTGATATAATATGATGTTCCCGCACTTAATATAAAAAAATCTCCCCCGTTGTTTTCAACCATTTGAATAAACTTAACAGCATAGGGGTCAAGGGGCAGCTCCAGTATATCCTGCAATATTTCCTCTTCGCTTCTGTCCATTGAACCAAACATTTTATTAAGAAAATCCACATTTATCTTTTTGGTTTTCTTCCATTCATCATAATAATTCCATGCCCAATCCTTTAAGTATTTATCCATTACTATGTGATAAAAATCTCTGTCAGTGAGTGTTCCGTCAAAATCAGATACAAATGCAAATTTTTTCATCATACATTGCTCCGTTCCGGCATATAGCATACCATGCCATTAGTATTTTCTTTCATATAATACCATAATTCCCTATAACATTATTATAATATAATTTTAGTTTTACTTTTTATTGATAAATAATCATTGCAAAACTTGGCAATAGTAATTATTATTGAATAGTATATAAATTTATTAAGGTAAAGGAATAAAAATGGAAAATTTAAGTTTTAAAGATTTAACTCTCTCGGATGAAGTACAGCATGCAATTGCGGATATGGGCTTTGAGGAGGCGACCCCTATTCAGTCCCAGTCAATCCCATATATTTTGGAAGGCAATGATTTGATTGGTCAGGCTCAGACCGGAACAGGAAAAACCTGTGCATTCGGAATACCGGCAGTGGAAAAAATAGAACCACAGATTGATTCAATTCAGGTTTTGGTCCTTTGTCCAACCAGAGAGCTTGCTATACAGTCCTGCGAAGAATTGAGAAATGTATTAAAATATAAGGATGGGATAAGGATTCTCCCCGTGTATGGTGGACAGCCAATTGACAGACAGATTATGGCTTTAAAGAAACGTCCACAGATAATTATAGGAACCCCGGGCCGTGTTATGGACCATATGAGACGTAGAACTCTTAAACTGGATGCCCTTAAAATGATTGTTCTTGATGAAGCCGATGAAATGCTGAACATGGGTTTCAGAGAAGATATCGATACAATATTGGAGAAAGTTCCAGAGGACAGACAGACTATATTATTCTCTGCTACGATGCCAAAAGAGATTCTTGAACTTACAAAAAAATATCAGAAAGATCCCGTTCATATAAAGATTGCCCACAAGGAACTGACCGTTCCAAGTATCGAGCAGTATTACCTTGAAGTAAAGGAATCTACAAAGCTTGAAGTTTTGTCAAGATTGATAGACACCAACGATATTAAGCTGTCTCTTGTATTCTGCAATACTAAAAAGAGGGTTGACGAACTTACAGCCAGCCTCCAGTCCAGAGGGTTTTCTGCTGAAGCCCTGCATGGTGACATGCGTCAGGAACACCGTGACAAAGTCATGTCTCTTTTCAGAAAAGGTAACTTTGATATACTCATTGCAACGGATGTTGCTGCAAGGGGTATAGATGTTGACGACGTTGAAGCAGTATTTAACTATGACCTTCCAAACGATGAAGAATACTATGTACACAGAATTGGAAGAACCGGAAGGGCCGGAAGAACAGGAAAAGCCTTTACATTTATTTCCGGAAGAGAAATGTATAAACTAAGGGATATACAGCGGTATACAAAATCCACCATTGTTCCCATGAAGCCACCAAGCCTCAATGAAGTTGAAGAAAAGAAAATGTTAAACATTCTTAAAACCTTAAAAGAAAACCTAAAGGATGAAGGCATCTCCAAATTCGTCAGCCACATTGAACGATTCACTGACACAATCAATAATGAATCGGAAGAACAGGGGGAAAACTTTGTAACATCTCTTGACATTGCAGCTGCATTATTGAAAATGTATGGTGAACAAAGCGGGAATCTTCCAAGTGAGGTTAATGAAATTGACAACGCGGTAGAACCGGGCAGCAACAAGGACATGGTAAGATTATTCATAAATATAGGAAGCGAAAGCAAAATACAGCCAAAGCATATAATTGAAAGTCTTGTAGCATCAACCGGGCTTCCGGGTAAGCTTGTGGGTGCAATAGACATTTTTGACAGGTATTCATTTGTAGAGGTTCCAAAGGACATCGCTCCTGAGGTGCTGAAATCAATGAAGAACTATACGATTAAAGGAAAGCGTATTAATATAGAAAAATCAAATGCAAGAAAGAAAAGCGGACGCGGATCTTCATTTAACCGTTCGACACCGCCTAACAGACGCAGTACGAAAAAATCCAAATAAACCTATAAAATAAAACAAAAACAGGGCTGTCGCATTAGTTGACTTATCACTAGTGCACAGCTCATTTTTATTTTTGGCAATAAAAAAAGCCTCGTGCTATAGGCTATTTCCATGTTTTTTGGGTTTTGTCATGCTCAGGGTGTTTCTTTTCAGAAGCATCAAACGATTCACCCAAGCACTCCTCGATAACACTAGGTGTTACCAAAAATGTTCCCTTATTCAATTTACCACCTTCTTTCAACTACAATGTAAGTATATACCCAATCTGTGCAAATAGCAAATTAATTTTATTACATGGTAAAAAGTTCTTTTTTTGACACAAACAGTAAATAATGGTATTATTGTTTTCAATCTTGCAAGATAAATGCTATTCGTCTGTGACGACAGGCAGATAAAAATTTATAAACTTTAAAAGGAGTATTTATTAAATGAAATCAGCAAAGAGAATTTTAAGTACTGTTTTGCTATCTGTTTCACTTATTGCAAGTAGTTTTCCATCAGTTTACGCTAACAATGAAAACGCTGATAATAATGCAAAAATTGGAGCAATTCAAGCTAAAGAAGTTATTCCTTCATTTTTATCGGGAGATTTAACACAAGAGTCTGAAAAAACTCCACAACAAATTGTTGAGCAGTATATTGCTCAAGAAGCCAAAAAATATCAATTGCCGGCAGTACAGTTTAAAGTTACTGAGCAATTTGTAAATTCATTGAACAGGACGGTAGTAAAAACAATACAAACTTATAACGGTGTACCTGTTCAAAATAGCGACAGAAACTATTTTATCAATACTGATGGTGTTATTGAGTATATCGTTGGAGACTATGTATACGATATAACTGATAGGTTGGCCTTAGCTGTTAAGCCCGCCGAAGTGTCCCAAAAATCAATTGTGTCTGTAATTGAGGAGGATTTAGGAATTAAGCCGGTATATAATGAAGCTCCTAAAAGCCAGTTGCTTCTATATCCGGTAGATGGAAAATATAACTACATATATAAGGTAACCATCGAATTCAGAAATCCTACATATAACAAGTATGTATATTATATCGATGCAAGTAATATGTCCATATTGGGAAAAAATAATCAGGAATTAAGTCTTGAGGAGCCTACTGTAGGTTCAGGTATCGGGCAATCCGGAGCAGTAAAGCAACCCTTAAAAATGGTAAAGGATAATGACGTATACTATCTGAAAAACACCGTTGAGAATTTAAAGACTATCTACGAATTAGACGGAACATATAGTGAGCAGGATAATTGTTTTGACACAGACACCGGGACAAACTATCAGAAGGATGCAGTAGATGCTCATTATAATATGACAAACATTATAAATTTCTTTAAAGGTTCCCCTTTTTACCGTAATGGCAATGATGATAACGGGTCTGAATACACAGTTGAAATTATAAAAGATAGCAGCAATGTTTTAAATGCCTATGGATATGTAAATAAGGTAAGAATCGGTGCCGGAAAAGGTTCGGCAGGTAAGTCTGTTTCTTATGCTGTGGATGCAATGGCACATGAATTTACTCATGGAATACTCACATCAGAAGGTTTAGGTGATTTCGATGAGGGACACTTTGAATTTAATCCCCCTTTAACAGAGCGTATGTCATTACACGAGGGGATATCTGACGTTTTTGGCACAATATGCGAGTATTTTCTTGAAAACGAAGGTACACCTGATTGGACAATAGGTGAAGATACAGGTACTATTTTCAGAGATTGTGCTAATCCTGTAATTGATAATTACACCGAATATAAGAGACGTATTTTAGAATGTGAAAATGACCGTACTATCAAATACCCTAAACCACATGAAGGCGGTGGGGTTATTACAAAAGCTGCAAATCTTATGGCTATGGGGGGAACATTTAAAAATGTTACAGTTGCTCCTATTGGAATGGAAAAGCTTGCAGTAATATTTTATCATGCCGTTAATGACGGAAATATGGTTTATGACATGAAATACCCTCAATTTGCAGCAGCACTTCTCCAGTCGGCAGAAACAATATATGGAGCAAACAGTTCTGAAACAAATACCGTAAGAAAAGCTTTGGGTGCGGTTGGTCTTGATTTGAGAATGGTATATGCATCAGGTCCGTCATTGCAGTTAACATGGCTCCCCTTAGCAGGTTCACATTACGGAATATACAGAAGAGAAACAGGCTCTACAGCCGAACCTGAAAAAATTCAGGAGACTTATAACACAACAGAGACTGTTCAGGCTATATCATGGAGTTATGATTACTTTATTGCATCTATCGATGAAAATGGAAACAGGATTTCAGAATTTGGCAGTCCACTTACTTATAAAATGTCGTT
>NZ_ATAY01000033.1 GCF_000421965.1 Ruminiclostridium papyrosolvens C7 | reverse complement strand
GGAGCAGGGTTTTTTATGCTTGAAAATATTTTTTATATATGTAAAAATTACTATTAATATATTAAGGTAGTGGTATTGTTTTTTAAAATAAAGGTAATTATTCTTAATAAACATATGATACAGAGAGGAGAAAAAAATGAGACTGATAACAGCAGGTTTTGCACTTCTTACATATGCTTTTCTGAATTATTACATCGGGTTGAGAGGGCTAAAATCCATAAATACAAAGGTTCCCGTAAATAAGTATGCATACTGGGTTATTATTGCCTTACTTGCATCTACGTATTTTGTGGGAATGATAGGAGGCAAATACCTACCGGACAGGCTCGGACATGCAGTTAACACAGTGGGAGGCTACTGGCTGGCTGCATTTGTGTATTTTATAGGAATTGTTGTCATACTGGATGTTTTCCGAATTCTTGGAAGAAAGCTGAATATTCTTCCGGGTTTCCTAAGAGACAGAACCTGGCTTGTGGCAGCTGCGGTAGTTTTATTTGTAGGAATTATACTTGCTGTTGGAACGTACAATGCAGTTGTGCCGAGGATTGTTTCATATAATGTTAGTATTGATAAAAAGGCAGGAGATATGGAGCAACTGAAATGTGCCATGATTTCAGACGTACATCTTGGAGATACTATTGGCAGAGAAAGGCTTCGTACGGCAGTAGAGAAGATTAATTCCTTAAATCCGGATATAGCTGTTATAACAGGGGATTTAATTGACAGAGAAATAGAACCCGTAAGAAAGGCGAATATGCTGGAGGAACTAAAAGGACTTAAGACTAGATTCGGTGCTTATGTCATAATGGGAAATCATGAGTATTATTCAAATGATGTTAAAGAGATAACCAGAATGTATGAGGAAAGCGGACTGGTTGTTCTAAGAGATAAATATGTTACGGTAAACAACAGCTTTTATCTGGTAGGGCGGGAGGATTATATGGCTGACACCAGCGGTTACCATAGAGAGAAACTTAGTAACCTTTTGGATGGTGTAGATAAAAGTCTGCCCGTTATAGTCCTTGACCATCAGCCCAAAGACCTGTCGGAATCAAGGGCCGAAGGTGTGGATTTGCAGCTTTCAGGCCATACACATGGGGGGCAGTTTTTTCCCATAAGTCTTGTAACCAAAGGCATTTTTGAGGAGGATAACGGTTATCTGAAGGACGGTAATTTTAATCTTATAGTATCCTGCGGATACGGAACATGGGGCCCCACAGTCCGTATCGGAAGCAGGTCAGAAGTCCTCGATATAAATATTAATTTTCCTTATTCTTCTTAAAACTGAACTTTGCTGTTTTTTGAGGCTTTTCACCTTCATTGGGCATGTCAAGGTTAAGTGCTTCTGCATATTTGGGGTAGTACATTTCAATTATATTTTTAATTGTAATCTTAATTGCGGAATACAGAGGAATTACTATTATCAAACCTATAAATCCAAATATGGGTATTATACCCATTAATAGCAGAATGACTGTCAGAGGGTGGATGTCCATACTCTTTTTCATTACCTGAGGTGAAATAAAATTATTATCTATCTGCTGAACAATAGTCATTACTATAAATATCTTTATTGCCATGAAAGGGTTGTCTGCCAGTGACAAAAGTATGGCAGGGATGATTCCAATCCATGGGCCGAAGAATGGAATAATACATGTAATCATGGCGAATATTGCCAGTAACAATGAGTATTTCAAGCCTATAATCAGATAGCCGATATACATCAGAAGCCCTATAAAGAAAGCTACCAGAAGCTGACCTGCAATATAATTTGACAGTACAAAATCTATATCTGTTAAAATCTTTCTCATTTTGTCTTTTTGAGAAGCAGGAAAAAATCTAACTACACTGGGCATGAATTTGTGTCCGTCTTTTAAGAAATAAAACAAAATGACCGGCAAAATAATAATTACTGAACCGATATTTGTAATAGCGCCTATAAAGTTAATTGTGTTTTTTCCTACGCTTTTGGCAGCACTTTGCAGAAAATTGGAAACTTTATCTGCTATATCAGAGGTCTGAAAATTTGAATCATTAAAATAACTTAGCAAATTGCTTGTAAGAAGATTATTTACAGTATTTTCAGCCTTTTCATACAAGAACGGCAGACTCTTTGCAAAGTCGTTAAACTGGGATTTAATAATTGACCCGGTATAGGAACTTAATAATATCAATGCAGATAGAACAATAACAAAAGCAAGGATTATGGCCCATATATGAGGAATCCTGCCCTTTTCCAGCATTTCAACTATTGGTCTCAGGATATAGTATAACAACCCTCCGAAGAGTATCGGGAAGATTATTGAGTATACAAAGCTCTGAAAGGGTGAGATAAAGAAATTTATCTTCCCGAACATATATATTATAATCAAAGCAAGGAGCAGGTAACAACCGTATCTGAAAAGCTTGCTCTTTAATAGACTGCTGTTATTGTTTGAATCCATAAATTATACCTCTTGAAATATAGTTTTATAGCCTGTCACAGCTACATAAATTATAAAATTAATTATAGTATTATTCAACCTAATATTTGGCTATCTCGTACAAAGGCCCTTGCAGTATCATGGGACTTTTATCCTTGTCCAACCATTTTACGATTTCTAACAGATTTTGTCTGTCTGCTGAAACACAGCCGTTTGTGTATTTTATAGAGACTGTCGGATTAGCTATATGAAAAAATATCGCACTACCTTTATTTTTAACTCTTGCATAATTGTACTCAATATTAATAAATATATCATAGACACCATTCTTAACTTTGCTGAAGTTTTCAGAAGATTTCCATCTTCCTTTAACAGGCTCACGTTGTTGTGTATTATAATATTTTGACCCCGGATCGTCCACCCATACATCCTTTGAGTCATATTTATAAATATTTAGTCCGGTTTCAGGGAGAAGCCTTCTCGGTGAAATTATCAAAGCCTGTCGGCATTTTCAGCTCCTTTCCATTACTGTCTACCAGTGTGACATCAACAGCAGCACCTCTGTTGTGTTTTGAACCGGTGCCATAGGGGTTTGCCACGTATTTCTTATCAGGTGTGGCATCACACATGATTTTCTGAACAGAAAGAGGACGGTATGCATCCCAGATTTTTATTTTGTAACCCTGTTTCATAACAAGGTTGTTTGCCTTGATAAGTTTATCAAGAGTACCTTTGGTAAGAACGCAGGTGGGAGACGGATAAAGGGTTTTGCCGGTAAAATTGTTACAGGTGGCATATTTCATATCTATGAAGAAGTTCTTGGTATAGTCCTTCACAAGAACCAGTTCTTTCTTGGAGACATTCTTACCGGCAGTTGTAGATTCAACATTAACAGGATAAATAAAAATAAATGAAAACAACAATAAAAGAGAAATAAGTGACCGCATTATGTATGGCTGATATTTTGTCATATGTAAGGCTCCTCCCATTATTTTATTTTATCATAGGTTTAACATGGGGAATATCTAATTAACAAATTTTTACCAGTTTATAATCAAATATATTATAAAACAATAACATTAAGAAGTAATTATTTCGGAGGTTATTAAATGGCGTTCTCAGGCAGAACCGCAAGATATCTGAAATACATCCTGATAGGCATAGCAGCGGGAGTCGCTAACGGCCTTTTTGGGTCGGGAGGGGGAACAATAGCTGTTCCTGCAATGGTATTCCTGCTGGATGCCGACGAACACAAGGCTCATGCTACAGCACTGCTTATTATTCTGCCACTGACACTTGTGAGTGCCTATTTCTATTTGTCTCAAAATTATGTAGATTGGAACATAACATGGAAGGCAATGGTGGGAGGTGTTGTGGGAGGTGCTATAGGGGCTTTTCTTCTGAATAAATGCCCGTCAAATATTCTTCGCAAGATATTCGGAATATTTATGATACTTGCGGCAATAAGAATGATTTTTTAGGATTAATATATAAATCGGAGGGTGCTATGATAGTTATCTTAATAGGTCTTGCAGCAGGAATAATAAGCGGTATGGGTATAGGCGGGGGAGCTATCCTTATACCTGCTCTTGTAATTTTCGTTAAACCAGAGCAGCACATAGCACAAAGTGTAAACCTGCTTTTTTTTATTCCAACAGCTATTGTTGCACTTGTAATACATATAAAAAATAAAAATGTCAACTTCAGGATGGGTATACCAATAGTAATTTCGGGACTTGGGGGAGCAGTGCTGGGGTCTACGCTTGCACTTTCAATGAACGGGGCCACTTTAAAACATATTTTTGGAATATTCCTTCTTTTAATGGGTTTATATGAGATATTTGGGAAAGGCAAAGGGAAAAAGGGAAACAAAGCCTTATAATATGTAACCACATTATAAGATGTGATATAATTATGTGAAAATCTAGAAAAGGTGGTTAAAATATATGGAGCTTGGAGATATTGGACTAATCGTACATAAAATAAAAGAAAATGTTTCAAAGGTAATCGTAGGTAAAGAAGAAATAATAGATTTGTCGTTAATTTGCATAATTACGGGAGGGCATATGCTTTTAGAGGATGTTCCCGGAACAGGTAAAACAGTTTTTGCAAGAACAATAGCTGCCTCCCTTGATTGCAGCTTCAGACGTATACAGTTCACACCTGATTTGCTGCCTTCAGATGTTACAGGTATAAATTTTTACAGCCAGAAAGAAAGTAATTTTACTTTCAGGCCGGGCCCGGTATTCTCCAATATTGTGCTTGCTGATGAGATAAATCGTGCCACTCCCCGTACTCAGTCCTCTATGCTGGAATGTATGGAGGAAAAACAGGTGACAATAGACGGTGAAACCAGAAAACTTGCTGCTCCGTTTTTCGTTATAGCTACTCAGAATCCCGTAGAAATTCAGGGCACATTTCCACTGCCTGAAGCCCAGTTGGACAGGTTTTTGATTAAAACCTCAATGGGATATCCCGATACCAAGTCTTCTATAGATATTCTCAAAAGGTTCAAGGAAAACAACCCTCTTGCAGAGTTAAAGGCAGTTGTAACCGCTGCTGAAATATGTGAGGCGTCGGAGATATACTCAAAAGTAAAAGTTTCAGAGGATATAATGGAGTACATAATAAATATTGCAGAAGCAACAAGAAAACATTCAGGGGTTCATCTGGGTGTCAGCCCAAGAGGTACTTTGTCTCTTATGAAAGCCTCACAGGTTCGCGCGCTGCTTAAAAACCGTACATATGTTACACCCGATGATATTAAAGCAATGGCAGCTCCTGTTCTTGCACACAGAATAATACCAAAAGGCCTTACAGCTGACAATAGCAACCCAGGTGAGAAAATTATCAATAATATATTAGAACAGACAGCGGTTCCGCTTGAATAGGAGGAAGTATGTTATTTTTGCAGATTGCACTTGCTCTGCCGCTGCTGATTCTCATTGAAACTATCCTTTTCAAGCGCTTTTTGCTTAAAGGAGTTGTTTACCGCAGAACTATTTCGGAAACCTCCGTATTTGAGGGCGATAAAATATCAATGATTGAGGACATAGAAAACAATAGTTTTCTGCCCATTGCATGGATGAAAGCAGAATCAAGGATAAGCCCAAACCTTGAGTTCAATGCTATTAAAAATATGCAGGTTTCTCAGGGAGGATATCACAGAAGTGTTTTTTCCATAATGCCTTTTTATCGCCTGAAAAGAACCCATACGGTCACTTGCCTGAAAAGAGGGGAGTACAACGTTGGGAATGTGACGTTAACTGCAGGTGACATTCTGGGCTTTGTTACAAAAATATTATCATATGACAATGAGGTCAGACTTCTTGTCTATCCAAGTCCTCTTTCTGAAAACAGGATGGTGGACTGCTACCGTTCTCTCCAAGGGGATGCGGTTGTAAGGAGGTTCATAAACCCAGACCCGTTCCTTGTAGCTGGAGTGAGGGAGTATCAGGCAGGAGATCCTGTTTCGTCCATCAACTGGAAGTCAACGGCAAGAACCAATTCACTTCAGGTATATAAATATGACTATTCGGCAGACACAAAGCTATTAATTCTATTTAATATTGATTCCAGCAGCAGTCAGGATAATTATCCAAATGAGAAGGAATGTGAAAAAATAGAATTGGGGATTCACTTCTGTGCTTCAATTGTAGATAAGACAATCAAACAGGGTATATCTACAGGGTTTTGCTGTAACGGACACTTCAGAGACCAAAAAGAAATTGTCAATATTCCTTCTCGTTGCAGTAAGATTCAGCTTTTTACTATTTTTGAGGCCATGGCCAAACTGCAACTCCACAGAGTGGTATCCTTTTATACAATGATAAAAAACATAAAAAACAGTATTCCAAAGGATACAGATATACTTATTGTTTCTCTTTACAATGATGAAAAAATTCAGGAACAGGTTCATGAATTGAAACGTTCCGGTCATGATGTTGAGACTTGGATTATTACTGAAAGTGAGGTGGAATAATGTCAAAATTGTTGCTGCTCACTAATGTATTGCAGGGTTTAGCCTGGTTGCCCTTTAATTTTTTTATTATGCAGCTTGTACTTCCTGCAGATACTGCCCTTGTTTTATCAGTTCTAATGGTGGCGCTTGCCTTTCTGGCATCACTGATATGCAGCTTAAATATAAAAGCCTATTTGTATAATCCCGTCTCGTTGGCTGTATCAATCTTTATCGGAGTTGTCGGGGCAGGGACTGTCCTTGGCAGACTTGTTGTTACCATAATGTGCATGGTTGTTTTTATCAGTATTTGGTACAGCTTAAAAAAAGAAAGCGATTTCTCTATGCAGAGCGCAGTATTTGCACTTATCATAAATGTCATATACGGGGTAATGAACAAAGTGGCTGCTATGAGCGACAGTGTACGATATGGAAATGCAGCTATATGCATTTCAGTTATCTCAGCCGTTATACTTCTGATAGTAAGGCAGGTAGATGACTCCAGAAGCTTTGGAAAAGCCACCATGGACATAAGCAGAACCCAACGAAAGAATAACCGGATATTTGGTGGAGTAATACTTTTGGTACTTATATTAATGGGTACTTTGGGACGTGTATCTGAAATTTATAAATTTGTATTGAGCTTAATCGGAAAAATATTTAAGTTTTTAGGTATGCTGCTAAGTCCCGGAGCAACTCACGCAGAAGAAAGCCAAATGCAACAATTCCCCGGAGTAAAACCAACCTCAAGCCTGTTTGAACAAATACTAAAGGTAGTCCTTGATGTATTAGCTATAATACTGATAGCAGCTTTTACGGTTTATCTTCTGTACACTATAACAAAATTGATAATCAAGCTTATACGTAATATCGCTAGATGGCTTGCAAACAGAGAAGCAGCAGCCATAATAGTAAACGAGAACGGACTCATTGATGAAAAGCAGAGTCTTTACGGTAAAAATATAAAGAAAATCACTGACAAATTCCTTAACAGGGCAAGGGGACTATTCAGCAGGGAAGTACCTTATAACAAATTACCTGATGGGAAAGCTAAACTAAGAAGACTGTTCAGAAACTTTGTTGATAAATCAATGCAAATTGGAATTACCATAAAAAAATCTTCAACCGCAGACGAGATATCAAGAGGTGCTTCCGCCGAAGTACCTTCTGAAAGGTCGCTTAATAGTTTAATGTCTGACAACTATAATGCTGTACGTTATGGTGATATAGAGCCGTCTCCAGAGGATTTAGAGATTCTGGAAGAAAAGTTTAATATATAGGTATCCGTTGACAAAAAACTAGAAATAATATATAGTGGTTTTATATAGAACCACTATTTTTTATGAAGAGAGATGTTGAAGGTGGATATTATAGACGCTTTAATGCAGGCGGGTTTCACCAGACATGAGTCTGTTTTGTATGTTACTCTCTGCAGGGAAGGTGAGCTCACAGGATATGAAGCATCCAAGCTCACAGGGATTCCACGGTCAAATGCGTATCTTGGCCTTGCCGGCTTGTGCGACAAGGGCGGTGCTTACAAAATAAGCAGTGAAACGGCTCAATATGGTGCGGTACCTGTTAATGAGCTTGTAGAAAATCTCAAAAGAAGGTTTTCACAGATTATAAAGGTAATAGAGGAGATTCCAAAGGTCAATATTCCTAGGGATACCTTTGTAACCATTAACGGAACCCAGCAGATAGTTAATAAGATGAAAAACCTGATAAATGAAGCTCAATACAGAATATATATATCTATAGCCAGAAACCAGCTGGAGCTTGTTCACAATGAACTTATCTGTGCAAAGGAGAGAGGACTCAAAGTAGTTCTGATAACCTCTGATTGTACCGGTATGGAAGGCTTTACGTGTTATATGTCCCCCAAGAAGCCCGGAAGTGTCAGGCTTATTACAGATTCCTCAAATGTACTGACAGGCCATTTAAGTGAATTTGATGCTACAGGATTATTTTCAATGAATCAAAATATGGTTGATGTTATTAAAGATTCTTTAACTAACGAAATCAAACTGATAAATATTGAAAATAATCAGAATTGAAATAGAACCTATATAACAAAAGAGGTTTATAAATATTACAAATTAAATTAAGAGAGGTGTACATTATGACAGAATACTATTCAACCAAAACAAATTTTTTCGGAAACTCAAATCCAGAAAAACTAATAAAGGAATATGGGAGTCCCTTGTATGTCTACAATGAAAAAATATTGAGACAAAAATGCAGAGATATGAAGAATCTTGTGGATTACAAAAACTTTATTCCAAACTACTCCATAAAAGCAAATTCAAACCTTACTATTCTGAAAATCGTCAAGGAAGAAGGACTCAGAGCTGACGCCATGTCTGCAGGAGAAATCCAGCTTTTGCTTCACGCAGGGTTTAAGCCTGAAAATCTGTTTTTTGTGCCTAACAACGTATCGGAATCAGAATTAAAGTATGCAGTTGACAATGGTGTGCTGGTAAGTGTGGATTCACTTTCACAGCTTGAAATGCTCGGTAAAATCAATCCGGGAGGAAAGGCTGCTGTAAGGTTTAATCCGGGAGTTGGAGCAGGACACCACGAAAAGGTTGTAACAGCCGGAAAGAAAACAAAGTTCGGAGTAAACATTGACTGTGTAGATAAGGTAAAGGCAATTGCCCAAAAGTACAATATGAAAATATGTGGTGTAAACCAGCACATAGGTTCATTATTTATGGAAGGCGATTCCTACATTGAAGGTGTAAAATCCTTACTTACTGTAGCAGAACAATTTGAAGACATAGATTTCGTTGATATGGGCGGAGGTTTCGGAATTCCGTATAAAAAGCAGGAAGGCCAGGAACCACTTGATTTGGCAAGCTTTAAGGAAAAACTTACACAGGTTCTTGAGCAATGGACTGACAAATATGGAAAGAAAATATTATTTAAAACTGAGCCTGGCCGTTATATTGTTGCTGAAAGCGGAGTGATTCTGGGTAATGTTTATGCCACAAAGGCCAATTATGGAAACAAGTATGTTGGTACTGACATTGGATTCAATGTACTGGCAAGACCTGTTATGTACGATTCACACCATGATATAGAAGTGTATAGAAACGGAAAACCTTTAAATGATAGTGAAGTGGAAAAGGTAACCGTAGTAGGTAATATCTGCGAGAGCGGTGACATTATTGCAAAAAATAGAGAACTTCCTGATATAAAAGAAGGAGATATACTTGGAATAATGGATGCGGGTGCCTATGGTTTTGCAATGAGTTCAAACTACAATATGAGGCTAAGACCTGCAGAAGTACTTATCAAGGAAGACGGTGAGCCTGTGCTGATAAGACGCAGGGATACTTTTGAAGACCTTATAGCAAACTTCAATATATAATAAAAATTACAAACCATAACGGAAAAGAGGATAATAATGAACAAGGTAAGAATAGGTATTGTAGGATATGGAAATATTGGAAAGGGCGTTGAGGCAGCAATCAGACAGAATAGTGATACTGAACTTGTTGCCGTATTCACCAGAAGAAATCCTGAAAGTGTAGTTTTAAAGACTCCCGGAGTCAAGGTAGTAGAGATAAAAGACGCTGAAAAGTATAAAAATGATATAGATGTAATGATTCTTTGCGGAGGTTCTGCAACAGACCTTCCTGAACAAGGGCCTGAATTTGCTGCTATGTTCAATATTGTTGACAGCTTTGATACACATGCAAAAATTCCTGAGTATTTTGAAAAAGTAAATAAAGCTGCTGCGGCTGCAAATAAAACCGCTGTTATATCCGTAGGATGGGATCCCGGGCTGTTCTCAATGATAAGAATGTTGTCAGGTGCAATTCTACCCGAAGGCAACGATTACACATTCTGGGGCAAAGGAGTAAGTCAGGGACATTCTGATGCTATCAGAAGGGTAACCGGAGTAAAGAATGCAATTCAGTATACTATTCCTATAGATGATGCGGTTGAAAGTGTAAGAAACGGAAAAAATCCTGAACTGTCCACAAGACAGAAGCATTTGAGAGAGTGTTTTGTTGTAGCAGTGGAAGGTGTGGATAAGGCAAAAATCGAAGCTGATATAAAGAATATGCCAAATTATTTCGCAGATTATGATACAATAGTTCATTTTGTAAGTGAAGAGGAACTGAAAAGTAACCATTCCAGAATGCCACACGGCGGATTTGTATTCAGAAGCGGTAAGACCGGTATAGATACCGTTAACAATCACATTATAGAATTTTCACTCAAACTGGACAGTAATCCTGAATTTACTGCAAATGTGTTGGTTGCATATGCGAGGGCTGCTGCACGCATGAACGGTGAAGGCAGCTACGGAGCAAAAACAGTATTCGACGTACCATTGTCATATTTGTCTGCAAAGAGCCATGCTGAGCTTATAAAGGGACTTTTATAAGCTGATTTAGAACCAAAACTCATTATCTGCCATAGTATATAGTATTATTTTTATGGCTGCAGCTATGCGGGTAGGAGGTAGTAATGAGTGGTTCAGCATTAGACAATGTTACTTGGAAGGGTAACAGCAGAAAAATGTATAAAGCAGTAATGTCTTCAGTTCCTTCAATTTTCAGATCCACCATAAGACGTGAGATTGAGAGTTGGGTTGTGGAGCACAAAGTCAAAGTTGTTACTGAAGATTTACTTTTGAAAATGTTTTATGAAAAAGCTCCAAAGGGTTATAAACAAAAGCTTGGCCCGAAACTGGAGGCAATGAAAACAACCCGCGGAGAAACACGCGGAGTATCAGAAGAAGAAAATACTGATTCTGAAGATGAAGAATAATTTTATTAATTAAATGGTAGGTACAGCGCACCGATGAGTGTAAGCTGTATCTGCCATTTTTTTTTCCCGTGCTTGTCCACAAGCAACCGGTTGTAAATAGTGTCACCAATTTGCCTTATTTTTTAGAAAGCAAATAAGGACATTGTTAAAATGGGAGGGAATTCTTAATGATAGAATTTTTCACTGATTACTGGTTTGTTGTATTAATTGCCATAGGGTTTACAGGGTACGTCATTTATCTGATTACAAAACACCGTTGGAAAAAGTTAAGAGAATTGGCATATAAAATGATTGTACAGGCTGAACAAGTTATTACGGGTACTAAAAAAGGACAGGAAAGGTTCAATGCCGTACTTAGCCAGCTTTATAATGTTATGCCTCTGTGGCTAAGGATTTTTATTCCAAAAAAACCTTCTTGAGAAAAAACTTCAGCAATGGTATGAGCTTATAAAGGATACGCTGGATGACGGAGAAATAAACCACTCCACAGAACATAAAGAAAGTACGGATATAGATAATTTATAGTTCTTATGCAGGCTTATTGATTAACTTGTAAAAGCTTGATATTATACCATTACATGGCAAAAAAGAAAAGGAGATGGTATGCTAATGAAAATCAAGGGCCTTTTTATTGTTTTTACACTGCTTTTAACAGTGGTGCTCAATTCAGGTATCGCTTCAGCTGACAGTACGGTGCCGGATACTTCCCTGATCTATGGTGACTACAACAATGACGGTAGCATTAATGCATTGGACTTGGTAGGGTTTAAACAATACCTGATGGATTCGGAACGAACATACAATAGTTGTATGGATCTCAATCTCGATAATAACGCAGATTCAGTGGATTATGCTATTTTGAAACAGTATTTGCTGGGCATAGTAACTACACTGCCTATAAATGCTCCGGCAAGTAACATTAAGACAGGTGTTAATTACAAGATAATCAACCGTAACAGCGGCAAGCTTCTGGACGTGTCCGGCGCATCTGTTGCTGATGGCGGAAATGTCATTCAGTGGGGGCTTACAGGTGGGGCAAACCAGCAATGGAGTTTTACTGATGCAGGGGGAGGATACTATAAGATAATTAACCGTAATAGTGGAAAGCTTCTGGGAATACTTAACTCGTCAGTTGACAATGGCGGTGATGCTATTCAGGAAACAGACAATGGAAGTAACTCACAAAAATGGAGAATGGTTGATATCGGCGGGGGATATTATAAAATAGTTAACATGGGAAGCGGAAAGCTTCTGGAGGTGTTAAGTACATCTACAGCCAATGGCGGTGATGTTGCCCAATGGACTGACAATGGAGGTAAAAATCAGCAGTGGTACCTCGTTGCTCAAACAACAGGTAATATTACATATACACTGGTTAGAGAACAAAATCCAACAGCCGACCAATCCGATGCGTATGCAAAAATAAAGGCCGCTATGGATTCGGCAGTTATGTATTATAATAATCTCACTAATATCAGCAAGCAGTTAACCGTATATTACAACACATCAGTTTCCACAGCGGATGGAAATATCAACGGAACTATAAGGTTCGGCTCATCAAGAAGTTATATGGACACCTGTACCGCAATGCATGAAATTGCTCATACTGTAGGTGTAGGACAGAGTTCAGGTTGGTTCTCTTTAGTTAAAAACGGCATTTATACAGGAACATCTGCCACAGATGAATTAAGAAATATCACAGGTGTTTCAGCAGATGTTTTGCATGGCGACAGCCAGCATTTTTGGCCCTATGGATTGAACTATTCCAGTGAGGTAAAGACTGACGCAGATTACATAAATCACTGTAGAATTGTAAACCAGTTTAAAAAAGACGGAGTATAAGTATAAGTTATGTATGGGAGGTATGGAATTGAGAATGAAAATTAATTTGGTCAAACGTATTTGTTTAATGATTCTCATTGTAGCAATTTTAAGCCTGTGCTTGCAGGTAAATCTATATGCTGAAGGTGATCCCGGAAATGATGGCACATTAAGTACTGCGTCAACAGTAAAAGGGGTTACAATAGCAGACTTGGGAATTCCATCAGGGTCACTGGAGGGTTCTGTTACACCCGGAAAAGTGCTGCTAAATGGGATTCAGGCAGCCGACACATCAAATGCTGGAGCGTTCATCACACTATTTGCTCAGAATGCTCCCGGGGCAAAGGTAAAGGCAGTCAAGTATAAAGATGGAACATGGACACACTACTTTGAAACGGATGCAGCATACGCAAATGAGCCTATATCAAACAATGACTTTTTTATAGTAAAGGTAACATCATCTTACAATACACAAATAAGATACTACAAAATAATAGTGACAGTTGACGCACAGGCACCCCAACTGGGGTATTATCCCAAGGAAGGCCAGATACAAGCCGCTGGAACAAAGAAAGTGGAAGTACTTGTGAAGGCTGACGATTCGGGGACGATATACTATATAGTTAGTAAATACGCTCCAAACCCTACCGTCGGACAGATAATGGCAGGAAAAGACGGATATGGTGACCCGGCTTATGCCTCGGGCAGTACAACTATAACAGCCAACCAAGAAAAGAGTATTATAATAGATAACCTCCCGGATTATTCTACCACATATGACATCTGGTTAGTGGCGGTCGATTCAATTGGAAATATAACTGTACCGTACAGGACGGATATCAGAACACCCGGAGAAACTGCCGGAAGCGAAGCAAAATTGGACTACATGTCTACAATAAAAGGTAACCCAATCGGTTATTATAATACTGGAACACCCGCTTCCACTATAGGAAAAATAGTGCCAGGATCTGCAGAATTAACTTTAGCTCAGGCAATTAATGAGACCAATATCTGGCCTTATATAACATCTCTGAGAGCAACCTATGCTCAAGCTGATGTTAAGGCAGTTAAGTATGCAAACGGAGCATCAACGGCAAATTTTGAAACGGACCCTGCCTACGCAAATGAACCTATAACTAACAACGATTTTTTTATAATTAAGGTGACATCAGAGGATGGTTCTACAGCAAGTTTTTATAAAATTATCGTAAAATCAACACTCTTGACATACAAACTGCCACAGGTGACAAATGTAACATTAGATGAGACAGGTACAGCCAAATGGGATGATCTTGCAAATGAATCAGGATATGTTGTACAACTATTTAGTGATTGCGGGGAAGTAGGCTCACCGATAAATTTGCCAGCAGGAACAACCTCTTACAACTTTTTAGCAGCTATGAGAGCAGCAGGGGAAGGCAACTATAACGTAACTGTAATGGGAAAAGGAGACGGTATATCGTATACAGACGGACCATGGTCAACTCACTCTGTAGCTCAGACGGTGATTCAACTCTCCACAGTATCTGAGGGCCTCAATTGGGACGGGGACGTGGCAAAGTGGACCCAAGTACCCTATGCCGTTAGCTATACCGTACAGGCATACAGAGACGGAAAGGCATGGATAGTTCCTGTAACTGTGACTGCTGAAAAAGCGGCGGCGGGATTTGATTTCGGGCCATCAATAAGTTCGGCTGGAGCAGGTAAATATACTTATAAAGTAACGGCAAAGGGAAACAACACACTTATTTTGGATGCGCCTGCCCCATCACCATTATCCAATGAAAACATAAAGTTATCACCAATCAGCAGTACAATATTAAGTTCAGCATCGACTATAAAAGGTGCGACAATCAGCGACATGGGAATTCCCAATGCGGATCAAACCCTTGTTGCGCCGGGGAGGGTAACGATAAGTGCAACCAGGGCTGCTGATACTTCTAATGCAGGATTATATATAACCTTATTTAAACCAAACGACCCAAAATCAAAGGTTAAGGCAGTTAAGTATGTAAACGGAGCCTCAACGGCAAACTTTGAAAAGGATTCAGCATATACAAACCAGACTATAAAAAATAATGACTTCTTTTTAATTAAAGTAACAGCAGAGGATAATGTAACAATAAGTTACTACAAAGTTGCTGTAACTGTTGAGGGAACAGTACCCAGCATGGGGTACTATCCTGAAGCCGGGCCTATACAGGCTGCAGGCACAAAGAAAGTTGAGCTGATTGTAAAAGCCAATCAATCAGGAAGGGTATACTATGTAGTTACAGGAGACGTTAATTATTACGACCCGACTCCAACAAAGGAACAGGTATTGGCCGGTAAAAACGGAAAAGGCGGGTCTGGATTAGCTTCAGGCAGTGTACCGATAACAGCCAATGTAGAGGAGAGAATAATAATAGATAATCTTCCGGGGTATTCGACAACCTACAACGTATGGGCAGTGGCCGTTAATGAAGAAGGAAATATGTCAGCACCATACAGAACAGAGGTAACAACCCCCGGACTGGCAGCAGGCAGTGAGGCTAAATTAGACTACATGTCAACAATAAAAGGAAATGCCATAGGTTATTATAATGTTGGTACACCGGCATCGACGATAAACGGTGTTACAGCCGGGACAACAGTGCTGACTGGTACCACTGCCGCAAATGAAACAAATGCCGGATCATATATTACATTATTCAGAGGAACTTATGCTGAAGCGGAAATAAAAGCAGTTAAGTATGCAGAAGGAGCTTCCACACAAAACTTTGAAACAGATGAGGCATACGCAAACACTGCTATAGCAAACAATGACTTTTTTATATTAAAAGTAACCTCGGAGGACAAAAAATCAGTAAGCTACTATAAAATAATAGTAAAAGTAAATCCTTGATGATTTTTAACAAAAACAACAAAAGCCGCACATTGTGCGGCTTTTGTTGTTTAAAGCTTTATTCCTGTATTGTTTTCTTTTTATTTTTGAGCAGCAGGGCTGCAACCAGACCTATAAGAGCAATAACACCTGCGGTTATAAACATATTTCTGTAGCCTGCGCTTATTGCAGTCTGAAATGTATTTTCAATAGTGGCTCTTGCGCCTTCAATCTTATTTAGATAATCCAGCTTCCAATCACTGAAAACTTTATCCAGATTGATTTGTGAAGCAGCTCCTTTTGGTGCGGCAGACATTGCTCCAAGTATCTTATCCTTGATTGTTGGTATTACTTTATCAAGCATATTTGAGGAAAAATCTTTCAGAACATCCACAACATTAGTAACATCGGCTGATTTTAGTTTTTCTATGGCATTGCTTGAAATACCGCCTCCGCTTGTCATCTTGGACATGTCAAAGTACCCGGATACATACTGGGAACCTGGAAAAGTAGGTGCGGATGGTTCAGGCATTACTGCCATTACTTTACCTTGAACACTCTTACCTGCTTCAGCTATAAAGTTAATCATTATATTCGGAGAAACGGCAATTCCGATTGACCTTACCAAAGACAAGGTAGATAACGCCGAAGCGGATTCACTTTCACTGACAAATGACAGCATAAGGTAATTAAGGGGAGTACCCATGGTGAAACCCATGCCAAAACCTACAAAAACAAGGCCTATCATTATTGAGACAAAGCTTGGGTAAGCTGTAGTAAAAAATGCCAGGAATAAAGTTCCAAAGGCGGTACAAATCATACCCAGAACCGTTACCAGTTTTGCAGAGTACTTATCAATAAATTTCCCTCCAAGAGGTGCACTGATTCCTGCGAAAACCGACATCAATGTAACCAGATATCCTCCGTTTCCGGTCTTAATCTTTAGAATGTTTTCAGCGAATTGAGGGATGAAAACAACCCCCATAAGGCCAACACCTGTTATAAAACCCAGAATAAGAGTTAAAAGTATCTGACGCTCCTTAAAATATCTAAGGTTTAAAATAGGATCTTCTGCTTTAGTTTCTATAAAAATAAACAACGGTAAAGAGATGATAAACAAAATCAGGAAAGGATAAACATCCCAATCCCTTATACTTTGACTAAAGTGGAAGTAATCCAGGTTTGTAAGGGCATACATAAGGCTTAAAATCATAATACTCAGTACCAGACTGCCTTTTAAATCCATCTTCTTCCCGGTATCGCCCAGGTTCTCCTTAAGATTATAGCTTAATGCCAGAATCAACAAGCTTATAGGAAGGTTTATAAAGAATATCCATCCCCAATGATTAACTCCAGCAATATCCAGAATGGATGAACCCATAGTTGGGCCCAGAATTGTGGCAATGCCATAAACTCCTCCTACAAAACCCAATGCAGTTCCTCTTTTTTCAGGAGGGAAACTGTTTCCTATAAATGCATTTGCTATAGGCATTATTCCTCCTCCGCCGATAGCCTGAATAACTCTTGCTATAAGGAAAAATGTGAAATTCCCGTAAAAATTGGATAAACCGCAAAGTAATGAACCAAGCGCAAAAATAATTATGCTGGTCAGATAGACCTTCTTACGTCCGTATCTGTCTGAGAGCTTACTAACAATTGGCATAGCTACTGCATATGCCAAAGTGTAGATAGTTACCATCCAAACACTCAGTGACTCGCTGATACCGAAGCTGTTTCTAATTACAGTTCTGGCCGGGGACACAATACCGCTGTCTATAGCCCCCATAAAAATACCCAACAAAAAAATCGCCAGTACAACAATTCTTTTCTTATTGTCGTTCTTAGTACTCATTGTATTCATTTTTTTCTCCTTTCTGAACATTGTTCACTTAATATTAAAAAAATTTTAAATATTCATATGACTATACAATTCGTCAAATGATATATACTTGGTTTTACTCAGATACATCAGGTTCGAAACAATAAAATGAGACAAATTGTGCGGTGTCAGCATAGATTTTATTGTTCCGTTTGCCTTTTCAATATTTAAAATTCCTTCAACCATGATATAAAGATCTTTCATATCATCGTCCCTTTCAGGACTGTAGCCTTTGAGCATTGAAATTTCGTAGAAAATGGAAAGATATTTATCTACAAACCCATCCAAATAAATGTATATCTTTCGGATCTTATCCTTTAGGGGTTCCTTTAAAGATTTTAGGTTTTCAGACAATGCTATTATCTTTCTCCAGTCGTCCATGAAAATTTCATGGACAAACTTTTCTTTGTTTTCAAAGTAGTTGTAAAATGTACCTATACCAATACCGCAATTTTTAGCAATATCCCGTATGTTCAGTTCCTTGTAGCTCTTTTCAATAAGAGTTTTTCTGCCTTCCAATATTAAGTTTTCCTTTATATTCTCAATTATCTTTGGCACATAATCACCTTTTATATGAACGATGTTCATATTATAACACCCTGTAAAAAAAAATAAAAGTTAAAATTGCACAAAAATAATGTTTATTAACCGGGTATAACTATTCTATTGCAGGAAATTCATTTTAATACATAGAATATGTGTAGAAGAAAGGGGATGAGAACATAAGTGGAGCAAATAAACGAAACGTACCCGGAAAAGCCTTGGGAGCTTAAACCATGTAAATTTGAAGAATTGGAAAACAAGACAAGGCAAATGATGGGTAATGAATACTGGGAGAAAAACAAAGAAGATTTAATAGAAAAGTGGAAAGAATCCGTAAACATAGAAAACAAAAGGATAAAACTGCTGCGTTTTCTCTCTGAAAAGGATAAGGCTACCTTAAATGAAATTTATGAGGCTATGGTAGAAAAAGATAAAAACGAAGTTCTTAAAATACTGGCAGTCATGAAATTTCAAAAACTTATAGAAGGTATTGATAATCGGTTAATAATGATTAGTAACCTTGGTAAAGAATATTTAAAGAATTCCTAAAGAAGAGCCGAATGGTTCTTCTTTATTTTTTATGGTTAACGATAAATTTAGAATATATAGTTGAATAACTTGATTTTAATTTAAAAATCATTTACAATATAAACATTAAATGGCAAATAATTCATTAGTTTGGCAAATATATTATTTATTATAAACTTTTCAAAAAAATGTAATTAGAAATATCGAATAAATACTTTTTTTGTTTTATTATAGTACACAGAAGCCAAATGTCTTTATTTTTAGACATACCTTATAAGCATAACTTGTACAAGCTCGGATAGACATAGAAGAGATGTATCATCAGATAAGATTATTTAAATGCCTTATGTTCATAGCTTTTAAAGTACAACTTTATATTAATTGCAATATGATGTATTAAAATTTATAAAGTTTCAAAAGAACACCAAGGATAGGAGGTTTGGAATAATCTATTTAGGTAAGAGTTTTGAGTACGGTATTTTTAAACTTAATTAGGGGGGCGTGTACTAAAAAATGAAAATAAAATCAAAAATATACATTATATTTTCAGCACTAATCATATCTTATTTGTTCGTAGCAATTGTGTTTCTTAGAATATCAAACGGTGTACTAGACAACAATTTCAATAATCTCACATCAACTTTAAGTAAAGACGCAAATCAAAAGGTAAAGAGTCAATTAGAGAACATTACAAATCAGATAGGCTTAAGTATACAATCAATAGAGAACAGGGTAGACGAATCTATGTTAAATGCCGCTTACGTACTTCAAGAAATGGATTCAGCTAAAACACTTTCCGACAGTGATCTTGATGAAATATGTAATAAACTCGGGATGAGTGACCTGTATCTGACGGATCAGAATGGAGTTTTTATTGCTTCAACTGAAAAAGCTGCAAAAGGGTTATCATTGTTTTCCATATGGGAGGGGTATAAAGACCTTATTAACGGAAAAGCTCAGGTATTACCGTCTACTTTGAAAATTAAAGAAGAAACAGGACAAATATTCAAATTTACTGCAATACCAAGAAAAGGGAACAAGGGTATCATTGAGACTGCATTGGATTCAGGAGTGGTCGAACAGGCATTGGACATTTATGTTGATAATAGCAACAGCAACGGAATAACCTCAATTCAGATCGTTGATAATTCAGGTACTGCATTAACGCAAAACCTTAAGAAGGGAATCAGTGCTGAATGGAAAAAGGGTAAAAAAATAGAAAATGCAGTTGTGAAACAAGTATTTAAGGACGGAAAAGCTGTAATGAGCATAAATGACAAAAAGGGGGATATATTCGCACCTGTCAAATATGGAAACGAAATCAGATATGTGATGCATGTAAAGTTAGATACTGCAATATACTATAGCGAAGTAACAGTAGCGAAAAACAGTCTGGATTCCTCTCTAAACAATCTTAGCTTAAATCTGGTACTGTATACTTTGCTTTCATTCGCTATACTTTTAGTATCGCTCTTGATACTGTTGCTGTATCTGAAATTTGTTCTAAAATCATTGAACAAATTTGCAAATGTCCTGAAATCAATGGGTAAAGGGAATAATTCACTTGAAACAGTGAATGTAAAAGAGGCAGAGTTGAACGAAATCCAGGATGGCATAAATTTTGTCACAAAGAACTATGAAGAAATCATAAAAACAATTAAGACCAGTATCGGTAATGTATCCGGCCTACAGCAAGAGTACAGTAAAAACATGAACCATGCATTTTATACCATAAAACAGATTTCTCAGGCTTCCGGAGAAATGGCAGCCAATAACGAGAAGGAAATGCAACATGTAGATGAAATAACAAAGGTTATGGGTGCCATGATTAGCACTTTGAATAATGTAAACAGTGCTACACATTCTCTTAAAGATATGTCCAACAAGACTCATGAGTATGTAAATACAAGCGATGAAGGTCTGAGTAAAATAACAAATGCCATGGAAAGAGTAGAAACAGAAGTTATAAACAGTCACGAAAGTATCAGACAGCTCATTAACAGTTCAAACGAAATAAGCGGAATTGTTGAGTTTATAAACAGCGTGACTTCACAAACCAACCTTTTGGCACTTAATGCTGCAATAGAAGCAGCAAGAGCAGGAGAAGCAGGAAGGGGTTTTGCGGTAGTTGCCGAGCAGATAAGAAAGCTGGCTAATGACAGCTCCGAAGCAACCAGCAGGATAGTCGAAATATTAGGTAATATTAAGAAGGACATACAATCAACTACCGAGGGTAATGAAAAGCAGATTATTGTTATAAATGACAGCAAGTCTGAAATTGACTCGGCAAAGATTGCATTAAAAGGACTTATTGATTTCACTATCAAGTCAAGGGAGCAAGTTGAAGAGGTTACAAACAATGTGGAACTTCTCAGACAAAATGAGAAAACAGTAGAAGAGGTTGTAGAAGTAGTTAATCAGGCTATTGAGTCTAATGCTGCAAGCAGTGAAGAACTACAGGCTACAATAGAAAATCTTCTTGCTTCTATGGAATACCTGTCAACATCTCAAAACAGTATAACAACTGAGTTGAAAACACTGGATAAACTATAAAATAATATAAAAGTATACTTTAAGGCTGTGAGTGAACCGAGGTTCATACACAGCCTTCTTTCCGGCCTTTTCACTGCCGGAATATGTTTCAAATAAATAGGGTTTGATGTAAAATAGATATAAAATGCAAAATAATGATTGAGGAGGATATTTAATTTGGATAAATCAATATTAGCAGATTATCTTGATTCATTGGAAACAAAAGGTATTCCCGGCTGCGATTGCGTTATTTTTCACAATCACAAGCCGATTTTCCGCCATACTACCGGTTTCGCAGACGCAAGAAAAACAAAGCCCTTGACCTCTGCAAATACATACTGGTTATTCTCAGCAACAAAGCTTATAACATGTACTGCGGTTATGCAGCTTGTAGAAAAAGGGAAAATTTCACTGGATGCTCCCGTAGCTGATTACCTGCCGGAATACAAACATTTGAATGTAAAATGTGGCTCTGAAGTGGCGCCTGCTAAAAATACACTTACAATAAGGCATCTTCTTTCCATGCAAAGCGGACTGAACTACAACCTGCAGGCTCCATCCATATTGAAGGTGCTTAAGGACACAAAAAATGAGGCCACTACGAGAGAGGTTATACGGGAATTGGCAAAAGAACCTTTAGAATTTGAACCCGGTACCCATTTTCTGTACAGCCTTAGCCATGATGTACTTGGGGCTGTTATAGAAGCAGCATCCGGACAAAAGTTCGGGGAATATCTGTATGAACATATACTAAAACCTCTTGGGATGAAAAATACCGGCTTTGAAATAACATCTGACAGAGAAGCAAATATGTCTGAGCAGTTTGAATTCGATATGGATACTATGACATCAAAACCCATGTCCTTAGTCAACAGCTATAAGCTTTCCAATAGATATGAAAGCGGAGGAGCCGGTCTGATATCGACGGCAGATGATTATATTCTGTTTTTAGATGCAATGTGTAACGACGGTGTGAGCGCAGACGGATACAGAGTGCTTACAAGAGAATCTATTGATTTGATGCGTAAGGATCAGATGAACGACATTTCTAAAAAGGATTTTGATGAATTCGGAAGAATAGGATACAGTTATGGACTTGGTGTACGTACTCTTATTGAAAAGGAAAAGTCCGGAGTTAAAAGCCCCCTTGGAGAATTCGGGTGGGATGGCGCTGCAGGAGCCTATGCAGTTATCGACGTAGAAAACCATCTTGCTATTTTTTATGTACAGCATGTACGCAACTGCGGTTATGCATACTCAGATATTCATCCAAAGATCAGAGACCTTTCATACCAAATGTTAGGGTTATAAAATAAATTAGATATTAAGATAAGCATATTAGCCATAAAAACTACACGGAAGTGTAAGTGGTTAATATGCTTTTTTATTAATTCGAGAATTAATAAATTATGTTAATTATTAAGTTTAATCCGGCTAATATTACTAAAAAACAGGTAAACATAACTATTATCACCTTTTACATTGTAGGTATGGTAATATAAGTATATTACATTATAAGTATTTTGCCGACGATTTAAAAACTGAATACAGGGGGGATATATGTATGAGATTACAACCAGTAGAAGAAATACTAACATCTTGGAGGAGATGTATTAATTCTGGTTTGATTAATTCAGCTGCTGCTGCGAGTACGTATATTGGTGAAGATGCTTTACAAACTGCATTAAACGAAGGCAAGCCGTTAATATCATTATTTGATGAAATATGGAGGGAGTTGGAAAACCTTACGGTAAACAAGAATTTAGTTTTTTTATTAACCAGTACTGAAGGAGTCCTTTTAAAAAAAAGTGTTGCAGAGAATTGAACAAGAAAATTGAAAAAATAGGGTTAAAAATTGGAATGTCTTTTGCCGAAAGGTCAATAGGTACCAACGCAATAGCCTTGTCCATAAAAATGAAAAAACCTGTTTATACCACACCGCTGCACCATTATTGTGACCTTCTCAGAGAATTTTATTTTTATTCAGTACCGCTGGAAATCAAAAAAAGCGATATAGGCTATTTGGCTATATGCAGTCTAAATGAGCCTATTAAGGTTGAACTTGGCGTTATCGCTAACCTTACAGCCTACAAAATTATCAATGAGTTGAAATCAAGTAAAATAAGTTCAAACCTGCCAGACAAGAAGGATTGTTTGTTAAACAAGAAGCAGTTGGCGATTCTTAAGCTAATCGCCATGGGTGTACCTGATAAAACTATAGCACTTGAAGAAGGCATAACCATAAATACTGTTAAGTACCACAAAAAAAGCATTTTTAAAAAGCTTGAAGTAGAATGTTCGGCACAAGCCGTAATTAAATGTTTAAAGCTTAATATTATGTCTATAGACCAGATTGATTGTTAAAAAAAGTGTGAGGGATTGACTACCTTTTAAGGTAGTTTGTCCCTTTTTTTATATTTTACTACACTAAGACACAATAGTAAATTCAGAAAATATTATATAAAATGACAATTAATACATCATATTGAATAATATTCTGATTTTAGTTTAATTGCTAGTACGGTTCTAATTTGTTTCTTTTTGCATTTTATAGTAAAAAACGAGAGAAGGATGCCAAAAATGCCATTTATTGAAGTAAACAATCTGGTAAAGGATTACAAGCTCAATGTAAGGAAAAAAGGGTTATTAGGTTCACTTCAAAGTCTGCTTGTTCCTGAGTACAAAATGAAGCGTGCTGTTAATGATATCAGTTTTTCCATTAACAAAGGAGAAATGGTAGGTTTCATAGGCCCCAACGGTGCAGGTAAATCTACCACGGTAAAAATGTTAACGGGAATACTGGTACCCACTTCAGGCTCCATAACAATTGACGGTCTATGTCCCTATAAGGAAAGAAAAAGAAATGCTATGCGCCTCGGAGTTGTGTTTGGTCAAAGGACCCAACTATGGTGGGATTTGCCTGTAATTGATACCTTTGAACTCTTGAAATATATTTACAAAATACCTGAACCCAGATACAAAAAAAATATGGAATTATTTAATGAATTATTAGAAATCAATTCATTCATAAGTCAACCGGTAAGACAGCTTAGTCTTGGGCAAAGGATGAGGGCGGATATTGCAGCTGCATTGCTGCATGACCCTGAAATCATATTTTTTGATGAACCCACCATAGGACTTGACGTTATTGCCAAAGAAAAGGTACGAGAGTTTATCAGGTACATAAACAAAGAAAAAGGTACAACGATGCTCTTTACTACTCATGACATGCAGGATATCGAAAAGACCTGCCAGAGAATGATAATCATTGACCAGGGTGTGACAATATATGATGGCACGGTAGAAGAAATAAAAGAAAAGTACGGCACAAACAGAACCCTACAGGTAGATTTTTCTGAGAATGTTGAAAAAATAGATATACCCGGAATACAGGTAATTGAAGAGAAGGGAAGCAAAAAGAGATTTAAATTCCGAAAGGATGAAATCCAAATATCCAGTCTTATAAATGAATTAACTCAAAAATACTCTATTGTGGACCTGACAGTTCAAGAACCTGAAATTGAAGGAATAATCAGAGAAATCTATCAGGGGGGGATCAAGTTCGATGAGAGCCTATGTGGAGTTCGCTAAAAAAGCATTCCAGAATAATATTGCATACAGGGCGGATTGTGTAGCTGGTATTATTAATGCCATAATCATGATATTTGTCAATATATGTGTCTGGAAGGCAATATATGAGGATGAACAGGCTGTAGACGGTGTGCAGTTCAAAATGCTGATAACCTATGTGGTTCTTGCCTTCCTCATGCAGTGTATTTATGCTATGGATGAGTACCGCATTGAAAACAAGGTACGTTCGGGTTCTATAGGGTTGGATTTACTCAAACCTATTAATTTCAGCGGCTATATTTTTTCATATAATGTAGGTATCTTGATTTTTAGGGTTGTCCTGCAGCTCACACCTGCACTAATCATATCCATAATTCTTTTCAAAATGCTTCCGCCTTTTTCATTAACAATGTTCGCACTTTTTCTGGTCAGTATGATATTGGGTTATCTTGTATTGTACTGCTTGAATTTCATAGTATGGATAAGCTCATTCTGGTTTTATTGGACATTCAGCCTTGTAACAATCAAGGACGCAGCTGTAATGATATTGTCAGGGGCGCTGCTTCCTCTGTGGTTTATGCCTCAGGCAATGGTAGATTTTATAAATCTTACTCCCTTTGCTTCAATATATTATGTACCCATAACTATTTATCTGGGGCAAATGCCAATGGAGGAAATTGCTTTTGCACTTTTAAAACAGCTCATATGGGTTCTTGGTCTGTTTATAGTTGGCAGGCTCTTATGGAGATCAGCATTAAAAAAATTGGTTGTTCAGGGGGGATAGTCAATGAAAAAGAAACCATTATACAGTCCGATTGAAATATTTGTTTTGTTAATGAAGTATGCAAAACTCAGTATAAAGTCAATTCTGGAATATAAATTTGATAGAGTCTTTATCACAATAGCGATTTTTTGCAGAGAAATGATATCCGTTGTAGTCATGTTTCTCATACTTACAAGATTTGTACGGATAAAGGGCTGGGAGTATAACCAGATGTTCTTCCTGTACAGCTTTCTGTTTTTATCCTATAGCGTATTTGTGTTATTTTTTGCCGGTATGAGAGATTTTGACAATATGATTTATTCAGGGGAATTTGACAGGTTCCTGACCAGGCCTCTTGGGCTTATGTATCAGATAGTTGCTTCAAGGATAGATTTGAGCGCAGCTCTCGGTCACGGAATAGTTGGAATAATCCTATTTGCAAACACTGCATTTTCAGTAGGAATAGTCTGGAATGCAAAAAATATTTTTTATTACATAGTGGTTTTATTGACAGGGGCAGTTATACAGGCCTCAATATTTTTGTTTTCTGCCTGCTTCAGCTTCTGGACATATAAGGTTGACAATCTGAGGAATATGATATTTTTTAATGCCAGAAGAATTTCCGGCTATCCTTTGAGCTTTTATCCGGGTATCATACAAAAGCTGCTCATGTTTGTTGTTCCTTTCGCTTTCGTAAATTTTTTTCCTGCACAATATTTCTTAAGAAAAAGTGATATGTCTTCATATTGGAACGGCTTTCTCTATATGACGCCGGTGGTTGCCGTAATAATGTTTTTGCTTGTATATGCATTTTGGAAAAAAGGTGTAAGCCGTTATTCCAGTACAGGTACAGCAATGTAATGACTAGACTAAAGGAGGATTATTGTTTTGAAAAGCTATAAAAATCTGATTGTTATAGGAGTACTTGTATTCGGAATAGCAGCATTTCTAACGGTCAAATATGTTAACTTTAATGATTTACTTAAAAGCGTAGGCTATTACGATGACAAAGTAAGCGTTGTAAGTACTGCCGACATACACGGGCATATTATCTTCGACGAGGAAGCAGGGGGATATTACTCTCTGGATGACGTAAGTGTAATGATGGGTATGCCGTTAATGAAACATATCATAGACGGTATAAAGGAAAAAAATAAGAATACATTGGTTCTTGATTCAGGAGATCTGTTTCATGGAACCAACGAAGCAAACATAAATAAGGGTGAAGGAGTTGTTGAAGTAGCTAATTTAATGGGCTTCGATGCAATGACACCCGGTAACCATGATTTTAACTTTGGTTATGACAGGCTGGTTCAAATTATAGACGAACTAAAATTTCCAATTCTTTCAGCTAATATTTATAAAGATGGAAAGCCGGCATTTCAAGAGTACAAAATTGTAGAAATAGGGGGCAAAAGAATTGGCTTGTTCGGTATGACAGAGCAGAATGCCCTTATAAATACAAATTCACGGGATACTGAAGGTGTAACCCTTGAAGACCCTGTAAAAATAGCAAAGAAAATGGTAACAACACTCAAGGATAAAGTGGATGCAATAGTACTTATATCACATCTTGGGGATGACATAGACAGAAAAGTAGTAAAGCAAGTAGACGGCATAGACTTAATTCTGTGCGGACACCACCACTTTTTATATGAAAAGGCTGAAAAGGTCAACAATACATATCTGGTTGAAGCCGGAGGATATAGTACCCACGTAGGGCTGGCAGATATGTACTTTAAAGACGGAAAGCTGGCAAAGGTAGTATGGAGCGTTAAAAGAACCAAAGACAAGGAAAAAGCTGACCCGGCTGTAAACAAGGTGGCAGAAAAATATCATGCAATAGCCCTAGAAGCTTCCAAGGAAGTTGTAGGAAAAACCAAGGAAAAGCTTGACGGTTTCAGAAATAACGTGAGAAGCAAAGAAACAACTTTAGCCAATTTGCTTTGCGATGCGATGCGTGAAACAGCGGGCGCGGAATTAACCCTTATGAACGGAGGAGGAATACGAGAAAGTATTCCAGCAGGGAATATCAACCTGTACTCAATTGGAAAATCTCTGCCATTTGTCAATTCACTTGTCACAATAGAGGTAAAGGGAGAAAACATATACACAGCAGTTGAAAGAGGTATAAGGCTGTATCCTGACGGAGGTTCCAATGGAGGCTTCCTGCAGGTTTCAGGTATAAAGTATACGTTTGACGCATCAAAACCTGCCGGTAAAAGGCTGGTAAGTATTACACTGAACGGTAAACCGCTGGACAGAGAAAAGTATTACAAAGTTGCTACGAATGACTATCTGTATAACGGCGGAGACGGATACGATGAATTGAAGGAAGGAAAGCTGCTAAACAAGGGCGAGCTTCTTAAAGATGTTCTTGCTAAATACATAAAAGAAAAGGGTGATGTTTCAGCGAAGGTTGAAGGCAGAATAAAGGTAGTAAATGAGAGGTACAAGTAAAATATTTTAAAGGAGTGTAAAACTTATGCAGAGACAGGAAATAGAAAGTAAGGTTTGTGAGGTTGTAAGCAGAGTTGCACAATTTAATAATGAGAATGTGGTGGCAGACAGTGATTTAAGAGACAACTATGGAGTTGACTCAATAGTTCTTGTGGAGCTGCTGGTTGAAATTGAGGATATTTTCGGAATAACCTTTGATAGCAGCTCACTAACCTATGAAACCTTTTCAACAGTGAATTCCATAACTGATTATGTTGACAATATATTGAATTCCTGAATACACAGTGATAGGACAGGTGACTATGATAAAACAAATGGGCAATGTACCCAGATACTTTGAGCCGTATGTAAATGATTGTTTCCATAATGCTTATTCTGCTGTACTTTTGCATATGGGAATGAATCCCAACATTATTCTTGCTGATTACCTTTCGTTTATGTATGACTGTGAAAACGGATATGTTGGAGTCAACTATTTTTACAGGCCAAATACAACGGTTGAGTTTACAGAAGATGAACTGAATACATCCCTTGAATTTGTATACCTGCCGCCAACAACTTTATACAGTCAGGCGGGAGTAAAAGAAGTTGATATAAGATACAGAGACAGGGTCCACATCAACATGTTTATAGAGGACAAGCCTGATGTGGCATACCAAAGATTGAAGGAGCTGCTGGGTAACGGAATACCCGTAGTTGCGGCTGTTGATTTGTTTTACATGAAGTATCACAGGGCATACGGAAAGGAACATGGTTTGCACTGTGTGGTATTTACTGGTTATAACGAAGAAGAAGGATTTTTTCACCTGTTTGATAAGTATAAGCTTTCAAGCAGCGACTTTGACGGGATACTGCCTATAGATGAGGTTAACTTGGGAAGAATGTCGGATAATCCCTTGCCGGGAGTAAATGCGACACAAAAAAGACCGGTTCGTAATCTATGGATGGAAATAAGCTCAGATAAGGATTTTAAAGTTACAGAAGAAAAATTGCTGAATGTTATAAGCGAAAGCTGCCAAAGAATGAAAGGCCAAAAAGAAGTTCTCGGACATAAGTGCGGCTTGGATGCAATTGATCTATTTTCAAAAAGTTTATTGGAAAAGAAAAATGAAAAGCTTGATGACGAAAAAGTGTACTGGTACAGGGTGTATCTGAATGGTACCCTGAAAAATATTTCAAGAAGCAGGAAACGTTTTAGCGTATTTATTAAAGAAATCAGTTCTCTGCTACCGCAACAAACTGTACCGGGGCTGTGTGTTTCATTGGAGGAAGCTTCAAAACACTGGGATATCTGTTCCAGTATTGCTTTGAAGCTTGGCATAAGGAAGTCGCTGGATATGATTGACGATTTGGTAAATCAACTTGATATTATCCGTGAATTGGAGAGCAGTATTGTGGAAAGGCTGGAAGGCTATCTGCAAGGCAGGAGCCTAATTAAATAGAAGGGAAGCGACTTAAGTGAAAGAAATTGAATACTCACCATGGAATCTTTTTAACGAGAGCTGTGAGAAGTACAAAGATAATATATTACTTATATATAATGACAATAAATTTACTTATGGCCAGATATACGAAAAGGTTCTGGATTTTTGCAATCTGATAGAAGGCTGGGATTTCAGAATCGGCGGAATCTACCTGCCGAATTGTACTGAATTCATTACAAGCATGTTGGGGTTAAACCGGCAGAAGAAGGTTTTTGTATCACTTTCGTATCAATTTAAGGGAGATACCCTTACAGACCTTATAAACTACACGGATGTTGAACTTCTGATAACAGATTCAAAGGGGTATACCTCTATTCTTGAAGGCATTGAAAAAATGAACATAAGGATAGTACTTGTTTTACAGGAAAACGGTACATTTGAAAAACATGAGTTCAAAAAAGATAAACGTGAGCTTACAGATGTAAAAGAAGATACTTTCGGTATATGCTTTACATCAGGCTCTACTTCAAGACCAAAGGGAATAGTACTCTCAAATCATGCAATTGTTGGAAATGCATTAGCGGTTGCAGAACATCTGGGTTTCACCAGTGATGAACGGACTATCCTACCAAGGTCCCTTGCTCAGGCAAGTCCAATATCAGGGGACGTGCTCATGGCAATAAGCCGTGGAGGAGGAATTATCCTTCTGAACAATGTGTTCCATCCTGCAATATTTTTGAAGGCAGTTCAGGAGTATAAGGCAACTAATTTTTACATAGTGAGAACAATGCTTTTACAAATTCTAGAGTATTCTCAATTGAAAAATTACGATATCAGCTCAGTTAAAAGAGTTCTCATCGGTGGAATGGTAAATCCAATGACAATATACCGCCGCGCAGCAGAAGCATTCCCGGGGGCAAGAGTTTTCAATGCCTATGGCACATCTGAGGCATCAGCAAGAGTAACCTTCGGTGAACACGAAGACGTAACAACTCTGCCGTGTGTAATCGGAAAGCCTATGAGAGGCTGTGGCGTAAAAATCTACAGGGAAGACGGAAGTGAAGCCCCAGTAGGTGAAATAGGGGAACTATACATAACCAGTGATTACATGATGGACGGCTACTATAATTCACCTGAGCTTACAAGAGAAGTTCTTGGGGAAAAAGGTTTCCGTGTAAGAGACCTGGGCTATAAGGACGAAAAAGGACGTTTCTTTGTACTCAGCAGGAACGATGACATGATTATGCAGGGCGGAAGCAGAGCATACCCAATAGATATAGAAGAAGTTATGCTTAAAAATCCGGTAGTCAAGGAAAGCGCTGTAATAGGTGTTGATGACGAGAAACTGGGACAGAAAATTGTTGCCATGGTAGTTTTGAAAGAAGGCTGTCAGGCAGAAGTAAAGGATATATACAAATGGTGCAACATACAGCTTGAAGATAGGAAGGTACCAAAGGAAATATACATAATATCGGAAATACCGAGAAATGCAATAGGGAAAATAAGCAAAAAGGATGTTAAAGAATTATACCAAAGCTTGAAAAAATGACAGGGGGAAATGTGAATGAAAAGAGAAGAAATATCAAAGGAAAGACAGCTTGTATTACTTACTGCGGTGGAAATGAATGATTCACAGGGTGATGAGCTGAAGAAAATGCTGGATGGCGGTGTTGACTGGTCCGAAGCAATATACCAGATGATTACACATAGAACCTTGCCTATGTTCCGGTACAACCTCAAGAAGTTTAATCTTTATGATTCAATGGAAAAAGAACTTCAAAGACTTATGGATACTCAGTGGGCAGTGTTTGGAGAAAGAAACAACTGCTATCTGGAAAAGCTTTCGGAAATACTTAAAGAATTTGAAAAGTATAATCTTGTAGTTCCTGTTCTAAAAGGAAACCTCCTTGCGAGTATAGTGTATCCTTCAATAGAATCAAGAATATTCAATGACTTGGATATGCTTATGAATCTGGATGACGTAGGCACTGTAGTAAAGGCTCTTGAAGATCTTGGCTATATACAGGGCAATTACGATGAGGAGAAGGATGTAATAGTAGAAGTACCAAGAAAACAAAAAGTTCTGCACCAGATGGCAACACATGAAATACACCAGTTCCTGAAACTCAGCGATAACAAGTTCGCAAAGCTTGTTGAAGTTGACGTAAACCACGACATTCTCTGGAAAGGCAACTGCCCTTACAAGGTAATGACAAAAGACCTTATACAAAGAGCAGTACCAGTTGAAATAAATAATACAAAGGGTTATATGTTGGACTACATAGATAATATTATCCAACTTAGCTGCCATCTGTACAAAGAAGCATGTCTTATGATATGGATAGCCAGCCTCAAAGACCTGAAGATTTACAAGTTTGCAGATTTATTTATGTACATACGCAAATTCTTTGACAAGATTGACTGGAATCTCCTTGTTGAAAGAGTTAAAGAGTACAAATTGGAGAAAATTGTTTACTATAACTTCTACTATATAGAGCTAATGTTTGGAGAAATAGTACCTCAGTTTGTAAAGGACAGCTTCAAACCAGAGGATCTTTCTTATCTGGATGAGTACGCCATTGAAAATAAAGAACCGTCAAAGTGGCCCTATGATTTCTTTACAAGGCTTTTTGACGTTAACAGAATTCTGAATATTGACCAGAGCAAAGCTACGGGTATGAACAGGTTCCTTGATGCAAAATTCGGCGAAGGCCAGTCATAAATAATTAAAGGCACTACAACTATATGCCAAGGAGTTGAATCCTATGGAAAAAAGAACAGTGACAATACTCTGCTCAGGTTTCGGACTTGGGCTGTATATCCCGGGACTTCTTATAGACCTCAGATTACGGGAAAAGGGAGTTTCTACTGAAATTGAAGTATTCGAGAACCTTATTTCAAAAGATAAGAGGGATGGCATACAAAAGAGTCGGAAGGCATATCACAGTAACTTTGCCGTCGCTTTAATGTCTGCTAGAATGCCTATGGATATTCGCCAGAGTATTGACAATGAACTCGCAGATGAGCTGCTGAAAAGCTGGGCGGAGGAAAAAAGAAGGGATTTCATAGTACTGTCGGGGCACTGGCTTCATGTAATCGACGAATACAGAGCAAGGATAGCTCCTGAAGCTGTTAATGCAGAAATACTGTATGTGGACTGCGACCTGCCACCATCATGGAAAAGCCTTCAGCAGTACAAGCCTGACTACGGTCTTAATTATAAAGAAGTTTGCCTGTACGATTTTGAAAACAGTCAAATCCAGTTCCAGATTCCAATTGCAAATGAAGAACCAATCCCATTCATTGAAAGGCCAGAGAGATTTATTATTCATGGAGGGGGCTGGGGAATGGGAACCTATCAGGGGAAAATCCCCGAGCTACAGGAGAAAGGTTTTCAGTTGGATATTGTACTGTATGAAATTCAGGAAGTTTCAAGAAAAAAGGAAGTAGACAGATGCTTTATGGTTGATCCTTCATGGAGAGCCTGGAATAAAAATGAAAAAGGCATTTATGAGTTTCCGCCCTTAGCCCAGATAATACCTGATGAAGAACCAGTATTTAAAAATAAAGAAGAATATCATGAGCTTTTTGATATTACAAAGAATACAAAGGCGATCATTGGAAAGCCGGGCGCCGGAACCCTTATGGATTCAATATCTTCTGCAACACCTATGATAATGCTGGAACCCTTTGGCGAACATGAAAAAAAGAACACCCGGCTGTGGGAACAACTTGGCTACGGAATTACTTACAATGCTTGGAAAGAGACGGATTTCTCTATGGCAATATTGCGAGAGCTCCACGAAAACCTTGTAAAAGGCAGAAAAGCTGCTCTTGACTACACAGAGAGCTATAAGTTTAAAAATAGCTTGTAGAATGGCAGAAATGCGTTACATGAGGTTCTTCACTTAAAGCAATATTATTAAGTTTACATAAATAAATTTATGGATGTGAAGGCTTATGCAACAAGAAAAAAATACATCAAGCGTGAACGGTATGTTGATAGTATTCGAGGGAATAAGCGGCTGTGGGAAGAGCGAGAGTGTAAGGGTTCTCAGAAAGTACCTGACCGATAATGGATATAAAACCAGTGTGTTGGAATGGAATTCAAATAAGGTAATAAGAAATATAATCAAAGCAATCGACTCTGGAAAATTACTGACACCCGGGATTTACAGCTTTTTTCAATGGGTTAGTTTTCTGATAGATTACCTTTTTAAAGTCGTTCCGCTTTTAAAGAAAAATTATGTTTTAATTGCAGACAGATACATATATACAGGTTTGACCCGAGATAGTGTAAACAGAGCGGGGGGGGCAATCGGAAGGTTCTTGCACAGGCTTGTTATAAAACCGGCCCTGGTATTCTTTTTGGATGTAAGACCTGAAGTGTGCGATAGAAGAATTAAAAAAAGAGGAAAAGACCTATTTCACACAAATAAGCTTATCAGGGGAAGCAAGCTTTTGAAAAACAAGGAACTTTATTACCTGACTAAGCTAAGGAGTGAATATTTGTTTTTGTTCAACAGCAAAACAATCCAAAATGAAACTAACATTATTACAGTCAATGAAGATACAGATACTGTGGTAAAATGCGTGAATGATTATATTTCAGGCAGAAGGGAGATATATGAATACTTTAAGCCGCTCAATTGACGGAGTACCGCGATACTTTGTCCCTTATGTAAATGACTGTTTTCAGAATGCCTACGGAGCACTTGTAGCATACTTTGGGTTGAAACCGGAGTTGATTTTGGCGGATTATATGTCTTTTATGTATGGGCAGGATACAGGGTATATAGGTTTGAATTATTTACATAAACCCTCACGCTCTTTCGAGTTTTCCGAGGAACAGCTGAACACTTCACTTGAATACGTCTACTTTCCGACAGTTACGCATTATAGCAGACGTGACAATAGTGATGTACAAGAATTGTCAGACAACAAAATAAAAATTTCATTATATGTTGAAGACAACCCCCATATAGCTCATGAGAGGCTTATTGAACTGATAGACATGGGAATCCCTGTGATAACAGTTGTAGACATGTACCATATGAGTTATCACAGTGCTTACCATAAAACTCATGGGGCACACGCCGTTGTTGTAACGGGATATAACAAGGAAGAGGGATATGTTGAAATTTTCGACAAGTACGGTCTTTCCAAAAGCGATTTTGACGGAAGGATTTCTATAGAAGATTTAATATGTGCAAGAAATTCCGATAACGATCAGGGTTCATATACCAAGCCCATAAGAAATATGTGGATGGAAGTGAGAAAAAAAGAATGTTTCAAACCGGGTTATGACAGCTGTAGAAATATTATAGCTGAGAGCTTGAGCCGGATGAAGGGCAAAAAGGATATTCTGGGATGTAAATGCGGATTGCCGGCACTGGAGATATTCACAAGGGATTTGATATTTAAAAGAGACACTATGCCCGATGATGAATTATTTTCTCTTTTAAGGTATTACAATACGGCCTTTAAGCTCATGTCAAGGGGCAGGACAAGGTTTACGGTATTTCTTAGGGAAATATCAGAAATGGTTTACGATACAGAGGAAATCTGCGACTGTCTTAAGGATTCTTCAACAAAATGGGAAATCGTATCCAATTTGTCTCTTCGTTTAGCCCTAACAAAAAACAAGGATATTATGACCAATATATGTAGGCAACTGGAACTCATAAGAGAAATCGAAAGCCGTGCAGTTGATAAGCTTCTTGAATTAAGCTTTAAACAGGAGGCATAAAATGGAAGAAATTAAACTGTTTTGTTTACCGTACGCAGGAGGTTCTGCAGATGTATATGCAAAATGGAGAACTTATTTAAACAGCTCCATAAAGCTTTGCCCCATTGAACTCCCGGGGAGGTCAAAAAGAGCTAAAGACCCATTTTATAAAAGTATGGGGGAGGCTGTGGAGGATATAGCAAGTCTTGTGGAAGATGAAACAAATGGCACAGACTATGCTGTTTTCGGTCACAGTATGGGCAGTATAATAACCTATGAATTGATATGCAGACTCTATGAAAAGGGTTTGAAATTACCAATACATGTATTCTTTTCGGGAAGATACCCTCCCTGCATTGAAAAGCAGGGAAAGAATATGCATTTATTAACCGATGATGAGTTGATACAGGAAGCAGTGAGTCTGGGAGGAATACCTGAAAAGCTTTTAAAGTATACACGATTGGTGGAAAATGCTGTTAGTACTCTTCGTGCAGACTACACAATTCTGGAGACATACGGCCATAATCCCCAAATACAGAAATTTGATATTGATATTTCTGTGCTTTCAGGTACAAATGACGAACTGGCAGCCGTTGAAGATATGAAATACTGGGAACAGTATACTGAAAAAAGCTGTACCTTTTACACCTTTCATGGGGGGCATTTTTACATTCACAATAATGCCAAAGCATTAGTGGAAATTATAAATAATACTTTGGTGGACACAGAATAGGAGGGACATATGAACGACAAAATACTCAATGATATCGCAACCGGATATGGAACACCTGTTTACGCTTATGATACTGAGAAAATCATATCCCAGTATAAACTGCTCAAGAACAGTCTGCCCAAAGAATTTGGGATATTTTATTCTATGAAGGCAAACCCTCTTATGGGGATATGTCAGTTGTTCAAGAAGCTTGGCAGCTGTATTGAAACGGCATCCTCCGGAGAATTGCACACTGCACTTTCATCAGGCTTTTCACCTGATAAAATCATATTTACCAGTCCCGGAAAAACATATGAAGAATTGAAATATGCTGTGGAGACAGGCATTTATAACATAAATATAGAAAGTCTGGAAGAAGCAGAAGTAATTAATGAAATAGCAGCTGAAAAAGGCAGGGTAGTAGACATCTCTGTAAGAATAAATCCTGACTTTGACATTGCAGGCTCCGGAATTAAAATGTCAGGGGTTGCATCTCAATTCGGGATAGATCAGATTCATATGGGAAGTGAATTTAAGGAATTAAAAACACTGACAAACCTTAAAATAACTGGGATACATATATATACAGGGACGCAGGCGCTAAATGCCCATAGTATTGTTCAGAGTATGGAGCAAATTATAAAGCTCGCATTAGATACCTCTGAAATGTACTGTTTTAATCTTAAGTTTCTGAACCTTGGCGGGGGCTTTGGTGTTCCTTATTTCAAGGATGACAGTACTCTGGATATGGACATATTCCGTAATGAATTTAGTGAAATATGGGATAAATACAAGGATAGCCTTTCTGATACACAGGTTTTTGTAGAAAGTGGAAGATTTCTTATGGCTGAATCGGGAACATATCTTACAAAAATTCTTTACAAAAAAGAATGTAAGGGGAGAAAATATCTGGTCTGTGACGGTGGTTCAAACCAGCATGCGTCCTCTGCCTTCCTTGGACGGCACATCAGAAACAATTTTCCGATGCATATCCTAAATAAGTCAGGCAATGAAGAACAGGTAAATGTAGTAGGGCCTCTATGCACTCCAACAGATGTTATAGGTCAGAATGTTATGCTGCCCGAAACTGTTGCAGGAGACATAGTAGCAATTGAGAAGTCAGGAGCTTATGGAATAACACAGAGCCCGGGGCTTTTCCTGAGTCATCCGCTGCCGGCTGAGGTTCAGTATTATGAAGGTAAAACATATATTCTCAGAGAAAGGTGGGAAAAAGAAGATTTTATGCTAAGACAAAAGCCTATGGATAAAAATCTTCTTTAAAAGGTATGGAAAACGGTTTTAATTTAATAAGCCTTCTTACCACAGATAGAAGCAAAGGAATCATAGTATGGCTATGCAATATAGGTGCGGAAAAATACTGGAGTAACTTGAGTACAGGGGTTGTTAACAGGCAGGAGGACATTGCCGTAAACCGTATGGAAGAAATGAATCTTCTCATATGCAGAGAACAGGATATTATTATTCTTCGTGAAATGCCTGATGATGATTATCTAGAAAATTTAAGAAAAATGGGTTTTTCTATCCCAACCATCCTATCGCCTGAAAATGCTGATTTATTAACTCCCATATCAGAGTTGGTACTAGAAGATGAAGACTTACTGAATAAATTAAAAGAGGCAGCGGAAAAAAACAATGATTTGTATTTCGTTCCGTATGGGGTCACTCACCTTGAAGAAGAAATTGCCGAAAAGACAGGCATGAAGATAATGGGTGCACCCTCTCATATTAATGCAAAAATCAATGACAAGATATTTAACAGAGAAATATCTGAAAAGCTTGGTTTAACCGTATGCCAAGGCAGGGTGTGCAGTTCTGCCGACGAAATCCGGGAAGAATATGAAAGACTGACAAATAATAAGCCGTTCTTTAGCAAAGTGATTATAAAAGAGCCAAAGGGTGCGTCGGGCAAGGGTTTATACATAGTAGACAGCAAGGATAAGTTAGAATCAAGCCTAAGGATGATAGCACGATTCTCCAGAGGCAGGGCAGACAGTAAATGGCTTGTGGAGGGCTGGTATAACAAGAAATGGGATATTAATTATCAGATATACGTTTCCCCTGACGGACAAGTAGATGTCTTTTCGATTAAAGAGCAGTTACTGAGAGACACAGTTTACATTGGCTCAAAAATGCCTCCTGAACTGGAGCAAAGAGTTCTGGACAGCTATGTGGAATATGGACAAAAAATAGGAAGATATTTGTATGAAACAGGTTTTACCGGAGTAGCCGGAATAGACTCAATTATAACAGAACAAGATGTATGTATTCCTATTATTGAAATTAACGGTCGATTTACATTATCAACTTATATTTCATTTGTAAATCAGATTCTGAAGTACAAAAAGATACTGTCAAGGTACTTCAGACTGACTCCTGACAAACCTGTGAACTATACCGATATATGCAGCAGGCTGGGTAAAGAGGGTTTGTTAATAAATCCCGATACTAAGGAAGGGATATTTGTATATACCTCCGGTACTCTTCCATACAAGCTTCATGATGGTACTGACGGCAGTGTGGGAAGAGCTTTTGCATTAATAATATCTGGTTCATGGGAGAAAGTCAGTATACTTAATTCTGAGCTGGAGAAGATTATGGAAACTTATTCAAAATAATATAATTTATTAAAGGAGATGTGTTTATGGAAATAAAAGAACAAATCATAGCTGTAATTGCTTCAGCTTTAAATATTGAAACTGAACAAGTAAACAGCATATCGGCAGATGAAAACCTTAACAGGGTAGGTGTCGATTCAGTTAATTTTATTGAAATTATTATTAATCTGGAAGATAAATTACATATTGTTTTTGATGATGAAGAACTCTTACTGGATAATCTGAATACATTAAACAAGTTGGAAAAAGTAGTAAGTCAGAAACTTGGAAATTAGAATTATACATACCAAAGAAGGTGGGAGTAAAATGGGGAAGGCCCTAGATATTGACCTGTATAAAAACGGGTTTGATTATAAGAATGTTGACTGCATACAATCTCCGATTGCCGCGGCGACAGGTTATTTTAACCATGACAACTATTTTTATTACTGCTTTTTACATAGTATTGCAGGAGCTTATGAAAATTACTCACAGTATGATCCATCAGACTATTCCAGCAAAATCCTATGTAAAATGGGTTTAAAGCTTAAAAAAATTGATTGCAGGGGATGTACCCCTGAGGATGTAATATCCATGGCAGCCGAGGAAATTTTGTTTGGCAGGCCTGTTATTATGGTTGTAAAGTATAATTCATTATTTTACAATGTGTATTACAAAAATATGGGTTTCAAGCTTAATCACGGATTACTTGTGAATGAGTTTAATGAGTCAAACAAAACATTTTGCATTAAAGATCAGCTTTACAAAGACATTCTGGATACCTATAAAAGCGCTTTCTTTCCGCTTCATATTACTTTTGACATGCTAAAAGAAATTTGGGAGCACTCAAACAACCAATTCCGAAGGGAATTAGTCTCGTGCGCGGACAGTATTTACAGCATATATCAGAATGAAGAGGTGAATCTTGATACAAACAAAGCCATTAGTATTGCATTGTCCATGATGGATGATAAAAACGAATTGATAAGTTTAATAGAAAATTATAATGGAACTAAGGATTTTGACAACAATATTGTATTTAACAGGCTGCGCTTTCACGGATGTCTGGAACCTATTTTCCATATACTTTACGAGCAGTGTATAAATAAAAGTCTTGATCTTGCCCGGTTGCAGGAAACGAAAAAAAAGGTTGAAAATATCCGAAGCAAAGTAATAAATGCTCTTGGCAAGGCCAGTCGCCGATGTGAGACAATAAGTAAAGAGAGAAAAGATGATTTGTGCAAAATGGTTGCCGAAGGAGATGAAATACTTCTGAACCTTATGAAGACTCTGGTTGTCTGCGAACCCGAAAAAAAGTTGAGTAATTATTATATAGATATAACAGAACACTATAATAATCAGGCTTTTGAAGATATCTTGAGGGATGATTCCAGAGCTGATATTACAGGAGAAGGAACACATTATATTTTTCAGAATTTAGTGGTAAACGAGGAATGGAAAAAGGGTGATTTCTGCTTTAATTACAGCTATTTACCTGCTCAGCCCGATAACATTAGTTGTAACGCTCAGGTTATTTGTATACCGGAAATAAATGCACAATACCTCAGTATACTTGGTTGTTCAGAGTTTGGAAGCTATAATGAGAAGATAGTAATAGAGTATTCTGACGGGTCAAAAAGGGTAATAACTGTTGATTTTTCGGATTTCTTTCAGCCTCCCATTTATGGGGAAAAGGCTTACTGGACCGGGGCAGCAGCAGAAAGAAGAAATGGCCGGACAAGGTATCACAGCTTTAACGCAAGGCTATTTGCAAAGAGATACCGTATAGAACCCGGATGTGTAGTAAAAATACATTTACCTAAAAGAAGAAATATTCATATATTTGCATTGACGCTTACCGACGAGGTAGTTTTATGAAATGCATATATTACATAAAGATGTAGTATAATCCAACAAAATATTTAGTGTAAATAACTTGAAACAATTCAAAAATATTCATATAATTAATTTAAGAATGTTAACCTTGTGACGTTGAATACCTTCTTCGGTGCCAAAGGGGAAAGGGAGGTATAATGAGAAAGACACTGGATATTGATTTTTACAAAAAGGGTTTTGATTATCAGCAAATTGACTGTATACACGGACCAATTGCTGCCGCTGCAGGGTACTTCAGTTATAATAATTATTTTTATTTTTGTTATTTATATGCTATTTTGAGTAATACTGAAAATTTTTTTGAATCAGGTTTTGAGAGTAATGTAAACAGGATAGTGAGTTGCATGGGTTTGGAGCTGCAACGGATAGATTGCTCCGGGAACACTCCGGAAGAAACCATGAACAGGATTGCCGAGGAGATTCTTGGAGGATGGCCTGTTATTCTGGTCGTAAAATACAACTCGCTGTTCTATAGCAAATACTATAAAGATAGCGCATATACTCTAGACCATGCCATTATTGTAAATGAGTATGGAGAAAATAATAAGACATTCAGTATTAAAGAAGCATCTTTAGTTAGAGATATCGTTAGTACTTATGAAAATTCAGATATATTTTTTTCACTACAAGTAACCTTTGATATGTTGAAAGATATATTTGACGGATCAAATAAGCAGTATATTAAGGAAAACCAAACATTTGCAAACAGTATATATTCTATGCATAAGATTGAGGACATCAGTATTGATACAAATGAAGTTATCAATACTTCATTGTCTTTGTTTCCGGACTATAAAAATGACTTTATAAATATCATTAATTCGTATAATGAACAAATTGAAAAATTTAAGTATGACATAGAACTTATAAGACGCCGGTTTTATGGTTGTATAAAGCCTATATTCCACCTTTTGTATGACCATTGCAAACAAAGAAATTTAGATACGGCTTTGACAAAAAATACTGAAAAAATTATTGAAGAAACTCGACAAGACGCACTTAATTTTTTATATAGGGCCAGTATTACAGGCGCGAAAATCACCAGAGAGAAACAAGATGATTTATGCAGTAAGGTTCTAGACAGTGATGAAAAGCTTATTAATTTGATTAAGATTCTATTTGTAAATGAAGGAAAGAAAAATCAGATAAACTATTATGTGGATTTGACAGAACACTATAACAATCAGGCATTTGAAGATACCTTGAGGGATGATTCCAGAGCTGATATTACGGGAGAAGGCACACATTATATATTCCGGGATTTAGTGGTAAACGAGGAATGGAAAAAGGGTGATTTCTGCTTTAATTACAGCTATTTACCTGCTCAGACTGATAACATAAGTTGTAACGCTCAGGTGATTTGTATACCAGAAATAAATGCACAATACATCAGTATACTTGCCTGTTCTGAGTATGGAAGCTATAATGAGAAGATAGCGATAGAGTATTCAGACGGGTCAAAAAGGGTAATAACTGCTGACTTTTCAGATTTCTTCCAGCCTCCCATTTATGGGGAAAAGGCTTACTGGACCGGGGCAGCAGCAGAAAGAAGAAATGGCAGGACAAGGTATCACAACTTTAATGCAAGACTATTTGCAAAGAGATACCGTATAGAACCGGGATGTGTAGTGAAAATACATTTACCTAATAGAAGAAATGTTCATATATTTGCATTGACACTTACCGACGAGGTGTTTTTATGAAAAAGGGAAAAAATATTGAAGTTGAAAAGAAATACGTAATTGATGCACAGGATAGTCTTCTTTTCCATAAAGTCCGGACTGAGTTTTCAGACTTTATGAAAAATTTCAAGGCAGGGGACATAAAAGTAAAAGACAGTGCGGATGATTATTTTGATACTGACAGTGGAGACTTGTACAGGCAGAATATAATACTTAGAATTAGAAAGGATAAAAAAAGAAACCGCATAACAATAAAAAAGGATATTCCTGATGAAACCGGCGGTAGTGCCGGGCAACTGGCAAGATTTGAATATGAAAAAGAGATTGATTCAGAAAAGATAGAAGATAATTGGGAACTATTAATAATATATTGCACTGAACTTACTGAAAGGTTTCAACCAAAGGATTTTCATACAGTTATCAGGGTTGAAAAAAAACGTGAGAAAATACTGTTTTCGCAAGATGAATTCTCCGTTGAAGCCGCTTTCGACAGTGTTACTTATGTAAACCTAAAAAACAATGTATCAAAAAAAGAATACCAGATAGAACTAGAGCTGAAATCAGATTACGCTCATAGAGACAGACTAAAGACAGTAACGGATGAAATGGAAAAGAGATATGAGTTCCTTAAGCCCAACTATGAATCAAAGTATAAAAGGGCAGTGAATTTGACCTGCATTTAAAAAAGATCTATAGTAAATGGGATTTGTTCGCCGAACAATTCGTTGAAGGTTTTTATGGCTTTTTTGTCCACACTAAGCATAAGGGCTTCATTTGTTGACATTATTATTTCGGCATAACCGATAAAAATGTCATCTTTTGTTAATGCAATTATGCTCCCTTCAGCCATATTTACATTTGGGGGGATTTTAAGTATCATGATTTTCACCGCTCCGGTACTATTTTATATAATATATTTTGATTATTCTCAAATTATGTAAAAAATATACTATTTAGTTACCAAAGATAAAACCATTATATGCAAAAAGGAACCCGGAGTCCCCTTACTCCAAGTTCCTTTTTGTTTGTGTGTGATATAATATTTATCCTTAGAAGTAATGTTAACATATATGTAATTATTTGTAAACGATTATTTTTTATTAATTATGATAATTTATTTTAAAATAAGACCAATTCCTCATAATTAAACCCCTAAATTAAGACGATATAGTATAGTGGAAAAAATTTGTTTACAAAAACATAATATAAGTTTTGGAAAGGCTTTTATATGTACGAGGATAATGCTAAGTTTAATGTGGCTTCTTCAATAGAGCAAAGTATTGAACTCCTAATGAAATTAAACCAAGAATACGCAAACCTTACTTCAAAGGTGAAAAATCTTGAAAACAGACTTGCAGCGGTATCCGTACTAATAGATATTAATGAGTATATGGGCAACATCCTTCATTATCAGGATCTTGTAAGCTATCTGAAAGACGTTATTGCAGGGGTTCTTGGTCTGGATTGCAAGATATTCACTCCCGATGATATTACAAAGATGAATATAGATAGTTCATATCTTCCCAGTACCGATTTATATATACAGGATTTGAAGGCTCAGGAGAAGGAACTGTTTGGATATAATTCCGGTTCCCTTGGTGTACTGAGTATTTCAAAACGTGATTTATATGGGTATCTTGTTATTCACCATGAATTGGCTGACATGATTGACGAAGAAAAAAAGGTTTTACTTCAGCTGATTAAAAGCCAGATATGTATATATTTTGAAAATGCAATTCTGTTTTCAAAGCTTAGGGATTCAGCGGAACATGATGGATTGACGGGCCTCTATAACAGATTGTATCTATCTCAGCTGTTGGATAACTGGGAAGACAAGATGGTTGACATAAATGGTGCGATAATACTTGACTTGGATAATTTTAAGAATATCAATGACAGTTACGGACATCTGGCAGGGGATAATGTTATTAGGATGTTGGTGGGTGTCATTAAAAATGTTATTAGGAATCTTCCTGTTTATGCTATACGTTATGGTGGAGAAGAATTTCTTTTACTTATCAGGGGAATTGATTCCAAGAATATTGTGGAAATAGCTGAAACAATCCGCAGAGAGTTTAATGTCTTGAAATATGAGCAAAGCAGTCTCAGCGTGAGTCTGGGGGTCTCAATTTTAGGTGAATCCTGTGGGGTCGTAGACTATATGGAGCTTATAAGAAGTGCTGATGATGCATTATATACAGCCAAGAGAATCGGCAAAAATGTGGTGGTTACCTCCGATGAAGACCTTCAGCTATTTGAGTCAGTATCATTCAACATTGCAAAGAATCTATCAAGATATAACAGATTCAATGTTATTGGAGAAATTTACAGGGTTAATTTTAAATCACCACATTTATTATCCATAGATGAATACAACATACTAAAATATTGTATTACATCATGTTTCAGAGAATACGACGGAATTTATGGTTCTGTTTCATTATCATTTGTAGTTTTAACAGATAACCAGATACCTCAGGAGCTTATAGAGAATAAAATTAATATGGCTTTGGCAAGCAATGGACTAGATTATATTAGCTTTGAAGTATACTCAAATACGGATGCTTACAGGGAAGTTATGCTCCACAGTGAGAGAGTTGCTGCCATTAGTGTTGCCCTTGCAGAGGCTTACGGCCTTCCGGCAGACGAATGTGAAAAGGTAAGGCTTGCAGCTGCGAACCATGATATTGGAAAACTGTATGTAAATCCCAAGATTCTCAATAAACCCGGCAAGCTTACGCACGAGGAATACGAAAAAATCAAAATGCACGCCTTTTACAGCTATCAGTATGCTAAAAGTCGTGAAAACCTTAAATTTGTTGCGGATTACATATTCTATCATCATGAATATGTAGACGGTTCAGGATATTTTAAGAAGATAGATATTCCACTCCATTCTCAGATTATAGTACTGGCGGATATTTTTGATGCATTAAATGAAAACAGATGCTATCGCGCAGCATTTAGCAGGGATGAAGCAATCAGGATAATGGAGAGTGAAAAGCACAAATTTAACCCGGAGCTGTTTGAATTAATGAAACAGATTGCAAATTATATTTAACTTCTCAAATTAATTTTTCCTGATGTACATTCTTCATAAAGTTAACATATTATATATTGTCACAAGTCAAACCCAATCAAAAGTTGGGTTTGATTATATGTGGCGAATATTTTGGGACAACTGCCTGAAATACGGCAGATGGGGGAAATGTTATGACTGAAATGGAGTATGTTACACATTCTATTGAAACAAATCTTTTCTTTTTAAGAATCATTAAGGAACACCTGATATTTACAATCGCTGCACTTATGCCAAGGGACCAAGGGATGGTTCCGGAGTTGGAAAAAACCATTAATAATCTTGAAGAATTGTTAAAAGAAACGGTAATGATGGCAAATGGAGTAGTTCCTACACAGAACCTTATGTTTGGAGATATAGTTACACCATATACTCTAAGGGCAGAGACGGCTACCCAATTCTATACAGGAATAAAAATCAATACAAATATTACGCAAATGGAAATTTCTTTATTAAACGGTATCAGACCCGTGTCAAAAACAATACCTCCTAAAGCTGTAAGTATGATGAACCAGCGTATTATGGCATTATTAAACAAAATTATCCAAACAAATAAAATGGTACTTACCAACGTTTTGTCCTGTAAAATGTTTACTACAATATACCCGTTAATGCTGGAGCATGTGACCCGCGAGGCCGAACACTACTTACAGCATCTTCAGAGATTGGAAAGTTCCCATAATCTTATGGAAACCCCAAGAGATGTAGCAGGTATGGAAGCATTCTGGGATAATATTATGAGTGAGCACGGTAAATTCATCAGGGGCTTGCTTGATCCTTCCGAAGAAACCTTAATACAACAGGCAAATAATTTTGCAGAGATATTTACAGAACTTACAAATCAAGCGAAGGTGGCTATCAATCAGCTGGAACTACTTCCCCAGGTTACACGAAGAAGTTTTGAAGCAACTGTAAACATTAAAAATTTCAAAGAGCAGGGTACGGAAGGTTTACTTGATTGTAAAATCAGAGCTATTATATTGCCTCTGCTAAGCGATCATGTACTTAGAGAAGCAAATCATTTCTTGAAGGAATTAAAAATGGTAGAGGGGATGGGATTACATTAATGGGCGCGCGCGCTTTTGAAAGCTATTAATATACTTTAAGTCAAAAAAGAGTAAAAAAGTAAATACTGTAAAATGAGTGTAGGAAATGATATAATTGATACATTAACTACAGTCGTCAAACAAGGAGGATAAGTGTATGCAGTACCGCGAATTGGGTAATACCGGGATAAAGATATCAGCTTTGGGATTTGGTGCAATGAGATTACCACAAACAAATGTTGGGGGTCAAACGGTTTTTGATACCGAAGAGAGTATTAGGATGATACATAGGTCTTTCGAGTTGGGTGTGAATTATATTGACACAGCACCTTACTATTGTGAAAAGCAAAGTGAGGAGATTGTCGGAAAAGCCATAAAGGGCTGGAGAGACAAAGTTTATCTTTCAACCAAAAACCCTATTGAAGATGATTCCGGTGTACATTATAGAGAAAGACTTGAAAATTCGTTAAAGAAACTTGATACTGACTACATAGATTTTTATCATATGTGGGGAATAAACCTTGAGGCCTTTGAACAGAAAATAAACGTAAAGGACGGCCCACTTTCAGCTGCATTAAAAGCAAAAGAGGAGGGCTTGATAAAACACCTATCCTTTTCATTTCATGACAAGGCTGAAAATATGATAAAGTTAATTGATACCGGGTACTTTGAGACAGTGTTATGCCAGTACAATATGCTGGACAGAAGCAATGAGGCCGGCATAGCTCATGCGCGTGAAAAAGGACTTGGAGTCATAATTATGGGTCCAATTGGCGGAGGAAGACTTGGAGCACCTTCTGAAGTAATCAGTAAATTAATTCCCGGTGGAGCAAAAAGCAGTGCCGAACTTGCTTTGAGATTCGTAATTTCTAATCCGAACGTTACATGTGCATTGTCAGGAATGAGTAACATGGCTATGGTTGAGGAAAATGTACAGGTTGCATCAAATGAGGAGCAGCTTTCATACGAAGAAATCATTGCAATAAATGAGGCAATGGAGCAAAATAAAAAGCTGTCTGACTTGTACTGTACCGGGTGTAACTACTGTATGCCGTGCCCAAAGGAGGTTAACATTCCTAAAATATTTGAATTTATGAATTATCATCGTGTTTATAAATTGACGGATTACGCAAAAGCTGAATATAAGAGTATCGGAACCAATGAATGGCTTAAAGGAAACCGAGCTGACGCATGTGTAGATTGCGGTATATGTGAGCAGAAATGTCCTCAGAAAATACAAATACGCAGACAATTGAAGGAATCAGAAAAAGAATTGGCTTAATAACCATATCTGAGTTTTATTCAGGGTCAGTGGAAAAACTTCCGCTGACCCTGTTTTACAATTAGTCCGATTGAATTATATGACAATATTATAAGAATAGGGTATAATCCGAACAGGTATCTTGATTTTACTTCCCAGAAAAAGTAAAACCCCAGATAAAATAATATGGTATAAACCAGAAGTTCAGTTTTAAAATCCCTATACTTTACACAGCTCCAAAGATAATAGGCTACCAGGGCGAGGGTTATCCAGTTGTACGTGTGCAAAAACCAGTCCAGAGCTCCTCTTAGGATTTTGTCACCTGGTTCTGCATATTTTATGAGGGGAGTATTGTAGAGTTTGAAATTCTCAGGTTTAAGTGTTTGGCTTAAACCGTAAAAATTAACATTGTAGGTTCCTTCTGTCCATGTCCAGAAGGTTTTTTTAATATATCCTTTTAAAGTATTTTTTCTTCCTATGTTCTCATATTTATCAATAATATCGTGGATAAAAAATCTGGAAGCCATTTTGGGGTCGCACTTGTAGCGTGAAACAAATATAGATGTATTACGCCCTCCGTCCCAATAGCCCAGCTTACTGTCAGATGGGAATCCTATGTTAATCCATCTCCATATGGGATTTGCATGAATACCAACCGGTTCATCTATAATACCGCTTTTAAATCCTATAAAACTGAATAATCTCAGGGGTAGTGAGAACGCAAATATTGCTATGATAATTCCTGCAATGACTTTTTTTGAATTTAGTGTGCGACTGAAAACTTTGCTGTTTAGTGTCCAGTAAACCAGAACTGCAAGCAAAAACAACAGTGCAACGCTTCTTGTAAAATTCCCCAGCATAAGGAGCAATGCCGTGTATATTGCATATTTTACAAGGGAAGTCCTTACAAATCTTACAGAGTTAAGGAGTCCTGCAGTGCAAAGGGAAGTACTTATAGTATCGCCATATGTAAGGTTGTCCAGAATAATTGCAGGCAGAAAACAGACAGTCATTAGCAGTACGCCACAGGAATAATTTACTTCATTAGGAAAAAGTTCCTTGTAAAGCCTATACGTCAGCCAGGCAGTCAAAGTTGAAAATATTACATTGCAAAACCTGAGAGTAAGAAGATTATCAGGAAGAAATAAATAAAGGAAAGAAAAAAGCAATGTAATACCTATGTTATTTGGGTAATATCCAAGATAATTACCTACTCCCAGAGAAGAAAACTTGCCATGGAGAAATTCCCGTGCAAAGCCTTCTACAATAGCAGCATCTTCATAGGCATTTACCGGAAACATTAAAATATATACGACCTGTACGGTGAAGTAAATTGAAAGGATGGTTAATATAGTTTTTTTTTCATTAAGTCGGTTCAAAATACGACCTACACCATAAATACTCAAAAGCAGCAAAAATATAGGTATTGAAAGGCCAATTAGTATTAATGGCTTTTGAGGCATTATTCTCGGAAGAGGGTTGGATTTCGCTCTGAGCAGCAGAGTCAGCAGCCACATGGATAGAAAAAAACAATGACAGAAATGTAAAGGCCAGAAATTTCATTTTGTCAGCAATATCTCTCAAGAACTATCCCTCCAAGTGAAAAATAAGTAAATGCTTTTTCCTGCTATCATAATGTAACCTATAGAGTTTTTATAATACGTGTTAAATTTTTGTTTTCTTGTAATCATTGACTTTGCTTACAGCATACTGCTACAATTACAATAAATTCATAAGACAGTTCGTAACCATCCTGTCTGTAAACAAAACTACGGGCCTGCTATCGGAAGGATAGCTTATTTTGTTTACAAAGGGCATATGCCCTTTTTTCTTTACGTTTGGAGGATTTTTTATGAGAAAAATCGGAATTACAACTACAGTTCCTGTAGAAATACTGCTTGCAGCAAAATGCAATGTAATTGACCTGAATAATGTATTTATATCCGGCGATAGCTATTCAGAGGATATAGAAAGGGCGGAAAGAGACGGCTTTCCCAAAAGTTCCTGTGCATGGATAAAAGGAATTTATGGAGCATGTCTGCGATATGGTATAAGTGAAATTGTGGGGGTTCAGGAGGGGGACTGTTCCAATACCGGAGCATTGCTTGAGGTTCTGAAGACAAGAGGAATAAAAGTGTATCACTTTTCTTATCCGTTATGTCATAACATTGCAGATGTCACTTTAGAATTAAATAAATTTATGAAAGCTTTTAATGTCAGTCCAGAACAGGCGGAAACTGTAAGAAAGACTTTGAATGCCATAAGAGACCGCGCCAAAGCTATTGATGAACTTACTTACATAGACAATAAGGCTACGGGCTTTGAAAATCATATATCACAGGTAACCTTAAGCGACTTTGACGGGAACCCGCAAAAATGTGCCGAATTCCTTGAAGCAAAAATAAGTGAAATTACAAAAAGACAGCCGAGAAAACAGGTGTTGAGACTGGGTTATATAGGTGTACCGCCAATGATTTGTGATGTTTTTGAATATGTCGAAAGGTTTAATGCTTGTTTTGTATATAATGAAGTGCAAAGAGAATTTTCCTTTCCAAGGGCAGAACAAGCTAAAAATATATACGAACAGTATTATGATTACACTTATCCGTATGATTTGGAATTCAGGCTTATGGAAATAAAAAAACAAATTGGGATTAGAAAGCTTGACGGCATTGTCCATTATACTCAGTCCTTTTGTCACAGAGCCATACAGGACATTGTAATAAAACAGGAACTTGACATTCCTGTATTTACCATAGAGGGAGACAAGTCCAATTGTCTTGATTCACGGACAAAGCTGAGGCTTGAAGCCTTTTTGGATATGCTGGGAGATTTAAGGGGGCTTAAGTAATGAAAAGACTTGGAATTGATATGGGTAGCAGGGAAGTAAAAATAGTTCTTATGGATAAAGATTCAATCATACATAAACAAAAAATCAGTACAATGGCTTTTTATAAAAACTACTGTTCATATAATAATGGAAAACTGAAGGTTGATGTAAGCAGGCTGGGAATTAGTGAAGAGGTTGTTGCAGTATCAACGGGATATGGCAGGAATAACACAGATATCAGTATGTTCAGGCAAATAACAGAAATAAAGGCTCATGTATACGGAGCAATTCATCAAACCAATTTGAAAGAATTCATCTTGCTGGATGTAGGAGGCCAGGATGTAAAGGTAGTAAAGGTGGAAAAAGGCCTTATAACTGACTTGGAGATGAATGATAAGTGTGCTGCCTCTTGTGGAAGATATCTGGAAAATATGGCAGGAGTTCTGGAAATTTCACTTGAAAAATTAACAGAATACTACGAAGCACCTGTAGAGCTGAACTCCACCTGTTCTGTTTTTTCAGAATCGGAACTCATAGGTAAAATAGCGGAAGGGGTTTCAATGGAGAGATTATGTGCCGGAGTAAATTATTCGCTTTATAGGAAACTTAGACCCTTGCTTTTTAAATTTAAAGGAAAAAGGCTGGTTATGTCGGGAGGAGTAGCAAAAAGCAAATCACTTGCCTATTACCTTGCAAATGATTTTGATGAAATAATAAAGCTTCAAGAACCGCAATTTAACGGTGCAATCGGGTGTTGCAGCTATGGTTCGTTTTTTTGATTTTTTTACCTTTTTACAAAAATATTTTTTGGACACAATATAAAAAGAATAAATCTATTTTAATTAGTTCTCTTACCACGGCACAGCAAGCAGGGAGGGATTTATTATTAAAATAATAGGTAGATTTTTGGAACCGGGTCAGGTAGGCGGTGTAGTTGATTCACTTAGAAACAGCGGAATCAACAGGCAGGATATGATAATCAGCAGTTTCGATGAAGCAAAGTTTCGAAGCATGAATGCTGATGCCATAGATAATCATATAAGTGCCACCGTGAAAACTGAACAGGATGACCCCGGCAGGTTAAAGTCTTTTCTTGAAAGTTTAAACGAATTGAATCATAACAGCGGAATAGTAGTGTTTGTTAAAGCTGCAAGACACAAAGCTCAGGAAGTAAAGTCGGTTATGGAACAATCCGGAGCCGTCGAGATTAAGATTGATGATGACAAAGACTAAAAAATATTGTAAATCAGAGGAGGATATTTATATGCATAAGTCTAAACCGGATGACAGAAGTGATAATGTAGAAAGAATACAAGCCAATATCAATCATACAATCAGAAATATGGAAGCAGCAGATGAACTGATTGAAAAAACTGATGACAGTAAAATGGCAAAAACCTTGGAAGAAAAAAATGACAGAAGACGTGATGCACTTGAAGGCTTCAGAGCAGAAATAAGAGATGAAGCCTTGGACCAGAAGCGCAGAGAAGATTAAAAAAACAAGGGGCTGCACGCAGCCCCTTGTTTTTTATCTATTTTTAGTTTCATTCTTAACTGCAATCGTGATTGTTACAGCAAGTCCACCCCAGAGGAAAATCGCGCCAAATAGAAAGAAAGCTATGGATGTAGCAGTCATCTACTTCACCTCCTCAGAATTATAAGAGGTAATACTTCTGTCCTTCCAAGGTCTTTGACATAATATCAAAGATAAACCAATTCCTATTATTACCACACTCCAACCGAATGCAAGCAGTGCTTTTTGTGAATATCCTCCGTATGGTTTCATAATTTCATTTATAACGTTAGAAATAATCATGAAGGTCAGGACAGATGGAGTTACGAATTTTACCATCACATTCCACCACTTTCCTACTGAAAAATAGGAAATGGGATTGGTATGTTCTCTTATCTTAGAAGCTCCGAACAACCATCCTATGGTTACCGCTTCGAGTAAGCCTACAGTTACAATTCCATATGAATTTACAAAGTTGTCTATAATATCAAGGAAATATAACCCTGCTCCGGTAGAATAAACTATACTTATGGCATACCCAACAAGGCAAACCAAAGAAACAACTTTTTTTCTTCCGGCTCCTGTTTTATCAATCAATGCAGAGGACGAAGCTTCAACCAGAGATATGGAAGAAGTTATTCCGGCAAAAACAAGACATATAAAGAATAACACGCCAAAGAACTTGCCTATTCCTCCCATAACCGTAAACACTTTAGGGAAAGCTACAAATGCAAGCCCGATACCCTGTGAAGCAACTTTATCTACCCCTACCCCCTGTGTTGAAGCCATGTATCCTAATATTCCGAAAACTCCTATTGCAGACAGGAACTCAAATCCACAGTTGGCAAAGGCTGTCATAAATGCACTATTGTTTATATCTGTCTTTTTTGGAAGATAACTAGAATAAGTAATCATAATACCCATAGCGAGGCTCAATGAAAAGAAAACCTGACCATATGCAGCTATCCAGACTTTTGGCTCCAGTACTTTTGACCAATCCGGTGTAAATAGCTTGTTCAATCCAAGACTTGCTCCCGGAAGAGTTACGCCCCTGATAACAATGATTATCATTGCAACTACAAGGGTGGGAAGCAGAATCTTATTTAACTTTTCGATTCCGCCGGAAACTCCTTTATAACATACAAACCAATTTAGAAGCCAGATAATAGTAATCCCAACAAATACCGGCCATACAAATCCACCTAGCTTAAAAGGACTATCAGACATTTTTAAAAAGTCCTTAAAGAAAAATGAATTGGTATCAGAGCCCCAGGCCTGCGTAAAGCTCAAAAACAGGTAATTGACGGCCCAACTAAGTATTAGAGTGTAGTATGTCAATATAATAAATGAATTAATACTCGGCCACCAACCCAGCCACTCCCACTTTTTATTTGCTCTGGCAAATGCCAAGGGTGGAGAACCTTTAAATTTGTGTCCCAACCCATACTCCATAATCATTAACGGTATTCCGGCAGTCAATATGGCGAAGAAATATGGGATAAGAAAAGCACCTCCGCCGTTGGAATAGAGTACATACGGATATCTCCATATATTACCCAGCCCCACAGCTGAGCCAATGGCAGCAAGGATAAATCCGGCTTTTGACCCCCACTGATCCCTCTTTTGCGTCATTTTAATACACTCCTTATTAATATATTTTTTCCCTAATTAAAATAAAAAAGATTATTATAGCCACTTTTGTCTTCTAACAGTTTACTACCCTAAATATAGTGACTAGATAATAATAGCAAGGATGAAAAAATAATTCAATTAGAATATATTAATTTGTTAGCAAGAAATAATTAACATAATACATTAATAGGAGTATTGTTGTAAAAAAAATGTATAAAAATAACTGCTTGAAATATTCATTCAAGCAATTATTTTTTACTGTTTTGACTTAACCCTATAGCTTATCGGCGAATCGGACCAATTCCATATTAAACTTATCTTTTTCCTCGAAAAACAGACTGTGTCCGCTGTATTCAAAAGGTACGAGCCTTGAGTTTCTAATGGCCTTTCTCATGACTTCTGCCAAAGGAAACAGGCAAACACGGTCGTGTACGCCGTGAAGTATCAGGGTGGGAACCTGAATTTTGGGAAGGTCGTTAAAAAGGCTTTCGTCCCGGAAGGTTTTGGCACATTCTGCCGTTGCCCAGCTGGCTGCCTCAAAGCCAAGTTGGAAAAACCAGTCAGATAAGGCCTTGGTTATCGGTTTGTAAAAAAACATTGGTGCAGTATCCAGAAGCATTTGTGGGCGGTTGACATATACACTCTGGATTATTTTTGTTATATCTTCTTTGGGAAGACCGTAAGGAAAGTCGGGGCGCATAGTCAGACTTGGTGCAGCAGCAGCAAACAGTGCCAGCTTTGAAACACCATATCCATTGAATAGCGACATATAGCGTATAACAGTAGCACCTCCCATTGAATGGCCTGTCAGAACGAAGTTTTTAAGCTTCAATGCATCAACTACACAACGGACATCTTCAGCCAACCTGTTGTAGTCATAACCCCAAAAAGGCTTACTTGAATTTCCGAAGCCTCTTGTATCCATACCAATACATCTGTATCCCATTTTAGGAAGTACATTAAATTGATATTCAAATGCCCTATGGCTTAATGGCCAGCCGTGTACAAAAAGAATCGTTTTTTTACCATAAGGATTAATATCATTTACATAAATATTTACATCCTGCTCTGTCTTTATGGTATACTCCATAATTATTCCTCCAAATAATACAAGAAATTCTATAATATAATATTCAAGTTTCATTAATTGAGTGTGTTAAATAAAAATTAGCACTTGAGAACAAAATACTAAAGAACAAATAAATATAAACTTTAACGGAGGAAAACATGAGTCTGTTTCTTGGTAAAATACATTACTGGCTTTACAACAAAATTATCTGGTATGAAAAAATTGAGATGGATATTATTAAATGGGCTCAGGAAAAGGAATTACCGGTAGGCACCTGGGTTCAGGATATAAACGAAAAACACGGCCCTCCTTTGGGTTCTGAGCCCTTGGAACAATTGATTGATACCTCAAATATACACGGGTGGCTTCAGGAAAGAATAGAAAGTGCAGAATTAAGACAGGCGGCTATTGTAACTCAGGTATTAAACAGGAGCATAGATTATAAGAATGATTTGACTGAGATTTATAAAAATCAGGGAAGAGGTGCCGCCGGAGATTATAAAGGAGAAACATCTGTACCGGAGGATGTATTTAACGCATTGAATGACTATATCCTTGAGGGAATGCCCTGTGACCGTGTGAACGAAATAGTATCAAGCAGCGATAACGAGTTTGTCTGGAAGTCTGCAATATGCCTTCATACACCATATTGGAAAAAGGTTGAGGGAAATGTGAATAATTTTTATGAACTTAGGGAGGCTTGGGTAAAAGCATTCGTAGAAGAGCTGAACCCAGATTTTATTTATAAAAGGTCTGCAGATAATACACACAGTATATCCCGTAAGTAGAAAGGAAGACAATATGAATTGCATTGATTTGATGGTAGATGAACATAAAAATATAAAGCGTATGCTGAAAGTCATCCGTGCATACTGTTACAAGATTTTAAAGGGTGAACAGGCAGAGTATGAGGATTTTTTTATAATAATTGATTTTGTAAGAAATTATGCAGATGCCCACCATCATGGCAAAGAAGAAAAACTTCTTTTTGACAGGATGGAAAAGGAGATGGGGCCAGCAGCACAAAAGCTAGTAAGACATGGCATGTTGGTTGAACATGATCTCGGACGGCTTCATATGCAGGAACTTGAAGCTGCTGTAAAAAGGGTCATGGAAGGTGAGGATGAATCTAAACTTGATATAATTGCCAACGCAGTTTCATATACGCACCTGCTTTACAGGCATATTGAAAAAGAAGATGGAGTAGTATACACATTCGCAAGGAATAATTTGGTTAAAGAAACAATGGACAAACTGAACTATGAATGTGAAAAGGCAGAAAACAAGGCACAGGAACGGCATTTACAGGAGAAATACCTTAAAATGATAGAAGTGTTTGAACAAAAGATATTATAGAAAAACCGGCTAATCGCCGGTTTTTCTTATTTGAACACTTTAAATCTTGATTCAATTGGCTGAAATTGCTTTTCATCAGGTGATGCAGTTGGTTTTCCGAATGGCATCTGGGCAACAAGCCTCCAGTTCAAGGGGATTTTCCATTCAGTTCTGACGGCATCATCTATCAATGGGTTATAGTGCTGAAGAGAAGCTCCTATACCTTCAATTTCCAAAGCAGTCCAAATTACATATTGTAACATTCCGTTTGACTGTTCTGCCCAAACCGGGAAATTATCCTTATACAGTGCAAATTGCTGCTGTAGGGACTCGATAACAGAGTTGTCCTCAAAAAACAAAACAGTACCATAACCACTTCTGAAAGAGTTGATTTTTTGTTCCGTTGCTGAAAAGTTTTCAGGCGGTACAACCTTACTAAGGGCATCCTTAGTTATACTCCACAATTTGTCATGGTTAGCTCCCAATAATAATACAACTCTTGCACTTTGACTGTTAAAGGCTGAAGGTGTGTGGAGAACCGCATCTTTTATAATCTCCTGAATCCTTTCATCAGAAACAGGAATCTGCTTATTAATTTCATAGTATGTGCGTCTGTCTTTTACTGCTGTGTAAAAATTCTTGGACAAAACAACTTCCTCCCTTATTATTAAATTAGTTATAAATATATTAATATTTAATATACCAACATTAACATACCAATAAACATATCTTTTACAATAATAAGGTAAATATCCGTAAAAACTACTTTTATTGTCTTTCGGGATATATTCCCTGTGTAGCTATACAAAAGACAGTATTTGGATCTGGTTCCGCACCTCTTAAATCAGGTAGCCCAAACGTAGTACTGCCATTGCCGCCGAACTGAACTCCCAGCAGTGAAAATAAGGCGGTATTTGTTTGAACGTTTAAAATCGAACCATTACAAATCGTCCAACCAGATGGGACATAGGAAAACGGAAAGAGCTTTATCATACCTAAAATAGGTAAATCCATTATAATAACCTCCCTAAAATAAAACTGTTTAATTGGGTGTAGGATACATGCCTGTCATTGCAATATAATAAGCCATAGGGCGTTTTGCCTGGTATGCACTTGCTTTTAGCAGATTTGGAACTGCGAAGGTCTGATTAGGAGTACCTCCAAACTTATTTCCAATTAATGAATATAATGCCTGATTCTGTGCAACCGACAATTGTGTTCCATCACACAATTGCCAATCGGTTGGAGCGAATCCTAAGGCAAAAAGCTGAATCTGACCTATGAAAGGATAATCCATAATAATAGCCTCCCTGAGCCGCAGAACGGCTAAAATAAATTTTAAAAGTTGAAATTATATAAAAAATCAACCTAATTCCTTGTAGGATAAAGACCTTCTATTGCTATGTAATACTTTGTATTCGGTACAGGCTCTGTGCCTAATAGATTAGGTAGGGCAAAGGTTGTTTTACCGTCACCGCCATAAGAAATTCCCAGTAACGAATACAGTGCTTGATTTTGTGCGATGTTTAATAACTGGCCATTACACAAAAGCCATCCTCGCGGTACAAAGGTAAATGGGAAAAGCTCAATTTCACCTAACATCGTCTCCATATAAACACCTCTCGCTGATTTAATATATTGTAATTATATATTATCGTGTAAAAATATGTCAATAGGATGTCATAAATAATGACAATTAGAAAAATTTTGATTGTAATTTTGATTAAGTTACAATATAATAATATTATCATTTAATGTAAAAAAATACAAATTTTAAATATGCAGGGAGGAAGTACATATGGGTAATACCGCATTAACCGGTCAAGTTTCAGCATCCAGTTACATAGCTCCTTTTGAGGCGGCAAGAGCAGTTGACGGAATATTAAAGCCTGTCAACAGATGGGTTGGAGAAGTACCTTGTACTCTTAATTTTACACCAAACCAATTGTATTGTGTAAATCGGTGGGTTGTAAATGGCATGCCTACAGTGGGGTGGGATCCTCAGCAATACTATTTGCTGACTTATTCTTTACAGGGTAGTAATAACAATACTTCATGGGTGACCCTCGATACAGTTGATAACACAAATACCAGCACAATAACGTATAGTTCGGACAGAACATTTGTTCCTACTGCCGCATATACTTATTATAGGGTTAATGTAACAAAAGGGCTAAAATGTAATCCCAACATCGCTTCGATTTCCAATTTCCAATTGTTTTCTGTTGACCCAACAAGCCCATATCTATCAAGTTTGACGATAAACAGCGGTACACTTACACCTGCTTTTACTAAAACTACGTTTGCGTATACGGCTTCAGTTGACTATAGTACGACCAGTATTGTAGTAACTCCTACCGCAGAAACTCCGACTGCCTATGGCCAAAACGCGGTTATTAGGGTAAATGGAGCTGTAACCGCAAGTGGAGCAGGAGCAGCTGTGAACCTTGCAGTCGGTGTCAATACCATAACTATTGATGTTACTTCGGCGGTTGGGTACATAACTCAGAGATATACCCTGACTGTCACAAGGCTTAACAGTAACAAACTCACGAGTCTTTCAGTTCTTAACGGAACCACAGTACTTCCGATGACACCGAATTTTGATAAAAATACTTTCGGGTACACGGTAGAAGTTGATAGTACAGTTCAAAGCGTAATGATAAATGCTACATGTGAAAACCCTGCATCCACTATGACAATAAACGGAGGAGCTGCTGTAAGTGGTACACCATACGGGCCGATTCCACTACAGACAACTGGGGATACAACTGTAAATGTCATAGTATCTACAGCATCAATGTCATCGCAGACGTATACGGTAACAATTAAGAGGAAAGAGGATTTGACTTTATACAGTTTATCTGTTAAAAATGGAAAAACATCGCTTGTCTTGCAGCCAGCTTTCAGCTCAACACAATATCAATATTCCACAAGTGTCAGTGGAACTACAAGCTTATCTGTAACACCAACTGCTAGTAATGCTAATGGTGTTAATATTACTGTTAACGGTAATACGGTAGCAAGTGGTTCGCCATATACCGCCGCAAATTTGCAAATAGGAGTTAATACGATTAATATCGATGTTACATCGAAGAATACAGGAAATAAAAATACTTATATATGTAATATAACAATATCTTAATTAATATTTGGCCACACTCTGGTTTTATGCCATGAGTGTGGCTATGCTTATAGGAGGGGCAGATGTCAAAAACATTTAAAAGGATATCTATGGTAATTTGTATTTTACTTTTCAACGTTATACTGGCATATAATACGGGTTATGTCTATGCAGAAGCACCACAGGATCAAGATTTTGATCCACTTTCGGCTGTTAGTGTAAATGGACCATACCAAATAGGAGATCTGAATTTTAACACTGATGGTATTATTGACGTTAGGGGTTGGGATGCATTAAGTTATGAATTTGGTTACGGTCGTACAATAAATGGTTTTAGCGGTATGGCAATTAGTAATGATCCGGATTTAAATAAAAGCCCTACATACTTCGCATTTGAATCAGCAATAGAAAGGACATTTAAGTTGGAGTCGTTGTACGCATTGATAACCGATGTGGTCTCTTCGACTCAGGTGGATATCAAGGGATACAATGGTTCGTTAGAATGTGTGAATGTAAAGGGTATTGATTTTACTAAACCGGGTACTACCACATATGGTGATGTTACTTATACAAATAATGTATGCAACTCCACAGATGGTGAGTACGGCGGACTTCTTTCTTTCGGAGACAGTTGGTATGATATTAACAGAGTAGTAATTACTCATACGAATACTAATCAGCCCTTGTATATTTCTCTAGACAGCCTTGATTTCTCAAACCTGACAGACCTTTCAATAGACAATGCACCTGATACAACTGAAGGGCAGAGTGCAATCTTTAAGGTAAATCTTACAAGGCCTTACACAAATGCTATAACTGTTAATTACTCAATCAATACCGATTCTGCAACAGCAGATGATTTGGGTACATCTGTATTGAATGGTACAATTACTATTCCAGCCGGGCAACCCTATGGGACAATAACGATACCTATAAAAACTGATACAGACTTTGAACAAGACGAAGTATTTAAAGTTACTATTTCAAACCCAAGTGTAGGCGGTATTATAAAAGGAGAGGCTACCTGTACCATAAAAGCCAATGGTACTCCTCCAAAAGTAGTAGAATTGAGCATTGATAAAAGCAGTATAAGTGAAAATGGTGGTTCTGCAAAAATAACGGCTACTCTTTCAAATAAAACCTATGAAAATGTAAAAGTTAATCTTGATTTTTCAGGTGCGGTAGCAGGAACTGACTTTAACTCTCCGACTTCTATTTCCATACCCGCAAACAGTTTATCAGGTTCAGTTGACATAACTACGCTGGACGACGATATCTTTTCAGGCGGTAAGAGTGTAACCGTTGAAATAAGCACTGTTGAATATGGAGAAAAAGGTACAATTACTTCGCGTGCGCTGACAATTACTGATGACGAAACCGAGCCAAAAGTCAATTTAAGCATAACTCCGGCTTCAATATCAGAAAACGGAATTGATACGGCAACCGTAAAAGCTACTCTTACAAATAAATCAAGCAAGGATGTAACAGTAAAATTGTCATTCTCAGGTGCTATGAAAGATAAGGATTTTACAGTTTCAAACGAAACTATTACAATTCCCGGCAAACAGACAGAAGGTTCAGTAGTAATTAAAGGAATACCAAATAATAAATTCAATAATGCAAGGATGCTTGCAGTAAGTACCTCCGATGCCGATGTTACAAACGGAAGTACGGGAACCGTTAAATCAGTTGATTTAACGATTACAAACGTAGACCCAAAACCCAAGGTAACAGTAGATCCTGTTGAATTCGATGAAAAGGATACTAGTGCCTCAAAGGCGATATTTACGGTTACACTCTCCGCGGTCAGCGATGAAGATATCACTGTAGATTATGCAACATCAGACGGATCTGCAAAGAGTCCTAAAGATTATACAAGTTCATCAGGAACATTAACCATACCAAAAGGCGAAACAAGTGGCACAATACAAGTAGGTGTAATAAATGACACATTGGATGAAGATGACGAAGATTTTTCACTTGCCATAAATAATCCTGTGGGCGCAGATCTGGGTGCTTCTTCTACTGCAAAATGTACTATAAAGGACGATGATGCTGCACCCGACATAGTTGTATCAAATGCAGAGGTAGATGAAGATGATTCGGATAATAATACCAAACTGATATTTAATGTTCAGCTTTCAGCAGAAAGCGGAAAAAACGTAACGGTAAATTACTCAACTGCTGATGGAACCGCTACTCAAGGATTGGATTATACAGCTATTACTAATGGAACTCTGACGTTTAATCCGGGTGACACAAGCACACAACAAATTGAAGTGACTGTTTTAGGGGACGATTTACTTGAGCCAAATGAGACAGTTACACTGGATTTGACAGCTGCTAATGCCAACAAGCTGAATTATACAGCTACGGGTACAATTAAGGATAACGATAAGTCAACAATCTCTATAAAAGATGCATCTATAACAGAAGGGGCTAACCCCAAGATTGAATTTAAGATATCATTAAGCAAACCTTGTTCCCAAAGCGTAACTGTCAAATACAGGACAAAAGACGGTAGTGCGGTAAAGGTTAGCGATTATGTTCAAAGTGAAGGTCTTGTTACTTTTGCAAAAGGTGAATTCGGGGATAAGACTATTACCATTGACATAAATGACGATGAAATATATGAAGGAGTAGAATCCTTCGATGTAGAACTGTTTGATTTATCAGAGCCATCCGTAGAAATGGGGAAGGCTACAGGAACAGGAACTATAAATGACAATGAATCCATACCGTTAATATCCATTGAAAACATTGGTGAAGTAGAGGGTAATTCGGGGAAGACTACGGCTTCTTTTACAGTAACCCTTTCAACAGCGAGTGCAAAGGATATATATGTAGATTATGCTACATCAGATGGAACTGCAAAAGCTGGAAAAGACTATACAGCGGTGGCAGGCAAACTGAAAATACCTGCCGGATTGAAAAGTGGAACAATCCATGTAGAAATTGTAGGAGATTCCTTATATGAGGATAATGAAACATTTTCATTAAGTCTTTCAAATCCTTCAGCTGAAGCGGAAATAAATCCTCTAAAAGGAACAGCGGTGTGTACAATAAAAGACGATGACCTGGCACCAGCCTTTACCTTAGACGAGAGTAAGGTAAAAGTTGCAGAAGGAGATTCCGGAAGTACACAGATAGTGTTTGATGTAACGCTTTCTGCGGTGTGCGAAAAAATAGTTTCCGTCGATTATGCAACAGAAGACGGAACAGCGACAATTGCTGATAACGACTACACTCCGTTGTCTGGCAAGTTGGAATTTGCTCCCGGTGAAATATCCAAGTCAATAACAGTAAATGTAAACGGAGACAAAAACGGCGAGCCTGACGAAAATTTCTTTGTGATTTTGAAACCTGAAAACGGAGATATTAAAGCAGAAGGAATCATAGAAGACGATGATAGAGCTTTTATTAAAATTTTAAAAAAGAAAGATGGTACGGAAATTGCAAACGGTAATACCGTTAAATTTGAAGATACAAAAACAGGCAAGGAAAGCGAATTGGAGTTTACAATATCAAATACCGGTAATAGTGACCTAACAGAGGATGGTATAAATAAATTAATATCAATAACAGGTTCGGATTTCACTATAAAAAATGGACCTGTAAGTCCTATTTCAGGAAAAGGCTCAGTTTCCTTCGCCATAGTATTTAAGCCGTCTTCTGCTGGAACAAAAACGGCCGAAATAACCATAACAGGCAAAGACGCAGTAAATAGTCCGATTAAGTTTAAAGTGTCAGGAACCGGCACATCAGACAGTCCGACAGGAGGCGGTACAAATCCTGAAACACCGTTGCCAAAAGAAACAATAGACATAAATGTAGGAGATCATACTCTGAAAAATATCTCTGTTGACGTTCAGAATGAGAATAACACTAAAACCACCACAGTAAATCTGGATGAAACGGAAGTACAAAAAACCCTTAATGAAATGGAAAAGACGAATCCTGATAAGGAAAAGAAGGTAGTAATTCCTGTTAGCAACAATTCCGATAAAGTTGTAGGAGAGTTAAAGGCCAGTACATTAAAGGCTATGGCAGATATGGATGCAACCATTGAAATCAAAACGGAAAATGCATCGTATACCTTACCTGCCAACAATGTCAATATAGACGAGATAGTGAAAAAACTGGGCGGTAACCCTGAACTTAAAGATATTTCAGTTAAAGTCACAGTAACCAAAGCTTCTGAAGATAAATCAGAAAAGATAAAAGATGAAGCTACTCAAAAAGGCTTTGAGGTAAAGGGTAAACCTGTTGAATTTGAAATATCATTTGTAAATGCAGGCAGGGAAGTTACAGTTTCTTCTTTTAACCATTACGTTGCAAGAACTGTAGCAATACCGGAGGGAATGGATCCTAAAAAAATAACTACAGGTGTTGTGTGCAATCCTGACGGATCATTTACACATGTACCAACGGCAGTTAATATTATCGACAACAGGTACTATGCGAAGATAAACAGCCTGACAAACAGCACATATGCACTTATATACAATCCATTAACATTTAAGGATGTGGAAAAACACTGGTCAAAGGATTACGTAAATGATGCAGGTTCAAGGCTCATAGTCAGTGGAACGGGAAATGGGAATTTCACTCCCGACAGAGCTGTTACAAGGGCAGAATTTGCAGTAATGATAGTAAAGGCTTTGGGCTTGAAAGGTTCTCAGTTTGCTGATAATTTTTCTGATGTGGGCAAGGATAATCCATATTATTCATATATCTGTACTGCATACCAATACGGAATTATTACGGGCTATACTAACGGAAAATTCGGGCCAAATGATTTGATTACAAGAGAACAGTCAATGACAATGATTTCAAAGGCTATGAAAATAGCAGGAATGGACACAACACTGACAAATACCGATAATCTGAACAAAAACTTCTCCGATTCCCGCGATATTTCAAAATGGGCAAAGAACGGAGCGGCTATCTGCGTCAACAGCGGATTGTTTGTCGGTAACAAAGGAAAGCTCAATCCTAAAAATAATGTTACAAGAGCTGAAAGTGCTACAGTAATAATAAAGCTTCTAAAAAATGCACATTTAATTTAAGGCATTTACAAAAAAATAGCTTCTGCAAAATTTGATGTTTTGCAGAAGCTATTTTAATTTTTGATATATGTATGTTTAAAAATTAGGAAATTACGGTAATTGGTTCACTCAAGTAAGATATTTTGTTTCCTGATTCATCTATCTGTGCAACATAAAAATCATAGCTTCCGATTAACGTATCGACTGTTAAAGTTGTATCTGTAGTTTCCATACATTTTTCAGGTAAGTCGGTTGATCCGGTTGCCGCTTTGTATATTGCATACCTTGTACCAGATGTACCATCCCATGCGAAGCTTAACTGCAAACCTGACCTGTTTGTCAAAT
>NZ_ATAY01000032.1 GCF_000421965.1 Ruminiclostridium papyrosolvens C7 | reverse complement strand
TTAATTGCTGTTGCCATCTCACGAGACAGCTTATATATAATACCATAAGTAAAATATATTTGTCAACACTTTTTCTAAAATAACTTTTTAGGTTGTTACTAAATTTGGTGTGACTGCTCAAACAACTTGCTTATTGTAACACCTGTCCATACTTTTTACAAAGTAACCGAGAACCAATATTCGGTGATTGTTTTAATCTACTATTATAATGCTTGTATATACTATTGTTATCTTGCTAATTAATCCATATTCCTTAATATATAATACAAAAAAAGCTCACTCAGTAATATTCAATACTTGAGCAAGCCCTTTTGTATGCTTATTCAGTTAATTTTTATTCTTCGGTAAGTTCAGCATCTACTGATTCTTCGTTTGCTTCACTTTCCTCGCCTTCTTCACTTTCTTCACTTTCCTCATTTACCATCCTTGCTACACTCACTACATTGTTTCCTTCACTCATTCTCATAAGTGTAACACCTTGTGTTGCCCTACCCAGAATACTTATCTCGCTAACCTTCATTCTGATTATACTTCCGTCTGAACTTATCAACATTATGTCATCTTCTTCAGATACCAATAACATACCTATTGATTTTCCGGTTTTTTCAGTAATTCTATAGGTTAAGACTCCCTTTCCACCTCTTGTTTGGACTTTGTATTCATCAAGTTCAGTTCTCTTGCCAAAGCCATTCTCAGTTACAACTAATAGTGTGGTGTTATCGGTGCATACTTCCATACCGATTACAAAGTCGTCTTTATCAAGTTCTATACCCTTTACACCTTGTGATACTCTACCTATAGGTCTTGCATCAGTTTCATTAAATCTGATTGCCATACCATTCACCGTTGAAAGTATTATATCCTGATTACCATCTGTAAGCTTAACATCTATAAGTTCGTCATTTTCCCTTAAACTAACGGCTGCAAGCCCACCTTTTCTGATATTATCATACTCCATCAGATCAGTTTTCTTTACAAGGCCGTTTTTAGTTGCCATTACCAGGTATAATCCTTCCTTATACTCCTGTATAGGAATAACAGTGGTAACCTTCTCATCTCCATTTAGCTGCAGTAGGTTTACTATTGCAGTGCCCTTTGCCTGTCGTCCAGACTCAGGTATCTCGTATGCCTTTAACCTATACACTCTTCCCTTATTGGTAAAGAACATAATAAAGTGATGTGTCGAAGTTACAAACAGGTTTTTTACAAAATCCTCTTCCCTTGTACTCAGACCTATTATTCCCTTACCGCCGCGCCTTTGGCTTTTATATGTGTCGGCAGGCAATCTCTTTATATATCCGAAATGAGTCATAGTGATAACACTTTCCTGCTCTTGGATAAGGTCTTCAATGTCTATTTCATCTTCGTCAATTTCAATCTTGGTTCTTCTCTCATCAGCATATTTGTTCTTAATAACTGAAAGTTCATCCTTTATTATTTGATGAACGAGAATTTCATTCGCAAGTACATCTTTGTAGTATTTTATCTTTTCAAGTAGTTCGTTATACTCACTTTCCAGTTTCTCTCTTTCTAAACCGGTCAAACGTCCCAATCTCATATCTACAATAGCTTGGGATTGTTTATCACTAAAACCAAATCTCTCTGACAGCTTTTCTTTTGCAACGGATTCTGTTTTTGAATTACGTATAATTCTTATAACTTCATCCAGATTATCCAGTGCTATTTTTAAGCCTTCCAATATGTGTGCCCTAGCTTCGGCTTTATCAAGTTCGAACTTTGTTCTTCGTCTGATTACATCCTCTTGATGAGCTATGTAATAATCAATTACCTGTTTTAAATTCAAAGTCCTTGGCTCATACATTTTGTCTTCAGTCGGTACTATAGCGACCATATTTACGCTGAAGCTTTCCTGAAGCTGTGTATTTTTGTATAGTTGATTCAGCACTACATTCGGATTGGCATCACGTTTTAAATCAATAACTATTCTTACAGGCTCTTCTCTGCCGGATTCATCCTGAATAAATGATATTCCATCTATTTTTTTATCCTTAACAAGATCTGCAATTTTTTCTACTAGCCTTGCCTTATTTACCATGTAAGGAATCTCGGTAACAACAATCCTATGCCTGTTTCCGTGAATTTCTTCTATAGTTGCTTCAGATCGTACAGTAAGCTTTCCTCTCCCGGTTTTGAATGCGTCTCTTATTCCTCTTTTACCTATTATTTTAGCAGCAGTTGGAAAATCCGGCCCTTTGATGTATTTCATTAATTCATCAATAGTTATCTCTGGATTATCTAAAACCGCACATATACCATCTATTGTCTCACCTAAATTGTGTGGGGGTATATTGGTGGCCATACCAACAGCAATACCTGATGAACCGTTAACCAATAGATTAGGAAACCTAGCTGGCAAAACAACCGGTTCAACTTCATGTTCATCGAAGTTTGGCTTAAAATCAACTGTATCTTTGTTAATATCAGCAAGCATTTCCATTGATATCTTGGCCAGCTTTGCCTCCGTATACCTCATCGCAGCTGCAGCATCGCCATCTCTTGAACCAAAGTTCCCATGTCCGTCAACTAATGGATGTCTCAATGAAAAATCCTGTGCCATACGTACAAGACTATCGTAAACAGCGGCATCACCATGAGGATGAAAACTCTTCAGAGCCTCACCTACGGTTGCAACAGATTTTCTGTATGGCTTGTCCGGAGTAAAACCTGAAGTAAACATGGTGTAAAGTATACGCCTGTGTACTGGTTTCAATCCATCTCGAACATCAGGCAGTGCTCTGTCTATTATTACACTCATAGCATAATCTATAAACGATTTTTTCATTTCAGATTCAATGTCTATGGGAATAATTTTTTGCTCCCTTATTTCATCTGCCATCTAACTTTTTACCTCTTTTCCTTTTATAAAAACAATCTTATCCACTGTATATTGTAATAAACTTTTAACTTACTGTCCACTTTTTTGTATACCTGTTATATTCAAATACAATATTTAGTATTGCCATTTTATTACATATAGAATACAACTTTAATTCTGGGAAAACTTAGTGAAAGCTTGTTTTTATACATAAAAAACTGGACACCCCCGGCCCAGTTTCCTAAATTATGTTTTATATAACTCCTATTTTATGTATATCAAGCCATATTGTTCTTAGGAACTCGTACCACAAATTCTATGTATTCCCCTCTGTCAATCTGCGCAGCCTTTGCATTAACACCTGATTGTCTCATTATATCTATCGCCTGTTTTATAGTATTAACAAATATTCTTACATCCTTTATTGCTTTTGTCATTTTCTTCTCAGATGTTCTTTGTTTAATATTTTTTGAGTATTTATCTATAGCCCTCTCAACTAGTTCTTCGGTTTTCTTAACATTCAGGCCTCTCTCACAGACAAGTCTCAGAACTTTTAGTTGTAGCTGTTCATCATGGAGCTTTAGTAATGCTCTTGCATGTCTTTCAGTCAAATTATTGTCAGAAAGTATTTTTTTAATCAATGGAGACAGTTTTAACAGTCTTATTTTATTTGCTATTGTAGATTGACTTTTCCCAATCTTTTGGGCAAGCTCTTCCTGGGTAAAACCATGCTCATTTATTAGATTACTATAACCCTCAGCCTCTTCCATATAGCTAAGGTCTTCCCTTTGCAAATTTTCTATAAGTGCCATCACAGCAGAATCATTATCGTCGACATTAATAATTATTGCCGGAATCTCCTGTAATCCCGCCATAGTAGCAGCCCTAAGTCTCCTTTCACCTGCTACAAGCTCATATGTGCCATGGGAAAGTCTTCTAACGTTTATTGGTTGTAAAACACCATATTGTTTAATTGAATCGCACAGTTCTTCAAGAGCCATTTTATTAAATTGTTTCCTTGGTTGGTATGGATTTGGTCTGATGTGGTCTATACCAACATAAGTAATATTTTTCTGGTCTTCCTTCTTTTCCTGCTTTGTAAACTGAATTTTACTTTCCAACATAACGGCACCATCCTTTGTATATTATTTAATAATTTAAATTAGTAATCTACTATATGTTGTAAATTACTTACAAAGGATATTTCTATTGCAAACCTTCTTTTCCTTTATTACCAATCAAAAATCGTTCGATAAAAAAGCAGTTAATAATAGATAATACTTCTTATATCAACGGTTCTTTCGAAGGTTTCCCTGCTTTCCTTGGATATTTTGTCGGGGTCTGTCTAAACTTTCTTACCACGACGACATTTCTTTCTATATTTGTGAATGGTAATTCCATTTTTTCTATTTTCTCAATTTTACCACCTAAAATGTCGAGAGCCTTATTGCAATTATCAAACTCCTCAGTGTTACTTCCTTTCATTGCGATAAATATCCCGTTTATTTTTATAAATGGCAGACAATATTCGAGTAAAACCGGAAGATTTGATACTGCCCTTGCGACAGCAATATCATACTTTTCTCTGTATACAGGATTAGTACCAAAGTCCTCTGCTCTACCATGAATTGCTGATATGTGGGTAATATTTACTGAATTTATTACCTCGTTTAGAAACTTTATTCTCTTATCTAAAGAATCAAGCAATGTAATATCATTTTTGGGGTTCACTATTTTAAGAGGAATTCCAGGAAAACCTGCACCGGTACCTACATCTATGATCTTTATATTTTCATTATTTATATAAGGAACTATACTGATTGAATCAATAAAATGCTTTATTACTATTTCCCTGTCATCCTCTATTGCAGTCAGATTTATTTTCTTATTCCATTCTTTAAGAAGTTCCATATATTTTTCAAATTGTTCTACCTGAGTATCCGATATTTCTGATTTATAGTGTGTCAAACCTTTGATTAGCAGTTCCTTTAATTCATTATCAAGTGCCATAAATTCCTCCGGTTACTAATTTTTCTTTCTGTTAACCTGCTCAAGATATATAAGTAATACTGAAATATCAGCAGGAGATACCCCTGTTATTCTGGAGGCCTGACCTATGGAGTCAGGCCTTATTTGTGAAAGTTTTTGCCTTGCCTCAAGCCTTAATCCCTGTATCTGGTTATAATCAATATTCTGTGGTATCTTTCTGCCTTCAAGCTTTTTATACTGTTCCACCTGCTGCATTTGCCTTTTGATATAACCTTCATACTTTACGGCAACTTCAACCTGTTCACGTACAGCTCTTGGAAGGTCAGGAAGCTCACAAACCTCTGAAAGACTTTCATAACTTATTTCAGGTCTCCTAAGTAGTTCTGTTACCTGTATTCCACTTTTTATTGCGGTGCTGTTTCTGCTTTCAAGATATTTAAGAACAGCTTCGCTTGGTGGTAAATAGGTGTTTTTGAGTCTTTCTATCTCTATCTCTATCATTTCCTTCTTCTCAATAAAATTTTTATAGCGTTCTTCACTAATCAATCCTATTTCCCTACCTATGGTCGTCAGTCTCAGGTCGGCATTGTCCTGCCTAAGCAGAAGCCTGTACTCTGCTCTGGATGTCATCATTCTATACGGTTCCTTTGTACCCTTTGTAACAAGGTCATCAATAAGTACGCCTATATATGCCTGAGATCTGTCCAATATCAATGGATCTCTGTTTTGGACCTTCATTGCTGCATTTATTCCCGCAACAATTCCCTGAGCAGCGGCTTCTTCATATCCTGAACTTCCATTTATTTGCCCGGCTGAAAACAATCCGTCTATATTTTTATACTCTAATGATAATTTTAATTGTGTAGCATCTATTCCGTCATATTCTATTGCATAAGCACTTCTCATTACCTTTACATTTTCAAGACCGGGAATAGTTCTCATAAACTCTACCTGTACATCCTCCGGAAGACTGCTAGACATTCCCTGCAGATACATTTCTTCCGTGTCTATTCCCATAGGTTCGACAAAGACCTGATGATGTTCCTTATCAGAAAATCTTACTACCTTGTCTTCTATTGACGGGCAATACCTAGGGCCAATACCTGTAATATTTCCACTATATAATGGTGACCGATGAATGTTCTTTTTAATTACCTCATGAGTATCAGTATTTGTATACGTGAGCCAACACGGAACCTGATCCTTTTCTATTTTTTCTGTTTCAAATGAAAATGGAACAATTATATCATCTCCGGGTTGTTCTGACATTTTCGAAAAGTCCAGACTTCTTTTATTTAATCTGGCAGGAGTACCCGTCTTAAATCTCAGAAGGTCTATACCAATGTTCTGCAAGCTTTCTGACAATCTGTTTGCAGGAAACAATCCATCCGGCCCTCCACTGTAACTTACGTCACCTATAAAAATTTTCCCTTGGAGGTATGTTCCTGTTGTAAGAACTATTGCCTTACACTGAAATATAGCTCCGGTATGGGTTTTTACTCCTGTAACACTGGTCCCTGTTTCATCAGTAAGTACCTCTATAACTTCTGCCTGCCTAATATCGAGGTTTTCCTGAGTTTCAAGAATATGCTTCATTTCCATCTGATATTGTCTTCGGTCAACTTGAGCTCGCAAGGAATATACTGCAGGGCCTTTTGAGGAATTTAGTATTTTTGACTGAATAAACGTCTTATCCGTTGTTTTTCCCATCTGTCCGCCTAAAGCATCTATTTCCCTTACCAGATGGCCCTTTGCTGTTCCTCCTATACTTGGATTGCAAGGCATATTTGCAATACTGTCAAGGTTAATCGAAAATACTATAGTGCTGCAACCAAGCCTTGCTGCTGCCAGTGCTGCCTCACACCCGGCATGTCCTGCACCGATAACAGCTATATCATAACTTCCAGCGAAATAATCCATAAGGATTCTTCCTTTCTATATATAATCTGTAATTTTCTTACGTAATATTATTTTCCAATGCAAAAACGACTGAATATATCATGCATTACAGCTTCGTCAATTGATTCCCCAGTAATCTGTCCTATGTTGTCAGCACAGCTTTTTATATCAATGGTTACCATATCCAGGGGCATTCCTGTATTAAAGGAATTCAATGCCTGTTGGATATCCTCAATAGCTCTGTCCACAAGGTACTTGTGTCTGGAATTTGTTAACAGAACCTCATCATTACCCGATATTCTTCCTTTGATAAATAATTCCGCTATCGTTGTTTCCAATTCCTCTATTCCTCGGGCATTTATAACTGATGCATTTAAAACAGTGTCATATTCTTCTAACTGTTTTTTTATTTCAATAATTTGATTGTTATCCACTAAATCTGTCTTGTTTATTAAAATAAGAGCTTTTTTATTTTTTATTAAACTTAAAATTTTAATATCTTCTTCTTCTATACCTGTTTCCGCAGAAAGAACTACTATCGTCAGATCAGCGTGTTCAACAGCCTCATAAGCCTTGTTTACTCCTATTTTTTCAACTATATCTTGGGTACTCCTTATACCGGCTGTATCAGTAATCTTTGCCGGAATTCCCTTGATATTTACGTACTCCTCTATAATATCTCTTGTTGTCCCCGGAATATCGGTTACAATTGCCTTTATACTTCCTGACAGTTGGTTTAACAAAGAGGACTTACCCACATTTGGCTTTCCTGCAATTACTATATTTAATCCTTCTCTTAATATCTTGCCTCTCTCAAAAGTTCCTGCCAGAGTGTGAAGCTCATCTTTTATATTTATAAGATTTTCTAATACTTTTTCTCCCGTTATTTCTTCTATATCGTGCTCCGGATAATCAACAGTTACCTCAATATGAGCTAGTAATCCTACTAAAGTTTCTCTGATACTTTTTAATCGAGAGGACAATCTTCCTTCCAGATGGCTTACTGCAGCCTTTGAACTTTCAACGGTCTTTGAGTTAATAAGGTCTATTATAGCTTCTGCCTGTGACAAATCTATTCTGCCGTTTAAAAAAGCACGTTTAGTGAATTCTCCGGGCTCAGCAGGCCTTACCCCATTTTTGAAAATCAATTCCAATACGCGGTTTATTACGACAATTCCACCATGACAATGTATTTCTATAACATCTTCCCTAGTAAAGGTATTTGGCTTACACATTTTCAGTAGTAATACCTCATCTACAATATCTTTTGATTCCTCATCAACAATTTTCCCGTATGTTACTGTATGTGATTGAATTTCCTCCATTGCTTTTGAAGTTTTAAATATTTTAGCTGCTGTGCCAAATGCTTTTTCTCCGCTTATTCGAATAACGCCGATTCCACCAGTTCCATATGGAGTAGACAGTGCTGCTATCGTATCTTCATTGTGCATAATAATTACCTCTTTTAATTGGTGCAGATTTTTAATGCCTTTCCAACGCACAAAATGGTTCAAGGTATGACCCTGAACCATCTGATATGCATATTTATTTCTTAGTATGTGTTTTTAATGTAAGCAATATAGTTATTTCAGAGTAATAACTACCTTTCTCTTTGGTTCTTCACCTGTGCTGTATGTTTCAACATACTTATGACCTTGAAGAGACGAATGTATTATTCTTCTCTCATAAGGATTCATTGGCTCCAGAGTAATAGGTTTTTTGTATTTAACTACTTTATCAGCGAGTCTGTTAGCGAGCTTAACAAGGGTTTCTTCTCTTTTCTGTCTGTAATTTTCAACGTTTAGTATTACTCTTTTATAATCTTCATATTCTTTATTAACAACCAGACTTGTAAGATATTGCAGGGAATCCATTGTTTCCCCTCTGCGACCGATAATTATTCCAATATTATCTCCATTAATATCAACAACTATGCTTTCCTCATCTTCGCTAACATTGATATCAGCCTCGACACCCATATTATTAAGTATTGTGTACAAAAAATCTGATGCTATGTCACACCTGTTCTTCTCTTCTTTTTCTTTAACTGTCACTCGTATTCTGGCAACTTTAGAACCTATTATACCAAAAATACCTTTGTTGCCCTCTTCTATAACTTCAACATCAACATCATCTTGTGTTAACTGTAATTCTTCGAGTGCAGCAGATATAGCTTCCTGAACTGTTTTACCTTTTTTTTCAATACTGTAAGCCATTATTTACTCACTTCCTCCTTTTTTTTAAGGACATACTTATTTACATAGTATTGCTGAACAATAGCAAACACGTTACCTGTAATCCAATATAGAGCAAGACCTGCAGGGAATTGGAAAGAAAATAGTAAGGTCATTATAGGAGAAACATACATCATGCTATTTCCCATTGGGTTTGCAGCCTTATCTGTTGTTGCCTTAGGCATTGACATACGAACTGACAGATATGTGGTAAGGGTTGCTATTATCGGTAATAGCAAAAGAACTGCATATTTAGGCTCGCTAATAATCTTGTTAAAATGCCATGTAGGAATGTCTCCTAAATTTATACCAAAACCATGGCTCGGGAAAAACATATTTAAGTTTCCAACCTTAGAACCCTGACCGCTACTTATAAAGTGTGTTATTGTATTAATTTCTGAGTATGCACTGTTAATCGGTATCTTTGATTCTACTGCCAGACTGTTTAACTGAGTGGCAGTAAAACCTAACATATATTTGAGTGGTTTTGTAATAGCCTGCCATAATGATAACAGTATAGGCATTTGTATAAGCAAAGGGAGACAACCGCCTGCTGGATTTATTTTATGCTCCTGATAAAGCTTCATCATTTCCTCGTTAAGCTTTGCTTTATCATTTGCATATTTTCTTTGAATTTCCTGAAGTAAAGGCTGAACCTTTTGCATCTCAGCAGATGACTTGTACTGTTTTAAAGTTAATGGAATCATTGCAGATCTAACTATTATTGTAAAAATTATCAGTGCCAGACCGTAATTTTCAAAAGCAATGGTGTTATAAATCCAATAAAGGAATTGACCAAGCGGCCTTATTATTATGTCGAACATGTTTATCTCCTATATTACAATTAGTATCTATTTAACAGGGTCAAACCCTCCAGGATGAAAGGGATGACACTTTAATATTCGTTTTAATGCCAGATATGATCCTTTTATACAACCATATTTAGTTACAGCCTCAATTGCATATTGTGAACACGTAGGGTAAAATCTGCATGTGGGCCTCATTTTAAGTGGCGATAAAAATTTCTGGTAAAATCTGATTAATGCTATAAATATTCTTTTAAACACTTATATTTCTCCTGATCAAATATCTGCAACTTTTTAAGCAGGTACTTGAATTCCTTTAACAAAGCTCCATACGTAGGAACACTTTCACCAGACCTTGCTGCAATTACAATGTCGTACCCATTGGGAATATAATCTTCAAAATACCGATAACTTTCTCTGATTAATCTCTTTTTTCTATTTCTGATAACTGCCTTTCCTGCCTTTTTAGAAACTGATATTCCAATTCTATTAAAGGATTGTTTATTTGGAAGGATATAAACAGTTATATACCTTCCAACATAAAACGATCCTTTATTAAAAACTCTTGCAAACTCGTAATTCTTTTTTAGTGTTACAGTCTTTTTCATAAAATACTGCCTTTACAAATATTAGTTCGTACGAAGAATAGCAAGTTTTAAAGAAAAAGACCACAAATATGCGGTCTTACGCTGAAAGAACCTTTCTTCCTTTTAATCTGCGTCTTCTTAATACTTTTCTGCCGTTAGAAGTACTCATTCTTTTTCTGAATCCATGTTCCTTCTTCGCATGTCTTTTTTTAGGTTGATATGTTCTTAACATTGGTACACCCCCGATCCATCTTTGTTTATATAAACAGTTGAGTGTTTTCTTTTAAAGACACCAGACCTATTATATATTATGATATTTCAACCTGTCAAGGCTTATTCAAAGCCTTATTGTTAGAATAATTTTTCAATTATTTTTTTATAAATTTTCAGAACTATATATGGTACTGACAAAATGTATTTTTTCAACATGTTGTTACTAATATATAATATTTACACATAAACCTGTGGATATATATCCTCTTAAAATATATTTTTGTGGATATCTCTCGTTTTTCTTATTGAATTTTCCACAAAACTCTGATATATTTATTAATACTTGTTGATAACCTGTGTGTTTTTAATCTGCCTGGTTGTTAATAACTTTTAACTTTAATGTAACAAACTATTTTTTGTATTTCTCACTCATGATAAAACTTGTACAAGCTTTTTAACTAGTAGCGTTTTTGGCAATTAATGCGCTTATTTTTATTCGATATCATGCACATTTTTTATTATTAATATGTATAACCAAGGTGGGCGAAGGGACATGAACGTGCAACTTAATGAAATTTGGAACCGTACATTGGAATTATTAAAAGGTGAAATGACTGAAATCAGTTTTAATACCTGGATTTTAACTATAGAGCCAATATCTATTGATTCTAATACAGTTACTTTAGGAGTACCTGCTGATTTTAATAAAGGTATCCTTGAATCAAGATATTCATATCTAATAAAAAATGCATTAAGGCAAATAAGTCACAGAGAATATAATATTTATTTTGCTATACCTTCACAAGCACCTGTAAAGACCGCAGCTCAGGAATACAATGAAGACACAAATATGTCATTTTTAAATCCTAAATATACATTTGATACATTTGTTATAGGAAATGGAAACAGATTTGCTCATGCAGCGTCGTTAGCCGTTGCGGAAGCACCAGCAAAAGCATATAACCCTCTTTTTCTTTATGGAGGAGTTGGGCTGGGTAAAACACATTTAATGCACGCAATAGGCCATTTTGTTTTGGGTCAAAATCCTGCACTAAAAGTTTTATATGTTTCTTCAGAGAAATTTACGAATGAATTAATAAATGCAATTAGAGATGATAAAAATGAAGAATTTAGATACAAGTACAGAAATATAGATGTTTTACTTATTGATGATATTCAGTTTATAGGCGGTAAAGAAAGAACTGAAGAAGAATTTTTCCATACTTTTAATGCTCTTTACGAAGCTAATAAACAAATAATCATATCAAGTGATAAGCCTCCAAAGGAAATTCCTACTCTTGAGGACAGGCTTAGATCCAGATTTGAGTGGGGATTAATAGCTGATATTGCTCCGCCTGATCTGGAAACCAGAATCGCTATTCTTAGAAAAAAAGCACAACTGGAAAATTTGGATGTACCTGATGACGTTATGGTTTTTATTGCGGATAAGGTCGGTTCCAATATACGTGAACTTGAAGGCGCTTTAAATAGAGTTATAGCATATTCAACTTTAACCGAAAATATCATAAATGTTGATATGGCGGTGGAAGCTCTTAAAGATATGCTAAACAACAGTAAAGCAGTTATTATAAATTCTAAAACCATACAAGAAGCGGTATCCAGATACTTTCACCTAAAAACGGATGAACTTAAATCAAAAAAGAGATCCAGGGACGTTTCTTTTCCTCGTCAAATTGCAATGCACCTCTGTCGTGAAATGACAGATATGTCTCTACCCAAAATTGGAGATGAGTTTGGTGGCCGTGATCATACGACTGTTATACACGCATGCGAAAAGATTCATCATGATCTTGAAAATAGTGCGGAATTAAGAAGAACAGTAGAGGATATAAAGAAAAATATAACTGGGGGTTAAATCTAAAATTTGATGAAAGTTATACACAGTTTATGTTGATTTGGTGATCAAAATCTGTGTATAACTTATCGTTTTGGATAAACTTAATGTTTTGTTGAAAAAAAGTCTCGATTGGTCAACATTTTATTAACACCAGCAAGCTGTTGATATAACTAAATCAGACAAGTTATACACAGATTTAACACCCCCTACTACTATTATTACTATTTTTATATTTTAATTATATTTAAAAAACGGAGGCACCTAGATGAAAGTTATATGCTCTAAAGAAAATTTACTCAACGGGATTAATATAGTTCAAAAAGCCGTATCAACCAAGACTACTTTACCAATACTTGAAGGAATTCTACTGAATGCTGAGGATAAATTTAAGTTAACTGGTAATGATTTAGAAATTGGTATTGAATGCTATGTTGAAGCTGATATAAGAAGTACCGGTTCTATTGTTATAAATTCTAAGATATTTGGGGATATTGTAAGAAGATTACCTGATTCAGAAGTTCTTATTGAAGTTACAGTAAATAATCTGGTAGTTGTTGAATGTGAAAATTCACATTTTGAGATAAAAGGAATAAATCCATCAGGTTACCCTTCACTCCCTGTTGTGGAAAAAGAGAATGTGTTATCATTGACACAAGGTGATTTAAAGGATATGATCAGACAAACCGTATTCGCAGTCGGTTCGGATGAAAACAGACCTGTGTTGACCGGATCACTGATTGAAGTAAAAGATAAAGAATTGGTTATTGTATCAATAGACGGATTTAGACTAGCTTTAAGAAGAAAAATCTTAGAAAATGATATAAATGATTTTAGTGTTATAATACCTGGAAAAACTTTAAATGAAATTTCAAAAATCCTTCAGGCAACTGATGATGAGGTTGCTGTTTACAGTTCCAATAATCAGGTTGTATTTGATGCTAAATCGTGGAGAATTGTTTCTCGGCTCATTGAAGGTAAATTTTTAAATTATAACAGTTTGCTTAACAAAGATTTTGAAACAAAAGTTATTATTAATATAAAAGAATTTCAGTCAAGCCTGGAAAGAGCTTCACTTATTTCGATGAATGACAAAAACAGTCCGGTAAAGCTATTTATAGGCAATGATAAAATTGTAATTACATCAAATGCTGATCTCGGAAATGTCCGTGAAGAGGTTAAAGCCGAGATAGAAGGAAATACTCTGGAGATAGGATATAATCCTGCTTTTTTGATTGATGCATTAAAGGCAATTGATGAAGAGAGAGCATCTGTATATTTTATTACTACAAATGCACCTTGTACTTTAAGGCCGCTGATTGAAAGCAATGATGATTTTGCATATCTGATACAAGCTGTAAGAATTTAAATACACAACGAAATGTTTGGAGGCTTTATGGAAGACGTAGGAATAAATACTGAGTTTATTAAGCTTGATCAATTTTTAAAATGGGTTGGTGTATGCGATAATGGTGCCATGGCTAAGGGCTTTATAATCGACGGCTTTGTCAAGGTTAATGGTAATGTTGAATTTCAACGTGGAAAAAAGCTCAGAAACGGTGATATTGTAGAATTCGATCAAAAACAATACAAAATAATTCAAAATGGCTGAATGAGGTAATGCATTGATTGTCAAAAGCTTGGTTTTAGAGAATTATAGAAACCATACAAATACAAGAATTGTATTTTCTGATCGTTTTAATATTATTTATGGTGATAATGGCCAAGGGAAAACAAACATCCTTGAAGCCATTTATTTATGTGCTTCCGGACGTTCACACAGAACATCGAAAGATTCTGAATTAATAAAATTCGGTTGTGATAAATTCTGTATTAATGCTCATATTTTTAATGCCGGCAATTTAGACAAAGATATTGAAATCAAGTATTATGAAAACCAAAAGAAACAAATAAAAATAAATGAAATACCAATTAAAAAAATCGGTGCACTTATGGGAAATCTCTATGCTGTATTGTTTTCCCCAGAAGATTTATTTATAGTAAAACAGGGACCTACTGAAAGAAGAAGGTTTGTTGATATAACACTTAGTCAAATCAAACCTTCTTATTTTTACAATCTGCAACAACTAACAAAGATTCTGAAACAAAGAAATACACTTCTTAAAAATATCAACAGTAACCCTAAATTAATGGATACTGTTGATATCTGGAATATTAGGCTTGCCGAGGTCGCGGCGTCAATTATCACTGCAAGAAGGACTTTTTCAAAAATGCTTTCGAGCCTGGCAGAAAGTCAACATAATTATCTTACTGATAAAAGTGAAAAAATTTCATTTGATTATAAATGCAGTTTTCAGACTACTGAACAAGATGACAAAAAACAGATTCAGAATCTATACATAAAAAGTCTGGAAAAGAGTCTTTCTCGAGACATAATACTTGGTTATACTACAATAGGCCCACATAGAGATGATTATGATATTATGGTTAACGGTAAAAGCCTTAAATTATATGGCTCACAGGGTCAGCAAAGGTCTGCAGTACTATCATTAAAAATTGCGGAGATTGAATTAGTAAAGAAAGAGACAAACCAATATCCGGTATTACTTTTAGATGATGTTATGTCTGAATTAGATAACAATAGGCAAAAATATCTTATGGAAAGCATAAAGGAAGTACAAACTTTTATTACATGCACAAGTACAGAACATTTTGAGAATATATTATCCGGCAATAGTAATTTTTTTAAAATTGTCGGAGGAAATATTGAGAGTAGTTTATAAACGATAATTTGCAATAAATAAGTTAATAATGTAAAATTGGGTTTAGAGATTTATGGAGGATTTAAAGTATGTTTTTGCATATAGGCGGAGATGTTGTTATTCCTATAAAAAATGTAATAGCTATTATGGATATAGATACGACTACTATTTCTAAAGATACAAGAGAATTTCTTAAAGTTGCGGAAGAAGAAGGTTTTGTAATTAGTATATCGGCGGATTTACCAAAATCATTTATTATTACCGAGACTGATAAAAAAAGTAAGATATATTTATCTCCGATATCATCAGTTACATTGCAAAAGAGATCAAAATATATAACTGAAATATCAAATATTTAATTGATTGTTGAAAGGAAGTATACAAGATACTATGAATGATTTTAACAATACTTCATCTTATGATGAGAGTCAGATTCAGGTGCTGGAAGGCTTGGAGGCTGTACGTAAGAGACCTGGAATGTATATAGGAAGTACCTCAAGCAGAGGGTTGCATCATCTAGTTTATGAAATAGTTGCGAATAGTGTTGATGAAGCACTTGCCGGAAGATGTGATACAATTGAAGTAATTGTTCACAAAGATAACTCCATTACTGTAACTGACAATGGAAGTGGTATTCCTGTTGGTATACATCCTAAAATGGGTATCCCAACTCTTGAAGTAGTACATACAATACTTCATGCCGGAGGAAAGTTCGGAAGTGGTGCATATAGTGTTTCAGGGGGACTTCATGGTGTAGGTGCCTCTGTTGTTAATGCATTATCGGAAAGTATGGAGGTAGAAGTAAAAAGAGAAGGGCATATTTACAGACAGAAATATTCCCGAGGAAAGCCTGTTACCACTGTTGAAATAATGGGCGAAACTGAAGAAAGCGGGACAATAACTACCTTTAAGCCAGATCCGGAAATTTTTGAAGATATTGTTTTTGATTTTGATGCTATGATAACCAGATATAGAGAAATGGCATTTTTAAATAGAGGTATCAAGATAAAGCTTATTGACCAACGTCCTGATGAAATAATTGAGAAAAACCTTCATTATGAAGGTGGAATTATTTCTTTTGTTGAGTATCTTAATAAAACAAAAGAACCTTTGCACGACAAAGTAATATACTTTGAAGGAATCAGAGATGCAAATATTGTTGAAGTTGCAATGCAATATAATGATAATTACAATGAGACAGTATTTAGTTATGCAAATAATATTGCAACAACTGAAGGAGGAACACATTTAACCGGGTTTAGGACTGCTATAACTAAGGTATTAAATGATTATGCCAGAAAATTCAATATTATTAAAGAAAACGACAAGAACTTATCAGGAGAAGACGTAAGAGAAGGTCTTACAGCCGTAATAAGTGTGAAACTTCCTGAGCCTCAGTTTGAAGGGCAGACTAAAACAAAACTGGGAAATAGTGAAATAAGAACACTTGTTGAAAACGTTGTAAGTGATAAATTAAACATATTTTTAGAAGAGAATCCTTCAATCTCAAAAATAATTCTTGATAAAAGTCTTACAGCGGCCAGAGCAAGAGAAGCAGCCAGAAAAGCAAGGGAATTAACCAGAAGAAAGAGTGCTATGGATTCCAGTACCCTTCCAGGTAAACTAGCTGACTGTTCCGAAAAGGACCCAACAAAGACAGAAATATTTATTGTTGAGGGTGATTCTGCGGGAGGTTCTGCAAAACAGGGGAGAGATAGAAGAATACAGGCTATACTTCCTCTTTGGGGTAAAATGCTTAATGTTGAAAAGTCAAGATTGGATAAGGTTTTTGATAATGAAAAATTAGCTCCTGTTATTATTGCTCTTGGAGCAGGTATAGGAGATGAATTTGATACATCAAAATTAAGGTATGACAAGATTATAATTATGGCTGATGCGGATGTTGATGGTTCTCATATCCGAATGTTGCTGTTAACATTTTTCTTCAGATATATGAGACCACTAGTTGAACAGGGTCATGTCTATATTGCAATGCCTCCTTTGTTCAAGGTTTATAAGGGAAAAGAAGAGTTTTACGCGTATGATGACAGACAGGTAAATAAAATTTTTGAAGAGCATGGATGGAGAAAAGATGATCCCAATGTTAATATACAGAGATTCAAAGGTCTTGGAGAAATGAATCCTGATCAATTGTGGGAGACTACAATGGATCCTGAAACGCGTACTATTATAAAGGTTGATGTTCAGGATGCTATATCAGCTGATGAAGTATTCAGTATGTTTATGGGAGAGAAGGTTGAGCCTAGAAAAGAATATATTCATTTGCATGCAAAGGATGTAACATATTTAGATATTTAATTATTTTAATACTATAAAAAGGAGTTTCACTCCTTTTTTTTGTTTTTTAAAGACTAAATGTTTCACGTGAAACAAAAAATATTAAATCAAGGAAATTTGTAAAATGTTTCACGTGAAACATTTTACAAATAAATTATATTCTTTGTAATATCATATGTCATATGATATAATTTTCAATTAGAGAGCAAAAGGACACCTGTTAAGGTGTTCTGTTAGTTATATGGTAAATAATGCTCAATAAGGAGTGAGGTATTTTTGGCAAAAATAATAGCCATTGCTAATCAAAAGGGTGGAGTAGGAAAAACAACAACAGCGGTAAATTTAAGTTCATGTCTGGCATACAAGGGGAAAAAAGTTTTAGTTATTGACATAGACCCCCAAGGAAATACAACAAGCGGACTTGGAGTTGACAAAAAAAGCATAACACATTCAGTTTATGATGTTATTATTAATGATGAACCTATTGAAAATACGCTATTACAGACATGTATTGATAGCCTAATGATATGTCCGTCAAATATACAGCTTGCCGGAGCAGAAGTTGAACTTGTATCAATGATTTCAAGAGAAAATAGGCTTAAATCAGCATTATATTACATACGCAAGGAATTTGATTTTATTATAATTGATTGTCCTCCTTCCCTGGGACTTCTTACTTTAAATTCCCTCACTGCTTCCGATACAATTTTAGTTCCAATACAATGTGAATATTATGCATTGGAAGGATTAAGTCAACTAATGAATACTGTAAAACTTGTTCAAAGACACTTAAATCCCCAGTTGGATGTTGAAGGTGTTGTTTTAACAATGTTTGATGCACGTACTAATCTGTCAATACAAGTCGTTGAAGAGGTCAAAAAGTATTTTAGTAATAAGGTGTACAGGACAATAATTCCAAGAAACGTTAGATTAAGCGAGGCACCAAGTTTTGGTCTTCCTATTATTTTGTATGATGCCAAGTCAAAGGGTGCTGAATGTTATATAGATTTGGCGGAAGAAGTTATTGAGTATGCTGAAGAGGTGGTATAGAACATATGATAAAAAAAGGTCTGGGCAAAGGACTTGGGGCATTAATCTCAAATGAATCATTAGGAGAAGATTCAGGTATTCTACAACTAAGAATAAATGAATTGGAGCCTAATAGTGGACAACCACGTAAAAATTTTGATGACGAAAAGTTGTTACAGCTTGCTGAATCTATTAAGCAACATGGAATAATTCAACCTATTATTGTAAAAAAAGAGGATAATGCATATACAATTATTGCAGGTGAAAGAAGATGGAGAGCAGCCAAATTAGCGGGTTTGGCCGACGTACCTGTAATTGTAAAGAATTTTTCCGATAAACAGACTATGGAAGTTGCACTTATTGAAAATCTTCAAAGGGAAGATCTGAATCCAATTGAAGAAGCCGAAGCCTTTCTTCATTTAATGGATGAGTATAATTTAACTCAGGAGCAAATTGCTGCGACCATCGGAAAGAGCAGGCCATCTATAGCAAATTCTTTGAGATTGTTGGGATTGACAAATGAGGTCAGAAAATTTATTATTAGCGGTGAGTTGACCAGCGGACATGCAAGAACATTAGTTATTATTCAGGATAAAGATTTACAGCAAAAAGCTGCTGAATTTATAATAGAAAATAAATTAAGTGTAAGAGAAACTGAGAATTATGTAAAGAAGCTCTGTAAAGGAGATAATAAAGGTAGAAAAAAAACAGAGGTAAGTAACCCTGAATTAATTGATGTTGAAAACAAATTGAAAAATATTTTGGGTACAAAGGTTAAATTACAATCAAAAAACAATAAAGGTAAAATTACAATTGAATACTATTCCAATGATGAATTGGAAAGGTTACTTGATTTTTTTTATAAGACTTAAAAAAAGTGAGCTTTTAAAATCGATTTTAAGCCATTTTTTTAAGCAACATAATGATATTGTATTCCTCAAAAAAGAAACGCGTTAAAATGGAAATAAAGCTTAAAAAAGAAAATTTTAAAGATAATTAACTACATGGAGTGAATTTACAAGGGAGCAGGTTAAGATGAGTGACTTTTTGACAAATATATTGAATATGCAATTTGAGATATTAGTGCTTTTTGGGATTTGTTTTATTTTAATAATAATTAATTGCTTTATGCTCATAGCAAATATAAAGAAGACCAACAAGCTCAAAATTAAATATAGAAAGTTTATGAATGGGTTAAGTGACAGAAATATTGAAGAACTTTTGGAAACATGTTTAAATACTACAAATTCTGTAAGTAGCAAAAATAGAGAAATTGAACTGCAGATTAATAATATAGAAAGAAGACTCCTTCAATGTATACAAAAGGTCGGAATAGTTAGGTTTAATGCATTTGATAATGTTGGTAGTGATTTAAGTTTTGCTATTGCTCTTTTAGATAATAACGATTCAGGTGTAGTTATAAGTGGAATATATGCAAGAGAAAGTTCTTCAACTTATTCCAAACCGGTTGTATCCGGAAAATCAAAATATACTTTATCGGCAGAAGAGATACAAGCTATTGATATAGCAAAGAAAACAAATATTGAAAGAAGTTATGTGGATTAACTAATTACAATTAATGTTTCCGGTAGTAAATGGAGGCCTTTTAACATGAATATTCATTTTCATAGCAATAAAGATAATAAAAATGAAAAAAAACAGATATGGATGTATGCTGTAATTTTATTTACAGGTGCATTTATTATACTTTTATTAACAGCATACAGTCAGGTGAAGTTCCAGAATAATATCAGCGACTATCAGAATAAACTTTCTTCACAGGAAAAAGCAAAACTTACAGCTGTAACAGACTTAAAATCAGCTTTAAAGGAAAATGAAAGACTAAATAAGGAATTAGAATCACTAAGGAATAAACTGGTTGAATCTGAGCAGGAAATTGCTACACAGAGCTCCAAAACAACTGATATGGAGTCTAAATATAATAGTACGGTAAGTGCAACAGATGCGCTTGTTAAGGCACTGGAGTACTTTAATCAGAAAGATTATGTAAATTCCGCCGTTACCCTTAAATATGATGTTAAGATTGAATATTTAAGTCCACAGGGGTTAAACACCTATAATGATTTGATTGGAAAGTGTTATGGAAAAGCTTCATTGCAGCTTTATAGAGATGGCTACAAGAATTATAAAAATAAAAACTATGCAGGGGCTATAATAAATTTAAACCGTGCAATTGATTTCTCAAATAAGAATGAATATTATATTGATGACGCATACTATTATTTAGCCACATCATATTATAAGAGCTCAAATTATAATGATGCAAAAAGGATAATAAATGACTTTCAAATTAATTGTCCTACAAGTGAATTTGCCAGAAATATGAGAAATCTTTTGGAAAAGATGATGTAAAATAGACAGTGGAATAAATTACTTTTAAAAGTTATGGTTTATTATAAAGTAAGGTGTTGACAAAAGTAAAAAATCATTGTAAAATTAAACACGTCGCTTAACAAAACCAACATGGAGAGATGGTCGAGTTGGTTTAAGGCACCGGTCTTGAAAACCGGCGTAGGTGTGAGCCTACCGTGAGTTCGAATCTCACTCTCTCCGCCAAATAAATATGAGCTGGCTTAAAAGCCAGCTCAAGTTTAATGGAGAAGTACCCAAGTAGGTCGAAGGGGACGGTTTGCTAAACCGTTAGTCTGGGCAACTGGAGCAAGGGTTCGAATCCCTTCTTCTCCGCCATAATTTGTATGAAAAGCCTGATTATATCAGGCTTTTTAGCGTTTTATAGTAAAAATGGACGTCGTTTTGAAATAAATATATAAACGGCGTCTTTTTTTGTTTTTTTGGGGGGAAAGTATGAAATGCCTCCCAACATTGCTGCAATTAACTTTTTAACTCCCACCATATTTATTGCTCTCCTTATGTTGTATGCAAGGAAACTAAGTCCCAGAATAATTAATTCACAGATTTGATGATATTTTTACAGGTTATTAACATTAATATAATAATTTGTGGATAAAACAAAGTATTTTTCATATAAAATGTGAATAAAAAAGAACCATGATTATAAACAAATCATGGTTCTTTAAAAGAGATTATCTTTTTTTAATCTGGATTTTACTAATCATAAGGTAGGAAAGTAAAACAATAATTATCGCAGTTACTATAGTGTTAATATTACTATAGTTATGGTGTTCAATTGAATAACTGTTATACAAATTAACTATGGATAAAAATGCACCTGCAATAGTTATCGGAACCCCTGAAAATACATTGTTAAATGTAGTTACATTGTAACGTGCCAGTCTGTACGCACCTGCAATAGGAAACAACACTGCAAGTAAATACCCAAATATTGTTAAATCAAAGAAACTTATCTTCCAGGCAATTATTATTGGTGCTACACCAAAGGAGATTAAGTCTGAAAGCGAATCTAATTCTTTACCAAGTTCACTTGTGCTATCCAACATTCTAGCTACCTTACCGTCAAATCTGTCTGTTAATGCAGCAACCATAACTAATAGGGATGCCTGTATCATGTCGTTTTTTATCGCAAATAGTAATGCAATAATTCCAAGCGAGAGATTTATAAATGTTAGGAGGTTAGGCAAAGAATGCTTTATCGTGTTTTTCAAATGATCCACCCTCTACTTTAAATAATTATTATGCTATACCGGTTAATTTCTATCCTTAAAATATATAAACTTAAAGTATATATGATTTACATATATTATAGATTATAATTAATATCATAAAAATTAACAAGCTAATTAATTATGCATAACCTATTATACGAACTAAAGTTTGATAAGTATGATTAACATTAGCCTATAATATTAAAAGAGGATGGATAATATATTACAATGAATAATTTTAAGTATATTTTTTTTGATCTTGACGGAACACTTATTGATACTGTCCCTTTGATTCTGGATTCCTTTAACTACACGTTTAATCATCATTTTGGTGAGACACGTCCGGAGGAGGAGACAATAAGCTATATTGGTATGCCTTTAATAAATCATTTGAAAGATTTATATCCGGGACATGAGGAGGAGCTTGCAAAGACCTACAGGGATTATAACGATAAAAGACATGACAGCTGTATTGGAGTTTTTATCGGGATTTTTGAGACAATAAAAATACTGTATGATAAAGGCATAGTTATGGGGGTTGTAACTTCAAAAAGACGGGAATTGGCTCTCAGAGGATTAAAACTATTTAATCTTGATCAATTTTTTATATTTGTTAATGGATCCGAGGATTCAAAAAAACACAAACCGGATGGTGATCCATTGATCGTTGCAATGAGTAAAGCCGGCGTTAAAGATAAGGATGAAGTTTTATACGTAGGAGATAGTCCGTTAGATATACTGTGTGCAAAAAATGCAGGAGTCAGAAGTGCTGCTGTGGCGTGGACCTACAGTCAAAGAACAGATCTTGAAAAGGTTGAGCCGGATTTATTTATAGAATGCCCGGCTGATCTGTTAAAATATGTATAAATCTGTATAAACTAAAGCAGTTTGAGTAAAATATAAAACTACTTGATTATACGGGAGTGGTTTTATTGGCTAAAACGGTAGTAGCTATATTTGAAGATTATGAAAATGCTGAAAAAGCAGCGCATCAAATACGTGAAAAGGGGCTTAGAACTGATAATATATCCATAATAACCAAAACAGGAAGTAATATAAACAGGTATAAGCCGACAGATGGCGGAAGTATAGAAACAAGAGGGAAAAAAAGCAACCCTTTTGTAAGTCCCGGCAGTTTAAGTGTAAGAATCTCTGATGGTATAGTCACTGGAGGCATTATTGGGGGCATCTTAGGGATACTTATAGGCGGGGTAAGTATGTTTATTCAAGGTTTGGGATTTGTTGCAGCTGCAGGGCCTATAGGGGGGCTATTTGTTGGTTTGCTTGCAGGAGGGTTAATAGGAGGATTCATTGATTTCAAAGTTCCCAGAAATAAAAAAAAGGAATTTGAAAAATTGATTTCAAACGGAAATGCTCTCTTTAGTATGATGACAGATGAAGACCGTTCTGAAGATATCCTGGAAATATTAAAAAAGAATGGTGCTCTGATGGTTGAAAAATATCAGTAGCGAATATTTCCTGATTTGCATAAATAGTATTATAATGGGTCAATCATTATAATACTATAATGTATTAAGGAGTTTAATTATGGAAATATCGCTTAATAAATCATTAAACAATGTTGTAAAATCATCAGAAGCGAAAGCATTGGCCAGCGAGAGGGTTATTCTCCTGAAAGAAATAGAAAAGGTAAAAGGTGAATTGCAAAAGGCCTACAAAAATTTTGACTATGTTAATGATTCATTAATGGTTGACTACTATACATACCAAATAAAAGCGTATGAGACAATGTTTGAATTTCTGATAAAGAAGGCAAAAGCCATGGGCATTAATGAATTGTAATTAGACCTGAAAAGGACATTATTCCTCAGTGAATAATGT